>CAWFCV010000029.1:0-85093 GCA_963814435.1 uncultured beta proteobacterium
GAATTGGGTGGGCTGAGGTATCCTGTTAGAGAAGAGAACCCCACAAAGCGATGCTAGGCGGTACATGAAGTCCCCGCACATCCTTCTACTCAACAAGAACGTCGTTGAGATCCGGAACGAGCTTTCGGGTGTACTAAGCAAGAAGAGCGCGAAGGCGATCGAGGCCGAGGTCAAGCGAAACGTCGTTCAGCTCTTCTCCTTGGGAGAGCAGCACCACAATTTTGCCCGAACGACGTCCAACGCCCATTGGAGACAAGTTGTTTCCCGCGCGTACTACGGAGCGTACGGAGTCTCCCGCGCGGTGCGCCTCGCGACGAAGGGTGCGTACAGTCAAGAGACCAAGGACCACGAGAAGATAGCGGAACTGCCCGACGACTTTCCCGATAGAGCCACATACGCCAATCGATTGCGCGTGCTCCGAGATGATCGAAATCTGTGCGACTATGATCACAGCGCGGATCAAGCAGACCTTGCGATCTCTGTGGCGGACGCGATAGCACTCGTGGACGCCTTCCTAACGCACGCCAGGACATACCTGCGGGCAAGAAGATTTCATGTGTGAGTTTTGAGATCATGGAGCAACCCACTAACAGCACGGTCCTTCAAAGGTTGCTCAGTCTCTTTGAGCAGCGAAGCGGTCTGCTTGGAGTAGACAAGGAGACGAAAGGCCGGCCAGACGGCGACCTCCTACTAATCAAGGTTGCCAACCCCACGGACCGGATGTTTCGTTTGCTTGAGGCGGTGCGCGAGGAAGTGGTCGGAGCCGAGGAAGAAGGACCACGAGCGACTATCGTACGGGCTGCGAAGTCGAATCCATTGCAGAGTGCAGAGGGAAGATTGCTCCTGCGAACTCTGTCCGAGAGTCTCAACATAAACAGGCACAGCTTCCAAGACGACTTCTTCGCCCGATATACAAAGTCTGTCTCAGGTGCGGAGGAGCAGATCATCTCGGCGGCGAATCACGTCGTGTTTGGGCGCCGCGGCGCCGGCAAGTCCAGCCTCTTGCTCTATGCGCTGCATTTCAGAGCGCAGCGAAATCGGGACTCGGCATGGGTAGACATGCAGGTCTATGCGCAGCGTAGTGACCTGGGTGTCGCAGTTGACCTGCTATTGGAGATCGTGTCTCAGACCAGGTCCAAATTGGGCGCATTGTCAGACGCTGTGACGTCTATCTTGCGGAATCTACAGAGCTTAGAGCCGCTTACTGAGGCTGCGATCCAGAAGGTTCTGCCTGATGTGCGCAGGACGCTGAACGAGTTTTCGAAAAGCGGAAAGGATCTCGCAGTATTCCTGGATGACTATCACGTGATCGCGCGGGACCTTCAACCAAAGCTGCTGGCGCTGCTTTACTCGGTTACTCGTGGCAATGGAATCTATCTCAAGCTGTCGGCGATAGAGAGCTTGACGCAAACTTGGGATACCTCGGCTAAGAAGGGTCTACAAATTCCCCACGATGTGCAGGAGATCAAGCTCGACTACAACCTGACAATTCCAGAAAAAGCGACTGAGCACCTCACATCCATTTTGAATGCGCATGCCGTGTATTGCGGACTCGCTTCAATACGATCGCTTTGCACTAGTTCCGACGTTCTCTCACAATGGTTGGGTGGCTGCTGGTGTGCTGCGGGACGCGCTGAACATATTTGGGCAAGCGATGACTAAGGCGTCTCTTGCTGAAGGGAAGCGTGTGTCCGTATCCAGCATCAATGTTGCTGCATCGGGAGACTGTCAGCGGCAAGCTGAAGGAACTCGACTCAGACGCCTCTGAAGAAGCGGAGTCTCTCCATGAGCTCTTCGAGCGCATTCGCAGCACCTGCATTCAACAGCACCGACGAACGCATTCCTGGTCGAGATTAAGAGTGATGATGCAGACTATCAAAGATTGCTACAGCTAGTCGATCTGCGGCTCTTGCATGTCATCAATGAAGGAATCTCGGTAGGTGAGGCTGGTCGGCGCTTCTTGGCGTTGATTCTTGACTACGGGTTCTATGTGGGCATTCGCGCTGCGCGCAGCGTCGAACTGTTCAACAAACAGACGAAGAAGGTCGCGCATAGGGATTTGCGAAAGCTGCCGCAACTGACCTTGGCTCAGTAGGCCATCGTGATCTGCTCGGTTTCGTCGGTCCACTGTCGTGCGGCAGCGCTTTGTCGCCTATCGAATCACTTCGTCGGCCAACGCGAGAACGGATTGCGGCAACTTGAGCCCGAGCGAACTCGCGCGCTTCTGATTGACGATGAACTCGTACTTCCGGGGTAGTTCAACCGGAAGGTCACCCGGTTTCGCGCCACGCAGAATCTTGTCCGCATAGTCAATGGCTCTGACGAAGAGGTCTTCGATGTTGGCGCCATAAGACGCCAAGGCACCCGTCTCTGCAGCCACGCGGAAAATGGTCATGTCAGGCAGCTTGTGCCGACCGCAGAGCTCAATCAATTGCTTCATGTAGATGTAGGAGAAGCCACTGCCCCAGATATTGACCGCTTGTGCTCCACCGCTCAATAGTTGTTGAAACGCTGGCTCGAGATCTGCTGCTTCCTCGACCTTGGCACTGACGAGCTTGAGATTCAGCTTGGTGGCCGCCTGTTCGGTCACAGGCAGGTAGGTGTCGTAGCCAGGAATCGACGACGGGATAAATTGGCCCATCGTCCTGATCCCGGGAACCAATTGCTGCAAGAGCTGCATGCTCTTTTCCATGATGATCGTCGACTGATCCCAAGCCAGTCCGGTTATTTGGCCGCCAGGGCGCGCGTACGTCTTGACCCAGCCAGCCTCTTGAAGACTACTCCCGACCTGTACGACGACTGGCGATTTGACCCCTGCGGCCAGCAGTCCCTGGACCGCAAAGTTGTCGCCTGCCAGGATGACGTTGAAATTCTTTGCGGCGATTTCTTTGGTCTGCTGCTGCAATATCGCCGGATCACTTCTGTACCGAAAGATCTCGTATTGAAGATTCCGCGAGTAGATCCAGCCCAACTCGCGCCATCGGGCCTCCATGCGCTTTTCGTATTGCGCTTCATCCTTGGGCGATCCACCGGCGGAGATCCAGACAACTCTGGGCACGGTCGTGCCTTGCTGCGCACGGATCGAAAGGGGAAGTGGCAAGGCAGTCGCTGCCATAGAGACCACGATGGACCGCCGCGCGATCGTCCTATCACCGACGCGCGTCTTGTCGCTCGCATCCATGGGGAACCTCCCGCCGATTGGGCTGTCTCGCAGAAGCGCTAATGTCGGATTTCTAAGAACGCGCAGGTCAACTGGTAGCCGGCGCGAGCTGTCCTCGTAAAGTCGGAGAGCGCCTGTTCTTGTTGCGGTGCAACGATTGGGTGAAGTAAACGTCTGTCGTACTCCTTGCAGCAGCACAGCTTCATCAAAGGAACGCCACCATGCTCAAGCTCTACGGCTTCTCGAAGGTCCCCACCATGCTCGAACTTGTCGTGGTACCCCCAGCCGAAGGCCTGCCGCCTTGACGCGGATACCGTGATCCCAGCCCAACGCGCCACCGCCGCACTCCTCGCCGCGACCGTCGTCAATCTGCCGTTCGGCACGCTCTACGCCTTCAGCGTGTTCCTCAAGCCGATGGAGGCGCTGCTCGGTGCCACGCGCGCGGAGATGGGCTTCGTGTTCGGCCTCGCCACCGTCACGCTCACGGTGGGCATGAACTTCGCGCCGCAGCTCTACCGGCGGCTCTCTCCGGTGACGCTCGCGCTCGCGTGCGGCCTCACCAGTGGGTTGGGGCTGGTGCTCGCCGCGTCGGCGTCGGGCTTCACGCAGTTCGCGCTCGGCTACGGGGTGCTGTTCGGGCCGGGCGCGGGCGTGCTGTTCATCGTCTCGCAGCAGGCGGTGAACCAGACGGTGGTGCAAGCGCCGCGGCCTCGCCAACGGCTATGTCGTGAGCCTCTACCCGCTCGGCGCGATGCTCGGCGCGCCGGTCTTCGGCTGGTCGATCGCGGTCTTCGGGGTGCGGCCCACGCTCGCGGGTCTCGGCGTCGTCGTGCTGGCGGCGTGCGCGATCGCGGCGGCCCTGCTGCGGGCCGCGCGCGATCGAGATGCACGACACGTCCGCGCCGCAGGCTGAAGGTGACCGGATGGCGGCCGGCTCGGGCGCACGTTCTACCTGCTGGCGGCGGTGTTCTTCCTCGCCGCGTCGGCCGGCCTCACGGTGCTGAGCCAGGCCGCCGCGATCGTGCAGGCCTACGGCGGCGCCGCGGCGTTCGCGGTGGGCGCGACCACCTTCATCACCGGTGCCGTCGGCGCCGCCCGCATCGGCGGCGGATGGCTGGTCGATCACTTCGCGGCCGCGCGCGTGGGCGTGGGCGCGCATGCGTGCTCGCTCGCGGGCGCCGTGCTGCTGATGCTGAACCCCGACGCCGGCGAGCGCCGCCTTCGCCCTCGGCCTCATCGGCGTCGGCTACGGCATCGTCTCGGGGCTCGCCGCCGGCGCGATCGCGCAGTACTGGCACAAGAACCAGTTCGGCCGCATCGCAGGCCGCCTCTACATCGCCTGGTGCGCGGCAGCGATCGGCCTGCCGGTGCTCGCGGGCGCGCTGTTCGACCGCACCGGCAGCTACGCCTCCACGGTGTGGGTGGCGGCGGGGATCAATGTGCTGGGGATGGTGGTCGCCGGCAGGCTGCCCGCGCGGTGAATTGCAGCTGCTGCGCGAATACCAGCATGACACTCAACACGCTGGTACTCACAATTGATTGGTCGGCGTGGCCATCTGCTTACACGCCCTTGTGCAATCAGAGGGGACACGGAAATGATCCAACCTGCAAGGCGGTTCGGCTGGGCGTTGGGGGCCGTCATGAGCCTGCTCGCGTCGACCTGCGCGAGTGCACAAACCAGTGAACCCGCCGCAGGCGTTGCGCTGGATCTGGCGACAGCGCGGGCAAAGAACATCAGCGACCTACGCTACGAGCTGGCCCTGTCGATCCCGTTGAGCCGGGCGCAACCGGTCATGGGCACCAACGTGCTGCGTTTTCGGCTGGCCGATCGGACGCAAGCCCCTGGTGATCGACTTCGACGCCGAGGGCGCAGCCGAGGCGACCGTCACCTCCAACGGCGTCGCGTGCCCACGCGCGCGGTCAACGGCCATCTCGTGATCCCCGCGGCGCGGCTGCGTCGTGGCGAGAACACGGTGCGCATCGACTTTCGCGCCGGCGACGCGCCGCTCAACCGCAGCGACGACTTCCTCTACACCTGGTTCGTGCCGGCGAATGCGCGGCGCGCGATCCCTTGCTTCGACCAGCCCGACCTGAAGGGCCGATGGACCGTCTCGCTGGAACACCCTGCCGAGTGGCAGTCGGTGGCCAATGGTGCCGAGCGGGATCGGCACACGATCGGGCGACCGGGTGCGCGTGCGCTTCCAGCCCACCCAGCCGCTGCCCACCTACGTGATGGCGTTCGTCGTCGGCGACATGAAGGTCGAGACCGCCACCCGCGCGCGGCCGCACGATGCGCATGTTCCATCGCGAGAGCGACGCCGCCAAGCTCGCGCGCAACCGCGACGCGCTGTTCGACCTTCACGCGCAGTCGCTCGACGGCGCTGGAGCGCTACACCGGCATCCGCGTATCCGTTCGGCAAGTTCGACTTCGTGCTGATACCGGCGTTCCAGCCCGGCGGCCATGGAGCACGCGGGCAACATCGCCTACAAGGCCGAGTCCGTGCTGCTCGACGAATCGGCGACGCAGGAGGAGCTGCTCGCGCGCGCCAACGTGATCGCGCACGAGACGGCCCACATGTGGTTCGGCAACCTGGTCACGATGCGCTGGTTCGACGACGTCTGGACCAAGGAGGTCTTCGCCAACTTCATCGCCGACAAGGTGATCGTCCCGCAGTTCCCGCAGGTGCGGCACGACCTGCAGTTCTTCCTGGCGCACTACTGCGATCGCCTACTACGTCGACCGCTCGGCCGGTGCGAACCCGATCCGTCAGCCGTTGGACAACCTCGAGCGACGCAGGCAGCGTGTACGGCGACATCGTCTACGAAAAGTCGCCGGTGGTGATGCGCCAGCTCGAGGCCATGCTGGGCGAGGAGGCGTTTCGCGACGGCGTGCGCGAGCTACCTGCGCCGGCATGCGTTCGGCAACGCGACCTGGGACGACATGATCGCCGCCCTTGCCGGGCGGACCAAACTCGACCTCAGGCACTGGAGCCGCATGTGGGTCGACGAGCCGGGACGCCCGGTGATCCGCACCGTGCTCGAGAGTCAACGACGGCCGCGTGCAACGGCTGGCGCTGCAGCAGCGCGACCCCTGGAAGCGAGACCGTCTGTGGCCACAGCAACTGCGCGTCACGCTCGGCTGCGGCGCGCACGACCGCGCCGCATCGTGGTTGAGCTTGATCGGGCGCGAGGTGGACCTGACGCGTTCGCTCGAAGGCTGCGTGCCCGACTATGTGCTGGCGGGCGGCGAGGGCTGGGGCTACGGCGAGTTCGAGCTCGACGACCGCTCGCAGGTCCATCTGCAAACCCACTTGCCCGCCATCGTTGACCCACTGGAGCGCAGCGTCGCTTGGTCCGCGCTCTGGGACGCCATGCTCGCCGGGCGCATCGCGCCGAGCCGTTGGTACGACATGGCCATGCCGAATCTGCGCGCGGAACGCGACGCACAGTTGATCGGCGAGTGGGTGTACGACCTGAACATCGTCTGGTGGCGCTTCCTGACGCCGGCTCAGCGTGCCGAGCGCGCCCCGGATCTGGAGGCCCTGCTGCGCAGCCGCCTCGACGCGGCGCCCGAGGCCGGCCTGAAGTCAACCTGGTTCGCTGCGCTGCGCAACGTGGCCACCACGCCGCAGACGGTGGCCTGGTTGCGCACGCTGTGGCAACGCGAAGCGACCATCCCGGGTCTGCCGCTGGTCGAAGCCGACGAAACCGCGCTCGCCCATGCATTGGCCCTTCGCGGTGTGGATGGCGAGCAAGGTCTGCTCGATGCGCAGCGCGACCGCATCACCGATCCGGACCGCAAGGCGCGCTTCGAATTCGTCCGCGGCGCCGTCACGGCCGATGCGGCCGAGCGCGAGCGCTGGTTCCGGGCCCTGGCCGACCCCGCCAACCGGCGCCGAGAGGTCTGGGTCCTGCAGGGCTGAGGCTGCTCAACGATCCGTTGCGCGCAGAGCAGTCCGCGGCGCTGGTGCCCAAGGCGCTGGAAATGCTGCTGGAGGTCCACCGCACCGGCGCATTGTTCTTCGACGCGAACTGGGTGCAGGAGGTGTTGCGCGGACATTCGTTGCCCGAAGTCGCGGCGGCGGTGACCCGCTTCATCGACCGCCTGCCGCCCGACTATCCGCCTCGGCTGCGCGAGAAGGTCCTGCAGAGCTCGGATTTTCTGATGCGAGCGGCACAGATCCGTGGGCATTAGCCGTTTTCGGGCCGCCGCGCGGGCGAAGCACACCCGAACCGGACGGTCTTTAGCATCTGCAATTGGCCGAGACCGGTGCTACGCGACTGTCGCCCCGGCGCTGAGTCAAGGATCTGCTTGGCGTTGATCGGGTGAAAGTCATAGAACCGTTCGACTGCGTTCACGTTGTTCGCGGTCATGAGAGTTCAGGCGTTCGGTTTGGTGGCGGCTGGAATGCGCCGTGCCTCGCGTGTTTGCGCAATGATGCTTCGCTGGGCATTGCTCCCGCCCAAACGGACCGCTTCGTCTTCGCACTCGCGCAGGCTGCGCACGCCGGAGTCCGGGTCTTCGTCCAAGAAACCCGCCAGACCCGCGACCCAACCCAGCGCTGCACGCGCGCCGGCACTTCCCCCTGCCACAAGGTTCTCTAGGCGCTTGCTGCACTGCGCGAGAGCATCTCGGTCCCGCAATGCAGCAGCCACCATGGCGAGGTGCAATTCGCCGAACGGATTGGAGCCGCTCGCAAAGTGGCAGGACGTGTGCTGCGCGACCTCGGCCCACGGCAGCCCAGGCACGCTCCTCAGCCCGAGCAACCACAACAGCGACGCGCCGTCCGCCAGGCCCATGAACGGAGCCCCGCGCGGCAGTTGCGGCACGATCACGTCCAGGCATCGTCGAAGGGCGGCCTCGTCATCGTCGAGCGTGAGTTCGGCAATCGCTGCATGCCACTGGAGGTGGCCCCATAGCAGGCCTTCCTCGGGATAGCTGGCGAGCCAGCTGGGCAGGAACGTCAGGTAGTCCGTGGGTCGTCGCGCCTCGTGGAACCCGTGCGCGACGATGTGGGCGTTGTGCGCGTTCTGCGGCTTGCTCTCGATTGCACGGAGCGCCATCCACAGGCCCTCGTCGACGGCTCCCAGTTCGATTCGCATCCAGCCGCGGTAGGCGAGCAGCCAGGGGTCATCAGCCGGGTAGTGGCGCTCCAATTCGTCGAGCAATGAGAGCCTTTGTTCGTTGTGGTCAGACCTGCCGCTGAATGCGAACAGCCCGTATGCACCTACGCCGGTCGTCAGCGCCAGCAAGTCAGACGGAAAACGCCGCACATGCGCGAGCAGCCAGGCGAGCCCCGCCTGCGTCCGCCCCCGCACCACGTGCTCGAGCAGTTCGAGCAGCGATTTCTCCCGCGCCGATGCATGCCGTGCAAGCTGCAGGGCGCGGGACATGGCCGCTTCTGCCAAGGGACGGCGACCCCACATGCCGTGGATCAGTGCCTGCAGTGCATGCGCGATCGCGAGGGCAGGATCTTCGTTCGCTGCAGCCTCGGCCGTTTCGAGCGCGCCGGGCCAGCCTCTTGCGTGCAGGTCAATCGCGCTCTCGATGAGGCGCAGGGCTTCGCCTGATGCTGTGGTGACCGTATTGCCCAGAGAGTCCTGCATCGAAATCTCCTCCCGACCAAACAGGCGCGTTCAACGACGACCAGCAGCGGAGCAGGTCAGTCGCCGAATGACGAGGGCTCAGCTCCGCAGCATATCTGCTTCAGATGCATGCCCCTATTCACACCGTTTCTGCTGGGCATGCTGGTCGCGGGCAGGCTGCCTGGGCGGTGACTCGGGCCCTGGGTACCGCAGCCCCGCTGAACCAGCCCAATCGAAATGAGGTGACGGGGAGAGGTTGGGTGGCGCAGGAGGACTGCGTGCTGGCGCGTTTCACTCAATGATCTCGTCTGCGCGCAAGCGCAGCGATGCGTGGGATGGCGACGCCAAGCGTCTTGGCCGTCTTCAGGTTGATGGCCAAATGAAGCTTGGTCGGCTGGTCGATGGGCATCTCGGCGGGGCGTGCGCCACGCAGGATCCTGTCCACGTAGGTTGCGAGGCGCTCGAGCCTCTCCGCAGAATTGGACCCGTAACTCATCAAGCCGCCCGCTTCGACGAACTCACGAAAGCTCGCTGAGGCCGGAATGCGATGTTTGATCGACAACTCGGCGATCCGGTGTCGCTCCAGAAAGGACAAGATGGTGGTGAGGTAGACAGCTTCCGCCTTCTCACGTGCCATGCGGGCAAAGGCCGCATCGATCTCGGCTGGTGTCGACGCTTCGACTGCGAGAACCTGGATGCCGACGGCCCGCGCTGTCTCGGCGAACAGGGCGAAGGGGGTTGCAGCATTCCGTTCGGCGGGATTCAGAAGCATCGCCACGCGGGAGAGCTTGGGCACGGCGATCCGCAGCAGTTCGACATGCTTCGGGGCTGTGTCCAATGCGAGAAGCGACACCCCGGTCGCATTGCCGCCAGGCCGCGCAAGGCTTTCGGCCAGCCCAACGGTGACCGGGTCGCTGACACCGCTGAACACGATCGGAATCGAGCTCGTTGCACTGCGTGCGGCGATCGCTGCCTGAGCCGACGTGGCATAGATGACGTCCACCCGCAGTGCCACGAGTTCCTGCGCCAACGCTGGAAAGCGATCGAACTGCCGTGTGCAAAGCGCATCTCGTATGCGACGCTCTTGCCCTCCACGTATCCCAGCTCGCGCATCCGCCGCCAGAAGGGTTCAAGCGTCAGCCTGGCGCTGCCCGGGGCACCCGCGGCTCAGCACGCCGATGCGAGCGGGCGATTTGGTCGGCTGCTGTCCGCGCATGGACGGTGACGCCGCCATCGCACCAGCGCCAATCGCCGCCACCAGAATGCGCCGCTTTCGGTCCATCGGTTCCCTCCGACGTGCTCGCGCATTGGAACACCCGCAGGGCAGAGCTGCCAGCGGTCAGCAGTTCACTACGGCAGCAGCACCACAAAGCCCTGCGTTTCGTCGGTGTCCATCATGCAATCCAGCTCACGGCGCAATTGCATGCTCAGCAGGTTCAGCCCGTTCGCTGGCGCCAACCCGCCGCTATTAGCTGCGCTGGGCCAGCCAAAGACGTAAAGTCACCCCGACTCAGACATCTGCACAGCGGCAGAAATGCGTTACCACCATGCTCAAGCTCTACGGCTTCTCCAAGGTCAACGCCTTCGCCCGCGGCCACACCCGCGACCTGCGCGTGCTGTGGGCGCTCGAGGAGATGCAGCTGCCGTTCCAGCTGGCCGGCATGGACCACCCCGCGCACGACCTCAACACCGAGGCCTATCGCCGGCTCAGCCCCTTCGAGCAGATCCCGGCGATCGACGACGACGGGTTGGTGCTGTCCGAATCCGCCGCCATCGTGCTCTACCTGGCCACGCAAGTGCGGCCGCCTGATCCCGGCTGACCGGGCCGGCGAGGCGCAGGTGCTGCGCTGGTGCTTCGCCGCCATGAACACGGTGGAGCCGCCGCTGCTCGGCCTGATGGTGCTGGGCTGGACGTCGCCCACCGACGGCAGCTGCGCCCGGCACCGCGAGTTCATGGTCGGCTGGGTGCACCGGGTGCTGGGCAACCTGGAACGCTGGTTCGCTGAGGGCGATCGCAGCTACGTGGCGACCGCCGATTTCACCGTGGCCGACATCCTGATGGCGCACGTGCTTCGCTCGGGCATCAAGGACGAGGCCTTGATCGCGCCGTATCCGGCACTCGTGGCGTATCGCAGCCGGTGCCTGGCGCGGCCGGCGTGGCAGCGGACGGTCGAGGTTTATGGGGCGCGTGTGGAGGCGGGGTAGGGCCCCGTCGTCGAATGAGGCACGCCCGTTCGGCTCGAATGCTAGGCCACCTCGCGCTCGCGCGGTTGCACCCGCTTTTCGATCTCGCGGCGCGTGGGCAAGGTCTTCAGGTCGTACTGGGCCTGCAGCGCCAGCCACGACGCCGCATCACCGCCAAAGTGCTTGGCGAGCCGGGCTGCAGTGTCAGCCGTGATGCCGCGGCGCTCCTTCACGATCTCGTGGATGCGGGTGGCGGGCACGCCCAGCGCCTGGGCGAGGGCGTTCACGCTCAGGCCGATGGGCGCAAGGTAGTCCTCGCGCAGCACTTCACCGGGATGGACGGGGCGCATGCGGTTCTCGGGGCGTGCCATGGTGAGTCCTTGTCAGTGATAGTCGACGATCTCCACATCGGCGGGGCCACTGTGGGTCCACACGAAGCAGATGCGCCATTGGTCGTTGATGCGGATGCTGTATTGCCCTGACCGGTTGCCTTTAAGGGCTTCGAGCCGATTGCCCGGCGGTGCACGCAAGAAGTCCAGTGTTTGCGCCGCATCGAGTTGAGCGAGTTTGCGCTCGGCCACTGCGGCAAAGCTCCTGAACCGCCGCGGATTGCCGCCTGCGAAAAGCGCCTCCGTGTCCCTGTCGCGAAACGATTGAATCACGTTCCGTGCAGCGTATTACGTTTGACGTAATACGTCAAGCCGGAGTCTTTTCCAACGAGGTATGAGCCTGAAGCCGGGCGCGTGATTCCAACGAGGAATGAGCCTGGAGGGGGTCTGGAAGCGGCGGTTGGGCGGCTGACGGGCAGCCTGCCGGTGCGGCGCGTCGATCATCGAATCGATGGTGATCGACATGAACGAAGCGCAGGTGTGCACCGTGGAGCAGGTGCGGCAGGTGCTGGAGGGGACGCAGGCGCTGCAGTTCAGCGCCGCGCAGGACGACCCAGGCCGCTACAGGTGGATTGACGCTGTGCTGCGGCGCCTGGGCTACCGCCAGCTCGGGCGCTCGGGGCGAGGCGCTGTGCTGGCCTACCTGCAGCGGCTGAGGTGCGGACAAGCTGACATATGCCTTTGGGATGGCGGTGAGCCAAGTGGGCCGGGCGGGACCGGGCATCTCGTCGATCTGGTTCGGCAGCATATGGGTCACGTCTCGTGGATTGACATCTGCCGGCTCTGACGCGGATTTGGCGCTTCCGCACTGCCCCCCGGCGCGCACCGAACTGTGCATACCTTGACGCCAGACAAGCGCGAGAATCGACACTATCGTTAGGTTCTGACCCCCAAACGACAGACGACCTCAAGGAGCCAAGATGGCCGAACTCACTCGCGCCTCTGGCGTCAGCGTTGCAGTCACTGGCCCGGCCGAACTGAGCCGCGAGGCTCCCCGACCCAAACGCAGCGCGAAAGCCGCGACGCGCGGCAGGCCCGGGGTGCCGGGCGACGGCGGCCTGATACTCGAAGCGCTGGCCGGTCAGGACTTCGAACTGGTCGATTCGATCCCGCTGGCCATTCCACCAGCGGCGCGGCCGAAGAAGCGCGGGGGCGCGGCACCGTCCTCCGCCGTCACACTCGACGTTCCGCTCGGCCCCGACGAGCAGGCCGTGATCTTGCTGGATGACGAAGGGGAATACCGTTGGATCGTCGACGGCAAGGCGCTGCCGTCGGCCGCACCCAAGCGCGGCGCGGCAGCGGTCAAGCGCCAGGTGCGCTTCTCGGTCGAACTGAAGGCAGCGCCCCCGCCGCCGGCGATCGCGGTCAAGCGCGGCGGCGTCAAACGCAACTGGCTGGTCGACAAGCTGGTCGGCAAGGTCACTGCGTACGTGTTCCGCTTCGCCGTCAAGGTCGCCGGCAAGAAGGTGGTCGAGTTCCTCGAGCGCAAGGTCGAGCAAGGCCTGGTAGCGATCACCAGCCCGGACCCGCGACGGTGGACGCTGCTCGGTGACAACGAGTCGTTGCCCTTCACCCTGCCGGCGGACCGCCCGGCGCGCGTGCTGCTGTTCGTGCACGGCACGTTCTCCAGCACGGTCGGCAGCTTCGGCGCACTCGGCATCGTGCCGCAAGGTGTGGACTTCCTCGCCCGCGCGCGCGCCACCTACGATGCAGTGCTCGGCTTCGATCACGCCACGCTCAGCGTCGACCCGTTGAGTAACGGCAGGGACATCCTGAAGCGCCTGCGCAAGATCAAGTGGCCGCAGCCGCCGCGCATCGAGATGGTCGCCTACAGCCGCGGCGGCCTGGTGGCGCGCTCGCTGATCGAGCACCTGCTGCCGGACTCGGGGTGGAAAGCCAGCATCGGGCGCGTGGTGTTCGTTGCCTGCACCAACGGCGGTACGCAGCTGGCCGAGCCCGCAAATTGGCACCGCTTCGCCGATCACTACACGAACCTCGCGCTCGGCGCCACCCGCGCGCTGTCGCTGGTACCGGGGGCGACCGGCGTCAGCACGATCGCCGCCGGCGTGATCCGCGGCGTCGGTGTGCTGGTCAAGACGCTGGCCACCGGCGCGATCACCGACAAGCTGGTGCCGGGGCTGGCCGCGATGGAGCCCGACGGCGAGTTCGTCACCACGATCAACCGGGCGCAGGCCGGCCAGCCGGCTGCGGCGGATGCACAGTACTTCGCGGTGATGTCGAACTTCGAAGCCGGCAAAGCGCTCAATTCTGGCAGTACGCCGGAGCTTCCACCCAAGCTGCTGATGCGCATCGCCGACTGGGGCGCCGACGAGCTGTACGGGGAGACCAACGACCTGGTGGTGCACGTACGCTCGATGACGCAGATCGACCCCAGTCTGGGCGACTTCGTGAAAGGCAAGCTCGACTACGGCACCAACGGCTCCGTCTATCACACCAACTACTTCACCCGCGACAACACCGCGGCCAAGCTCATCGAGTGGTTCGAGCTACCCGGCGCGGTGCCGCCGAAGCGCGCGCAGAAACGCGCAGGCGCGGCCAAGGCCAAGCCGGCCGAGCCCGCGACGATCGAGCGCAAGCCAGCGCCGACCGCGAAAGCGAAGAAGCCAACACCCGCCAAGAAGGCTGCACCCGCGTCGCCAAAGCGCAGGGTGAAGGTGATGAAGAAGAAAGGGGGCGGTGGTGGCGGCGGCGGCATGGCGGTGGCGAAGAAGGCCGTCGCGAAACCGCCGGTGAAGAGGGCCGCGAAGAAGACCCAGATCGAGAAGGCCAAGAAGTCCGGCGTCACGAAGAAGTCGCTGTCCCCGGCGGCGCCGCCCTCGCACGCACCCAAACGCTCGGCGCGTTTGCCCACCACGGCCAAGAAAGCCAAACCGCCTGCGCCGCCGGCACGCAACGGCGTTCTCGAAAAGAGCTTCGGCGCGCCGACGATCGTCAAGGACGGCGTCACGGTCGCCAAGGAAATCGATCTGCCGACCGGCGACCGCGGTGGCAAGAAGGAGGCTCAGGTCGAATGCCGCTTCCGCGCCGAGATGGACGCGGAGGTCACGGTCGACAAGAAGGTCAGCGTCGACGTGACGATCGCCCGCCACGCGCTCGAAGTGACTGCCGGGCGCACCGGCGAAACCGCCGCCGCCGCAGTCGAAGCCGGGAAGAAGCTGATCGTGCAGATCGCCGAGCGGCGCAACTTCCGCGTCGACGGCGAACGGCGGGTCGAGGTCGACGTGCCCGCGCCGGGTGACGAGGCCAACGTCTCGTTCGACGTCACCGGCCTGGTGTCCGGCGCGGAAGGTGAACTGTGGGTGCAGGTGCGCCAGGGTCCGGTGCCGCTGGTCACCTTGAAGCTGAAGCCGCGCATCGTCGCCAGCGCGCGCACCGGGCCGATGGCGCGGCTGCCGGTAGCGGGCGAGATCGCGCAATTCCCGCCGGAAGAAGAACCGCTCGACGAACTACTGATCGAGGAGAGCTTCATCGGCGACGAGGTGCAGTACCGCTATTACCTCGACCTGCCGAGCCTGAAGATCCGCAAGCGCTTCGAATCGCCGCCGATCAAAGGGCGCGACGCCTACATCACCAAGATCCTCAACCGCATCGGCGATGCCTGGGCTGGCAGCGGCAAGGACCAGCTCGAGGCGTTCGAGACCGACCTGCGCGCGATCGGCGCGATGATGTATACGGAGCTGATGCCGCACGAGATGCGGCAGCTTCTCTGGGACCAGCGCGCCAGCATCACCAGCGTTCAGGTGTTCAGCATGGAGCCCTTCATTCCGTGGGAGCTGGTCTACTTGAAGGATCCGGCCAAAGCGGTGATCAGCGACGACAGCATGTTCCTCGGCGAGTTGGGGCTGGCGCGCTGGCTCTACGACGGCTACCCGCCATCGCGGCTGGCGATCGGCGCCGACCGGGCACGCTACATCATCCCCACCTACAGCGGCGACATGGCGCTGCCGGATGCGGCCGGCGAAGAGCGGATGATGAGAAAGCTGTTCAAGGCGACCGCGGTGAAGGCGCGCGCGCTCGACGTGCAGAAGCTGCTGCGCACGCCGGGCAGCTTCGACCTGCTGCACTTCGGCGGACACGCTGAAGCCGCCGGTGCCGAGCAGGCCGACGCGCGCCTGCTGCTGGACCAGCTCGACGACGGCGCCACCGAGAACGCGCTGCTCGCCACCACGGTGGCGCAGACTGCGCAACTGGAGTCCGACGGCCGCCGCCCGATCGTGGTGCTGAACGCCTGCGAAAGCGCGCGCATGAACCGCAGCTTTGCCAGCATGGGCGGCTTCGCCTCGGCCTTCGTCAGCCGCGGCGCCGGCGTGTTCATCGGCACCCACTGGTCGGTCGGCGACGCGCCGGCGCGCACCTTCATCGAGGAGTTCTACAAGTCATTCGCGCTGCGCAAGCCCGGCGCCAAGCCGCTGCAGCTGCGCGAGGCTGTGATGAAGGCGCGGCAGGCGGCTCGCAAAGGCGGGGATGCGACATGGCTGGCGTACGTGGTCTATGGGCATCCGAGGGCGGTTGTAGGCGCATGAGCGTGTGAGAGACGAATCGTCGACCGGATCTCGCGTCACCACGCAAACGGCCAGCGCTGACGCCCGATCCAGCACATCGCGTTCCAGGCGTAAGACCGGGCGATGGTGAATGCGTTCTACCAGGCCGCCCTGGCGCATGGCGGCAGAGACAACGGCCCGCCCGGTGAACGCGCCTACCATCCGGGCTACTACGCGGCCTTCGTGCTCGACCCCGACGGCAACAACATCGAGGCCGTCTTTCGCGGCAAGTGCGAGCGCAGCGCGGCGTCGGTGCGCATCCGGTATTGATCCGTCCGGTCAGGCGTGGGGCTCAGGCCTTCGAGTCGATCACCGCCGCATTGACCATCGTGCGCAGCTCGCGCCGGATGGGGTACAGCGTCGACGGCATGAACTGCGTGAGCAGGACGACGCAGATGTCCTCGACCGGGTCGACCCAGAACGCGGTCGACGCCGCGCCGCCCCACCAGTATTCGCCCAACGATCCGGCGGCGCGCGTGCGCGCGACATCGGTGGTCATCGCGAATCCGAGGCCGAAGCCCACGCCCTTGTACGTGGCCTCGGTGAACATCGAGACCGACACGTCGGCCAGGTCGCGGCCTTCGGGCAGGTGGTTCTGGCGCATCAGCCACAGCGTCTTCGGCCCGATCAGGCGCTCGCCGTCGAGTTCGCCGCCGCGGCGCAGGCATTCGCAGAATCGCAGGTAGTCGGCCGCTGTGGACACCAGCCCGCCGCCGCCGGAGGGCACCGCCGGCGGCTCGCGGAATGAGCCGAGCTGCGCCGGCGCGAGCTTGCCTTCGGGCGTGCTCACGTAGCATTGGGCGAGGCGCGGGGCCCTGGCCTCGTCGACGAAGAACGCCGTATCGCGCATGCCCAGCGGCACGAAGATGCGCTGGTGCAGGAACTGATCGAATCGCTGGCCGGAGATCTTCTCGATCAGGTACCCGAGCACATCGGTCGACACCGAGTAGTTCCACGCCGCGCCGGGCGAGAACTCGAGCGGGATGCCTGCCAACGCATCGACGAAGCCCTGCAACCCGTCGCCGCGCTCGAAGGTGCTGATCTTGAGCGCGCGGTACGCGGCGTCGACGTTGGTGCGGTTCTGGAAGCCGTAGGTCAGCCCCGAGGTGTGGCGCAGCAGGTCGACGATGCGCATCGGCGCGTCGGTCGGCTTCGTCAGCCAGCCGGGCGGCGTGCCGGGCAGGCCACCGCCGCCGCCGACATACACGCCCAGGTTGCGCCATGACGGAATGAACCGGTGCACCGGATCGTCGAGCGCCACCTTGCCTTCCTCCACCAGCATCATGAAGGCGACGCTGGTGATCGGCTTGGTCATCGAATAGATGCGCACGATCGCGTCGTCGCGCAGCGGGCGCCCGGCCTCGAGGTCGGCATGGCCGAGCAGCGTCTGATGCACGACCTGGCCGTCGCGCGCAACCAGCAGCTGCGCACACGGCAGCTTGCCGGCGCCGACGTAGCGCTCGGCGAGGAAGCGGTCGATGCGCGCCAGGCGCTCGCCGCTCATGCCGACGGATTCGGGGGTGGCGCTCATGGCTTGACCCCGACCAAGCCCGCCAGCCGCCGGGTGATCAGCCTCTCGGCCTCGGCCATGATGCGGTCGACCAGCTCCTTGCAGGTGGGCACGTCGCGAATCAGCCCGGCGACCATGCCGCACGACCAGACGCCGGCGTCCATGTCGCCGTCGAGCATGATCTTCGGGTAGACGCCGGCGACTTCGGGGATGATGTCCTCGAACTTGAGATCGGCACCGAGCCGGCGCTCCTTCTCGAGCAGCGCGTCGGCCGCCGCGTTGCGCAGCACGCGCTCGGTGTTGCGCAGCGGGCGCATCACCAGGCGCGTGTCGAGCTCGCTCGCGGCAACGATGGCCTGCTTGACGTTGTCGTGCACCGGCGCCTCCTTCGTCGCGATGAAGCGCGTGCCCATGTTCATGCCGTCGGCGCCGAGCGCCAGCGCCGCCACCAGCGAGCGGCCGTCGGCCATGCCGCCCGAGGCGACGAAGGGAATCTTCAGCTCTTCGGCGGCGCGCGGCAGCAGGATGAAGTTCGGGATGTCGTCCTCACCGGGGTGGCCGCCGCACTCGAAGCCATCGACGCTGACCGCATCGCACCCGATCGCCTCGGCCTTCAGCGAGTGCCGCACCGAAGTGCACTTGTGGATCACCTTGATGCCGTGCTCCTTCAGCGCCGGCAGCCACTTCTGCGGGTTGTTGCCCGCGGTCTCGACGATCTTCACGCCACCCTCGACGATGGCGCGGATGTAGCCCGGATAGTCGGGCGCCTTCATCACCGGCAGGAAGGTGAGGTTGACGCCGAAAGGGCTTGTCGGTCATCTCACGGCAGCGGCGGATCTCCCGCGCCAGATCGTCGGGCGTCTTCTGTGTCAGCCCGGTGATGATGCCGAGCGCGCCGGCGTTGGACACGGCCGCGGCCAGCTCGGCGAAGCCGACGTAATGCATGCCGCCCTGGATGATGGGGTGCTCGATGCCGAACAGTTCGGTGATGCGGGTCTTCAAGGTGCGGATCTCCTGTGGTGGAGGGTTGGGACGGACTCGAGGCGTATGGCGCGCGGGTGGAAGCGGGTAGGCGGGTCCCCGGCCTCACCGCTTTACGCGCGTGCGAGCAACGTGAATTGGCTGCGACCCAGCAGCTTTCTGAAATCCCGGTCGAAGCCGACGAGGTGCTCGCCCAGGTGAGCCACGGCGGCCGCCAACCAGGCGTCGGGCAGGTCGTTGCCGCCCAATTGCTTGTCCAGGCACAGCTGCCGCAGCTTGGGCCACTCCGGGCCCAAGGGAGCCAGTTGCACGCCGGGCGACGCCAACAGCGCATCGACGAACGCCACGGCATCGTCGATCGGCGTGGCCTGCCGGAAGACCTTGGGGCTGGTCACCAGCCGCAGAAAGCTGGCGAGCACCATCGGCATCAACGTGAAAGCCGCGCCCGCTGCGCCGGCGGCCACTGCCTCTTCGAGCCAGGCGCGCGCCACGGCATGATGCGGGTGATCGGTGCGCGAGGCGGCGACGAGCAGGTTGACGTCAGGCGTCATCGCCCGCGGCCTCGAGCAGCGCCTGGTTGCTCAGCGGATTCACACCCGCCACCAGGCCGCCGCGGCCCTTGAATGCCGGCAGGCGCACCTTCTTTCCGCGCGTGGCGGAAGCGGCCTTCGCGCGCAGGCGCAGCTGCAGCCCTTCTTCGATCAGACGCGTGAGGCTCGTGCGCTGTTGGGCCGCCAGGGCCTTGGCGTCGGCGAGAAGTTGATCGTTCAGGTCCAGCGTGGTCTTCATGCCGCCATCATACAGATTTCTGTACGTCGACGAGGCGCAGGTGCTGCGCTGGTCCACGCGGTGTGCACCTTAGGGAAGGCTCGTTCAAAGCTTCCATCTGCAAGCGTACGCCGGGCTCACCGCGGTGGACAGACCGAGCGAAGTGCGGCTTCGGTGCGAATCACAACCCTACGGCAACCCTGATCCCGTAGATCAGGATCGGTGCGACCAGCGATGCCGCGACCTCCTTGACGATCTTCGGGTTGAAGGGCCAGGTGGATGCTTCCAGCACCTGCCGCTCGTACGTGCCGAAGACGACCAGTGGGTCGTAGAGCCTCGCGGCGTCCTCAGCGCCGCCCGCGGAACCGGCCTGTGCGAGGTGTTGTCGCAACTCGCCACGGGCCTGACTCCAGTGCTCGCGAATGGTGGTCAGTTCGCGTTGCTGCGCGACCACCAGCGCGACGTGGATGCTCCAGATCGATGAGAAGAAGAGGGTCAGGGCGACGACGATCAGGATCGAATAGATCACCAGCGATTGCATCGAGTACAGCCTCTCGGCGGACTGGAACAGCAGGCTGAGACAGATGCCGCCGACGAACGTCAACGACACGCTCTGGCCAAAGCGGGCCAGCGGCGTCAGCAAGTGGCGGTCGAACAGATCCAGCGCAAGACCTGCCGCCACCACCCGCTTGAGGTGCCTCGTTCGACGCAGGCCATCGTAGATTGCAAGCGCCATCAGGCTGAACAAGGCGATGTTCGTGGCGAGCGTGTAGATGAAGAGCCATCCAGCGGCCCGCATCGACTGGCTGATCCAGATGGCCAACGCTGCACCGAGCAGCACTGCGACCCACGCGCCAGGGCGAAAAGCCATGAAGGTCGTGGTCGACGATGTCGGGTTGCAGGGAAAGTGGCCGCAGCGCGTCGATCGCCAGCCGCCAGCGCACTTGCAGCCATGGATGAACCCCCAGGATGAAGGCGATGAGCGCGGGTGCCATCGCCAGGCGCCACAGTTGGCCTTGCGGCGCGGCAGCAGTGGATGGGCCCTGTGTATAGGCCACCAGCAACAGCGGCAGCACGAGCACGGCTCCCACGATGAGCGCGAGGGCTACTGGTGGCACCGCCAGGAAGCCGATGAGTTGATTGATCAGTGTCTGGTTTTTCGTGTTCACAACCAGTGCCGCCTCACGCCAGATCGCGCCCGATTTCGGCCGCCGCATTGTGCCCCGGCGCCCCGGTGACGCCGCCCCCCGGGTGGGCGCCCGAACCACAGTGGTACAGCCCGCGCAACGGCCCGCGGTAGCGCGCGTAGCCGAGCAACGGCCGCAACGAGAACAGCTGGTCGAGCGACAGCTGCCCGTGGAAGATGTCGCCGCCGACAAGGCCGAACTCGCGCTCCAGGTCCAGCGGCGTGAGCGCGCGGTAGCCGAGCAGCGATGCACGAAAGTTCGGGCAGTGCGACTGCACGACGTCGAACACCGCCTGCACGGCACGCTCCTTCAGCCGATCCCAATCCGCCTCGGGCTTGAACTGCTGGCAGAACAGGCTCGCCACATGCGCGCCTTTCGGCGCGAGCGAGTCGTCCACCACGCTCGGGATCATCATCTCCACGATCGGCTGGGCGGAGAAGCCCTGCGCCTGCGCATCGACCCACGCGCGGTCCATGTAGGCGAGCGACGGGGCGAAGACGATGCCGCTCGCATGATGCGGCATCGCCGTCGTGCCGGGCGCACACGCAAAGTCGGGCAACGCCGACAGCGCGACGTTGATGCGCAGCGACCCCGAGCCGCTGCGATAGCGGCCGATCGCCTCGTTGAACTCCGCCGGCAGCGCGCCCGGATCGATCAACCGCTTGTAAAGCGCCTGCGGGTGCACGTTCGACACCACGCTGCGCGCGCGGATCTCCTCGCCGCGGTCGGTGAGCACACCCACTGCCGCGCCGTGCTCCACCAGCACGCGCTGCACGCCGTGGCCCACGTCGATCTGCACGCCGCGCGCACGCGCTTCGTCGGCCATCAGCTCGGTGATGCGCCCCATGCCGCCGACCGCGTGCCCCCACCGGCCTGCCTTGCCGTTGACCTCGCCGAAGCAGTGGTGCAGCAGCACATAGGCCGAGCCGGCCGCGTACGGGCTGGCGTAGTTGCCGACCACCGAATCCCAGCCGAGCACGGCTTTCAACGGCTCCGATTCGAACGTGGCGTCGAGCCAGTGCCCGGCGCTCTTGGTGAACACGTCCATCAGGTCGCGCTTGCCGGCCGTGGGTAGCGCGCCAAAGTCGAGCAGCAGCCGCGCCGCCGCCGCTGCGTCGCGCAGCCCCTCCACCACCAGCGGCCCGCCCAGGTTCGGCGGCGCGCGCAGCACCCACTTCTTCAGCTGGTCGGCCAGCCGGTCGAGGCGTGCGTAGTACGCGCCGAGCGCTTCAGCATCACGCGCCGAGAACTTGGCCACTTCGCGCCGGGTGGCGCTGGCGTCGCCGCCGAACTGCAGAAAGCGGCCATCCGCCAGCGGCACGAAGTTGGAGAACGGGCGCTCCACGATCACGAGCCCGCGTTCGGCCAGGCGCAGGTCGCGGATCACCTTCGGGTTCAGCAGGCTGACCGTATAGCTCGCGGTGGAGTTGCGAAAACCGGGGAAGAACTCCTCGGTGACCGCGGCACCGCCGACGACGGGGCGCTTTTCCAGCATGCGCACGCGCAAACCCGCGGCCGCCAGGTAACAGGCGCAGACCAGGCCGTTGTGGCCGGCGCCGACGATCAGCGCGTCGACCGCGCCAGCATCTGCGGCGGCCATGGTCAGCCAGCGGAGCGAAACATGCTCAGGAACTCGCGCCGCGACTTCGGCCCGTAGGTTCTGAAGTGCGGATCGGGGTTCTCGAGGTAGGCGGCGCGCTTTTGCGCAACCGCGTCGCGTGCGGTGTAGCGCTTCACTTCCGTCGGGCTGAGGCCGTACACGTGGGCGGCGTTCAGGCCGAAGACCTTGGCCCGCAACGCTGCAGTGATCTCCGGATACCCGTGCCGTTCGCGCAACGGCGCGGCGATCTGGAACGTGCGAAAGGCCTGGATCTGGTCTTGCGGCGAGCCATACCAGATGGAGTCGGTGCCCCACAGCACGTTGTTCTCGCCGCACGCCACGATCAGCTTGCCCAGCGCGTGAGCCGCCTGTTCGGGGTCGCGCATCAGGAAGCGCCAGGTGCTGCCCAGCTCGGCATACACATTGCTGTTGGGTTTGACCTCGTTCTTCTGCAGCGAGGTGATCAGCGTGTCGATGCCGTCGCTCTTGCCGCTGGCGTCATAGGCCTTCTCGGTCACCGTGCTGACGAAGCCCGAGTGGTAGACGAGGAAGTTCACGTCCGGGAAGCGCTTGGCCACGACGCCGATGTCGCTGCACTGGCTGTGCTCGTACGAGCGGCTGCCGAAGGGCAGCCCCTTGTGGATGCAGATGTTCCTGACGCCGAGGGTGCGCGCTTTCTCGATGAAGCGGATGCCCACGTCGTCGTGCAGAAAGTAGCCTTTGCCGTCGGGGCCGTATTGCGTGTAGGTCTTCCAGGCGCTCACGCCCCACTTGTGCTTCAGCTCGTCCATGCCTTCCAGGTCGCCGGGCTGGTTGGGGTTCACGCGGCCGTGCAGCAGCAGCCGGTGCGTGCCCTCGAGCCTGTCGACCAGCCGGCGCACCTGGTCGGCGGCCTGGATCGTCACCGGCTCGGCGTCACGGGTGGAAGGCACGAACGACAGCACCATCACATCGGTGTCGCTGTCCATGAACACGTCCTTGAGAAACACCTCGGCGCTCTTCGAGTTGCCCTTCGGCGTGTCGATGAAGTGGCCCTGCACGTCGAGTATGAATTCCTGCTTGGCGGGCCCCACCTGCGCGCGGGCGAGCTGCAGGTCCAGCGCGGCTTCGTTCGGCAGGTCGAAGAAGCCGCCGGTCCTGCCGGCGGCGGCGTTGGCCGCGTTGAAGGCCAGCAGCGTGCTCGCTGCGCCACAGGCCGAGGTGAGGAACGTCCTCTTGGAGGAACCCAGCCGCTTCGCATTCACCGCAGCGGCCTCGTGCGCGAGGCGGTTTGCTTCCAGGTTCGCCGGCCACAGCGGCACCGGCGCGAATTCGCCATTCGAGGTGCTGTCGAGCTTGATGGGAAGGCGCTTGCCTTCAGGGTCGATGCCGGGCATGGTGGTCCTCCTGTCCGAACAAGAAACACCGTTCATCCGATCCGATGTGCGCGATTCTTTCGATACGAATTCTTCAGCGCGATCTTGCCGTCTCGGAACGTGAACACATCGCACCCATGCACTTCGACGCGCGTGCCGTCCACGCGCGTTCCGGTGAAGGTCCACTCCGACACGCCTCGGTCTCCCACGACGAAGTGGCGCGCACCGCCCCAATGCGCATCGGGAAAGGTGGCCCATACCTCCATGTAGGCGGCCCTGACCGCAGCGCGACCCACGTACCGCGTGCCGCAGACATCCGGGCCCGCGGAGGCTTCGAAGACGCAGTCGTCGCTCATGTACGACATCAGGGCATCGGCATCGTGGCGGTTCCACGCATCGGCAAAGGCCTGCAGGGTCTCGGTGCTCACTGCGGGTAGGCTGGACATGATGAGGTCTCCTTGCGGCGCGGCCGTCGCGCCGGCTTGTTGGGTACACGTTTGCTGGCTGGGCGATTTCGTCGTTCAGAAGGGTAGCGGTTCCAGCGTCATCCCTGCCGCCACGAGCCTTTGCGCCAACACCAGGCCCAGCCCGCTGGCCGGCGTCAGCACGCCGCCGGCGTGCTCGCCACCGGGCAGCGCCTGCGCTTGCGTGGCCAGTGCCAAGGCCGATTCGCAGACGAACTTCGTCGTCGCGCGGTTGCCGGGGTCGCCGTCGCCGGCCACGCGCCCGCGCACCATCTTGCCGGCGGCGGTCTTGCCGACCAGCTCGCAGCGAAACGACCCACCGTCCATCGTGCGCTCGGAAGGCCCCTGTCCCGGTGACACCGCCAACGCGCGGGCCAGTGCGCGCCCGGTCTTGAATCGCATCGCCGCCCATCCCGCACCCATGCCGACGCTGACACCCGCTGCGGTGGCCGCGGCGAGCGGCCCTCGGCCGAAGCGCAGGTACTCCTGATAGCTGAAGTGCGCGCCGTAGGCGGCGTCGCCGCGCGCCTTCAGCAGTGCCGCCGTGCGGCGCACGATGCGGGTGTTGACCGGCCCCATCACGAAGGGCCCGACCCACGCATCGAAGTCGGCATCCCGGTGCGGCGCCACGGGGTCGGCGTGCTCGGCCGGGTGGCGCGGCGCGGTACCCGGTGGGTTGAGCAGGAACGGGTCGCCGAGCAGCCGGTCCTGGCCCGTTTCCATCATGTTCAGCGCCGACGCCAGCGTGCCGCCGTTGAGACCGCCGCGCATCGAGTGGCAGGCCTTCACGCTGACGCACTGGTCGCCATGCTGTCGCCTCACCGCTTCGGCGACCAGCCAGGCGCCGAGGTCCGACGGCACGGAATCGAATCCGCAACAGGGGATGATGCGTGTGCCGTCGCGCGCGGCCTGCGCGTGGTGCCGGTCGATCAGCCCGCGCACCCAGGGCGTCTCGCCGGTGATGTCGACGTAGTGGGTGCGATGGGCCACGCAGGCCGCGACGAGGGCGCTGCCGTAGAGGGCGAAGGGCCCCGCGGTGCTCAGCACCACGACCGTCTGGCCGGCCAGGGCGTCCAGCGCCTTCTGGTCCGCCGCGTCGGCCACGATGATGCCGGCGCTGGCGGCACCAGGCCCGCAGGCTTGCCGCACCTGCTCGAGCCTTTCACCCGAACGCCCGGCGAGCGCCCACCGCACGCCGTCGGCGTGAGCCGCGAAGTAAGCGGCCGTCTGTCGCCCGACGAAACCGGTGGCGCCGTACAGCACCACGTCATACGAGCGCTTGGACGTGGTGTGTTTGGGTTTCAAGGCGCAACTCCCGACGATCTGCCGCGCAGGCACGCTGGGCATGCTGCGCAGTATGCCGCCCGGCAGCTGCGATGGGCCGACCCAGACGCCGGGTGTCCGGGTGTCGGCTTCATCCGACAACTCTGCTGGTCAAGTGCACGCCAACCATCTACATTGGCAGCGGTCGCATGAGCGGCCGCATTCCAACCTGGAGGTGAATCATGGCAACTGCGAAGAAGAAACCCGCGAAGAAGGCAGCCAAGAAGGCAGCCAAGAAGAAGAAGTAGACCGTTCGGCTGGGAAGCTTCAACAGCTTCCCAGCAAACGAACGCGCCGAGGTGGCGTGCTGGCAGCGCCGCAACGCGCCCGGCCGCGCCGGAGTCGCAGGTAACCGAAGTCGCCGTGCCCGGCCCGGCCGCAACCCGAGCGCCGGGCGTCAATCCTCTCGGCCCGGCGCCATCACGCCGTCCACATAAAGCCAGGCGCCTGCTTCGCGCACGAATCGGCTCACCTCGTGCAGCTGGCCCGCGCGGCCGTTGATCTTGTGGTGCGCCACGAACTCCACCACGCCCGCGTCGCCGCGCGCGTCGCGGTTCAGGATGTCGAGGCCGGTCCAGTTCATCGGGCCCAGCTCCAGGTCACCCGGCGCGGTCGAGGGGTGCCACGTCTTCATCAGGTACTCGGTCATCCCCGGCGGGGCGGCGCCGCGGCCCTGCGCCAGGGCATACGCGCTGTAGCGCGAGCGCATCAGCGCCTCGGGCGTGGGGGCGTACTCGCCGCGCGGCAGCGCATCGTGCCAATGCCCGCAGCAGTCTGCATAACGCATCGGCGTGGTGTCACGCGCACGGCAGGGGCAGGGGAGGTCACGGCTGCGGGCCACGCGGGGATTGTGCGTGAGCGCCGCCCGAGCGCAACGACTTCGGCGCTATTGCTTCCACTCCCGCCTGAGCAACCCGTACACCCAGGTATCCGACACCTCGCCATCCACGATGCAGTCCTCTCGCAGCGTGCCTTCGCGGAGGAACCCGAGCTTTTCCAGCACGCCGCCCGATGCCGTGTTGCGCGTGTCGGTCTCGGCCTGCCATCTGGCCGCACATCGCGATGAAGCGCTCCGCCCGCGTGCGCTCCTTTCAGGGCGGTGAGTCCCAGTAGCGCAGCACGCGTGGGTTGCTCTGCAGCGCGAAGATGGCGTCGGTGTCGGTTGGCGTGAAAGGGCGCAACAGCAGGCGAGCGGTGTGCAGCGTCGGGGTGGGCAAGGGCATATGCGCAGTGTGTCTTGGTCGGCCGGTGGTCGGCCAGATCCGGTCGCATCGGTGTCAACCCCATGGCCGAACGCGGCTTCGGCACAATCGCCCCGGTCGTCGCACGCCGGAGCCCGCCATGCCCCTGGAGCCCCCCCACAGGCCGCTGCCCGGCCTGCGCCAGATGGTCGCCGACTCCGGTGGGCTCTACCTCGCCAACGCGGTGATCGGGTTCATCTTCGCCGCCTCGGGGCCGGTGGCGATCATCCTCGCCGTCGGCGCGCGCGGCGGGCTTGAGCGAGGCAGACCTGTCGTCGTGGATCTTCGGCTCGTTCTTCCTCAACGGGCTGATCACGCTGCTCTTCTGCACGCTGTACCGGCAGCCGCTGGTCTTCTTCTGGACCATCCCGGGCACGGTGCTGGTGGGCCCGGCGCTCGGCCACCTGCGCTTGGCCGAGGTGATCGGCGCCTTCATCGCCACCGGGCTGCTGATGCTGGTGCTCGGCCTGTCGGGCTGGGTGCGGCGCGCCATGCAGGCGGTGCCGATGCCGATCGTGATGGGCATGGTGGCGGGCGTGTTCCTGCGCTTCGGCCTCGGCCTGGTGTATGCGGTGCGCGACGATGTGTGGATCGCGGCGCCGATGGTGGTGGCATTCCTTGCGCTCAGCGCCTCGGCCACATGGGCGCGCCCGTTGCGTGTGATTCCGCCGCTGATCGGCGCGCTCGTGGTCGGCGCGGCGGCGATCGCGCTGCTCGGCAAGTTCCATCCGAGCGGCTCGGAGCTGCAGGTGCTGGCCCATCCCAACCTGGTTGCGCCGGTGTTCTCGTGGCGTGCGATGGTGGAGCTCGTGGTGCCGCTCGCGATCACCGTGCTCGTCGTGCAGAACGGCCAGGGCGTGGCGGTGCTCAACGCGGCCGGGCACCAGCCGCCCATCAACGCCGTCACGGTGGCCTGCGGCGCGGGCTCGATGCTCGCCGCATTGGTGGGCACGGTCTCCACCTGCCTCACCGGCCCGGTGAACGCCATCATCTCCAGCTCGGGCGAGCGGCATCGGCACTACACCGCGGGCCTCGCGGTGGGCGTGTTCGCGCTGGCATTCGGCCTTTTCGCGCCGGTGTTCACCCGGCTGATGCTCGCCACGCCGCCCGCGTTCATCGCCACGCTCGCCGGCCTGGCCATGCTGCGCGTGCTGCAGACGGCGTTCAACGTGTCGTTCCGCGAGCGCTTCACGCTCGGCGCGCTCGTCACGTTTCTCATCACGGTGGCCGACGTGCCGATCTTCAACATCGGCGCGCCGTTCTGGGGGCTGGTGATCGGCTACGCGGTGTCGCGGCTGCTGGAGCGAAAGGACTTTGGCGCTGGCGGCGCCTGAGGCGCCACCCGCAGCCTCCTACCGCAGCTGCGCGCTTGACAACTTACCATCCGATGATGGGTGACGCCTTGTCATAGTAGTGGACGAAGTGAAAGTCCTGAGGCTTGGCCTTTGACGCACTGCCAGCGTCAGAGTCGGCAGTGGTGATGGCCGTCTGGGCTCCACCTTGATGGCCCAATGAGAGGCCGCCGCGCACCGTCGCCATGGCTTCGTGATCGAGGTCCTGATTCGCGGGTAGGTCTCTGATGATGAAGGTCGCCATGTCGGTTCTCCGGTCAAGGCGGAGCGAGATCATGCCCCGATGGTTGTCCAGGTGAGTTGCCGGTTCGCCTTCGGACGTTCACTTTCTTTCCCCTCGGGCTCGATCCCGGAGGCCGGGATGACGCCAAAGGACCGTCGCCCCTGTGGCCACGTTACCCCGCCTCGCGCGCCAGCTTCGCGCGCCGATGCACTTCCTTCGCGCTCGGCTCGTCCTGCACGAACGAGCCGTGCGGCACGTCGCCCGCCGGCACGTAGGTGCTCATCACCACACCGGTGGCCGAGGTTAGCGAAGCCGCGAGCCGCAGCGCGCCGGGTTTCGCGCCGGCTTCGAACAGCCGCTTGCCGCGCCCGAGCACGACGGGAAAGGTCCACACGTTGTACTCGTCGATCAGCGCTGCGGCCTGCAGCGTCTGGATCAGGTGGCCGCTGCCGATGATCTGCAGGTCTTGTCCGGCCTCGGCCTTGAGCGCCGCCACCGCCGCGATGACGTCGCCGCGCAGCAGCGCGGTGTTGGTCCACTGCAGCGGCCCCTTCAGCGTGCGCGAGGCCACGTGCTTGCGGGCCGCATTGAGCGTCTGCGCAATCGGGTTGTCGGCCGCCTGGTACGGCCAGTACGCCTCGAAGATCTCGTAGGTCCTGCGACCGAGCACGAGCTCGCGGTCTTTGCCGTCCAGGCCGTTCATCGAGCGGCCCGGGGCGTCGTCCCAATAGGGGAACGACCAGCCGCCGAAGGCAAAGCCGCCGGTGGGGTCTTCCTCGGGCCCGCCCGGCGCCTGCATCACGCCGTCGAGCGAGACCATGGTGGTGGCGATGAGTTTTCTCATGGGGCGACTCCTTGGGTTGGGCGGTTGGGCCTTGACGATGGCCGTCTCATTTCCACGACGCGCGAGGCCGGCCGAATTCGACATGCGACTGGCCAAGATGGTGTGAAGGCGGGTACCCTACAGGCTCCGATCAACTGCGAAAGGAGGTGATATGTCTAAGACATCTAGGTTTGGGGCGGAGCCCTACCTCACGTAGTTGGTTCTGTAGCCAGACCCGCGGGCGCTCCACACTTCGGTGGGAGCGCCCGCGTCATTTCAGGCAAGCGGTCACGACGGCACCAACGGTCGTTCCAACGCTGCCCGCGCATCGTGTCGGTGTGGCCCATCGGGGGTCACGCCAAGCCCAAGGACACGACCATGAACGACCCATCGCACACTCGCTCCCTCATCGGTCACGCGCACCGGCGCCACATGCTGCTGCTCGCCGCCGGCTCGGTGCTGACGGCAACCGCCGGGGCACAGACCAGCCCGCTCGACGGTCGCCGCTTCGAGGGCGTGTTCCTGCCGCGTGGCAAGACGAGCGGCGACGCCGACACGCTGCTCTTCCAGGGCGGGCGCTTTCACTCCAGGGCCTGCGATCGCTACGGCTATGCCGATGCGCCGTATCGCGTGGCGCCGGCAGGCGATGCCATCGCCTTTGAAGCCGAGACCGAAAGCCCCAAGTACGGCAAGCTGGTCTGGCGCGGCGTGGTTCGCGGCGACACGCTGAACGCCACCGCCACCATGGTGCGCGAGGGCAAGCCGCCGGTCGAGCACTGGGTGATGGCCGCGGTGCCGCGCTGACGTTGGCAAGAGGCAGACGCCCATGAGCGACACCGCCTACCACGCCGGCATGCGCGACCTGCAGGACCGCTTCGACACGCGGCGCCTGGCCGACCGGCTCGACGAGCGGCTCGGCCGCGCCGCGTTCACCGAGCAGGACAAGGCCTTCATCGAAGGCCGCATGCTCTTCTTTCTCGCCAGCGCCGATGCCGCGGGGCGGCCGGACTGTTCGTACAAGGGCGGCGCCGCGGGCTTCGTGCGCGTGGTCGGCCCCGATGAGCTCGAGTTCCCGAGCTACGACGGCAACGGCCAGTTCCGCAGTCTCGGCAACGTGCTGGCCAATGCCGCCGTCGGGCTGCTGTTCATCGACTTCGAGTCGCCCAGGCGGCTGCGTGTCAACGGCCTCGCGACGTTGCTCGACGATCCCGGCGCTCTGGCACGTCACCACGGCGCCCAGCTGGTGGTGCGCGTGCGCGCCACGCGCATCTTCCCGAACTGTCCGCGCTACATCCACCGCAGCGCCGCCGGCGAGCTGTCGGCTGACGTGCCCCGGCCCGGCCACACGCCGCCCGCGGCGGCGTGGAAGTCGATGCCGAGCGTGGCCGACGTGCTGCCGCGGCCGCCGCGGCGCGACACGCCTACTCGATGACGCTGCCGACCCAGATGCGGTCGAACTGGGCGCCCGCCTCGTGCTGGATGCGCCGCACGGTCTCGGCGTCGGCCGCCTCGTACTCGCAGACCACGCGCTTGCGGTCGACCGACACTACGGTGCGCTTCCAGGTCACCTGGTAGGCCTCGAGGCAGGGCCGCATGCGGCCCGACACGAGCATCATGTCGGCCTCGGTGTGCGGCGCGTCGAAGCTGCGTTCGACGACGATGCGCTGAAGGTTCATGGGCTTCTCCAAGGGCGTTGAAGGCGCCGGTCAGTGATTCACCGCCTGCGCCGGCGCGGCCGCGGCGATGGTGGCCCGCGCGCGGGCGATCTGGGTTGGGCGGCGCACCGCCAGCGCGGCCTCGAGCGCCTCGGTGGCCAGGCGAGTCGCAACGGTGGCGTCGCCGGTGCCGAGGGCGAGCGTCGCCGCCTCGTTCAGCGCGTAGGCCAGGTGCGCCTTGGCGTCACGCTCGCGCAGCGCAGCGAGGCTGGCATCGACCGCCGCGGCCGCACCCGGCTCGCCCAGGCGCCGGCGCGCCAGGGCGGCCAGCGCGTCGGCAAACGGCACCTGCGACTCGCCCATGCGCCGCGCGGCGTCGGCCACTTCGTCGACATGGCGCAGCACGGCGTCGAAGCGGCCCAGCTCGAACTCCACGGTGGCCAACGCCTGCATGCATTCGTACTCGCGCCAGTGGTTCGACGCCGCACGCGCCAGCGCCACCGCGCGCGCGAGCGCTGCGTGCGCAGCCACGAGATCGCCTTCGGCGCGCGCCGCCAGGCCGCGGCCCCATTCGAGCTCCATAAGCGGCAACTGCAACTCGGCGGCGAGCGCGGCCGCGTCGGCCAGCAGCGCGCGGCCGCGTTCGCCATCGGCTTCGATGTCGATCAGGCAGCGGCCCGTGTTGGCCAGCTGCTGACAGCGCGTCATCGCGTCGGCCAGCCGCGCGCAGCGCTCGGCGGCGAGCGTGGCTTCCTGCGCACCGGCGGCGTCGCCCATCTGCTGGCACCAATAGGCCAGGATCTCCCAGCCCGACGACGCCACGTCATGCAACGCGAGCGACTGCGCCGCATCGACGGCACGGCGGATCCGTTCGGTCAGGTCCGGCAGTCGGCGCCCGCCCGGCGCCGCGGCCGCCGCCACACGCAGCCGCAGCAGGCCGATCTCCAGCCGCGTGCGCTCGGCGCCCGGCGCCAGTTCGTCGAGCAGCGCGAGGCCGCGTTCGGCCACCTGCGCGGCGTCGCGGTTGGCGAACACGCGCAACCAGTGCTCGCCGGCGGCCAGCGCCGCGCGCGTGGCCATCGGCGCATCGCCGGCCAGGCTGGCGTGGTGCACCACCTGGCCATGCAGCCACGGGTCGTCGGCGCTCGCCGCGAGCAAGGTGCGTGCGATCTGCCGATGCTGTGCGCGCCGGCGTGCCATCGACAAGCTGCGGTAGACGGTCTGTCGCACGAGGGCATGCGCGAAGTCGAGGCCGCTGTCCGCGTTGGCGCGCAGCAGGCCGCGCCGCTCGAGCAATCCGATGCGCGCGAGCACCTCGGTGAGGGGCAAGGCGGTGGCGTCGGCGAGCCGCCCCGCGCCGAACTCGCCGCCGAACGCGGCCGCCCAGCCCAGCAGGTCGCGCGAGCTTTCGTCGAGCGCGCGCAGCCGCTCGCCGATCAACGCATCGAGTGCGCGACCATCCGTCGCGTCGCCACGGCCGTGGCGGTCGGCGCGTGGATCCGGCACGCGGTGGCGGCTGCCTTCGGCCGCGCGCGCGAGCTCGATCAGGAGCAGCGGGTTGCCGCCGCTGTCGCGCAGCGCAGCGGGAATGTCGGGCAGGCGTTCGCCCAGCCAGCCCCGCACGTCGTCCTCGGCCAGCGGCTGCAGCGCCAGCCGCAGCAGCGTGCGTTCACGGGCCAGCGACTGCAGCAGGCCTCGGGCGCTCGCGTTGTCGTCGGCCGCGTCGGCACGCGCCGCGGCCGCGAACAGCACCGGTCGGAGCGGATCGGCCAGCCGCCGCGCCACGAGGTGCAGCAGCGCGGCAGACGCGTCGTCGATCCACTGCAGGTCGTCCACCACGATGGCCAGCGGCTGCTGGGCCGATAGGCCGTCCAGCAGCGCGGCGGCCGCGTCGAACAGCTGCTCGCGGCTGGCGCTGCCGACCGGTCCGCCCGTCAGCGGCGCCACACCAGCCAGCACCTGTGCACTGATGCCGTCGCCGGGCAGCCCGCGCAGCGCGTCGATCCAGAAGCCGTACGGGCGCACCGCCTCCGCCTCGAAACAACGGGCCCGGATCAGTCGCACGCCTTGTGCCCGGGCGCGCTCGGCCAGGTGATCGAGCAACCGGGTCTTGCCGATGCCGGGCTCGCCGAGGAACAGCAGCACCGGCGCCTGCTGCGGCGCGGCGAGTGCCGCGTCGATCGCCTGGCATTCGTCGTCACGGCCGATCAACGCCGGCCGGGCCTGCGTGGCCGGCCGTACCAGGTCGATGAACGACGGCGCCGGTGCCGGCGAGGCCGCGGGCGCCGGCGCAGGCGGGCGCGGCGCCGCCGCCGCCTGCCGCTGCTGGCGGCGCACCGCGCGGATCGTCTGGTCGAGCACGCCGCCGTCGGGCAGCGCCACCTCGCGCCGCAGCAGTTCGCGGGCGTAGGCGTAGTGCTGCTCGGCCTCGGGGTAGCGGCCGGCCGCCGCGAGCAGGCGGACCAGCGTGGCGTGTGCGCCTTCGGCCAGCGGGTCGGTGGCCACCATCGCGCGGCCATGCGGCAGCGCGCGCTGGGGCTCGTCGGCCAGGCGCACGGTCGAGCGCCTCCAGCACGCCGCGCCGGTAGCGCGCGAAGCGCTCGCGTTCGGCCATCCACCAATGATGAAAGCGATAGCAGGCCGGCAGCTCGAGCCCTTCGAGGAACTCGCCCTGCAGCGTGCGCGCGGCGTCTTCGAGCGCGTCGAGCGGCAGGCGCGCGGGATCCTTGCCTTGCAGCAGCGCGAGGGCACTCACGCTGTCGATCCGGCACAACGAGGCCGTGAAGCCGACCTTGTCGCGGTCAGCGTGCAGGCGCAGCGCCGCCTCGTCGTCGACCACGTCGCGCAGCTTGGTCAGGCTCCAGCGCAGCGAGGCGCGCGGGTCGTCCGGGCCCGTCCCACAGCAGGTCGCACAGCGTCGAGCGCGAGTGCGGTGTCCCGGTGGCGACGAGATAACCGAGCAGCGCCCGCGTGCGGCGCGACGGCGGCAGCGGCACGGCGGGCCTGTCTTCGCGCCGCAATTCGAGATCGCCGAGCAGACGCACGTGCAGCGGCGCACCGATGCTGGCCGTCGATCCCATGCCAGATCCCTCCGTGCGGCCTCACCGCGGGCACACGGCGACCGTGCCCGGGGCTTCGACCGTCGGCGCATTGTGCATCTTTGTGTGCGCCGTGCGGTCGAGATGACCCGCCAGTTCGGCCACGATCTCGCGCACGTCGTCCTCGGCGCCGTGGATGAAGCTCGACTTGCGACGGCGCAGGAACGGCAGGCCGAGCACGTACAGGCCGGCTGCATCGACGACGCCGCCGGCGTGGCGCAGATCGCCGCGGCGGTCGAACACCGGTACGTCGAGCCAGCGAAGTCGGGCCGGTAGCCGCTGGCCCACACGATCGTGCGCACCTCGCGCCCGAGCTCGGCGTCGAGCCGCGGCGCGCGGCGACGGCGGTCGGCGCGAAGCGCTGCACCGCGCCGAGCTCGCCGCCAGCCCCTGCTCGGCGGCCCAGCCGTCGATGCTGTCGAGCAGGCGATTCATCTTCAGGTCGGCCAGCGCGCACACGTTGCGCAGCGAGCCCGAGAACAGCGCCTGCTGCCGCGTGATCGCCGGCCAGCCGGCCGACGAGCTCGACACCGCGCTGCGTGCAGCGGCGTTGAGGTCGAGCGTCGTGCGCTCGTCGGCGTGCCGACGAGTTGCGGCGAGGGCACGCGCCGCGCGCGCACGAGGTCGTCGACCTGCGTCGATAGCGCTCGATCGAGCACGCCGCGGCGTCCATCCACCACTCGATGTCGCGGCCGCGGTAGAGGCGGGGCATGCGCACGTGCTCGCCGACGGCCAGCGTGACCGGGCGGCCGCGAGCGCTGCAGCTCGTCGCGCGAGCTGCATGCCGGTGGCCGAGGCGCCGACGACCAGCACGCCGCCGGCATCGAGCTGCGCCGGGCCGCCGATACGTCCGAGCGCGTCCACTGCGCGACCGATGCCGGCAGCGCCGTCGGCGAGCGCCGGCACGAGCGGCACGGTTGCACGCGCCGCTGGCCAGCACGACGGCGCGCGCACCGCCAGTCGCCGCGGTCGGTGACGACGGCGTAGCCGCCGCGCCGACGGCGCGACGCGGTGCACGGTCGTGTGCGCGTGCACCGGCGCACGCGACGCGTCGGCGTAGCGGTCGATGAAGCCGACGACGTCCGGCCGCGCCAGGTAGCCGTCGGGCTCGTCGCCGTCGTAGGCGTGGCCCGGCAGGCGGCTCATGCCAGTTGGGCGTGAGCAGGCGCAGCGAATCCCATCGCTCGGTGCGCCAGGCGTTGGCGACCTCGCCGCGCTCGAGCACCACGTGGTCGATCGAACGATCCGACGAGGCGCTGGCTCATCGCCAGCCCGGCGTGCCCTGCGCCGACGACCACGACGTCGCGTCGCCGGCGCGCCCTTCGCTGGTCACGCCTTGCTCGCGGTCACGCTGACGTTGGTCGGGTTGGTGATGATGTCGAACACCGCCGAGCGCTTCTGCGATTGCGCCACCAGCGCCTGCGATCTCGTCGGGCGTGGCGTCGGCGTCGATCTCGTAGTGCACCCTGATGCCGTCGAAGCCGTTGCGCACGTCGGTGTCGATGCCGAGGATGCCCTGCAGGTCCATGCCGCCCTCGATGCGTCGCCTGCACCGAGCGCAGCTGGATGTTGCGGTTCTGCGCGACCGCCGCGATGCCGGCGGTCAGGCAGCCGGCGAGCCCGACCAGCACGATATTCGACCGGCGTGGCGCCTTGTCCTCGGAGGCGAAGACCTCCGGGTGGTCGGCATCGAAGCTGAACTCGTCTTGTGCTTCTGCTCCGCGCCGAGGCCGAAGAAGCCGTCGACGGTGGAGCGGCTGTGCGTGCCGTTGCACCCATTCGCTGGTCGCGCGCCACTTGAACGGCGCGCCTTCCGGAGCGTCGGTCAGGGCCTCGCGGGCGCCGAGCAAGGCCTCGACGTTGACGCCGTTGTCGGCGCTCCGGGGCTGGGAGGGGTTGGTCATGGCAAGGGCTCCTGTGGGTGGGGCGCCGCGGTGCAATCACCGGGCGTGAAGCCACTGTGTGCGGCCGGCGTTGAAGCGAGCGTTGAATCGGAACGACGCGTGGATGACAACGCGACTCCGAGGATGGCCTGGCCGTCCTTCCTCGGGAGCGGGCTGGCCAGTGATCGCCGACTGACGTGACGGCTGCAATGCTGGCGACCGTGCGCTTCACCCACACCCCGGCCATCTGGCGGAGCTCCCCGAGCTGGTGGCCGGCGCCATCCCCCGCGACAGCGTCCATGGCAACGCCGCGGTGACCATCGCTGGCGCGTTGCGCCGAGATCGCCCGTCCAAACTGCGGGCCAGCAGGAGAGCGAGCTGCCGGCCATCCAGGCGTGGCGACGCGCGTTCGCGCGCATGGGGCTCAAGCCCACGCAGTACCGATGCGCTCCGAAGGGCTGTGCGGCGCTGCGGAAAAGGGCAACCTGCCGCCGCTGCACCCGCTGGTGGACCTGTGCAATGCGGTGTCGGTGGCGTATGCGATTCCGATCGCGGTGTTCGACCTCGCCCACGTGGCCGGCAACCTGCAGGTGCGCCACGCCACGGGCGATGAGGACTATCTGGCCTTCAGCGGCGAGCACCAGCGGCCCGACGCCGGCGAGGTGATCTTTGCAGACGAGCAGCGCCACGTACACGCAAGGCGCTGGTGCAAACGCCAGAGCGCCTGTCAGCCATCCGCCGAGCGCCGCCAGGTATTGATCGTGGCCGAGGCGCATGCAGGACACGGCGGCGCGAGGTGGCGGGGCTGGATCGGCGCGCTGGAGCGGGAGCTCGCGGCGCTGTGATTCGGAGCCGGCGAGGGCGGCGGTGTTGCGCGGGAGGCGCCGGGGTTTGAGGCGGCGGGGTAGGTCGCTTCCGCGAGCAAGCGGCCACGCCGCAGGCGTGGCCATGCAGGCTGCCCCCGGGCCAGGTCCATCGAACCTCAAGGAAGGAGGTGCTTCCCTATGCAACCCCTCCATTCAGGAACTCATTTTGCGCACTCGGGCGGGGGCCGGGTCGACTCTAACTTCGGACCGAAGGGGAGGGGCGATGCGCGAACCAGACCAGTTTGACGCCACTGTCTCGTCGCTGTACGAGACTGTGCTCGACCAAGGGCATTGGGGCACCGCGATACGGGAGCTATCGACCCTCTTCGACGCGCCCCGCGTCGCCCTGTTCGACTACGACTTCGTCACCAACGCCGTCGAACTTCCGCATGCACGGTCACGATCCGGAGGTAGGGCGGATCTATGCGGCCTACTACCATCACCTCGACCCCGGCCGCTCGGTGGCAATGCCGGCGGGCGTGGGGAGTGGCTGGCCGATGAGCAGATGCTCGATGTGCGGTCCAAGACCAATCAGGAATACGTCCGCGACTTCGCGCTGCGCAGTGACATCGGCTATGTGGGCGGTTGCAAGGTCACGGGTGACGCAGAGAGCTGTATGTTCCTGTCCCTCGCGCGGCCGCCGGGTGCGGCGCGCTTTGGCGAGGCTGGGCGCCAGATCTACCTTGCGCTTCGACCCCACCTGCTGCGCATCAGCCGGATGCAGGCCAAGATCGAGGCATTGAGCGCCGAGCAGGCATTGGCCCGCGCGGCACTGGATCGCCTGCAGGCGACGGTCGTGCTCGTGGATCGCTCGCGCCGCGTGCAACTGGTGAATTCATACGGATTCCAGTTGCTGGCCGGGGGCCGCGCGCTGGCCATCAGGCAGCGCCGCTTGGTCTGTCAAAGAGCCGGGCTCGACGAACGATTGGGACGCTTGATCTCACTTGCCTGCAGCGCCACGCCCAAGGGCGGCGCAATGCGCGTGCCCTGCGCAGCCTCGACGCTGGACTGGATGGTGATGGTCGTGCCGGTGCCCCAGAGCCACGAATTCGCGGCGATTTTACCAGTGCCTCTGGCCATGGTGGTCGTCACTGACCCGGAAGCCGAGCACGTGCCGAACGAGGTCTACCGGGCCATGTTCTCGCTCACGGCGACCGAAGCGTCGCTGCTGGCTGCACTGGTCCATGGCGTATCGGTAAACGAATGGTCAGCGCAGCGGCAGATCTCGTAGCCACCGTGCGGCGCAGCTGCATTCGCTATTCGAGAAGACCGGGACAGATTCGCAAGGGCATCTGATCGGTTTGGTGCGGCGTTGCCGCCGATTCGGTGATGCGGTGGCGCACGATCATGATCCACGCCCGGTTGGTGGCGCTGAACCGCGCCATCAATCAAATGGATGATGCCGGCTTGTGCCCGGGACCCTAGAGTGTGCATCCCATGCAGCCGCCACTTCGACGCTGCGCAGCCCATTGCTTTGGGAGTTCAACATGGCGACATGACCGGCGATGTGACGTCATTCCACAAGCGAGTCATCCGCGCGGTGCGTGACCTTTGCGGTGGTGTGCTCATCGCTGCGGCGCTCGGGCTGTCCGGGTGTGGCGGCGGCGATGCCGATTCACCGCAGGAGCATCAAACGTCACAGGCAGCGGAGCAGGCGAGGGTTAAAGTCAGGCGACTCCAGCGCGGCCGCCGGTGTGTCGGTGAAGGCCGTGTTTCCGGTGAGCGTTCGCCACGTCTCCTGGCCTATCTTCGAGTACGAATATCGCCTCGTACTGAAGAACAGCGGTCCCGCGGTCGACGGTGTGTCGGTGGCGTTGCTGCCGCCTGGCTACGGTGTGCAGATCATCGACGGCGTCGTCAACGCAGGTTCGCTCGATACGGATTCCACCACGTCGCCGGCGGAGACGATCAAGATCCGCAAGCACTGGTTGGTGCCTTTCGCCTTCTTGCAGCTCAAGTGGAACATCACTTACGGTCCACCCGTCATCGCCGGCACGGCTGCGGTAGGCGCGGCGCTGGCCAACGGCGAGGTGCAGGTCACGGATACTGCCGGCGCGGGCGTGTGCGCCGAGACTACTGTAGTCACTGGCAGCACCGGCGCCTGAGTTGCACCGTGCTGCCGAACACACTGCGCCATTCTTGGTCGTGGTGAGCGATCCGTTCAAGGCCTACCCACCGCTGGTGAGCGTCGTGCAGTCGCGCCGACACCGGGCACAACGCTGGTGGCCAACGCCACGCCGATCACCACCGCCATCGTCGGCCAACGGCACCCAACGGCGATGCGCTCGCCGTGTGGCGGATCGGTCGCTGATCAACCTGGCGTCGCTTGCGGCAATCACGAGCAAGTCTGGCGCGGATGCGCCTGTGCTGTCGGCACTCGGTGCGCCGGTGGTTACGACCCGTTCACCACGCAGATCGTTGCCGGCACCATCACGCAGGGCGGAAACACCGCCGACCAGGTGATCGAGGCCTTGCGTTTCAGCACCGTCAACGGCGTGAGCACAGTGGCCACGGTGGACAACCCGGCGGCGGCGCAGCCGCTGGCCAACGCCACCACCATCCGCCGCCACTGCCGGCGCCGTCGGCTGGCTTGCTTTCGCTGGCCGATGCGCTTCGCCTGATCTCGGGCTCGATGGTCGATTGCTTCGTTTTCGCCAGTGGCTTCTCGCGTGCTGGCCAGCGACACGACGATTCCGCTGGTCCAGGGGGGCGCTGAGGTCACCAGTATGGCGCCAGCCTGCCAAGGATCGCGCACCCAGACCTACCTGAACGGCGGCTACCGGCCGGAAGCGCTATTCGGGCTGCAACGACTCAAGCATGGTCGGTGCTGCATTCAGCCCGCCGGAAGTTGATGCTGCTGATCGACGACACCTCCGCGGCCGATCAGGACGAGGCTGTGGTGAACTTCCGCTACGTCGATACCAACGGCTCGGCCGGCAGCCTGATCGAGGTGGTGAGGAAGCTGCCTGGCTCGGCGACCGCCACGCATGCCACCGATTGGTGGATGTTTGGCAACCAGCAGGTAGTGGACTCTGTGGTGCGCTCGTTCATCCGTCGCAACGAGCAGTTGGCGCCGGCACCGAACCCGCCGTTTGCCAATGCCAGCCTGAGTCGCTACGAGACCGGCATCGAGATGTTCATCAACAAGACGGGCCCGGCAGTACCGGATTGCGTGCGGCGCGCGTCTTTGGCCCGGGGTTGCCGCCGGCCGGCATCGTTCTCACGCGGCCGAACCCGTCGATCATCACCGACCAGACCTGGCTCAATATCCGCCGCAAGGACGGTTTTACCGATCCCGCGTCGGCCACGCTGGCCGATGACGTGGGCAACGTCTTTCGCTTGCAGCGCACCCAGGGTCTGGCCGGTGCCGCGGCTGCTGCCATCCAGCCTCAACCCAACCAGGGCAACGGCAGCAACACGGCGTTCCCGAACTGGGCACATCCGTTGGATTTCGGTGCGGCAATCGGCTCGCCATCGACTGACTACATCGTTTTCTCGACGCTGGTGGCCAATCGAAACTACACGCTCGAGCTTTATTACGATGGCGAACTGTTGCCGCGCTACACTACCCAAGACGGCGCTGACGCCAATCGTGCCAGCCACGTTCGCCGTGAACCTGCGCTGGCACACGCTTACGCCGGCCACGCTGGTGACTTGGACCCGGCAGGACCGCTGGCGGCCAGCAGACCACCGTCCCGCTGGCTGGACGCCTGACCCTTTGCGAGGCCGCGCGCCAGCCCGGGTTCTTCAGCTTCGGTGGGGCCTTTCGGTGAGCGATTCCCTGATCGACGTGCCTCGTGGCGCGACGAGCGCTACTGCTGTCGCTCCCGCCGGTACGCCATTCCGCGCGCTGACGAGCGATGGCACGACATCACGATCGATCTTGCTGCGCTATCGCACACTCGACGGCAGCTACAAGGACTCGTTCACTCGATACAACTGAGTGTCGCGCGCGGGGAGTTCCGCCGATCGACGAGTACTTCGCCGGTCGTGGAGCCAGAGCGCGCCGTCGGCCGTCCGCCCAGCCACGGCGCGGGTGCTGATCGTGGCCGAAGGCATGCACGACGCGGCGGGGCGCGAGGTGCGGGAATTGCTCGCGAGGCCGCGCGCTCCGCGTCAGCCCGGGCTCTCGCCGGTGCGCTCGTAGCTGGCCGGCGTCACGCCGGCGCGGCCGAGAAAGGCACGCACGTGCAGCACCGACTGGCGGTCCACCTCGTCGCCGTGCGGGCGGTGCAGCACGTCTTCCATGCGGTTGAGCGTCACGCGCACGCGCGCGCCGGCGATCGGCTCGACGCTGGCGCCCACGTGCTTGAGCAGCGATTCCAGCTCGCGCCAGTGCAGGTTGTGCGGGGGCGGGTCGTGGAAGATGGCGCGGATCAGGTTGGTGTGGTGCCGGCTCATGCCTCGCTCCTGGGTGCGGATGCGCCGAGCGTACTGCGCGGGCCGCGGCCTGGATCTGCGCGCGGTCAGCCGCGCGGTTCACCACGCTCGCGCCGGTTACGACCGCCGCACAAGCGCGCCAAACATCACGCTGCAGCCCGCGCGCTTGGCCCCGGCACGCGGCGCGCCGCAAAGCTGGGCGAACATGACTGCATGTGCACAGCCCGCCGGCCATGATCGCCCTCACCCGCTCCACGATGCGCCGCGCGGCGCAGGTGCGCCTGCCGCAGTTGGCCGCCGGCCTCACGCTGACGATCGCGCTCTCGATCGCGCCGCTGGCGGCGGTGAGTTTTGCGTTTCTGAGTCGCGTGCCGGTGTTCAGGCCGCTGGAGCTCGCGATCGAGCAGCACCTGTTGACGAGCCTGCTGCCGGCCGATATTTCGCACACGGTGCTCAAGGCGCTGCACCAGTTTGCCGCCAATGCCAGCGGCCTCACGCTGGCGGGCGCACTGTTCGTGCTGGCCGCGGCGGTGATGATGCTGCTGACGCTGGAGAACGCGCTCAATCAGATGTGGAGCGTGAGGAAGCCGCGGCCGCTGCTGCGCCGCATCGGCCTGGTCCTGCTGCTGCTCGCGGCGGGGCCGGTGCTGCTGGGCGCCGGGCTTTGGGCCAGCGCGAGCGTGTTCGGTGCGTCGATGGGCCTGGTGCGCAGCCTGCCGCCGTGGCTGGCCTTTGCGCTCGAGCTGGGGCCGGTGGCGCTGTGCAGCGCCGCGCTCGCGATCGCGTTTCACGTGTTGCCCAATGCGCCGGTGCGCTGGCCCCACGCCATCGTGGCCGGCGTGCTGGGCGGCATCGCGCTCGAGCTGGGCAAGCGCGCCTTTGCCGCATACCTCATCCACGGGCCGATCTACCAGTCGCTCTACGGCGCGCTCGCCACACTGCCGGTGTTTGTGCTGTGGGTGTATTTCTCGTGCGTCGTCACGCTGGGTGCGGCGCTGGTGGCGGCGAATCTCGGCCGCGGCGCCGGGGCGCGCGGCCGGGCGGCGGGCGGCCGCGCCAGGGGGAGGTCTGCGCGCGCGCGGGCGTGAAGGCGGGCATGGCCCCGCTCACGCGCCATGCAACCGTCGCAGCGCGTCGCGATAGACGCGGTAGACCGGCTCGATGCTCGCAAGCTCGATGCGCTCGTTCGCGGCATGGATGCCAACGTCGCGCACGCCGAAGCCGCACAGCGCAGGCACGCCCAGCGAGGCCAGGTAGTTGCCGATGTTCGACGGCCCCACGATGCCCACCGGCACCTCGGCGCCCAGCTGCGCGTGGCAGGCCTCGCGCATCGCAGCCACCAGCGGGTGTGAGGCGGGCACGCGATAGGCGGGCCAACCGTCCACCCACTCGATCTCGGTGCACGGCGCCTCGGGGCACAGTGCGTCGGCCTCGTTCACGGCGCGGCCCACGGCCTCGCGCGCCGCGGGGTCGGTGAAGGTTGGCGTCAGGCGGATGTCGAGTTTCAGCTCGCACAGGTCCGGCACCTGCGAGAAGCCTTCGCCGCCGCCGCGGATGCCGTTGAGCGTGAGCTGCGGCGGCAGCGCAAAGCCCTCGCTCGCCGCGGGCAGCGGCAGCGCCTGCAGCCGCTGCCCCAGCGCGAGCGCGCGCGACACGGCGTTCACGCCGCGGTAATGTGGTCCGGTGGGCGCCGCGCCCGAATGCGCGGCGATGCCGTGCACGCGCAGGCGGCAGCGCAAGAAGCCGCGGCACCCGGCAAAGATCTGCTCCATGCCGGGGTAGCCGATCAGCACGCCCTCAGGCCGCGGCGGGCCGTGGTCATCGTGTGGATGGTCGAAGAACGCCCGCGCGCCGCCGAAGCGCCCGCTGTGTTCGTCGCAGTCGAAGAGCGCGCCGATGCGCCCGCCAAAGCGCGGCTCGCGCTGCAGCTCCACCAGCAGGTGGGCAAACAGCGCCACGGCGGCCTTGGAGTCGCCGCTGCCGCGCCCGTGCAGCCAGCCGTCGGCCACCCGGGCTTCGGTGGGGCCGAAGGTCCACGAGGCCAGGTCGCCGAAGCCGGCGGTGTCGAGCGTCGCGTTCAGCACGGTCCACCGGCCTGGCCCGGTGCCCACGACCTCGCAGTACAGCCCCACCGGCTCACCGGCCGGGTCGCGCAACACCCGCGGCGCCAGGCCGCGCTCGCGCAGCCACTCGTCCATGCACTGGCAGATGCGCGCGAGGTCGTCTTCGCCCGCGCGGCTCGGCGTCCGCACGAGCGTGCGGATCAGCTCGGTGATCGATTCGACGGGGGCGGCGGGGGGCATGGCCGCGACTGAAACGCTCTGCGTGACGGGTGCCCCCGATCAGGCGCCGAGGCGGATCTCGATGGTGCCGAGCACGCCATAGTCGGCCCGGACATGGTCACCAGGCTCGATCTCCAACGGCACCATGCAGGTGCCGGTGGAGACGAACTCGCCGGCACCGAGTGTGATGCCGCGTGCCGAGAGGTCGTTGACCAGCCAGGTGAGTGCGGCGCGCGGGTCGCCGAGTGCTGCGCGGCCTTCACCGTCGCGCGTGTAGCGCGGCTTGCCGTCGGCGCCCGCGACGCTGGCGTGCACGCGGTGCGCGCTCAGGTCCAGCGTGCGCCAGTTGTCGGGCGCGGGCGGGCCGAAGATGAATGGGCCGCAACAGGCGTCGTCGGCCAGCAATTGCGCCTCGCCGGCTTGCGCGAACACGGCAAAGCGCGAGTCGGGCACCTCGAACGCCGGGTGCAGCGAGGCCACCGCGGCCAGCACGTCGGCTTGGGCGCGCGGCGCGGAGCGGGGCGGGAGATCGCTGCCGATGCGAAACGCGAACTCGGGCTCCACCACGCGCATGCGGTTGCCCGCGAGCGACACCGTGGCGCCCACGGCGTGCACCAGGCCGGCCAGGATGCGCCCGGCCAGGGGTCCGCTCACGTTGATGTGCTTCTGGCCGGCCGCGCTGGTGGCGGCGATCTTCCAGCCCACGACGGCGCGCCCGCTCACCGCGGGCAGCTCGGCCTGGATGGCGTGGCCCTCGGCCGCGCTGCGCGGTCGCAGCGTGGCGGGCAGGGCGTCGAGGGTGGTGCCGGCCTGGCGGTGGCGCCAAAGCAGCTCGGCGGCGTCGCGGGTGTTCGGGTGCTTCATGTTCATGGGGGCGGGGTGGCCTTGAAGTGTAGTGATGCATGCTGTGCTACGCACCTGGCCCGCCGCGGCCGCAGGGGCTGATCGCGCGGGCGGGCATCTTTTGTGCAGATGCAGCCCCGCGCTCGAAGCGCGCGTCCCCAAGGCCTCACATGAAGTTTCGCGTATGCAGCGCCGCGAGCCGCCTGGCCTCGCCCAGCTCGAAGCCCAGCCGCTTCATGCGCATTTGCCGGCCGCCGGCCATGTCTTGCTTGAGCGCCTGCACCTTGTCGAACCCCGATGCAATCTGCCCGATCGACCAGCCGCCGGCGGCCAGCAGCACGAGCGCGTCGAACACCTCTTCGTTGAGGCCGGCGGTCTGTGCAAGCGTGTCGAAGCGGCTCTGCACCGCAAGCGCGAGGCGGCCGCGCAGCTCGGGGTCGTGCTGCAGCTGGTATTCCAGATGCGCCATGCCGAAGGCGACGTGGCGCGCCTCGTCGCGCGCGGTGAGCCGGGCGATCTGCCGCGTCACGGGGTCGGGCGCGTGCTCCTGCAGAAAATGCAGCAGACTCACGAAGGTGCCTTCGCCCAGCACCGAGAGCAGGAACGACGCGACCGCGAATTCGGTTTCGTCGAACAATGTTTTCAGCGACGCCTGCCCGCCGACGGTGGACACGCCCATGCGCCGGCGCTTGAGCTGCGCGCGGCGGGTGAACACCTCGATATGGCGCGCTTCGTCGGCGATCTGGATCGCCAGCAGCTGCGTCACCTCGCGAAAATGCGGGTGCACCTGGCCGAGAAAGCGCGCCGGCACCAGGAGTGCCGCGTTCTCGTTTTCGATCAGGTAGGTCATCACCTGCACGACGGCATCTTCCACTTCGTCGGGCAACTCGATCGGCTGCGTCCAGTCGATCGCGTCGTCGGGGTTCCACTGCTGCGCCTGCGCCTGCGCATACAGGTGCGCGACGTCGTCGGCCCAGATCGCGCGTTTGGTGTCGAGCGAAAAGCCGAAGTCCGGGCCACCCGCCTCGACGAGTGCGCCGCGCGCGGCCAAGCCCCAGGCGGGCGCGGCGTGATCCGCGACGTCGCTAGCGGCCACACCGTCGGCCTGCGGCGAGGACGGGGTGGGCGCGCCGGCGCGCTCGGCGCCGTGCCAGCGGTTGGCGTGAGCGTCGCCCGGCGTGATCCAGGCGAGGCCGGGCGTCTGTGCCGACAACTCCAGGCGATGGCCCTGCGCACGGCACCATCCAAGCAGGTGCACGCCGAAGTCGGGCGCGCGGCAGCTCACCGCGAGGCGGCTGCCCGGCGCCACGCCGCGCAGCGCGTGCTTGATCAGCAGGTGGGCGCCGCGCTCGAAGCCGACGTCGTCAATATCGATACTCGGGTTCAACGATTGTGCCCTGGGCGTCGTAGAAGCGCGCCGCGTCCACGGCCTTCTCGAGCAGCGCGTAGCCGCTGGTGCGGCCCTGCTTCCACGCCTTGAGCCCCTCGAGGTCGAGCAGCGGGCGCACCGCGGCATCGGCATAGCTCATCGACACCAGCAAGCGGTGCAGCTGCTCGATCTGCGCACCCGGCGCGCGCGCCGTGACGGTGAAGTTGCAGTGGTCGTACGCCGGCGTCTGCGCCAGCACGCGCGTGCGGCCTGCAGGCAGGGTGCCTTCGCTCACGAACAGCAGGTGATTGCCGTCGATCATGCACGCCGCGTCGAGTTCGCCGGCCATCAGGGCCTGCGCGGCGTCGCGCTCGCCGCCGATGTGGTCGCCGTGTTTGCCGCCGAGCACGTCGAAGCGCCGCACCGTGAAGTCGGTGCCGGGTTTCAGACCCTGCTCGCGCAGATAGTTCAGCGGGATCAGCGTCGCCTGCGGTGAATCGATGGCGCCCACGCCCACGCGCTTGCCTTTGAGGTCGGCCACGGTCTTGATGCCGGCGTCGCTGCGCACGACGATCACCGAGGTCAGGTCGCAGTCGGTGTCGCGCATCGCGATCGCGCGCACGGGCTGCCCGCGCGCCCGGCCGATGCGCTCGGCGCGGATCCACGCGAGCGGCGAGTTCCACGCCACGTCGATGCCGCCGTCGAACAGCGCCTGCACCTGCCGCTCGTAGTTGGAGAACAGCACGTAATCGAACGCGAGATCGTGGCCGGCGAAGTACTCCTTGAAGCCGTCCCATATCGTCACGACTTTGGGCGCGTACGCGACGGCGCCCAACATCAGGGTCTTGTCGGCCATGTAGTTCTAGCTCCTGTGTCGATCAGAACAGCGGCAGCCCGCAGACCGCCTTGCCGATGAAGTCGTACAGCACGTCGGATGTGGGCGCCATCACCGAGGCCGCGCGCGCATCGCGGAAGTGGCGTTCGACGCCGACGTCTTTGCGGAAAGCCGCGCCGCCACACACGCGCATCGCCGTGTCGGTGACTTCGAGCGCGGTCTCGGCGGCCGCGGCCTTGACCTCGAGCACGCGCAGCATCGCGTCGGCGCGGTTGGCCTGCAGCGCGGCGAGCGTGTCGTCGCGCAGCGCGCGCGCCGCATCGAGCTTGATGCGTGCCTTGGCCAGGTAGGCGCGGATCGTCGGCAGCTCGGCCAGCGACTGGCCGAGGTGCTGGAACTTCGTCTGCCCCACGTGCGCCGCCGCCTTCTGCAGCGCCGACTCGGCGATGCCGAGCGACGCGCTGGCATTGAGCAGCGAGAAGATCGGCAGCACCACGCCCATCATCATGTCGAAGCCGCCGCCGTCGGCGCCGAGGCGGTCGGCCTCGGTGACCCGGACGCCCGCTCCCTTGACCGGCGACGACGCGTTGCCGCGCATGCCCAGCCCGTCGAACGGCGCCACGGTGGACAGGCCCGCCGCGTTGGACGGCACCAGCCAGATCGTGCTGGCGCCTTCGGCGCCGACCGGCTTGCTGGACCACACGTACGAGTCGGCCTCGCCGGCCGAGGTGATCCAGCTCTTCATGCCGTCGAGCACGATGCCGCCGTTGGCCGAGGCGGCCGTGCCCATCGGCGCCCAGAAGTGGCTGCGCGAGCCGGCCTCGGAGAACGCGAGTGTGGTCACATGTCGGCCCGCGGCGATGGCCTTGCGCACCTCGGCGCTGCCGAACTTCTCGATCACTGCGGTGGCGCTGTAGTGCATGGCGACCACCATCGCGGTCGAACCGCAGGCCTCGGCGGTCTTCTCGACCACGAGCGCCGCGGCGCGCATGTCTTCGCCGAGGCCGCCGACCTCCTTGGCGCTGATCAGGCCCAGGAGGCCGGCCTTGGCCAGCGCGTCGAGGCCGCTGCGGGGAAACTGGGCATGCTTGTCGACCTCGGCTGCGGAAGGTGCGATGACCTCCGCGACGACGCCGTTCAAGCGCTGCAGGTAAGGCGCTGTGTCCATGATGCGGCCGGGCTCCTGTGGTGTGCGGATCGGGCTGGCCAGTCTAGGGACTAGACGGTATTCAAGCATTCGCTTGAATACAAGGGCAGCGGCTTGGAAGCTATCCGATCTCGACTGGGAGCCCCGCGCTCTTCCATTCCGGGAAGCCATCGGCCAGGCGCCGCGCTCGCAATCCCTTGCCGCGCAGCTGGGCCACCGCTTCGAACGCCATCACGCAATAGGGCCCGCGGCAGTAGGCCACGATTTCCTTGCCGCGCGGCGCCCCGCGCGCCCAGGCTCCAAGCCCTGCCAGCGGCACGTTGATCGCACCGGGAACGTGCCCAGCCGCGAACTCCTCGAGCGGCCGCACGTCGATCACCGTGATCAAGCCCTTGCGCGCGCGTTGCAGCAGCTCGCGATGCCGCACCGGCTCGAGCTCGTCGCGAGCAGTCAGGAACTGCGCGATCAGCTGCGAGACCTCCGCGAGGTTGTTCTCTGCCACCTCGCCCAGCGCCTGCAGCAGCCGCACGACGCCGCCGCCCGAGATTTCGTAGTAGACGTACAGGCCTTCCTTGCGGCTCTTCACCAGGCCGGCCCGCCGCAGCTGCTGCAGGTTGCGCGAGGTGTTGGCCACCGACATGGCGGTCAAACTGGCCAGGTTCTCGACGCTGCGCTCGCTCTGCGCCAGCAACTCGAGCATGCGCAATCGGTTGCCGCTGCCCAGCGCCTTGGTGATGCGGGTGAAGTGCTCGAGCAGGCGTGGCTTGAAGTCCATCGGCATGTCCCGTGTCTGGCCATCGTGGCCGAAACCGCGCACGCTGACAAGCATCAAGAGCCGGCCCGAAAGCAAGGTCTCCGAGGCAGGCTGAGCCGATTGGCGCCCAGTCAGTGCCCCGGCGCCGGCAACGCCAGTTGCCGCGACACGTCGATGCACTGCAAGATGTGCTGCTCGCACACGTACTTCAGTGCCGAGAAGGTCAGCGCCGCCGACACCGCCTGGCCGACGATCGGCACCAGCTTGGCCGCCTGCTGGGTCGTCAGGCGCAGGCCTACCATCTTCAGCACGGTGAGCAACAGCTCGCGGGTGACGAGCCGGCCGATCAGCAAGCCGCCGCCAGCCGAGATGGCCTTCAGCACGGCCACCTGCCGGTCCGGCGCGAGCCGATCGATCTGTGCGGGTGTGAGACCGAACTTGTCGTTGATCTCGGGGATCACCTTCAGCAGCACGCCCACGTCGGTGAGCCAGTCGATGCCCGGCACCGGCACCGCCGCCACGCCCGCCGCCAGCAGCGCGCGTTTCGTCACCAGCCGGCGGCACTGCCGCGCCACCGCGGCAATGTCGTGCGGCGTGTCGGGCACGACGGTCCAGTGTGCGGGCTCAGCCATGACGGGCCCACTGTATCGCCTTTGCTTCCGAGCGAACGGGGCCATAGTATTGCCCTCTTAGCGGCGCCACAGGAGAGAGCCAGCCCGATGCGCAACGCCATGACCTCCACCCTGCCTGCCGGCCCGGGCAGACCTCGTTTCGCCACGATAGTGGGCGCCATCGCGGTCGCCGCGCGCACCGTCGCGCTGCTGCTGCCGCTGTCGGCGCCGGTGGCAGCGGCGGCGGCGGATCAGGCCGCACCCGCGGTGACGGGGGCGTTGCGCAGTCCCGACTCGGCCCTCGCATCGGGCAACAGCATGCGCATCACGGACGTCACGCTGTTCGACGGCGACCGTGTGGTGGATGGCGCCACGGTCGTCGTGCGCGACGGCTTCGTCACCAAGGTCTGCGCGGCCACGGAGCCGCAGTGCGCCGACGGCGACCTTGCCGTGGTCAACGGCTCCGGCAAGTTCCTGATGCCTGCGTTGATCGATGCCGAGGGGCATTTCAGCGTTCCGACCGATGGTCTCGACAGGTTCTTCGTGCGCGACAAACCGGTTTGCGCTGCCGGGCCCGACGGCGTTCAGCGTGCGGTGAGGGTTTCGCGTTCGGCGTTCTGGCAGGCCCTCGCCGACCGTGGCCTGTTCACCGAGGTCGACACCCATGGCCTGCGCCTGGCCAACGGCGTGCAGCCCCAGCAACTTGGCGGCCGCTACGGCATTGCGGCGAGCGCCAACTACGAGAAGCACGTGCGCTTCGGTGTCACCACCGTGCTCGACATGGCGGCGTACCCCTGGCCGGCCAACTACGTCAAGCGATCGCGCAATCAGCACCGACCCGCGCTCGACGCCGAAGGCAACGACTTGCGCCGCGAGTTCCTGGTCTACGCCGATTTCTACGGCTCAGGCATGTGGGCCGCCCCCGCGGGCTTGCACTTCGGGTACTACGGCACCGACCCGGTCTACAACCTGGCACCCGAGGGCCCCTGGAACGAGGCCAGGCTCGCGGCCTGGGTCGGGCGTCGCGTGGCCGACGGGTCGGACCACATCAAGGTGTTCTACGAGAAGTGGGGCGGCGCCCCGAAGGCGCCGAGCCTGTCCGCGCCGACCTTGCGCTCGCTCGTGAGCGCCGCGCACGCACGCGGCCTGAAGGTGTTCGTCCACAACGAGAGCGAAGACACGTTCAACGACCTGTCGCGCTCAGGCGCCGACGTCAACATCCATCAGCCGGGCGGCAGTGACTTCGACCGCCCGGCGATCGGCAGCGCGTTCGCCGAGCGGGTGGCGCGCTCGGTGCGGGCAGTGGTCCCGACGATGACGGCCTTTGCCCAGGCGTGCGCGGGTCCGTTCGCGATCAACAACCGCGCGACTCATGCGCTGGCACAGCGCTCGCCCGGAGCCAGCTTCGTGCGCGACCACGTCGAGACGGCCGACGTGCTGCCGTACCTGAACGCGCTCGACGAACTGCGTCTCGCCGGCTGCTACGGTGGTGGCCCCAGCCCCGACCCTGAGCGGGTGTTGCGCAACACCGCCCGGCTGTTCGACCACGGCACCGTGCTGCTCGCCGGTACCGATGCGGAGGCGCTCGAGCCGATGGTCGAAGGCCTGGCGCTGCACCACGAGATCTACATGATTCACGAGGCGCTCGACCGGCATTCGACGCGCGCCAAGGGTCCGTCGGCGAATGTCGAGGCGCTGAAGGCGGCAACGTCCAATGCGGCGCGCGTGTACGGGCTGCACATCGAGGATGGGCACAAGCCCCGTGACGATCCGCGTGGCTTCGTGAAGCCCGGGTATCGCGCCGACCTGCTGCTGCTGCGCGAGAGTCCGATGAAGGACATCTTGAACACCCTGAAGATCGAGCGCGTGTACAAGGCCGGCTACGTGGCCAACCGCCAGATGGTGCGCCCCGAGTGCGCGAGCGGCGATTGCGAGTCGCGGCGCCTGTTTCGCGACCTCGAGGCAGCGCGCTGCGACGCCAGTCCGTGAAAGGGGCTGTCCGTGGCGGAGCCCTACCGCACGTTTTGGTTGGTTCTGCAGCCAGACCCGCGGGCGAGCCTCACCACCGGTGGGATTGCCCGCGTCAGTGGGATAACGGCAGGATGCTGAGCAACGTCAGCCGCGTCGAGCCGCCTCGATCGCGGCGATGTCGATCTTGCCCATCTGCATCATCGCCTCGAACGCTCGCTTGGCCGCCGCGCGGTCGGGGTCGGCAATCGCGTCCATCAGCACGCGCGGCGTGATCTGCCACGACAGGCCCCACTTGTCCTTGCACCAGCCGCAGGCGCTGGCCTGGCCGCCGTGGTCGATGATCGCGTTCCACAGACGGTCGGTCTCGGCCTGGTCGTCGGTGGCCACCTGGAACGAGAAAGCCTCGGTGTGCTTGAATGCCGGCCCGCCATTGAGCCCGAGGCAGGGGATGCCGAGCACGGTGAACTCGACCGTCAGCACGTCACTCTGCTTGCCGGAGGGGTAGTCGCCCGGCGCGCGGTGCACCGCGCGCACCGCGCTGTCGGGGAACGTGGCGGCATAGAACTGCGCGGCGTCCAGCGCGGTGCCGTCGTACCAGAGGCAAATCGTATTCTTGGGGGCCACGGTCGTTCTCCCATTCATGACGCATCGGTCTGGATCAAGGGCCATTCATGGATGCTGAAGTAGCAACCACGACTGCAAGCGCGATGTTAGACAAACGCCGATCCGATAGGGGCGAAATGCCGCCAGGTCTCTACACGCCCGTGCGGCAGAACCGTCTGTCAATCTCTTGCCGCGTGGCAGCGTCTTCAGGTCGTACTGAGCCTGGAGGGCAAGCCACGAGGCTGCACTATGCGGCGTCGACTTGCATCTGCACGCCCAACTCGCTGTCACAGGAGGTCAAGCTCGGGCTGGGCGCGCAGGCCGGCGGGCGCCGGCTGAGGCATGTCTTCGAGAAGGCGGGCTTCTCACGCTTCCGCCGCGCGACCGAGACGCCATTCAACCTGGTGCTCGAGGCGCGCAGGTAGCAACCGTCGATGAGTCAACGGCGCGTTGTCCGTGACCCGGGCGATGCGCCGTAAGCGACCCAGCACTTCGTCGGCCCGCACGAGCAGCGATGGCCGGGCCGCTGTAGCGCCTGAGCGACCCGCGGGCGCTCCTCACCACTGGTGGGAGCGCCCGCGTCATTTCGGAGTGAGGTATCAGCGCCACGGCGGACAAACCCTTAGCGCAGCCGATCGAGATCGGCCGCTTCCGCGGTGAGGCGCCAACCGCCGCACCGTTGCCGATGGGGTTTACGAGCATTCAGCGTCGTGGCGAGGCAACACAACGGACAGGTCCCCGCGCTCGAGGGATGGCAGTGTTGCGCGAGCAGCGCGCAAATGGCGCTCCCGCGAATGAGGTTCGGTCATGGCACACACCGTTGCGCTACCTTGCGAGTCCGAGTTCGAAGTTCACTTTCGTTCACTGCTTCGGCCCGGCGTTGAATTGGCTGTCCCGTGTGATCGCGAGGGTCATGTCGACCTCGATGGCCTGAGCCACCACACCAAGACCGAGTATCTGTTCGCCCGCGCGATGGTCGGCCGCGAGTACGCGATCCCCACGGTGCGCCGGCACGATGCAGGCCCATACGGTCCCGACGCCAACTCGCGAGTGGCGCGCTGGGTCGCGGCGGGTTGAGGAGTGCGAGCATGAACTGGACGTTTCCGAGGACCAAACAGGGGCTTGTCGGTACGCGCTGGAAAGGCGACGACATCGTCGTCGTTCGCGACGACAAGGTCATCGACAGCCTGCGCTCCCATGACATCGAGCGCGTGATGCTCGTGCACGCCGGCGAGGGCGAGTCGCCGGGCGATGTGCGGGCGGCGCTGTTCGAGTTGGCCGATCGCGTGGTGCTGCTCAGCGCGACATCGGGGGTCGCTGCGCGCGTGTTGTTCGAGCGCCAGGCCTTCTGGTCGCGGCGCAAGTGCATCTATTGGGCCGCGGAACGATCGGTGGCCTGGACATCGGTGGTCGGCAAAGCGCTCTGGCCACTTCGGGTGCGCGTGCCACCGTACGAAGCCATCACGCGCGCGGCCGCAGGCGCACTGCTCGAACACACACAGCTCACCGGGCCGCACACCTGGGACGAGCGCAAGCGCTATCGCATCGAGCGGCGGCGCCCGTTTCGCGGCCACGCCGTCGGCGCGACGCCGCTGCACAGCGGCTTGCCGACCTGAGGCCATTGCGGCGAGCCCACCTGTATGTCGTCGGTCATCGCGAACCTGTTGCCGTTCTTCCGGCACGATCTCCTCGAAGTGGAGGCGTCCACGGCCGCTGCGCTCATGTTGCGTCGAGGTCGGGCACTGATCGTGTTTGATCGCTTGTCGCGTGTTGTCACGCGCAACGGCAAATTGCTCAGTGCTTTCGGCTCCATCCAGCACGTGCGCGTCACTTCGGAGCCATCGGGCAATGGCCAGCAGGTATGGTCGCTGAGTCTTGGATTGTCCGGTTCGCGGGCGATACCGATCGGCCGCATGTCCGACGGCAACTCGGCTTCCACGGTGGCAGGGAAGATCGGCGCCATCACCGGCGCGCGCCTCATCACCTAGCTCCGAGTTGGGCGGCACGGTGGGCGCGGCGGGTTCGGTGTGACCGCGCACCAGGCTGGCAAACAAACGGCGGAAAGGACCTCGCAATGTGCGCGAGCGCACAGATGAAGGTGCACCGCGGCGCGAGTATGGGCCTCCTTTGAATTCGCAGCGGAGGCCGCCATGGGAGCAGCAGTTGATCCGGCTTCAGCCGGAGCCCGCCCGGCCTCGTTTTCGCTGGGCCCAACGAGACAGCAGGACCTGGATCGCCCTTTGGTCTTGGTGGTCGATGACAACCCTGTCAATCTGATGGTGGCGTCGGGGCTGCTCTCGTCAATGGGAATCAAGCCGCTGCTGGCTTGCCGATGGGGCCGAAGCGGTGGCTCTTGCGTGCGAACTGAGTCTGGATCTCATATTGATGGATCTTCAGATGCCCGGGCTCGACGGCTTCGCGGCCACCGCGCGAATCAGGCGCTTCGAGCGCGAGAACTCGCGTAGACGAGTGCCTGTGGTGGCCTACACATCGAACGTTGCGGGTGGCGATCGCTCGCGCTTGCAAGAGAGCGGCATCTTTGCCGTTCTGGAGAAACCCGCCGACACGCGAACGATTCATGAGTGCGTGATGCGCTGGTGCGATCCAAAGCGCAACGGCGCTGCGTCTGGGCAGACCGGCCCACAGCACCTGCATGCAGGCCGGGCCGATTTCTCGAGCACCGAAGCATCAACCAGGTGCCCGTAGTGATCGACTATTCCCCGACGCACAAGAAGTACAGCCCCAACGCGACCGAGGCTGCCGTGCCTGTCATCGTGAAGAACCGCGTGACCCTCGATTACCTGCTGGCCGAGGCCACCGGAACGCTGGGCAAGCTCAGCTGAACCTCAATGGAGAAGACTATGAACCGTTTGATGATTCGCACCACCGCCGTTTCGTTGGCTGCAGCCGCCTTGGTTTTGAGCGGCTGCGAAACCATGAGCGAACGCCAGAAGGGCACCGCAGTGGGCGCTGGCGTGGGCGCCGGTGTCGGTGCGGTGCTGGGCTCCGCCACTGGCGGTAAAGCAGGCACCGGTGCAGTGATCGGCGGCGCGATCGGCGCCGTGGCGGGCAATCTCTGGTCCAAACGGCAAGAAGAGCGCCGCGTGGCCATGGAGCAGGCCACGCAGGGCACCGGCGTCGACGTGACCCGCACCGCCGACAACCAGTTGAAGGTCAACATTCCGAGCGATGTGTCGTTCGACACCGGCAGCGCCATGATCAAGCCGCAGATGCGCACGGTGCTCGACCCGTTTGCCGCCAGCCTGAAAGATGATCCGAAGGCGCAGCTGACGATCGTGGGCCATACCGACAGCACGGGCTCCGAGGCGGTGAACAACCCGCTGTCGGTGCAACGTGCGCAAAGCGTGCGCGACTACCTGGCCGTCCGCGGTGTGGCGTCCACGCGCATTCAGATCGATGGTCGTGGCGAGCGCGAGCCGGTGGCCGACAACAACTCCGACGCCGGGCGCGCCAAGAACCGCCGCGTGGAGATCTTGCTTCGGGAGCCGGCCGCGTGAGCGCGGCATTGCGGCGATCCTGTGCCTATCCACCGCGCACGCAGCGGCTCACGGTCGAGCGGAATGCCTGCGCCACCGGCCAGCCGGTGTCGAGCTGCGCGCGCGGCCGCAGGCCGCGCCAGGCGGGGTGCCCCTGCTTCTGAAGCTGCGGCAGCTCGCGGCACAGCGCCTGGGCTATCGCCGTGAGTCGCTCGGCGCCTGCATCCACATCGCCCGAGGCGACGAGATACGACATCACCGCCGGCACCGTGACCGCGCCACCCTGGTTGCCCGGCAGGGTGGTGCGCAGCGGCGCAGTGCCCAGCGAATCCAGCAAGCGTTGGTCTTGCGGGTGGCTCGGGTCCAGCGTGAGCACCCGCAGACGGCGTGCCACGGCGGGATCGAGCGCACTCCACCACGCCATCGGCTGGGCATCCACCACCGCCATCGCATCGATGGAGCGGAACGCCACCAGCTCGGCAATGGCCTCGTCCGGCGCGAGCGTGGTGGTGTTCGTCAGCGGCGCGCCGAACCGCCGGCGATAGATCTCGCGTACGGTGTGCGCCGCGTCGCTGTGGGCGGGGCCCACGCTGATGCGCTGGCCGCGGAGCTGCCGGATCGTGCGCAGGGGCGAATCGGCGCGCACGATGAAGAGCACCGGCTCGGCAAACAGCGGCGTCAGCACCCGCAGCGGCACCGCCTGCCCGCCCTGCGGCGCGGCGCGCAGCGCATCCCAGTGCGCGATGCCCAGGCGCCCGGGGGCTTGCTGCAGCCAGGCCACCGGATTCACGTCGCGCGCCAACGGCTCGATGCGTGGTGGCGCGACGCCGCTCGGCAGCGCGGCGTTCAGTTCGCGTGCGATGCGGGCATGCTCGCCGTTGGCGCTGACGCCGATCACGTCGTAGGCGGCGGTGGCTGCCGGCGCAACCGCCGCGACGGGCGGTGGCGCGGGCTGCGGCGCGGGGGAGGGCGGCGCTGGCGCGATCACGGCGGGGGCGGGCGTGGCCTGCGGGGCCGCGGCCACCGCGGGCGCGGCCGCTGCGTCCGGTGGCGTCTCGGCGGGCGTGCGCCACACCCAGGCCGCGATGCCCGCGCCGATCACCAGCGCCGCCAGCCCCAGCAGCGCGGGCATCGGCCGGCGGCGCGGCAGTGGCGCGGCCTTCACCGGCTCAAGGGCTGGGTCGATCGGCGTGTTGTCGGGGTCTGCGGTGGGCGTGTCGATCGGCGCGGGTGGGGCGGCGTGTTCGATCTTCGGCGCCGCAGGCGGTGCCCTCGGTGCCCTCGGTGCCTCGGCCTGCGCGGCGGGCGCTGCGGCTTGGGGCTGCGGCAGCGCAGCGGGTTGCTCGGTCTGCGGCGCGGAGGCTTCGGCCCTGTCTCGGGCTATTGGTTCGACCGTGTGTTCGGTCGGGCCGCGCTCGTCGGCCACGCTCGACACCTCGGCTTCCACGGCGGGCGCTGTGGCTTCGGGCAGCGGCAGCGGAGCGCGTTGCTCGGGCTGCGGTGCAAGGGCTTCGGCCCTGTGTTTGGCCATTGGTTCGACCGTGTGTTCGGCCGGGGCGCGCTTGTCGGCCACGCGGGGCCCGAGCGTTTTGACAAAGTGCGGCACCGACGCCGCAAAGCCATCGTTGCGCGCGTGCTGTTCGCGCGCCGTCTGCGCGACGCGGCGCATGCGATCGTTCACCGACTGGAGGAATTCTGCGCCGGTCGATTCGCTGCCGGGCCGCGGCGCGATGCCGAGCGGCCTGCGCGCCAAGGCGGGTGTCACGGTCTGCGGCCGGGCCATCGGCTCCAGCGCGCGCTGGCCGAACGGCGCGTGCAGGCGCAGCGCGCTCCAGTGGGCCTGGGGCAGGTCGACGCACACCGCGTGCAGCCAGGGCCACGACCGCTCGTCCACCGCCACGAGAAAGTTCGCCCGCAGCTGCGGCGAGCGCACCGCCGCGGCCCAGGTCTCGATGAGGCGCCGATGGCCCGCGCGGCCGCGTGCGGCCTCGAGCAGCTCGTCGAAGTGATCGAACACGAAGAGCAGCCGCGCACCGCGGTGGCGTTCGATGTGGGCCGCCAGGCTCCCCGGTGTCATGGCATCGGCCACCGGGCGGCGCCCGCGCCCTGGCGCGTTGTCGTCCAGCGCGCGCTGCAGCGATTGCAGCGACGCATCGTCCCAGTGATCCATCGTGTGGATCCGCTCGCGCTGCGCGCCATCGGCACCGCGGCCGCGCCGATCCGGAAACGGCAACACCACGCCAGGAGCGGCGCTGGCGGCGCTCGCCACGTCGAGGGCGCGCCGGCGCAGCAACGGCAACAGGCTGGAGATCAACGTGGACTTGCCCGCACCCGCCGCACCCACCACCACCGTGAGCCGCGACGTGCGCAGCGCCTGGGCGAGCTGCTGCGCCAACGCGCCGAGGGTACCCGCGTCATCGGGCGAACCGGACCGGACAATCTGAACCATCGGCTCAGTCTATGTCAGGCGCCCATGCGCCCGACGCTAGTGCCGTCAACGCTTCGGCGTCGTGAGGCCGAACCAGTTGCCCGAGCCGCTGGTGAATCCGACGATGAAAAATGTGAAGTACCCCGCGGTCGACCAGGTCGACACGTCGTTGTCATCGCGCAGCCGCACTGACCACTCGTAGCGCCGATCCGGGCGCAACGGCGGGCTCACCTGCCAACGCGGCTCGGCAAGGGCCTGTGCATAGGCGACGATCGGCCCACGCAGGGTGCGCGTGAAACCCGGCGCGGCACTCAGCACGATCGATTCGTACACCGCGACGTCATACGTCAAGCCGGGGTGCGGAGCGGGCTTCCACTCGAGCTGCGGGGTCGGCGAGTCGACGAGCGGAGTGCCTTGTTCGGCGCCTGCCGGCTGGATGACCGCCACGCCTTGCAGCGATCGGTCGCAGACGAGCCCGCCGCGTTCAGCGCAGATCGACCAGACGGGCGCAACCCCGCCCGGCGGCACTTCGGCGTTCATCAGCGCCTTTGTGGGCACACCCGCCTCGGCCGGCAAACGTGGCTGAACGGCGGCCATCGTCTCTTCGAACCGGTCTTCGACGCGGAACCGGTGGCCCACCCGCGCGACTTCCAGCCGCAAGGTGCCCACGTAGACCCCGCGACCGGCCTCGGGCACCTGAAAGCGGGTCCATACGCGGCCCACGCGCAATGGGGCGTAGGCCTGGAAGCCTGCGATCTCGTAGCTGCCGGGAGTCAGCTGCCAGACGAAGCTGCCATCGCCTTCGAGTTCGCGACGGTCGACCTGGCCGGTCGACGCCGAGCGCAGGTAGACGTCGAACGGATTGACCGGGAAGAGCCCCGGCCGGTGTGTCTTCTCTTCGCCATTCTCGACCGTCTGGATCCGGCCTACGGCGTAGCCCAGCAACGCGTCGCGCGCCATCGACGCAGGCTGTTGCGGCACATCGCCGCATGACGCGAGCACTGCGAGCGAGAACAGGGCGACGGCGCGATCGACGCTGAACATACTGGGATCTTCATGGCTGCCGGGTTTGGAGTGTTGCTGCCAGTCAATCCCGCCGCGCTCCCGTCGCCGGCGCGTTGCGCTCGGACCGCGCTGAGCCCCCGTCAGCGCAGCACGCCGCGCACGGCCCAGAACCGTGAGTACCCGATGAAGAACACCAGCAGCGCTGCGATGACGGCACTCGCGATCGCCATCTGCGTGCCCATCACGGCGCCGCCGTTCGTGAGCACGTAGGTGTAGAGCAGGCTGACGGCAAACGCCGCCAGCGACAGCACGAAGACGGGCAACGCCAGCTTATTGCGCAGCAGCAGGAGGATCGAAGCCCCGAATGCCCCGAACACGCCGACGGCCCAGACCACCGTCATCCAGCCCGGCATGCCTTGATAGTGGGCGATCTGCTCCGGCGTCATGCCCGCACTGGCCTGGTACTTGGCGCCCTGCGCCATGCTCATCACGAAGTCGAATACGCCGATGAAGTTGAACAGCACGGCGACCACGCCCACCAGCCAGAGGTGCCAGGGCGTCTTGACGGGAGCATGGTTCATGGTTGCCTCTGCAGGTCGAGGAGGATGTACCGGCGACGGCGCCGATGGGCGAGGCTACTGCGGATGGGCCATGCCGCGGTTTAGGGGCATTCCCGCTGGCACACGCTCGGCGCGACCGCCGCGGCCGTTACTCGATGGTCACCTTCGCGTCCTTGACCAGCTTGGCGAACTTCTCGGTCTCGCTCTTGATCTGCTGGGCCATCTGGTCGGCACTGTTGCCGATCGGCTCGGCGCCGATCTCGTCCATGCGCTTGCGGAACTCGGGCGACTGGATCACCTTCACCATCTCGGTGTTCAGGCGGATCAGGATGTCCTTCGGCGTCGCTGCCGGCGCCAGCACGCCGAACCAGGTGCCGATGTTGAAGCCCTTGAGGCCGGCCTCGTCGAGGGTCGGCACCTCCGGCAGCGCCGACGAGCGCTTCGCGGTGGTGACGGCCAGCGCGCGCAACTTGCCGGCCTTGATGTGCTGCAACACCGGCGTCACCGTGTCGAACGACATCGTGACCTGGCCGCCCAGCAGATCCGTCGCGAGCGGACCGCTCCCCTTGTACGGAATGTGGGCGATCTCCGTGCCGGTGAGGTTCTGGAACTGCGTGCCGATCAGGTGCTGGGCCGTGCCGTTGCCGTTGGAGCCGTAGTTGTAGGCGCCGGGCTTGGCCTTGAGCATCGCCACCAGTTCGGTCACGTTCTTCGCCGGCGTGCTGGCATTGACGACCAGCACGTTCGGCACCATCGCGATCGTCGTGATCGGTGCCAGGTCTTTCTGGAAGTCGTACGGCAGCTTCTTGTAGACGCTGGACGCAATGGTGTGGTGCACCGCACCCACCAGCAGCGTGTAGCCGTCCGGCCTGGCCTTGGCCACGTAGTCGGCTCCGAGCGTGGCGCCGGCACCAGGCTTGCTCTCGACGATCACGGTCTGGCCGAGGCTGATGGTCAGCTTCTCGGCGAGCGCGCGCGCCAGCACGTCGGTGGTGCCGCCGGCCGGGAACGGCACGATCAGGCTGATTGGTTTGCTCGGCCAGGTCTGGGCGATGGCGCTGCCGCTGGCCAATGCCGCGGCAAGCGCGATGGCCTGGACCAGGTGACGACGATGGAGGTTGCGGGTCCGATTCATGTCTGTCTCCGGTTGCTCTTCAGCGAGTGATCCCATTCACGCGGCCTTGCGCTGTGCGCCAGCGGTCAGCGCGTCACACACCGCCTGCGTGACGTCGGCCGTGGTCGCCTTGCCGCCCAGGTCGCGGGTGTGCAGTTTCGGGTTGGCCGTGACCTGCTCGATGGCCTTCATCACCTGCTTGGCGGCGTCGACTTCGCCCAGGTGCTCGAGCAGCATCACCACCGACCAGAAGGTGCCCACCGGATTGGCCAGGCCTTTGCCCATGATGTCGAAGGCCGAGCCGTGGATCGGTTCGAACATGCTCGGGTAGCGGCGTTCGGGGTCGATGTTGGCGGTGGGCGCGATGCCCAGGCTGCCGGCCAGCGCGGCCGCCAGATCGCTCAGGATGTCGGCATGCAGGTTGGTGGCGACGATGGTGTCCAGCGACGCCGGGCGGTTGATCATGCGCGCCGTCGACGCGTCGACCAGTTCCTTGTCCCAGGTGACGTCCGGAAACTCCTTGGAGATCTGCAGTGCGATCTCGTCCCACATCACCATCGCGTGGCGCTGCGCGTTGCTCTTGGTGATCACGGTCAGCAGCTTGCGCGGCCGCGATTGAGCCAGCTTGAACGCGTAACGCATGATGCGTTCGACGCCGGCACGCGTCATGATCGACACGTCGGTGGCGGCTTCGATCGGGTGGCCCTGGTGCACGCGGCCGCCGACGCCGGCGTACTCGCCTTCGGAGTTCTCGCGCACGATCACCCAGTTCAGGTCTTCGGGCCCGCAGCGCTTCAGCGGCGCGTCGATGCCGGGCAGGATGCGTGTCGGGCGCACGTTGGCGTACTGGTCGAAGCCCTGGCAGATCTTCAGGCGCAGGCCCCACAGCGTGATGTGGTCGGGGATGTGCGGGTCGCCGGCGCTGCCGAAGAGGATCGCGTCCTTGTGGCGGATCGCGTCCAGGCCGTCGGCCGGCATCATGACGCCGTGCTGGCGGTAGTAGTCGCCGCCCCAGTCGAAGTTCTGAAACTCGAAGCGGAACGTGCGGCTCGACCGGGCCAGCGCCTCCAGCACTTGCTGGCCGGCGGGAACGACCTCCTTGCCGATGCCGTCACCGGGGATGGTGGCGATGCTGTAGGTCTTCATGGCTTGTCTCCGTGGGAGCGGGTGGGCGATGAAGGGACTGTAGAAGGTGGACGGTGCTTACGCTCACCGCTAAAGTGAATCCATTGTTTACCTGAATTCAACAATGAGATGGGAATGGCGCATCCATGAGCAGCGGCGTCCAACCGGCCGACCTGGGCTTCTTCTCGGCGCTGGCCAGCGCGGGCAGCCTGAGCGCCGCGGCGCGCGAGCTCGGCATCACCACCCCCGCCGTCAGCAAGCGCCTGGCGCAGATGGAGTCACGCGTGGGCCTGTCGCTGGTGAACCGCACGACGCGGCGCATGGGCCTCACGCCCGAAGGCGAGCTGGTCCTGGAGCACGCCCGACGCATCCTCGGCGAGATCGACGACATGGCGCAGTTGCTCGGCGTGTCCAAGGCCACGCCGAAGGGTTTGCTGCGCGTGAACGCGACGCTGGGGTTCGGCCGCAGTCATGTGGCGCCGCTCATCTCGCGCTTCGTGCGCAAGTACCCGCAGGTGGAGGTCCAGCTGCAGCTGTCGGTCAACCCGCCGGCGCTGACCGACGACTCTTTCGACGTCTGCATCCGCTTCGGCGTGCCGCCGGATGCCCGAGTCATCGCCAAGTACATCGCGCCGAACCGGCGACTGCTGTGTGCGGCACCGGCGTATCTGGCCAGGCACGGCACGCCCAAGGTGCCGAACGACCTGACCCGGCACAACTGCATCGGCATCCGCCAGGGCGAAGAAGCCTATGGCGTGTGGCGCCTGGCCAGCGGGCGTGGAAAGAACGTGACGACCGAAGCAGTGAAGACCCGCGGCAATCTGGCCACCAACGACGGCGAGATCGCCGTCAACTGGGCACTCGATGGCCACGGCATCCTGATGCGTGCCGAGTGGGACATCGAGCGCTACCTGAAGAACGGCCGGCTCGTTCAGGTGTTGCCGCAGTGCCATACGCCCGATGCCGACATCCATGCGGTCTATCCGCAGCGCCACCAGTTGGCCGCACGCGTGCGAACATTCGTCGACTTCGTGGCGAAGTCGCTCCATCAGCAGTCGGCAGCGGGCAAGCCATAGCGGGCCGATCGCAGCGCGCGTCGTGGCCGAGGGCAAGCACGACGCGGCGGCGCGCGAGGTCAGAGTTAATCGGCGCGCCTCTGCGCTCGGGCAGAAAAACCCTCGGGAACGCTAGAAGTTCCTGATTGGAATCTTCAGGAACTGTGCGCCCAGTGGGCGTTCCCCGCGTTCGAGCTCGAAGCGATCGGATGTCTGGTACCCGATGGTGATCGGCTGGCTGCGTGCCGCGTGGCCAGGGTCGGCCAAATCAACAAAGCGCACGTCGTAGCGTCCGGTGGAGACCTTCTCCAAGGTCATCGACGTGCGCTCGTTCCCTTGTTGGCGTCGACCACCATGCCGTCGATGTATCCGGTGCGCTGGGGCCAGGGCTTTAGGTTCGGTGATTGTCCGTTCCACGGGTCGGGGGCACCGGCGGAGGCCCGAATTTCCACGGGCCGCTGGCGGAGGGTCCCGGCTTGACGTAACGCAGACCCGAGGCTTTGCCCATGCCGATCACGATCAAGGCCAGCACGGTGACGGCCAGCAAGGCAAGATGGATGCGAGGCAACAGGCATCAGGGCCAATTCGCGGCCACGCCTACCCCATCAATACAGCCGGATCGCCGCGTCGAAGGTCCAGGTTCGGCGAATTTCGACCACGTCGTACTCGCTGGCCAGCCCAGGCGGAAACGCCGGGTAGTGCTCATGACTGTGCACGATGCGCCGTATCGCTTCATCGACTTCCGCCACGCCACTGGAGAGCACGAAGGTCACCGACTCCACGGATCCGTCGCTGCGGATGGCCACCGTCACCATGGGGGTGGTGTGAGGCCGCTTCGTGATTCGCGCACGGTGTCGACCAGGGTGTTGAACTGGATCTTCCGGGCCCACGCCTCGGCGTACTGGATGAGCTCGGCGTTGGAATCGGTGCGCCCCCAGAGCCTGACCCGGCGTGCGGTGCTCAACGACAGGGGTAGCGTGGAGGGCGGGCGAGCGGCCTTGGCGGCTGCGTCGCGCCGGTCGGCTTCCTCATCGAGCTGACGGCCGATGGCCCGCAGCGCCGCTTCGCGTCTTGCTGCGGCCTCTTGTTCGGCCTGGACACGCGCCGCCTCCTGTCGTGCCGCGGCCTGCCGTGCGGCCTCCTGGCGTTCGACCTCCAGGCGCGCGGCCTCGACGCGCGCTGCTGCTTCTTGACGAGCCGCCTCCTGTCGCTGCGCTCTCGACGCGAGCCGCTGCCTGACGAGCGGCCTCCTGCTGCTGCGCCTCCAGCTGTGCCGCCGCTTGTCGCGCGGCCGCCTGACGCTCGGCCTCAAGTCGCGCGGCCTCGACGCGCGCGGCGGCCTGGCGTTCGGCGTCCAGTCGTGCAGCCTCGACGCGAGCCGCTGCCTGACGAGCGGCCTCCTGCTGCTGCGCCTCCAGCTGTGCCGCCGCTTGTCGCGCGGCCGCCTGACGCTCGGCCTCCAGCTGCGGCCGCCACTTGTCGCGCGGCTCCTGTTGTTCGCCTCCAGCCGCGCAGCCTCGACGCGAGCTGCCTCCTGACGAGCCGCCTCCCGCAGCTCGGCCTCCAGCTGGGCCGCCACCCGTCGCGCGGCCTGCTGGCGTTCGGCCTCCAGCCGCGCAGCTTCGACGCGCGCTGCCTCCTGACGAGCCCCCTCCCGCTCGGCCTCCAGCTGGGCCGCCACCCGTCGCGCGGCCTGCTGGCGTTCGGCCTCCAGCTGCGCAGCTTCGACGCGCGCCGCGTCCAGACGAGCGGCCTCCAGCACACCGTCGACGGCCTCTCGAAACGCCGACGTGATGGGCTCCGGGCTCGACGCGCTGGGCGCTACCGCGATTGCAGCCGTTGGCGCCGGGGGAGCGGCGGGCACGACCGGCGTGGGCGCTTCGAGCGGCACCACGTCGACAACCGCCGTCGATTCCACGATCGGTGGAGCAGGCGCCGCGTGTTCAGGCCCTGCGACGCGCGCAGGCGCGGTGGGCGTCGGGGCCGGCCCACGGGCCACAGGCGACTCGATCGGCGCCTGCGGCCTCGGCCTCGCAACCGGCTTGGCCGCCGGCGCCGCGGGTGAGGCGGGCGCCGGAAGGAGCACGACGCGCAGATCGGGCACCTCGATCCGCCGCTCTTGCCAGGGCAAGGCAAAGCCAGGCAGCCCATGTTCGTGGCCTCCGAAGGCCAGGCTCAACAGCAGCGTGTGAATCAGCAGCGAGAGCAGCAGCGCCAGCGCGAGTGGCCTGTGTTCACGGTTCATGCGTGAGCTCAGCCGCTGCCAGCGCGCTTTGGCCCGCGCAGATCGCTTCGGCGTCGGGTCAGATGGCGGTGTCCGCGCGGCCCAGAAACGATTTCGCGGGGCAGGCGGCTCCCCAGCCCAGTGCGGCTGTGGGCCTGGCAGGCCCACAGGCAGCAGCTGTGGCACTTCGGCGACGTTCGCAGTCCGCATGCGGGCCATGGCGTTGATTCTCACGGCTCCGGGCGAATCGTTGACGTGGGGAAAGTAGGCACACCCCCAAGCGGGGGCCCGGCCGCTTCGGCCCTGTGAAGCCACCCACCAGCCAGCGCGCGACGCCACTTGGTGCTCGGTTGGGCGTGCGCGATGATGCGGTACCCGCCACACCTCAGCAAAGGGCTCACGCATGACCCGCCATCTGGCCATCTCGCTCGCCGCCCTGCTCGCGGGCGCCGCTCAGGCGCAGCAGTGGGTGCAACTCGCCGACCCGCTTGCTTTCGACAAGCTCCCGCCCATCTGGTGCAACGTGCAGCACTCGGCCTGCATCATCAGCCGGCAGGCGTACGGCGCGGTCGGGGCCGTGCGCGTGGCGCTCACCGTCGCCGGCACGCCCGATTGCAGGCAACGGCGTCCGCGCTACATCTACGTCAAGGGCAATGGCGAGATGAATGGCGACTTGAGCAAGGTGCACGAGGTGCTGGGCCACACCTGCATCTTCGACATACCGATCATCCATATCGACGGCATGCGGCTGCTGCGTTTCTCGGTGCCGATGCTGACGCAGGACTCGGTGGTCATGGAGTTGTCGCTCGACGGGTTCGACGCCGACCGCCTGGCAGCGAACCGCTTGTGAGCCGCCTCGGGGCGCATCGTCATCGATCGAGGTAACCTGCGGCCTATTCTGCAACGGAGCGCTGGCAGGCCATGAGCATTGTCGACACCAAGGTCGTCAACATCGACGAGCTGAAACTCGAGCATTTCACCAAGGGCACCACCTTCGAGAGCCGCTGCTCGCGCATCGGATCCGTGCTCGGCGCGAAGCACCTCGGCTACTCGTACGACGTGGTGCCGCCCGGCAAACGCTCGTGCCCGTTCCACAGCCACCGCGGCGAGGAAGAGATGTTCTTCATCGTGCGCGGCACGGGCACGCTGCGCTACGGCAGCGAGACGCGAAAGATCCGCGCCGGCGATGTGATCTGCTGTCCGACCGGGGGGCCGGAGACGGCGCACCAGGTCGTCAACGACTCCGACGACGAACTTGCCTATCTGTCGATCAGCACGATGGCGCGGGTGGAGATCTGCGAATACCCCGACTCGAACAAGATGGGCTTGTACGCCGAGGGCCTGCGCCACATGACACGGGCCGGTGGCGGCCTCGACTACTGGGTGGATGAGGTGTAGCGCGCGGCACTGCCCGAAGAGTTTGTGCGCCACGTCCGCGCCGCACTTGCATCTGGTAGCAGGGCTGCGAACCGGCTGCGTTAGGCTGTTCCGCATGGATGAGACCGCAACCACCCCGGACCGGAACGCACGGCGCGCCGCGCTGCGCACCCTGTGGTCGTTTGCCGTGGTCGGCGCGACCGGTGCGATCGGCGCGAGCGGCTGCAGCGGTGATGGCGAATCGCCGCCATCGCCGGCCGCAACGCCGCCGGCACCCACGCCACCGTCGCCCCCGCCACCGTCGCCGCCGGCCCCGGCAGCGGCCCCGCCGAGCGCGACCACCTTCAGCACCGGGCTGGTCTCGCCGTGGGGACTGGCGTTCCTGCCCGATGGCCGCATCCTGGTGACGCAAAAAGCCGGGCAGCTGCGGCTCGTGAGCGCCGACGGCGCCACGGCATCGACCGTGACGGTCACGTTGCCCGGCGGCGTCGACGCCAGCGGGCAAGGGGGCTTGCTCGATGTCGCAATCGACCCCGACTTCGCCAGCGGTTCGCCCTGGGTCTACCTCAGTTACTCGCAACCGGGCGCCGGCGGCACCGGCACCGCGGTGATGCGCGGCCAGCTGTCGCTCGCCAACCCGAACGCACTCACGAGCCCGGTGCAGATCTTCCAGCAGCTGCCCAAGGTGGGCGGCAGCGGCCACTACGGCTCGCGGCTCGTGTTCGCCAACGACAAGACGCTGTTCGTCACCCTCGGCGAGCGCCAGATGGGCAGCCCGGCGCAGGACACCGCGAGCCACCTGGGCAAGGTGGCGCGCATCAATCGCGACGGCAGCACGCCCTCGGGCAATCCGCAATTCGGTGCCGGCCAGGCCACCAACCTGTGGAGCATGGGGCACCGCAATCCGCAAGGTGCCGCGCTGCACCCGGTCACCGGCGAGCTGTGGGTCGGTGAGCATGGCCCGCAAGGCGGCGACGAGATCAACATCGCGCGCGCCGGCAACAACTTCGGCTGGCCGAACGTCAGCTACGGCTGCAACTACGGCAGCACCTATCCCGGCACCGACAACTCCACCTGCCGCCTCGGCGGCAACGCCGGCGTGCACGCGCCGACGTACGTCGAACCGCTCACCTATTGGGTGCCCGTGTCGATCGCGCCTGCGGGCATGACCTTCTACACCGGCGCGATGTTCCCCGAGTGGCAGGGCAGTCTGTTCGTCGGCGCGCTGGCCGGCCAGGCGCTGTGGCGGCTGACGATCTCGGGCGCCCACAACGCAATCACCGCGCGCGAGAAGATCCTCGAGTCGTCGATCGCCGAGCGCATCCGCGATGTCGCGCAGGGGCCCGACGGCGCGCTGTACCTGATCACCGACAGCAGCAGTGGGCGCATCATCCGCGTCGCGCGCTGAGGCGCGACGCCGCGGGCCTGACTGCGTTGTCTCAGTCGCGGTCCGGCGCTCCCAGGGGAAAGTAAGGCCGGAATGGCCGTGCCTCCTCTACCGCCCGCGCGAAGGACGGGCGGGCAAGCAAGCGCGCGCGGTACGCGCGCAGCACGGGAAAGGCCTCGGAAATCCGGTGCGTCCAGTCTGCGTAGAACAGCGACGGGCGCGGCGGCGCAGTCCGCCAGCGTGAAGTCGCCACCCGCGGCCCAGGTCCTGCCGGCAAGCTGCCCTTCGAGCCAGGCGTAGGCGCGCTCCAGCCTCTCCCTGGCGAGGACCAGTCCTTCCTCGCTCTTCACCGGGACGCGCTTCAGCGCACTGTCGACCGCGATCTGCATCGCGTCCATCACGTGCAGGTCGAAGAAGCGGTCGAGAAAGCGCACCTCCAGCGCGGCCATCGGGTCCGCGGGCAGCAGGCGCACCGGCCCGGGATGCACGAGCTGCAGGTACTCGATGATGATGCTGGTCTCGACGACGTTGCGCTCGCCGTCCACCAGCAGCGGGAACTTGCGCAACGGCCAGCGCCGCAGCCACTCGGCCGAGTGCTGCGGCGTATCCGGCCCAAGGCAGCGGAACTCGAAGGGCGTGCGGTTCTCGTACAGCGCGATGAGCACCTTCTGCGTGTACGAGGAGAAGGGATGACCGTAGAGCACGAGCGACATCGTGGGACCGCCTATTCCTGACTGCTTGCATTTTGCAGGATTCGGGCGCCGGAGAACGGCCAGCGCCGGCCCCTTGTACGATGACCGTCGGCGGACACTGCGATGCAACTTCTAGAGTTCACCCCGCCCGCGCCGTCGTGCCAGGCACGACGGCGTCCAAGAGCACAAGGATGAAGAAGAGCGGGTTGAACAGCGACGAGTCCCCAGCCGAGCTCATCGACGCGACGATCGAGGCGCTGGGCGACTGGAGGGGCGAGATGCTTTCGCGCATCCGCGCGCTGATCAAGGCGGCAGACCCCGAAGTGACCGAGGAGTGGAAGTGGAGCACTCCGGTCTGGTCGCACAACGGAATCATCTGCACCGGCGAGTCGTACAAGAAGGTCGTGAAGATGACCTTCGCCAAGGGAGCCTCGCTGGCAGACCCTTCGCGTCTCTTCAATTCCAGCCTCGAAGGCAACGTCAGGCGCGCGATCGATTTCCACGAAGGAGACCAGCTGGACGAGAAGGCTTTGAAGGCTCTCATTCGGGCCGCCGTGGCCTTGAACGAGTCTTCGGCGCGCGGCTAGTCCGCGAGGTCGACTCGACGCGCTCGGTTGGCGACCCGGAGATTCAAACCGGCGCCGAGGGCTGCGCCGGTGGCCGCTTGGAGCAGATGTTACGCGGCCGGCTCCGCCTTCAGTGTGCCTGCTCGCATCGCCCAGCCGTGGTTGATCGGACTGTCCGGCTTCCACGACAGGCGCTCGGCCACGAATGCATCGGCAAGCGTGCGTTCGCCCAGCCGGATCGCCGCTTCGGTGAGCGTCCAGGAGAACATGTCGCGCTGCGCGTGGCTGCCGCCGAAGCGATTGGCCTTGGCGCGCAGAGGCAACAACAGCTCGATCGCGTGCGCATAGTCGCCGCCGCCGAATGCAGCAAACCCTTCGCACGCCGGCAAGCCGATCTCACGGCTCATCATCGCCACAGTGCCGGTCCCTGCCGCGGCGCGCTTCAAGGTTTCGATCTGCCGCCGCTGCGCTTGACCATCGCCGGCGCCGACGAACGCCATCATCGCGTTCACGTCGTTGAAGGCGTAGTACGCGTCGTCGATGCGCGTCCTCCACTTCTCGGCCAGGCCGTTCCACCGATCGCCGACGTCGTGGCCGAGCAGCCAAAGCCGCCACAGCAACGACGATCCATCGAGCAGTTCGAGCGCCTGACCCAAGCCCGCGGCTGAGATCTTCTCGTCGAACAGCGTCAGTGCGGCAGGCGCGTCATTGGCATCGAGATGGAACAGCGCCATATGCCACCACAGGTGGAACGCGAACATGCTGTTGGGCGCCCATCCATCGGACGCCGGCCGCAAGGAACTTCGCGCCTTCTGTCGGCCCGGCCCTGCATCTCCATCACGTGCGTGACGGCATGAACGGCCCAGCCGTCCTGCGCGTTCAAGGCGGCGGCCTCCCGGCCACGCGCCTCGGCCTGCTCGTAGTCGCCAGCCTCTTCAAGGCCGAACGCATACATGCCCTGCACGAACCCATAGCCCGGTTCGCTGCGATTCCAATGCGGCAGCACGCGCGCAACGCGATCGCGCAACATGTGCGAGTGACCGAGGAAGAAGTCACCGACATGCGCAAACTGAAGCGCCAACAGATCGCGCGGATAGGCGATCGATGCGCGGCCCCACAGTTCGATCGCCCGCTCCCAATCGCCGTCGAGCCACGCACGTACTGCGGAGATATGCATCCGCTCCCGGTCGTTGGCCTTCGGCGCCAGCGCTTCGGCCGCCTCCACGCTCTTGATCAATTCCGGCTCGAACACCTTGTCGGTCGCTGTCGCCAGCGCGCCGGCGCGAAAGGCATGCGCCATCGCAAAGTCGGGATGGTCGACGAGGATCTTGTCGACCTCGGCCAGCGGATCGGCCTGATAGGCATGTAGCAGATCGAACACATGATCGAGTGCGTCGATCGCCCGCTGCTGGCCATACGAAGTCGGGTTACCGCGCCTGTCGAATTTGATCATGGTCTTCTCACTATCTCCGCGTCGCCTGCTGTCACGAGCCGGCGGTGTATTGCTCATTCACATAGCTTGACCGGCCCTTTGATGGCCTTCCAGGCATAGTGCCCGCCGGACATGTAGCGCGCGTCGAACCCGGCCGCACGCAACGTCGCCGCGCTCTGGCATCCGACGTGAAAGCCATAGACACAGAACGTGATCACAGGCTCGGTCTTCGAGAGCGAGCCGATCCATTCGTCGACACGCTCCGGATCGCGCCAGACCGCCCCATCGATCATGTCTTGGGACTTTGCAATGTAGTGCCTTGGCCTCGTATCGATCAACTGGACCGCGGTTCCCGCCGCGCGCATCGCCAGCACCTCCTCGACGCTGATCGATGGTACGTCCTTGAACTCCTTCTGTTCGAGCGAACCGGGCGGACTCACCTTGAGCGCCTCTTCGTAGCGCCGCTGAACGGCCGTCCAGTCGATGTTGCGCATGTAGGCGGCGATGTAGGCCGTCGCGTTCGCACCAAAGTCGATATGGAAGGCATGTTCGTACATGTCGAGCGCGAGGATCGGGATGGCTCCGGCAATAGCCTGGCTGTGATCGGTTGTGGCCTGGTTGATGAGCCGGCCATCCCTCGGCACGTGGGCCAACAAGACCCAGCCCGAGCCGCCGGCCAGCGCGGTACCGAGCGCGATGAACTCGGCTCGCCAACGATCGACCGAGCCGAAGTCCCGCTCGATCGCGGCCGCGATGCCGTCGGGCAGCACCCGCCCATCGCCACCCATGCTGGCGAACACGGGAGCTTCACGCGCGCCGCCGAGGAACTCTCGGTGACGCAGGGCGCTGTCAGTCAACAGGTCAAGGCGCTCGAGGCCGAACTGGGTGTCCGGCTGTTCAACCGCGAGCACCAGAAGCTGACAGTCACCGAATCGGGCCGTCAATACCAGGTCGTGGTCCGCGACGCGCTGGATCGCATCGTCTACGGCACTGAGCGGCTGGTGCAACGCCAGACCTCCGGGGTTCTGACGGTCAGCACATCGCCCGACTTCGCTGCAAAGTGGCTTGTGCATCGATTGGGCCGGTTCGCCGAGAGCCACCCCGAGATCGATCTCCGGGTCTCTGCGGCCACGCACCATGTCGACTTCGCCAAGGAAGATGTCGATGTCGCCGTTCGCCACGGCGACGGCCACTGGGCAGGGCTGGACGCCGTGCAACTGTCGGATCAGGAGCAGCTGTTCCCGGTTTGCAGCCCCAGGCTGATGGGTGGTCGCCTTCGGAAGGCCAAGCCGGCAGCCTTGCTGAAGATTCCGCTGCTGCATCTCGATTCCCGCAAGGATTGGTCAAGGTGGTTTGAAGCGGCCGCCATCGACGACGCCAAGTTGAGGCACGGCCCGGTGTTCAATCGCGCGAGCATGCTGATCGATGCCGCGGTCGATGGCCAAGGCATCGCACTGGCTCGCACGACGCTTGCAGCGTGGGACCTCATCAGCGGTCGGCTGGTCAGGCCGTTTTCCGTATCACTGCCATTGACGAAGACCTATTGGATCGTCTGTCCCACGGTGACGTCCACGCTTTCCAAGATCGTGATCTTCCGCGACTGGTTGATGCGGGAGGCTGCTGACGACAAGCGCCGCGTCGAGTTGCTGGGTCGGTAAGGAGTCCGACCGACTGTCGACTACGGCGCCGGTGGTGCGCCACACGCGCGCGAAACTCGTGGTTCGGTTACCGTCGAGGGATGCCCACGCCGCCCTGGATACGCCCCCTGTCGCCTTCGGCGGCCGGCCTGGCGTGGGGACTGCTGGCGGCAACCATCTGGACGGCCTACTCGGTGCTGGCGCGGCTGGGCATCAAGTCGGGCCTGAGCCCGCTGGACATGACGCTGCTGCGCTTCACGCCGGGTGCCGTGGTCATGTTGCCGTTCGTCTGGCGCTGGGGCCTGCGCGACCTGGCTGGCATCGGCTGGCGGCGCGGCGTGGTGTTGGCCGCGCTGTCGGGCCCGGTATTCAGCCTGCTGATGATGACCGGCTTCGCGTACGCGCCGCTGGCGCATGGCGCGGTCATCGCGCCGGCCTGTCAGATGCTCACGGGCCTTGGGCTGTCGGCCTGGCTGGCGCGCGCCCCGATCACGCGCGAGACCTTGACCGGCGCTGTCTTCGTGCTGCTCGGGCTGGCCTTCATGGGCGGCGATGCGCTGCTTCACCCAGGTGGCGACGCGGTGCTGCTGGGCGACGCGCTGTTCGCGCTGGCCGGCAGCAGCTGGGGGCTGTTCGGCGCGTTGTCGCGGCGCTGGCGCGTCGACGCGTTGCGCGTCACAGGCGTCGCGGTGGTGCTGTCGTTTGCGATGTTCGCGCCGCTGTATGCGACGGTGGCAGACCCGCGCGCGCTGCTCGCCGCGGCGCCCGGTTTCGTGGCGCTGCAGGCGGTGGCCCACGGCCTGGGTGCCGGCCTGGTTGCGGTGCTGGCCTACAGCCGAGCCGCCATTCTGCTGGGCCCTGGGCGGGCGGCCTTCTTCGGTGCGATGGTGCCGGGCGCGGCGCCGCTGCTGGCGATTCCGGTGCTGGGCGAAGTACCCACCGCGCTGCAGGTGGCCGGGCTGCTGGCAGTCGTTGTCGGCCTGCTGCTGGCCTTCGGCGCGGTGCGCGTGCTGCTGGAGCGGCCGAGGCGGCATTGAGGTGCGCACCGGCACGAGACCATGGCTTGCGCAGCGGCGCGGCGGATGACCTTGGCATGCGAATGATCAATCCGGAGCAGCGATCGAGGGGTGTAATGAGCGCGCGGCCAGATGGGTCGTGCATATGCCAGGGCCCGTGCAAGATCAGGTATTGATTGCCGCTGGTGAGGACGGCGTTGCGGCTGCAGGGCGCAGGGCCGGGCATGCTGCCGGCTCACGCACTGCGGCGGCACTCGTGCTCATCGGCGCGGGTGCGCTGGTGCTTGGCGCACTGGTCTACCTGACCGACCGCCACGCCAGCGCCTCGATGGGGCTTTCATTCGGGGTGGCTGCGGGCGGGCCACACCTGTTTGGCGCGGTCGGGGCGTGGCTGCCGAGCCTCGTGCACCCCTTCGCCTTCAGCCTGTTCAGCGCGGCCATGCGGCCTGGAAGTGCAGGGGCCGCCTATCGGGCGTGCGGGGGCTGGTGGGCCGTGAATGTGGTGTTCGAGGTGGCGCAGCACCCGAGCCTCAACACCTCGGTGGCGCAGGCGATCGAGCAAGCCTGGGGCCGCAACGCTCTCACGCGGCCGCTCACCAGCTACGTGCTGCGCGGCACGTTCGATGTGGGCGACCTCGTTGCTGCCACCGCGGGCGCGCTGGTTGCGGCGCAGGTATTGGCGCTCGCGCGCCGTTGGGAGATGCAGCATGGGCATTCACGAGCGAACTGAATCGCACCCCGTTCGCAGGGTGCTGCGAACGGTGATCGCAGCGGTGGGCATCCTTTCCATCGTCGCCAGCGGCGGCGGCGCCTTCATGCCCGACATCGATTTCGGGGGCTGCTGTGCGGTGCCGTTTGCCGGCGTCGAGCCCTTCGTGCAGACCGTGGCGGTGGGCGACAACGCCACCTTCAGTGCGTTCGCGTTCTCCGTGCAGCCGCCGCTGAGTTACCAGTGGCGCCGCAACGGCGTGGATATCGCCGGCGCCACGCAGGCGCGCTACACGCTCGCGGGCGCCAACCTGGGTGACGACGGGGCGCAGTTCTCCGTGGTGGTCAGCGGCGGCAACGGCAGCGCCACGTCGCTGGCGGCCCGGTTGCAGGTCTCGCCATCGCCGCCCATCGTGTTCGAAGACGGCGACTTCGCGTCGGCGACCTGGACCGTTGCGGAAGTCCCGGTTCCGGCGCAGGGCGGACCCACGGTGACGGTGGCTCGTGCCGACACCGGTGGCAACCCAGATGCGTATCGGAGTCTGCGCTACGAGATGAGCGCCGGCCCGAGTTCGATGGACGTGTTCCATTCATCGGTCACCGCCGTGTACGACCCAAGCACCCAGGGCGCGATTTACGGCATCGATGCGCGCGCGGATTGCATCAAGACCGGCGGCGGCGAAACCAGCGTGGCGATCCTGCTCGAACAAGATGGCCGCCGGTTCAGCAGCGGCGTGCAGCCGTGCACCATTGGCTGGGCGGCGACGGTGGCTCAAAGCAGCCTGCGCGCCAGTGCCTTCGTGCAGATCGACGGTCCGGCGTGTGTGGCCGGGCAGACCTGCCCCGACTTCAGCGTGGCAGGGGCGCCGATCCGGTTTGGCATGGCCACGGCCTCGCGCATCGCAGCGGGGCAGCCTGCGGCCGTTTTCACGCAGGGCGTGGACAACTGGAACGTGAGCGTCTGGCGCCGATGATTCCGGGCACCGCGACGCGGCTCACGAGACTACGCCAGCGGTCTGTGGCGATCCATGCGGCCTGCGACCGCACACGGTCCACATCACCGGCGAGGGGAACAGCGTGCGCGGGTCATCGAGGCGGGCGAGGTCATCGTCAGACACGATGAGCCTGTTCATGAAGCGGGATTTGTCGCTCAACGCCGCAGCGAGAAGGCCGCCTGCCGTGGGCGACGGTAGATGGCCGGGCGGACACCCGCGGCTACGTCCGACGGCGCTCCGCTGGCCGCAGCAGCTCCAGCAGCAGCCGCCGCACCACCGCCTGTTCGGGCTCGAAGTAGTGCGTGTGCGCCGAAGGGCCGATGCACACGTCGCGCCGATCCGCTGCTTCGACGATCGGTTGATCGTAGGCGTGCGCCGCCACCTCCAGCGGCAGCGGGCCGTCACTGCTCCACAGCCAGCGCCCCACGTAGTCGGCGGCCCCCCAGGCGTTGAACCAGCGTCGCACGCCGAGCTGCGCGGGCTCGGGGTCGCAGGCCCAGGCGTACTGCGCCGGAAACCGCTGCGCATAGAGCTGCCGCAACGGGCACCCCACGGTAAGCAGATCGATTTCCACCGCCGCCAACGCGGCGCCAAGCTGGGCGAGCGGGTCCGGCAAATTGCATTCCGCGCGCGTCGCAGCGTTGCTGCGGTTGGCGTTTGGCGTCCTCGGCGAGCAGCGCAGGGCGGTTGGTCAGGTAATGGAGCAGATCGGCGGTGATCACCGTGCCCTGGCTGTGCGCCACGATGACGACGCGCCGGAAACCCTGCTCGGCCACATGCTGGAGCAATGCGACATAGCGCTCGACGATGCGCACCCGCGGGATCGCCTCGCGCGGAAACTCCCGAAAGTGCACGTCGACGTCGAGCGCCGCGTCGAGCGGCACGCGCAGCGCCTTGAGCCATTTGGCGGTGACGCGGCTGAGTGCCAGCAGACCGGTCGTGGTGCCGGCCACCGCGATCACCAGCGCCTGCAGCACGTCGGACGACGAACCGCGCAGCCGACTCGACATCCATGCCAACGAATCCCACGGTGGTGTGCCCACCAGGCGCAGCAGCGAATCGACAAGCAGCATCGCGCCGATCATCATGCCGGCCAGCGCGATCCAGCTGCCCCAGCCGAGCAGCCGATCCATCGCGCGGTAGCCGCGCGTCAGCCACTCGCCGATGGCGCCGTGGCTGGTGTAGCGCCACAGCTTCACCTCCGCGGCGAGGCACGGCGCGAGCACGATGACGACAAAGCCGACCACCAGCGACAACATCAACGCCACCAGCGCAAAGGTCTCGGTGCTGCCGGCAAACCGGTCGCTGAGCCAGCTGCAGCCGTCGCTGCGCGACGCGGTGAACAGGAGCGCCGGATAGTCCACCCGCTCGAGTCGGCTGCACAACGGGTCGCTCACCAGCGCCCAGGCCGCGGTGACGAAGACGACGAACGCGCCCAGCGAGGCGAAGAGGCCCAATCGTCCGGTGCGGATGACAAAGCGGATCGAGTCCGCGTCGGCGCGCTGCCGTGCCGCGATACCCGCGCGCCAGCCGAGGCCCACCACCGCGGCGCAGGCGAGTGCCAGCAGCAGCCACAGCACCATCTGCGCGAGCAGCACCAACTCGGCCGCGCGCATCGCGCCGACCAGCCAGCCCTTCGCGCCGTACAGGCCGTCGTGCACGGCCGCACCCCAGCCGATGCACGACGCGGTGACGAGGCCGAACGCGGTGCCATAGCCGAGCACCGCCCGAAAGCGCTTCTCCCAGTACCGCAGCAGCCACACATAGCCTGCGGCGAGCGGCAGCAGCAGCACGCCGATGACGATGCCGGTCGGGGGGGGCGCGCCGTCGGGCGGCAGCGGCCGCGCCAGCGGTTGCGCGACGAAGACGATCAGCAGCATCAGCACGCCCACGCCGGCCACGCAACCCAGGAACCACGGCCTCGCCTTGGCCACACGAGCGACCCAGGCCGCGACGCCGACGGCGACGAGCAGGCTGATGGCATACGTCACGCCCCGCGCGTGCGCTGCCACCGCCGAAGCCAGCACCACCACGAGAGCGCAAAGCCCCAACTGCAGCATCAGTGTGGCCAAGGCCCTGGTGTACAACTGATCGGCCACACGGTGCCACCGGGCCAGCAGCCCGAGCGAAGAGGGCGTGCCCGGTCGGGCGGCATAGACGCCCACGGCCTGACCGCCGACGCGCACCAGGTCGAACAGCAGGGTGAAGAGCTCGGCGACGATCTGCGGCACGAACCCCGGCAGTCGCGACAAGTCGGCCCAGTACATCTCGAACACCGACAAGCGCGCGGCGCCGGCCGGCGTGCCGTTGGCCTCGATGTCGAATCGCGCGGCGGTATGGACAACGTCATCCTTCGCGTGGGCCTCGATGCGCGCCTGGCGGGTCTTGGCGATGAGAAAGTCGGTGAAGCGCACGCCGAGCGGTATGCCGTTGTCGGCTGCTGCGCTGTTGGCCAGCGCTTGCGGGTGTTGCTGCTGCCGGCCGGTGGCGATCTCGGAGTCGGCGCCGCCGAGCCGCGGATCGAGGAAGTCACTGCGCAGCGAGTGGAAAAATGACTTCTGAATCGCCTGCCACAGCCCCAAGGCCGGCCAGCGCTCGTAGCTGACCGCGGGTTGGCAAGGTATGACGTGCAAGGTCACGTCGCGCCGCACGACGGCCGCCCGGGTTTCCAGCGCCAGCTGGATCGCCACCGCTTCGGCCGTCTGGCCACGCAGCTGATCGGCCACGCCGTGCACGACGATCACCGCCACGGGCTCGTCGTCGGCCGGCAGTGTGCCTGCGCGATCTGCCGTCGTACCGTTCATCGGCGCCTCCTTGGCTGCGGGCGGGCCTGGCCTAGTATCGAACGGGCCCGCTGCCGGAAGCCACCCCTAGAAGGTTCGTTGCGCCGTAACTTGTGTGAGCGCGGTGCGCGGCGAATGGCGTCAGCCCGCCAAGGCCGCCAGGTTCAACGCATAAGACCGGCCCAGCCACAGCGCGCTGTCGCGGTGGTCGCGCAGCTCGTCGTCGGTGTTGGGGTGCACGAACACATCGAGCGCGCCGTGGTTCAGCGCCAGCCAGCCCACCACGTGCGAGAAGTTCGCCGCGGCAAACGCCAGCTGGTAGCTCCACATCGGGTGCGGGCCCACCGGCTTTTCGTGAAAGCGCCCCATCTCGACGAAGCCGGCCAGCTCGGCGGCGATCACCTCGCGCAGCGCCCAGGCGGCGTCGCGGCGGGTGGCGTCGAAGTACACGTGCGCATGCCAGCTGTCGATGACGGTGGGCGCCAAGGTCTCCATGGTGGCCCGATGGTACGCGCCGGATCACCGGCAAGGATAAACGCTGCAGCGGGCCCTGCGTTCCAATCGTTAGGTGCGTTTCGCGCGTGGCGGCAGCGACGAGCTCGCGGCCGCCTCGCCATGCAGCCACGACAGGAATGCCTCGACGGACGGCCGTTTGGCGTGTCGCGGCGGATAGACCGCGAAATGCGCCTTCACGCGGATGGACTTTTCCGTGCCGGGAGTTGTTCGCGGCGCAGGACGCCGCCTACCAGTCGAGCGTGCTCGGCGCTGGCACCGTGCGTGTGGGCTGCGAAGCGGCCCTGCGCTTCGGCTGGGACCGCTGGCTTGGGGCGCGCGGCGGCTTCGTCGGCATGACCGGCTTCGGCGCGTCCGGGCCTGCCGAGGTGCTATACCTGCACTTCGGCATCACGCCCGAGGCCATCGTCGCCGAGGCGCGCCGCCTGCTCGCCACCCAGCCGGAGACCACGACAGCATGAGCCATCGCATCGTCTTCCTCGACCGCGCGACGATCGCGCCGCAGATTCGCGTCCGGCCGCCGTCGTTCGCGCACGAGCTGATCGAGCACGCCGAGACGCGTGCCGATCAAGTGGTCGAACGCCTGGCCGGCGCGTCGATCGCCATCACGAACAAGGTGCCGATCACCGACGCGGCGCTCGCGCGGCTGCCGGCACTGAAGCTCATTGCCGTGGCCGCCACCGGCACCGACTGCGTCGACAAGGCGGCCTGCGCCGCGCGCGGCGTGCTGGTGAGCAACATCCGGGGCTACGCGCTCAACACGGTGCCCGAGCACACGTTCGCGCTCATCCTCGCGCTGCGCCGCAATGTCGTGGCGTATCGCGAGTCGGTGCTGGCTGGGCGCTGGCAGCAGTCGGGTCAGTTCTGCTTCTTCGACCATCCGATCCGCGACCTGCGCGGCGCACGGCTGGGCATCATCGGCGAGGGCGTGCTCGGCCAGCGTGTGGCCGACATCGCGCGGGCCTTCGGCATGGAGGTGATGTTCGCCGCGCACAAGGGCAGGAGCGGGCTCGGCCCGCTGTACACGCCGTGGCAACAGGTGCTCGAGACCAGTGACGTCATCACGTTGCATTCGCCATTGACGAAGGAGACCCGCGGCATGATCGCGATGCCGGAGTTCGAGGCCATGAAGTGCCGGCCGCTGATCGTCAACACCGCGCGCGGCGGCCTGGTCGACGAGGCCGCGCTGGTGCGCGCGCTCGACGCCGGGCTGATCGCCGGTGCCGGCTTCGATGTGGTCGACGGCGAACCGCCGAAGGCCGACAACCCGTTGTGGCGTGTCGCGGCGCGCCACAACGTGATCCTCACGCCGCATGTGGCATGGGCCTCCGACGAGGCACAGCAGACGCTGGCAGACCAATTGGTGACCAACATCGAGAACTTCGTCGCCGGTCGGCCTACGAATCTGGTTGAGGGCGCCTACTGACTCGGCCGATCGCGGCGCACGGACTTCGCCACGGAGAACGACTGCGCCGCGCGGTAATGTGAACAGGCGTTAGATTGCAGGCACCCAACGTAGGAGCCATGCATGCCCAAGATCGACACCGCCGCCGTGCCCGCACGCAAGGGTTCGGGTTATCCGCCGCCATTCGATGCGCCCTGCGCCGCACGCACGCGGCAGCGCCTGGGCGACGCGGGCGGGCTGCGCGACTTCGGGGTCAATCGGATGACGTTGCCGCCCGGCTGCTGGTCCAGCCAGCGCCACTGGCACAGCGACGAGGACGAGTTCGTCTATCTGCTCGAAGGCGAAGTGACGCTCGTCGAGGACGGCGGCGAGACGGTGTTGCACGCCGGCGATTGCGCCGCGTTTCCTAAAGGCACCGGCAACGGCCATCACCTGGTCAACAAGTCCTCGGCGATGGTTGTCTATCTCGAGGTGGGCTCGCGCAACCCGCACGACCTCACCACATGCTCCGACATCGACATGGTGAGTTCCAACGCCGACGGCCGGTTCGTGCACCAGGACGGCACGCCTTATCCCCAGTCGTAGCGGAGCGCCCGGGCCGGGCCGCAGCGCAACGGCACGCTGCCCATCGACGGCGCAGCGTGCCGTCGTCGCACCGTCACGGCTTGAACACGTACCCCGGCCCGATCGGCACATTCGCCGGGATCGGCGGCAGGTCGGAGAACAGCTCGCGGCTTGTCCTTCATCACCTTCAGGATGTGCTTGGGCTCGATGTGCTTGTTGACGTCGAAGGTCGACTTCAGGATGCCCAGGCGGTTCAGGCGGTCTTGCGCGGCCCACAGCGCGCGGTAGTTGTTGGCCGACAGGCGCCGGTCGTTCTGCTGGATGTTGAACTGCATCGCGGCCTCGGCCACCTCGGGCTTCAAGCCGGGAATCCAGCGCGTGGCCACCTGCGCGGCCGGCTTCGGGTTGGCGCGCATCCACTTGTCGGCCTCGGACACCGCGGCGAGGAACTTCTCGATCGTCTCGCCGTTCTTCTCCACCCAGGCGCGCGTGGCGACGTTGAAGCCGAGGTACGAGATCACGTCGCCGCCGCGCATGCACCAGATAGGCGCCCGGCACGTCCTTCTGCGCCACGATCGGCCACGGGTCCCAGCCCGAGAAGGCGTCGATGCCCTTGGCCAGCAGCGCCACCGTCATGTCGGGCGGCGGCGTGTTCACCAGCGTCACGTCGTCGGGCTTGAGGCCGGCCTTCTCGATCAGCGCCAGCGCATACAGGTGGTTGATGGTGCCGAACGACGCGGCGATCTTCTTGCCCTTCAGCGTGGCCAGGTTGCCCTTGTCGATGCCCGAGCCCTCGCGCGCGACCAGCGCCATGGTGGCGTCGGAGCCGAGCTTGGTGGCGTTGCCGCTGTAGTTGCCCAGCGCCACCAGGTCCATGCCGCGCAGCACGGCGCCGATCATCGGCACGCCCACCTGCACGATCTCGCTCTCGCCGGCCTGCAGCGCGTTGAGCGCATCGACGCCGGTGGCGTAGGGCCGTGCCACGGTCACGTCGAGCCCGTGCTTCTCGAAGAAGCCGCGCTCCAGCGCGATCGGCAGCCCGACCTGGTCGATGCCGGTCACCATGCCGGCCTTGAGTTTCACGAGGTTCTGCGCCGCTACGCCGGGCGGCAGCGCCAGCGCGGCGAGCGCCAGCCACGGGGCATACAACTTCCACGGTTTCATCATCACGGTCTCCTGTTGGGGTTCGTCGTCACTCGGCGGGCAAGGGCTCCACGCGGCGCACCCAGTAGGGCTCGGGCCACCGCGTTCAGTCTGGCGAGGCTGACACCCCGCACTTCGATCGATGCGTCCTGGTGCCGGAGACGCGGCCGTACTGCTGAAAGGCCAGCACGTGAAAGCGCTCCGGCGCGAACCGCAGCGTGACCAGCACGTTGACCTGGCCGCGTGCGTTCGGGCGTGAAGCCGGGCATCACCTTGCCCGGGGCCAGCAGCATGAGGCCGATCTTCCAGGCCACGAGCGCAGCGACCGCGCCGATCACGATGCGGCCCCGCGTGGAGCGGGCGGCGTCGCGCATCAGGCCCATCGCGGCATCCTGCGGTTCATTGGAGAACCTCCGTGCTGCGCACTCCGGTATTCGCCCTTGGGGCTGAGGCCGGACACAGCCAGTCCCTGCGGACTGGCTGTCGCCTGCCGAAGGACATCGGCCTCTGGCCGATGGCGGCCCGGCGGGCTCATGCCGCGCGCACCTGCTGCAGCACGCGTGCCGGCCAGCGCCTTGAACGCGGCGTCGTCGATCAGCGCGTCCCAGGCGCGCGGGCGCGGCAGCTCGACGGCGATGTCGTCGAGCACGCGGCCCTGCGACAGCACGATCACGCGATTGGCGAGGAACACCGCTTCGTTGACGTCGTGCGTGATGAAGACCACCGTCGGCTTGCGCTCGCTCCCAGATGCGCGTGAGTTCTTCCTGCAGCGTCATGCGGGTCTGCGCGTCGACGCTGGCAAAGGGCTCGTCCATCAGCAGCACGTCGGGCTCGTTGGCGAGCGCGCGCACCACGCCCACGCGCTGCTGCATGCCGCCGGAGAGCTCGTTGGGGTAGCGCTCGGCCGCATGGGCCAGGCCGGCCAGCGCCAGGTACTCGCGCGCGATCTCATGGCGCTCGCGCCTTGGGCACGCCGCGCATCTTGGGGCCGAAGGCCACGTTGTCGAGCACGGTGCGCCACGGAAACAGCGCGAACGACTGGAACACCACGCCGCGGTCGGGCCCGGGGCCGCTCACCGCGCGGCCGTCGACGCAGGATCGCGCCGCGGTGGGCGGCAGGAAGCCGGCGATCATGTTGAGCATCGTGGTCTTGCCGCAGCCCGAGGGCCCGACCACCGAGACGAAGTCGCCCGCCGCCACCGTGAGCGAGATGTCGCGGATGGCCGTGACCTGCTTGCCGGCATAGGGGTCGAAATAGGTCTTCTGCAGGTGCTCGATCGTCAGGCTCTTCATCGATGTCACCAGCCCCCAGCGTTCACCGGTGGCGCGCTCGATCGGCGCCAGCACCCAGCTGTCCACCACGTACCAGAGCACGCCCAGCACGATCATGCCGAGCATGATCTCCACCACCGAGCCGGCGCGCCGCGCGTCGAACATCAGGAAGCCGATGCCGCTGGTGCCCACGATGATCTCGGCCGCGATCAGCGCGCGCCAGCCAAAGCCGAGGCCATTGCGCAGGCCGGTCATGATGTTCGGCAGCGCGCCCGGGCAGCACCACCTCCCACACCACGCGCGGCCTGCGACTGGCGCCGAGCGAGAGCGCCGCGCGGTGCAGCTCCAGCGGCACCGAGCGCACGCCGAGCACCGTGTTGAGCACCACCGGAAAGAGCACGGTGTAGACGATGACGAAGATCATCGTCGTGAGGCCGAAGCCGAACCAGATCAGCAGCATCGGCAGCCACGCGATGTCGCCGATCGCCTGAAAGAACAGCAGCACCGGCCACAGCGCGCGATGCGCGCGGTCGCTCAAGCCCACCAGCAGCCCGAGCGGAATGCCCAGCGCCATGCCCACCGCGGCGCCGGCGGCCAGGCGGACGACGCTGTCTTCCAGGTAGGCGGGCAGGATGCCGTTGGCCAACAGCGTGCCGAACTTCTGGATCACCTCCACCGGGCCCGGAAAGAACACCGGTGGAAAGATCCCCGACGTGCGCCACCGCGGCCCACAGCACCACCACGGGCACGAACGGCACCAGCGATGGCCAGCGCGGGCAGCGCGCGCGGTCCAGCGCACATACGCGCCCCACAGGCGCTGCCAGGGCGGCACCGCGGCCGGGGAGTTCATGCCGGGCGCACCATGCCCCAGCGCTCGATCGTGGCGCGCTCCAGCGGCGCGAGCAGCAGCTCGGTCGATCAGCAGCCACAGCACGCCGATGACGATCATGCCGAGCACGATCACCTCGGTGCGGTAGAAGTCGCGCGCCACGAAGAGCATGTAGCCCAGGCCGACGTTGGTGGCGATCATCTCGGCGGCGATGAGGCCGCGCCACGCGAAGCCCAGGCCGGTGCGGATGCCGGTGACGATGTTGGGCAGTGCGCCGGGCAGCAGCACCTCGGTGAGCAGCTGCCAGCGCGAGGCGCCGAGCGAGGCCGCGGCGTGGCGCAGCGGCATCGCGATGCCGGTCACGCCGAGCAGCGTGTTGTAGGCGACCACGAAGAACACCGCATTAAAGATCACGAAGGTGATGGCGCCGAAGCCGTAGCCGAACCACAGCGTGGCGATCGGGATCCACGCAATGCCGGCCAGCACCGAGAAGAAGCGCAGCAGCGGCGTGAAGAAGACCGAGACCGCGCGGTGGGTGCCCATCGCCACGCCCAGCGGCACGGCGACGACAATGCCGATCAAGGTGCCGAGCGCGATGCGGCCGAGGCTGGCGCCGATGTGCCGGATCAGCGTGCCGTCGGCGATCGAATCGATGCCGGCCTGGACCACCGCAGCAATCGCCGGAAACACCCGCGGGCTCACGCCGAAGCCGCTGACCACGGCTTGCCAGATCACCAGCAACGCCAGCAACGGCACCACGAACGCTGCGGCAGAAGCGAGGCGACCGCGTCTCATGGTCCGGATGGTAGTTTCAGGAATCCACCGCCATCGTGCCGGTTCGGGTTTGTCCCCGGGTGTGCGGCGAGCCTTCGGGGCGGTGGCGGCTACCCGCGCGCGTCGGGGACAGCGACACTGCCTGCATTGACCAAGGAGTGCCGGCATGGACCGCACGCTCAGCAACTGCCTGCTCGCCACGCCGGAAGCCCGGACGATCGACGACATCGCCCTCTGGTGGCCGTCGTGGTTGTCGATCCGCACACCCGATGACAAACCCACGTCGCTGGCCGTGGCCGGCGGCTTCGCCTCCGACCGCGTGGGTTGGGCCTTTGCCGGCGGCTACCAGGCGGCGCTGCGCGCGCTGCTGCCCGATCTGCCGCGCGACACGCTGGCCGCCTTCTGTGTCACCGAGTTGGAGGGCAACCGCCCGCGCCACATCCGCACCACGTTTGCGCCGCAGCCTGACGGCACGCTGCGCATCGACGGCGCCAAGCGCTGGACCACGCTGGGCCCGGCCAGTACGCTGCTGCTCGTGGTGGGCGCACTGCCCGCGCCGGGAGATGCGGGTGGCGCGAGCCGGCCGCTGCTGCGCGTGGCGCGCGTGCCGGTGCCCAGCCCCGGCCTCGTGCTGCAAGCCATGCCGCCCACGCCCTTCGTGCCCGAGGTGCCGCACGCACAGGTGCAGATGCAGGGTGTGCGCGTGAGCGCCGGCGCACTGCTGCCCCACGATGGCTACGACGCCTACGTGAAGCCGTTTCGCACCATCGAGGATCTGCACGTCACGCTTGCCGTGCTGGCCTATCTGCTGCGCGAAGCGCGCGCACGCCACTGGCCGGCGGCGTTCAACGAGCAGCTCGTGGCCGCGCTCAGCCTGCTGCTGCAGCTGGCGGAAGAAGACGTCAACGCAGCGTCGACGCACGTGACGCTGGCCGGCGCGCTGCAGCTTGCGCAGCGCCTGTATGCCGAGGCCTCGGCGCTGTGGGCCGCCGCGGGGGACAACCCGGCGGCGCAGCGCTGGCAGCGCGACGTGCCGCTGTTCGCGGTGGCGAGCGCGGCGCGCGAGCAGCGTGCGGCCCGCGCATGGCAGCGGTTGGGCGACGCAGCCCCGGGCGCCTGACGCCGCGGATTCCACTCGGCCACCGCGCCTGGCCGCACGCGCATCGCCGTGCGGCGTGATGGCACCCTGGTGCAGAAGGGCGGGCGCTGAAGAACCGCCGGGCGGACCCGCCTCATTTTGCCTATCGGTGCCATTGCAACTGTTGCATTGAGTACTCGGGGCCGGGCTCAAAGACTGCTTCGACCGAATGATCGAGACCTTCCAAAGGAGTTGAGCATGTCCAGCGAATCGAAGTGCCCGTTTCTGGGCGGCTTGCAGACCCAGACCATGGCCGCCGGCGGCCAGGGCAAGCGCGACTGGTGGCCCAACCAACTGAACCTGGGCATCCTTCACCAGCACGCGCCGGCCTCCAACCCGATGGGCCCCGATTTCAACTACGCCAAAGAATTCAAGAAGCTTGATCTGGCCGCCCTGAAGAAGGACCTGTACGCGCTGATGACCGACTCGCAGGACTGGTGGCCAGCCGACTGGGGCCACTACGGCGGCCTGTTCATCCGCATGGCCTGGCACAGCGCCGGCACCTATCGCACCAGCGACGGACGCGGCGGCGGCGGCACCGGCAACCAGCGTTTTGCGCCGGTCAACAGCTGGCCCGACAACGGCAACCTGGACAAGGCGCGCCGGCTGCTCTGGCCCATCAAGCAGAAATACGGGAACAAAATCTCGTGGGCCGACCTGATGATCCTGGCCGGCAACGTGCGCGCTGGAGTCGATGGGCTTCAAGACCTTCGGCTTCGGCGGTGGCCGCGCGGACATCTGGGAACCCGAAGAAGACATCTACTGGGGCCCCGAGGCCGCGTGGCTGGCGACCAGCGACAAGCCCGCGCCGCTACAGCGGTGACCGCGAGCTCGAGAACCCGCTCGGCG
>CAWFCV010000030.1:0-8170 GCA_963814435.1 uncultured beta proteobacterium
GTCGGATTGACGCCTTGAACGTCGGCTGCGCGGACATGTCGTGTGGGCTCGCTTTGTGCACTAGCGTCGCTGTACTTCCGCTGGCTCGAGTTTCTCGACGGAGTGCCCCAGCAGCCAGGTGTGGCCGTCGGGATCGAGGATTTGCAGGTGCGTCGCGTCTAGGGTCCAAGGTCAGGACGGTGCGGCATGAAATGATGCGGCATGCCACTGAGTCCCGCGGAGCTCCAGAACATCGCCGCGCGCACCCTGGCGCACTACGAGCAGCACGCCCAGAGCTACTGGGAAGGCACGCGCGACCACGATGTCAGCCAGAACATCGCTGCGCTGCTAAAGCACATGCGCGGGCCACCGCCCTTTGACCTGCTGGACTGTGGCTGCGGACCCGGGCGCGACCTGCACACCTTCAAAGCACTGGGCCACCGCGCAGTCGGCCTGGAGGGCGCGCCCAGCGCGGCGGCACTGGCGCGCGCTCACAGCGGCTGCGAGGTGCTCGAACAGAGCTTCCTCCAACTCGACCTGGGGTCTCAGCGCTACGACGGTGTGTTTGCCAATGCCGTGCTCTTCCATGTGCCCAGCCAGGTGCTGCCGCAGGTGATAGGACAACTGCGGGCCTGCCTACGGCCAGGCGGCGTGCTGTTCAGTTCCAACCCGCGCGGCGACGGCCAGGAAGGCTGGAACGGCGAACGCTACGGTGCATTCCACGACTGGCCGACCTGGCGCGACTTGGTGACAGCCGCCGGCTTCGACGAGTTGGATCACTTCTATCGTCCGTCGGGTCTGCCGTTCGAGCAACAGCCCTGGCTAGCAAGTTTGTGGCGCAAGAGCTGAGCCTAGCGCGGCGTCGTTCGATTCTTGACGCAGGAGAGATCGAGGGCCACGAAGGCGCGAACGATCGGTTCGTAGTCGGCTTGCAGGCTTGCTTGAGGAGAGGGCGGTTCGACGTGGGCAGAAAGGGAACTGTCAACGCGAGTTCTCGGCCACTATGCATAGTCGTCAACTATGCGTAGGTCAAGTCGGGCTGCACCGAGATCGCCAATGTTCATGCGGGTCTGAGCGAGGTTCTCGACGGAATTGCTCAACATAGTTTTGCCCGCCGGCGAAGAGGCGGTCGCACTTCCAGCGTCCGCCGTGCCGCCATGCGTATCAAGCAGTCGGCGTCGGCCCTTGCACTAAGAACAACGTGGCTGAGTGGTTGACGCTGGCCAACTTAACGGGCGAGCACCAAGTCGTTTCCACGCCTCGGGTTTGCGGCTGCGGGGCGGAAACCATGCAAAGTCCTCTCTGCCATCTACCGCCTCGCGCCGCAGGTGCTGTCGCCAGCGCGCGGGACGGACCTATACATAGTTGAGATCCACGCATAGTGGCCGTGCATAGCTATTCATGACGGCCATAAGCGGGTGCTCGTGACCGTCCGGTTCACGCGCCCACGCTCCTGGCGTGCCGCTGCAGGCGACCTTGCAGACGATGCACTCGAGGGCTATGCATGCGCAAGCCGACGGCCAGGGCCCGCCGTTGGCTTATGCTGATCGGCATGAAACGTGTCCGTTCCGCGGCGACGCCTGCATCCCACCGCGCGAACCCAGCAGACCCACACGTGCCGGTGAAAGCGTGCCGGCCCGGACCAGCTATCACCACGGCAACCTGCGCGATGCGCTGATCCTGCGCGGCATCGAAATCCTCGACACGCAGGGTTTCGACGCCCTGAGCCTGCGTCAGGCGGCGCGCGACGTCGGTGTCTCGCAGGCAGCGCCGCTGCACCACTTCGATGGCAAGGTCGCCTACCTGGCAGCCATCGCGACGCAAGGCTTTCGCATCATGTTCGAGACGCGGATCCGCGCACTGCGCGACCTGCACGACCCGCGCGAGAGGTTGCTCAATGTCATGCTGGCCCACTTGCGCTTCTCGATGGCGCACCCGGCGCTGTACCGGGTGATGTTCGGCGCCGAGGTGCCGGCGAAGGCGCAGTTCCCGGAACTGGAACAGGCCGCCACGCGCTCGTACGGCATCTTGGAGACCTGCGTCGGCGACTACCTCAGCCACCGCAATGCCGACCTGAAGTTCGTGCGCTCCGCCGCACTCGCCGCGTGGACAGCGTGCCACGGCCTGGCGACCGTGATGGCGGACCGATTGAACGCGTGGGACATCGTCGGCAAGGACGACCCGCTGAAGATCGGCCACCATGTGTTCTCGATCTTCATCGCGGGGCTGGACCACCAGCCCTGAGGGCCCCTCCCCCGCCGCCGGCGGAAATCAGCCGGGCGCCACCTCGAACAGCCCGGCCGCACCCATGCCGCCGCCGACGCACATCGTCACCACCGCATAGCGCTCGCCGCGGCGCCGCCCCTCGGCGAGCGCATGGCCGGCCATGCGCGTGCCCGACATGCCGAACGGATGGCCGATGGTGATGCCGCCGCCGTTGACGTTGAGCCGGTCCATCGGGATGCCCAGCCGGTCGGCGCAGTACAGCACCTGCACGGCGAAGGCCTCGTTCAGTTCCCACAGGCCGATGTCCTCGACCTTCAGCCCGTGCTGCTGCAGCAGTTTCGGCACCGCGAACACCGGCCCGATGCCCATTTCGTCGGGCGCGCAGCCGGCGGTGGCGAAGCCGCGGAACCAGCCCAGCACGGGCAGGCCGCGCCTTGCCGCCTGGTCGGCATCCATCAGCACGCAGGCCGCCGCGCCGTCGGACAACTGGCTGGCGTTGCCGGCGGTCACGCTGCCGCCTTCGTTCACCGGTTTCAGCGTGGCCAGCATCTCGCGGCGTCGTGCCCGGGCGGGCGCCTTCGTCGCGCGCCAGCGTCACGTCTTCCTGCCGACACCGTGCCGTCCTTGTCCTTGCGCGACATGGTGGTGCTGATCGGCGCGATCTCGGCGTCGAAGTGCCCCGCCGCCGCTGCGGCGGCGTAGCGCTGCTGGCTGCGTGCGCTGTACTCGTCCTGGCGGCTGCGGGCGATGCCATAGCGGCGCGCCACGAGATCGGCGGTGTCGAGCATCGGCAGGTAGACCTCGGGCCGGTTCTGCCATCAGCCACGGCTCTTCGCGCATGAAGCGGTTGGTGTGCTCGCGCACGCAGCTGACGGACTCGGTGCCGCCGGCCACAGCGATGCTCAGCTGAGCGCGCCTGGATGGCCTGCGCCGCGATGGCGATGCTCTGCAGGCCCGACGAACAGTAGCGGTTCACCGTCATGCCGCTGACCTGCTCGGGAAAGCCGGCCGCGAGCGCGCTGATGCGGCCGACGTTGAAGCCGTTGGCGCCTTCGGGGAAGGCGCAGCCGAGCACGACATCCTCGACTTCACCGGGGTCGATGCCGGCGCGCTGCACGGCATGGCGCAGCACATGGGCTCCGAGCGTGGCGCCATGCGTCAGGTTGAGGGCGCCGCGAAAGGCCTTGCCGATGGGCGTGCGGGCGTAGGAGAGGATGGCTGCGTCAGGCATGCAAGGTCTCGGCTTCTGAATTCGGCGATGGCTGAAGGGCGCAGTGCACGCAGGTGCCCGGCATGGCCGACGATCTCGCGCAGCGCTTCGGCTTCGCCGGCAAACACCGGCAGCCCTTGGTCGCTGAAAGCCTGCCGCACCCGCGGGTGCGGGCTGTACACCCACAGCGGCTTGCCGCTGGCGCGCGCTGCGGCGCGGCAGTCGCGCGCGAAGCGCTCGACGTCGTAGCTCGGCCCGCCGATGGCCAGCAGGCCCAGCACCACGCAGTCGGCCGCCGGGTCGGCCATCACGCACTGCATCACGTCGCCCAGCAACGACGGCTTGGCCAGCAGCATCGCGGTCAGGTCGATCGGGTTGCGGTTGAGCGAGAAGTCGGGCAGCAGTTCGCCCAGCCGCGCCTGGCTGGCCGGCGGACAGTGTGCCAGCGGGCATGCCGGCGCGGCTGGCCTCGTCGGCGGCGATGACGCAGGACGCGCCGGAGTTGCTGACGATCGACCAGCCGCTGCGCTGCCGGCCCGGTGCAGCGTCGCTCGGCCTGCAGGTAGCCCGGCACGCAGCGCAGCATCTCGCCCATGTCGGCAACGGTGCGGCAGCCGCCGTCGGCGAACAAGGCATCCAGCGCATCGTTGCCGGCGCCGGCGGAGCCGGTGTGCAGAGCGGCCGAGCGGCAGTCCATCCGCCGAGCGCCCTGCGCGCACCGCCACCACGCAGACACCGCGCTGGCGCGCCGTCTGCAGCGCCGCGCGCATGCGCCGCGGGTCGCCGACGTTTTCCAGGTACAGCAGGATCAGGCGCACGCCGGGCCGCTGCGCCAGTGCGGCGACGAAGTCGGCCGTGTCGAGGTCGGCCTCGTTGCCGGTGGCGGCGACGCAGCGCACGCCGACGCCGGCCTCGCGCAACAGCGCGTACACCGAAACACCGAACGCGCCGCTTTGCGAAACGATCGCCACCGGCCCGTCCTTCGGCTCGCAGTCGGCGTAGATGGACGCGAAGGACAGCACCGCGCCGCTGTCGAACGAGGCCACGCCGATGCTGTTAGGGCCGAGCAGACGCATGCCGCCGCGGCGGCAGATGTCGACCAGCCTCTGTTGCTCGACCTGCCCCTGCGCACCGAGCTCGGCGTAGCCTGAAGCGAACAGGACCACGGCGCGCACGCCAAGGTTCGCACACAGCGTCAGCTGGGCTTCGACCGCCTCGGAGCCGACGCACAGGATCACCGCTTCGGGCACTTCCGGCAGCGCATCCAGCGAGGCATAGGCCTGCAGCCCCTGGATGTGCTGGGCACGCGGGTTGACCGGATAGACGCGGCCGCGAAAGCCTTGCTGCGCCAGGTACTGCAAGGGCCGGCCGCCCACCTTGTGCGGGCTGTCCGACGCGCCGACGACCGCGATGGACGCCGGGCCGAGCAAGGCTTGCAGATCCGCCGCAGACGACCGCCGCGCGTCCAGAACTTCGGGCACTCGGACTCCTCGGGCCGTTGCGCATTGGCCATCTCCTTGAGCCGGGCCTTCAGCAGCTTGCCGGTGCCGGTGGCGGGCAATTGCGCCAGCGAGACGATGCCGCTGGGCACCTTGTACGGCGCCAGCCGCTCGCGCAGGAAGGCCTTCAGCGCCGGCGTGTCCACCTTCCGGCCGGCCACCGGCTCGACGTAGGCCACCACCTCTTCGTCGCCCGCCACGCTGCGGCCGACGACGGCGCACTGCGCAACGCCGGGAAACTCGGCGATGGCGCGTTCGATCTCGGCCGGGTAGACGTTGAAGCCGCCGCGGATGATCATCTCCTTGCTGCGGCCGGCGATGGACAGGTCACCGTCCGGGCCGAAGACGCCGATGTCGCCGGTGTGCAGCCAGCCGCGTTCGTCGATGGCCGCGCGGGTTTGTTCCGGGTCGCGGAAATAGCCCTTCATCACGTTCGGGCCGCGGATGCAGACCTCGCCGCGCTCGCCGGCGGCCTGGGGCCGGCCTGTGGCGTCCTGCACCTCGACCTCGATGCCGGGAATGGGCCAGCCGGCGGTGATGTCGCGCGGCGGCGCATGGCCGAAGGTGCGCGTGGCCGCCGGCGCCGCCTCGGTGAGCCCGTAGCCATGGTGCAGGCGCAGGCCGAGCAGGCTTTCGGTCTGTGCCTTGCGCGTGGCGTCGATCAACGAGCCGCCGATGTAGATCATGCGCAGCCGGTTCGGCATGCAGCGTGCGGCCCTGCTGCTGGCACCACTCGTGCAGCCGCGCATACATCGCCGGCACGCCCTGGAACGCGGTGATCTCGCCGCTGGCAATGGCCTCGGCGAATACCGCCGCGGAGAAGCGGCCGACCAGGCGCAGCGTGGCACCGGCGCGCAAGCCGCACAGCAGCGCGCTGACCAGGCCGAAGGAATGCGAGATCGGCAAGGCGTGGAAGATCACGTCGTCGGGCAGCAGCACCTCCTGCTGCATCGATGCGCGCGTCACGAAATCCAGGTTGGCATGCGTCAGCATCACGCCCTTGGGCAGGCCGGTGCTGCCCGAGGTGTAGATCATCACCGCCACGTCTGCTCGTGCGCGTCGCTGCCATCGGCCGCCGTGCCGGCGCCGTTGCAGGCCTGCAGCCGCCCTTGCGGAAGTGCGGCAGCGTCGCCGGCGCGCTACCGGCCTGGCGCCGCTGGGCATGCGCCGCGGCCTCGGTCGGACGACGCGCTGGCGTAGTACACGAGCCGCGGCTCGCAGTGGCTGCAGATGGCGTCGATCTCGGCGCCCGACATGCGCGCGTTCAGCGGCACCGCCCAGCCGCCGGCGCGGATGGCGGCGAACAGCGCCACCACCATGTCGGCGCTGTTCTCGCCCACCAGCACCACGCGCTGGCCGCGGCCCAGGCCGGCCGCGGTGAATTCGTGCGCGGTCGCGCCGATGCGCTCCGACAGCTCGCGGTACGACAGCGTATTGCCGTCGTCGAGCAGCAGCGCCGGGTGCTCGCCCCGGCCCTGCGCCACGATCTCGTCGACCAGTTCACCGATGCCTGCCATGGCGTCAGCCCGTCATGCGTCGACTTGTCGCGGCTGGTCCTGGCCGCGAATGGCCTCGCGCATCTCGCGCCATTGCGCGTCGCTCAGCTCGGCCAGCTCGGTGAACGACGCGCCGTTCTGGCGGTGGCCGGCGCCGTCGATGGCGATGGTTTCGCCGGTCAGCCATTCCACGCCGTCGGCCATCAGGAACACCGCCAGGTTCTGCAGCTCGCTCATGCGGCCGAGCCGGTTCATCGGGTTGCGCACGCTGTCGTCGGTCCACGCCGCCTTCGGGCTCAGCCGTGCGTTGGCGCCTTCGGTCGGAAAGATGCCCGGCGCAATGGCGTTGAGCCGGATGCCGTAGCGGCCCCATTCGATGGCCAGCGACTTGGTCATCACGTCGACGCCGGCCTTGCTCATCGCCGAGGGCACGACGAAGGGCGCGCCGGTGCGCACCCAGGTGACGACGATCGAGATCACCGAGCCCTTGTGGCCGCTCGCGATCCAGCGCCGGCCGACGTGGTGCGTGGTGTAGTAGGTGCCGTGCAGCACGATGCCGGCGACGGCGTCGAAGCCGCGCGGCGACACGTCTTGCGTGCGGCTGACGAAGTTGCCGGCGGCGTTGTTGACCAGGCCGTCGAGCGGGCCGAAGTCGCTCCAGATGCGGCCGATCATCGCGTCCACGTCGTCGGCGTGGCGGATGTCCACTGCGTGCGTCGCCACCCGGCCGCCGTATTGCGCCATCAGCTCGGCGGCACTGGTGTCGAGCACCGGTTTGCGGCGGCCGCAGATGTGGAGCTCGGCGCCCAGCTCGAGGTACCGGGCGGCGATCTCGCGGCCCAGGCCCGAGCCGCCGCCGGTGATCAGAATGCGCTTGCCTTTGAGCAGGTCGCGTTGAAACATGAAGCGTTCCTTGACTGTTGCGATGTCATTCGAGCGTGATGTTCTTGGCCTTGATCAACGGGCCCCACTTCGCGGTTTCAGCATCGATGAACTTGGCGAAAGCCTCCGGACCGAGGGGCGCCGGCATGACCAGCCCGACCGCTTCGAACTGGGCGCGGAATGCCGGGTCGCGCACCGCCAGCGCTACCGCCGCGTTGAGCCGGTTCACGATGGCCGCCGGCGTTTTCCTGGGCACCAGCAGGCCGAACCAGGTGCTGACATCGAAGCCCGGCACGCCCGATTCGGCCACGGTGGGCACTTCGGGCAGCGCCGGCAACCGCTTGGCGCTGGTGACCGCGATCGCACGCAGCTTGCCGCCCTTGATGAGCGGGATCGACGAGCCCACCGAATCGATCATGAACTGCGTCTCGCCGCCGAGCACGCCATTGAGCGCCGGTGCGCTGCCCTTGTACGGCACATGCAGCATCTGGGTGCCGGTTTGCAGCTGCAACAGTTCGCCGGCCAGGTGCAGCGTGCTGCCCATGCCGGTGCTGGCAAAGCTCGTGTCGCCGGGCTTGGACTTGGCCGCGGCGATCAGGTCGGCCAGTGTGCGCGCCGGGCTGTCGGTGCGCACCACCAGCACCAGCGGGGTTTCGGCGATGCGCGCCGCCGGCGTGAAGTCGCGTGCGGGGTCATAGCCGAGCTTGGCGTTGAGCAGCGGATTCATCACCACGGTGGCCGCCGCCGCCATCATCACCGTGTAGCCGTCGGCCGGCGCCGTGGCCAGCGCTTGTGCCGCCAAGGCCGTGTTCGCGCCGGGCTTGTTCTCGACGATCACCACCTGCCCGAGGTCCCTGCGCAGCAGCTCGGCCACCGAG
>CAWFCV010000031.1:0-11350 GCA_963814435.1 uncultured beta proteobacterium
GCGCGGCCTCGCGAGCAATTCCCGCACCTCGCGCCCCGCCGCGTCGTGCATGCCTTCGGCCACGATCAGCACCCGCGCCGTGGCTGGGCGGACGGCCGACGGCGCGCTCTTGGCTCCACGACCGGCGAAGTACTCGTCGATCGGCGGAACTCCCCGCGCGCGACACTCAGTTGTATCGAGTGAACGAGTCCTTGTAGCTGCCGTCGAGCGTGCGATAGCGCAGCAAGATCGATCGTGATGTCGTGCCATCGCTCGTCAGCGCGCGGAATGGCGTACCGGCGGGAGCGACAGCAGTAGCGCTCGTCGCGCCACGAGGCACGTCGATCAGGGAATCGCTCACCGAAAGGCCCCCACCGAAGCTGAAGAACCCGGGCTGGCGCGCGGCCTCCGCAAACGGGTCAGGCGTCCCGCCGCGGGACGGTGGTCTGCTGTGCCGCCAGCGGTCCTGCCGGGTCCAAGTACACCAGCGTGGCCGGCGTAAGCGTGTGCCAGCGCAGGTTCACGGCGAACGTGGCTGGCACGATTGGCGTCAGCGCCGTCTTGGGGTAGGTGTAGCGCGGCAACAGTTCGCCATCGTAATAAAGCTCGAGCGTGTAGTTTCGATTGGCCACCCAGCGTCGAGAAAACGATGTAGTCAGTCGATGGCGAGCCGATTGCCGCACCGAAATCCAACGGATGTGCCCAGTTCGGGAACGCCGTGTTGCTGCCGTTGCCCTGGTTGGGTTGAGGCTGGATGGCAGCAGCCGCGGCACCGGCCAGACCCTGGGTGCGCTGCAAGCGAAAGACGTTGCCCACGTCATCGGCCAGCGTGGCCGACGCGGGATCGGTAAAACCGTCCTTGCGGCGGATATTGAGCCAGGTCTGGTCGGTGATGATCGACGGGTTCGGCCGCGTGAGAACGATGCCGGCCGGCGGCAACCCCGGGCCAAAGACGCGCGCCGCACGCAATCCGGTACTGCCGGGCCCGTCCTTGTTGATGAACATCTCGATGCCGGTCTCGTAGCGACTCAGGCTGGCATTGGCAAACGGCGGGTTCGGTGCCGGCGCCAACTGCTCGTTGCGACGGATGAACGAGCGCACCACAGAGTCCACTACCTGCTGGTTGCCAAACATCCACCAATCGGTGGCATGCGTGGCGGTCGCCGAGCCAGGCAGCTTCCTCACCACCTCGATCAGGCTGCCGGCCGAGCCGTTGGTATCGACGTAGCGGAAGTTCACCACAGCCTCGTCCTGATCGGCCGCGGTAGGTGTCGTCGATCAGCAGCATCAACTCCGGCGGGCTGAATGCAGCACCGACCATGCTTGAGTCGTTGAGCAGCCCGAAATAGCGCTGCCCGAGCCGGTAGCCGCCGTTCAGGTAGGTCTGGGTGCGCGATCGCTTGGCAGGCTGGCGCCATACTGGTGACCTCAGCGCCCCCTGGACCAGCGGAATCGTCGTGTCGCTGGCCAGCACGCGAGAAGCCACTGGCAAAACGAAGCAATCGACCATCGAGCCCGAGATCAGGCGAAGCGCATCGGCCAGCGAAAGCAAGCCAGCCGACGGCGCCGGCAGTGGCGGCGGAGTGGTGGTGGCGTTGGCCAGCGGCTGCGCCGCCGCCGGGTTGTCCACCGTGGCCACTGTGCTCACGCCGTTGACGGTGCTGAAACGCAAGGCCTCGATCACCTGGTCGGCGGTGTTTCCGCCCTGCGTGATGGTGCCGGCAACGATCTGCGTGGTGAACGGGTCGTAACCCAGCCGGCGCACCGAGTGCCGACAGCACCGGCGCAATCTGCGTCAGCACGTTGCTCGTGATTGCCGGAAGCCGACGCCAGGTTGATCAGCGACCGATCCGCCACCACGGCGAGCGCATCGCCGTTCGGTGCCAGTTGGCCCACGATGGCGGTGGTGATCGGCGTGGCGTTGGCCACCAGCGTTGTGCCTGGTGTCGGCGCGACTGGCACGACGCTCACCAGCGGTGGGTAGGCCTTGAACGGATCGCTCACCACGACCAAGAATGGCGCAGTGCGTCCGGGCAGCACGGTGCAACTGAAGGCGCCGGTGCTGCCAGTGACTACAGTAGTCTCGGCGCACACGCCCGCGCCGGCAGTATCCGTGACCTGCACCTCGCCGTTGGCCAGCGCCGCGCCTACCGCAGCCGTGCCGGCGATGACGGGTGGACCGTAAAGTTAATGTTCCACTTGAGCTGCAAGAAGGCGAAAGGCACCAACCAGTGCTTGCGGATCTTGATCGTCTCCGCCGGCGACGTGGTGGAATCCGTATCGAGCGAACCTGCGTTGACGACGCCGTCGATGATCTGCACACCGTAGCCAGGCGGCAGCAACGCCACCGACACACCGTCGACCGCGGGACCGCTGTTCTTCAGTACGAGGCGATATTCGTACTCGAAGATAGGCCAGGAGACGTGGCGAACGCTCACCGGAAACACGGCCTTCACCGACACACCGGCGGCCGCGCTGGCAGTTGCCTGCACTTTAACCCTCGCCTGCTCCGCTGCCTGTGACGTTTGACGCCGCTGCGGTGAATCGGCATCGCCGCCGCCACACCCGGACAGCCCGAGCGCCGCAGCGATGAGCACACCACCGCAAAGGTCACGCACCGCGCGGATGACTCGCTTGTGGAATGACGTCACATCGCCGGTCAATGTCGCCATGTTGAACTCCCAAAGCAATGGGCTGCGCAGCGTCGAAGTGGCGGCTGCATGGGATGCACACTCTAGGGTCCCGGGCACAAGCCGGCATCATCCATTTGATTGATGGCGCGGTTCAGCGCCACCAACCGGGCGTGGATCATGATCGTGCGCCACCGCATCACCGAATCGGCGGCAACGCCCGCACCAAACCGATCAGATGCCCTTGCGAATCTGTCCCGGTCTTCTCGAATAGCGAATGCAGCTGGTGTCCGCACGGTGGCTACACGAGATCTGCCGCTGCGCTGACCATTCGTTTACCGATACGCCATGGACCAGTGCAGCCAGCAGCGACGCTTCGGTCGCCGTGAGCGAGAACATGGCCCGGTAGACCTCGTTCGGCACGTGCTCGGCTTCCGGGTCAGTGACGACCACCATGGCCAGAGGCACTGGTAAAATCGCCGCGAATTCGTGGCTCTGGGGCACCGGCACGACCATCACCATCCAGTCCAGCGTCGAGGCTGCGCAGGGCACGCGCATTGCGCCGCCCTTGGGCGTGGCGCTCCAGGCAAGTGAGATCAACCGTCCCAATCGTTCGTCAGCCCGGCTCGACAGACCAAGCCGGCGCTGCCTAATGGCAAGCGCGCGGCCCCCGGCCAGAACTGAATCGTATCAACTCACCAGTTGCACGCGGCGCGAGCGATCCACGAGCACGACCGTCGCCTGCAGGCGATCCCGTGCCGCGCGGCCAACCCCTGCTCGGCGCTCGATGCCTCGATCTTGGCCTGCATCCGGCTGATGCCCACCAGGTGGGGTCGAAGCGAAGGTAGATCTGGCGCCCAGCCTCGCCAAAGGCGCGCACCCGGCGGCCGCGCAAGGGACAGGAACATACAGCTTTCTGCGTCAGCCCCTGGATCTCGCCCACATAGCCGTGTCACTGCGCAGCGCAAGTCGCGGACGATTCCTGATTGGTCTTCGACCGCACATCGAGCATCTGCTCGTCGGCCAGCCCGCTCCACGCCCGCCGGCATCGCCACGAGCGGCCGGGTCGAGGTGATGGTAGTAGGCCGCAAGATCCGCCTACCTCCGGGTCGTAACCGTGCATGCGGAAGTTCGACGGCGTCTGGGTGACGAAGTCGTAGTCGAACCGGCCGACGCAGCCCGCATCAAGAGGTCAATAGCTCCCGTATGGCGGTTCCCGGATGCCCTGGTCGAGCACAGTCTCGTACAGCGACGGGACATCCGCGTGAAACTGGTCTGGTCCGCGCATCGCCCCTCCCGGTCCGAAGTTAGAGTCGACCGGCCCCCGCCCGAGTGCGCAAAATGATGTTCCTGAATGGAGGGGTGGACTAGGGAGCACTCCTTCCCTTAAGGTTCGATGGACCTGGCCCGGGGGCAGCGCGTGGCCACGCCTGCGGCGTGGCTGCTTGCTCGCGGAACGACCTACCCCGCCGCCTCAAACCCCGGCGCCTCCCGCGTCAACACCGCCGCCCTCGCCCGCGCACCCCACAGCGCCGCGAGCTCCCGCTCCAGCGCGCCGATCAGCTCCGCCACCTCGTGCGCCGCCGCGTCGTGCATGCCCTCGGCCACGATCAGTACCTGCGCGGTGCCGGGCGGATGGCCGACAGCGCACTCTGGCGGTTGCACCAGCGCCTCGCGTGTACGTGGCGCTGCTCGTCGGCAAAGATCACCTCGCCGGCGTCGGGCCGCTCGTGCTCGCCGCTGAAGGCCAGATAGTCCTCATCGCCCGTGGCGTGGCGCACCTGCAGGTTGCCGGCCACGTGGGCGAGGTCGAACACCGCGATCGGAATCGCATACGCCACCGACACCGCATTGCACAGGTCCACCAGCGGGTGCAGCGGCGGCAGGTGCCCTCTTTCCGCAGGCGCCGCAGCAGCGCCTCGGAGGCGCATCGGTACTGCGTGGGCTTGAGCCCCATGCGCGCGAACGCGCGTCGCCACGCCTGGATGGCCGGCAGCTCGCTCTCCGCGCCGGCCCGCAGTTTGGACGGGCGACCTCGGCGTAGCGCGCCAGCGCGGGCTGCACCGCGGCGTGGTCATGGATGCCGTCGGCGTGGATGGCGCCGGCCACCAGCTCGGGGAAGCTTGCCAGATGGCGGGGTGTGGGTGAAGTGCACGGTCGCCAGTATTGCAGCCGTCACGCCAGTGGGCGATCACTGGCCGCCGCTCCCGAGGAAGGACGGCCAGGCCATCCTCGGAGTCGCGTTGTCATCCACGCGTCGTTCCGATTCAACGCTCGCTTCAACGCCGGCCGCACACAGTGGCTTCACGCCCGGTGATTGCACCGCGGCGCCCACCCACAGGAGCCCTTGCCATGACGAACCCCGCCCAGCCCCGGAGCGCCGACAACGGCGTCAATGTCGAAGCCCTGCTGGGCGCCCGCGCGGCGCTCACCGACGCCCCCGAAGGCGCCCGCTTCAAGTGGCGCGCCACCAGCGAATGGGTGAACGGCACGCACAGCCGCGCCACCGTGGACGGCTTCTTCGGCCTGGGCGGCGAGCAGCAGCACCGCAGCGCTTCGAGTTCGATCCGACCACCCCGAGATCTTCGCCTCCGCCGACAACGGCGCCACGCCGGTGGAATACGTGCTCGTCGGCCTGGCCGGCTGCCTGTCGGCCGGCATCGCCTCGGTGGCGCAGAACCGCAACATCCAGCTGCATTCGGTGCGCGCGACGCATCGAGGCCGGCATGGACCTGCAGGGCGTGCTCGGCATCGACGCCAACGTGCGCAACGGCTTCGACGGCATCAGGGTGCACTACGAGATCGACGCCGACGCCACGCCGGAGCAGATCGCGGCGCTGGTGGCGCAGTCGCAGAAGCGCTCGGCGGTGTTCGACATCATCGCCAACCCGACCGACGTCACGCGTCGACCGCGAGCAAGGCGTGACCGGCGACGGCCGCGGCGCGACGTCGACGTCGTCGTCATCGGCGCCGGCCACAGCGGGCTGGCGATGAGCAGCGCGCTCGTCGGATCGTTCGATCGACCACGTGGTGATCGAGCGCGGCGAGGTCGCCAACGCCTGGCGCACCGAGCGCTGGGATTCGCTGCGCCTGCTCACGCCCAACTGGATGTGCCGGCTGCCCGGCCACGCCTACGACGGCGACGAGCCCGACGGCTACATGGCGCGGCCGGAGGTCGCCGGCGTTCATCGCCCGCTACGCCGACCGCGTCCGTGCGCCGGTGCGACGCGCACACGACCGTGCGGCGCGTCGCGCCGTCGGCGCGGGGCTACGCCGTCGTCACCGATCGCGGCGACTGGCGGTGCCGCGCCGTCGTGCTGGCCAGCGGCGCGTGCAGCCGTGCCGCTCGTGCCGGCGCTGGCCGACGGGTGCCGGCATCGGTCGCGCAGTGGACGGCGCGACTATCGGCGGCCGTCGCAGCTCGATGCCGGCGGCGTGCTGGTCGTCGGTGCCTCGGCCACCGGCTTGCAGCTGGCGCAGAGATGCAGCGCGAGCGGCCGCCCGGTGCTGCTGGCCACCGGCGAGCACGTGCGCATGCCCCGGCTCTACCGCGGCCGCGACGTCGCAGTGGTGGCTGCTCGCAGCGGCGTGCTGGACCAGCGCATCGCGCAGATGGACGATCCGGTGCGCGCGCGCCGTCTGCCCTCGCCGCAGCTCGTCGGCAGCGACGAGCGCATGACGCTGGACCTCAACGCCGTGCAGCGGCACGGGCGTCGAGCTCTGCGGCCGGCTGGCGGGCTCGCGCGGCGGCCGGCGCTGTTCTCGGGCTCGCTGCACAACGTGTGCGCGCTGGCCGACCTGAAGATGAACCGCATGCTCGACTGGCTTCGACGCCTGGGCCGCGCGAGCAGGGGCTGGGCGGCGAGCTCGGCGCGGTGCAGCGCTTCGCGCCGACCGCGCGTCGCCGCTGCGCCGCGGCTCGGCGCCGAGCTCGGGCGCGAGATCGCACGATCGTGTGGGCCACCGGCTACCGGCCCGACTCTCGCTGGCTCGACGTGCCGGTGTTCGACCGCCGCGGCGATCTGCGCCACGACGGGGGCATCGTCGATGCAGCCCGGCCTGTACGTGCTCGGCCTGCCGTTCCTGCGCCGTCGCAAGTCGAGCTTCATCCACGGCGCCGAGGACGACGTGCGCGAGATCGTGGCCGAACTGGCGGGTCATCTCGACCGCACGGCGCACACAAAGATGCACAATGCGCCGACGGTCGAAGCCCCGGGCACGGTCGCCGTGTGCCCGCGGTGAGGCCGCACGGAGGGATCTGGCATGGGATCGACGGCCAGCATCGGTGCGCCGCTGCGCGTGCGTCTGCTCGGCGACCTCGAGTTGCGGCGCGAAGACGGGCCCGCCGTGCCGCTGCCGCCGTCGCGCCGCACGCGCGCGCTGCTCGGTTACCTGGTGGCCACCGGGACGCCGCAATCGCGCGCGACGCTGTGCGACCTGCTGTGGGACGGCCCCGACGATCCGCGCGCCGCGCTGCGCTGGAGCCTGACCAAGCTGCGCGCCGTGGTCGACGACGAGGCGGCCCTGCGCCTGCAGGCCGACCGCGACCGGGTCGGCTTCGACGCCTGCGTTGTGCGGGATCGACAGCGTGCGTGCCTCGCGCTGCTGCACGGCAGGATCCCGCGCGCCTGCCGCTCGACGCGCTCGAAGACGCGGCGCGCACGCTGCAGGGCGAGTTCCTCGAAGGCCTCGAGCTGCCGGCGTGCTATCGCTTCCACCACTGGTGCATGGCCGAGCGCGAGCGCTTCGCGCGCTGCCGGCGCGAGGTGCTGGAGGCGCTCGACCGTGCGCCTGGCGGACGACCCGCAGCGCGCGCTGCCGCACGGCCGCGCGATGGTGGCCGCCGACCCGCTGGCCGAAGGCGCCCACGCCACGCTGGTGCGCCTGCTCGCCGCGGCCGGGCGCTACCCCGAGGCCGAGCGCCACTACGACTGGGCGCGCGAGCTGCTGCGGCGCGAGGTGGCGCTGCCCGACGGCGGCCCGCTCGACGAGGCGATCCGCGCGGTGCGCCGCCAGCAGCGGCAGGCGGCGGCGGCGCCGCGCCCGCCTGCGCCGGCGCCCGCGGCCTCGCCGGCCCGGCGCCGTCGTTCATCGACCTGGCACGGCCGGCTACGCAGGCCGCGGCCGGCGTTGCTCGGCCGCGACGACGAATGCCAGGCGATCGACGCGGCGCTCGCCGCGCCGCAGCAGGCGCCGTGCTGCTGTTCACCGGCGAGCCCGGCATCGGCAAGACGCGCCTGCTCGACCACCTGGCCGAGCGCGCCCGGGCCGGCGTGCGACGTGATCCGCGCCCGTTGCTTCGAGGCCGAGGCGGTGCGCCCCTACGGCTTGTGGCTCGACGCGCTGCGCGGGCTGCCCGCCGACGGCTCGGCGCACAGGTGCTGGCGCAGGCGGCGCCGCTGCTGGCCGGCCGGCGGCAGCGGCCAACCGCGAGCACCTGTTCGAAGCCGCCGCCGCGCTGCTGGCGGCCTGCGGCGCAGCAGCCGCTGGCGTGCTGGTGGACGACCTGCAGTGGATCGACGAAGGGTCGGCCGCGCTGCTGCACTACGTGGCGCGGGGCTGGCCGCGCTGCGACCGGTGCTGTTCGCCGGCGCGGCGCGTGCCGGCGAGATCGACGACAACCCCTGCGCCCGGGGCCTGTTGCACTCCCTGGCGCGCGAACGCGCGCTGCTGCGGCGGCCTGCAGCCGCTGGGCGAGGCCGACGTGCGGCGCTGGCTGGGCGAACGCCTGGCCGACGTGGCCGAGGCGCTGCGCGCAGCCGGCGGCAACCCGCTGTTCCTGCTCGAGCTGGCGCGCGCCGCCGAAGGCAGCGCCCCGCGTGCCGGTCCGCGCCGACGCACGGCCGTGCCGACGCGACGGTGGCCGCGCACTCGAGGCGCTGATCGACGACCGGCTGCGCGCGCTCGACGACGGCGGCGCGCGACCTGCTGGGCTGGGCGGCCGCGATGGGCGGCGAGTTCGGCGCGGAGCTGCTGGCCGACGCCGCCGGCCTGCCCGGTGGCCGAGGTGCTGGCGCGGCTCGGAGCGCTCGAGCAGCGCGGCCTGCTGCGCGCCGACGCGGACAGCGGCCTTCGAGTTCGCGCACGGACTGGTGCGCCAGGTGGTCTACCGCAGCTGTCGCAGCCGCGCCGGCACGCCAGCACCGCCAGTTCGCGCGCGCGCTGAGCGCGGCGAGCGCCGACGACCCGTGGCTGCACGGCGAGATCGTGCACCACGCCGGCCTGGCCAGCGACGCGCCGCTGGCCGCGCGCGCCTGCCTGGCGGCCGGCGAGCATTGCCTGCGCGTGTTCGCCAACGTCGAGGCCGCGCGGTGGCCGAGCGCGGCCTGGCGCTGCTGGACGAACTGCCGCCCGGCGCCGAGCGCGTGCGGCTGGAGATCGGCCTGCTGCGCCTGCGCGTGGCCGCCGCGGCGGCGCCGGGCGGGCGCCGGCTGCCGGCGCTGGCCGAGCGCATCGAGCCGGCCGTCGAAGCGGCGAAGGCGCTGGCCCTGCATGCCGAGGCGGCGGCGGGCTGGGAGATCCTGGCCTTCTGGCGCCAGCAGGCCGGCGACGCCGCCGGGCGCAGGCGGCCACCCTGGCCGCCGAGCGCTGACGCGGCGCGCCGATGCGGTGACGCGCTGCCTGCAACTGGCCAACACCGGCCGCTGCCTGCTCGACATCGAGGCCGACCCGGCGCGCGGCCGTGCGCTGCTCGACGAAGCCGCCGCGCTGGCCGCCGGGCTCGGCCTGCAGGTGATGGAGATCGAATGGGGCCGCGGCCTGGTGGCGCGCGCCGAGGGCGATCTCTGGCTGCGCACGCAGCGCTGGCCCGCGCGGTGGCGCTGGCGCGCCTGACCGACAACCACTGGCGCGAATACGAGTGCATGCTGGCTGGCCACCGTGGAGCTCGAACACGGCCGCTTCGCCGAGGTGCTGCGCCATGTCGAGAGATCACCGCCGCCGCGCGCGCATGGGCGAACCGGGGGTGCCGTTTGCGCAGGCGCTGGCCGCGCTGGCGCGCCTGCGCCAGGGCGAGCCCGCTGCGGCCGCGGCTCGCCGCCAGCCTGGCCGCGCTGCGCGAGCGCGACGACAAGGCGCACCTGGCCTACGCGCTCAACGAGGCGGCGGCGCTGGCGCTCGGCACCGGCGACGCCACCGTCGCGACTCGCCTGGCCGCCGAGGCGCTCGCGGCCGCGCTGGCGGTGCGCCGCGCAACCCAGATCGCCCGCGCGCGGGCCACCATCGCCGCCGCCGCGCCGGCGCGGCGGCTGAACCACTGACCGGCGCCTCTCAACGCCCGAGGAGAACCCCATGAGCCTGCACCGCATCGTCGTTGAACGCAGCTTCGACACCCCCCAATCCGACGCCGACATGATGGTCGTGGCCGACCGCGAGCGCCCCTGCCTGGCGGCCTACCAGGCGACCTGGAAGCGCAGCCTGCTGTCGGCCGACCGCAAGCGCATGGTCTGCGAGTACGAGGCCGCCGACGCCGAGACGATGCGGCGAATCCAGCGCGAGGCCGGCGCGCAGTTCGACCGCATCTGGGTCGGCGAAGTCATCGAGTAGGCTGTCGCGCCGCTGGCGGGCCGCGGCAGCACGTCGGCGATGATCCCATGGACTTCCACTTCGGCACCGGCGGCGTGTGACCCGGACGCGGCACATAGGGCGAGGGATCGGCCGCGCCGGTGCGGTGGATGTAGCGCGGGCAGTTCGGGAAGATGCGCTCGGCGCGCACCCGCACGACGAGTTGCGCGCCGGGTGACGTGCCGAGCAGTCGGGGTCGTCGCAGCAACGTCGCGCCAGGCCGTTCACGCGCAGGCGCCTGGGCGACTCGAAGTCGATGAACAGCATCCCGACGGCGGATTGGCCAGCAGGTTGCCAAGGCTGCGGAACATGGCCGTTGCCGTCGTAGCTCGGGAAGGCGAGCTCGTCGTCGCCGATGACCCGCACGAAGCCCGGCGTCGCCGCCCTTGTACGAGCAGTCGGGCCGCCCCTCGGCGTCGGCGGTGGCGAGGAAGAACATCGTGCGGCTCTCGATGAAGGCGCGATCCTCGTCGGTGAAGCGCGCGCGGCCGAGCCGCTCGTCGAGCCGGTCGGCCAGGCGCCGGCGTGTCGAAGCGGTCCTGCAGCTGGCGCATGCCGGCGTGATAGGCGGTGTCGTTCATGGGCGTCTCCCGCGACGGGTGTCGGTGCGTGTGTGAATGAGAGGCTGCGGCGTTCGGCGACGCCGTCGCTCACGACTGCCCGGCCAGGATCCACTTCTCGCCGGCGGCGATGCCGTCGCGCATCATCGTCAGCGTGGCGTCCATGCGCGTGCCGCGCACCACGCCGCGCCACAGCAGCTTGCCGTACTTCGGGCTCTCGGTCTCGGACTCGAAAGCGATCTCGCCCGCCGGACTCGGTGGGGCGCAGTTGCTCGTCGCCGTAGCCGTAGCGGTCGCAGGCCGAGGAGCGGAAGCGCCCGCCATCGAAGCTGAGCGTATCGGCGTCGCCGGCGGTCTTGCCGCACTCGAGCACGGGGATGCCGTCGAAGCGCCGTCCGTCGAGCGGGCTGGTCTGTGCCCCGGCGGTTGCCGTCAGCACCGAGCCGGCGGCGAGCAGCAGCATGTGGCGCCGGTGCGCGTGACCGATGAGGGAGCGAGTGTGCGATGGGTCGTTCATGGTCGTGTCCTTGGGCTTGGCGTGACCCCCGATGGGCCACACCGACACGATGCGCGGGCAGCGTTGGAACGACCGTTGGTGCCGTCGTGACCGCTTGCCTG
>CAWFCV010000032.1:0-190233 GCA_963814435.1 uncultured beta proteobacterium
CGGGCTCAGGCCAGCTTGCCGTGGCAGTGCTTGTACTTCTTGCCGCTGCCGCAGGGCAGGGTTCGTTGCGGCCGACCTTGGGCACCTGCGCGCCACAGCGGTGCCGCGCGTCGGTTTCCTGCGACACACTGCCGTCCTCGTTCGGGTGCGTGTAGGTACGTTGCCACCTGGCTGGCGTGCTCCTCGATCGCCTCGGCGGCCTGCGCCACCTGCTCCTGCGACTGGATGCGCACCGTCATCAGCACGCGCGTGACTTCGATCTTCACCACGTCGAGCAGCTGCGCGAACAGCTCGAAGGCCTCGCGCTTGTATTCCTGCTTCGGGTTCTTCTGCGCATAGCCGCGCAGGTGGATGCCCTGGCGCAGGTAGTCCAGCGCCGCCAGGTGCTCGCGCCAGTGGCTGTCGATCGACTGCAGCAGCACCATGCGCATGAACGGCGTGAACTGCTCGGCGCCGACCTGCGCGACCTTGGCCGCGAAGCATCTGCGTGCGCGGCCGCCACGACCTTCTCGACGATGTCCTCGTCGGTGATTGCGTCGCTCTTCTCGACTTGGCTGCGCAGGTCGACCTCGAGCTGCCATTCGTCCGTCAGCACCTTTCCAGGCCCGGCAGGTCCCACTGCTCTTCGACGCTCTCGGCGGGCACATAGGTGCGCACGACATCGGTCATCGCGCTCGTGCGCAGGTTCGTGATCTGCTCCGATCACGCGACGTCGACTCGAGGATCTCGTTGCGCTGCTGGTAGATGACCTTGCGCTGGTCGTTGGCGACGTCGTCGTACTCGAGCAGCTGCTTGCGGATGTCGAAGTTGCGCGCCTCGACCTTGCGCTGCGCGCTTTCGATGCGAGCGCGTGACCATGCCGGCTTCGATGGCCTCGCCCTCGGGCATCTTCAGCCGCTCCATGATGGCGCTTGATGCGGTCGCCGGCGAAGATGCGCATCAGCGGGTCCTCCAGCGACAGGTAGAAGCGCGACTGGCCCGGGTCGCCCTGGCGGCCGGAGCGGCCGCGCAGCTGGTTGTCGATGCGCCGGCTCTCGTGGCGCTCGGTGCCGATGATGTGCAGGCCGCCGCGGCCTTGACCTTGTCGTGCAGGCCCTGCCATTCGCTCGCGCAGCTCGGCGATGCGCGCGGCCTTGTCGGCCTCGGCGAATCGCCTCGTCGGCCTCGCAGGAACTGCACCTGCTTCTCGACGTTGCCGCCGAGCACGATGTCGGTGCCGCGGCCGGCCATGTTGGTGGCGATCGTGATCACGCCCGGCCGGCCCGGCCTGGGCCACGATCTCGGCCTCCTTGGCGTGCTGCTTGGCGTTGAGCACCTGGTGCGGCAGCTTGGCCTGCGTCGAGCAGACCCGACAGCAGCTCGGAGTTCTCGATCGAGGTGGTGCCCACCAGCACCGGCTGGCCGCGCTCGTGGCAGTCGCGGATGTCGTCGATGACCGCGTCGTACTTCTCGCTCGCGGTCTTGTAGATCAGGTCGTGTTCGTCCTTGCGGATCATCGGCCGGTTCGGCGGGATCACCACCGTCTCGAGGCCGTAGATCTCCTGGAACTCGTAGGCCTCGGTGTCGGCCGTGCCGGTCATGCCGGCGAGCTTGCCGTACATGCGGAAGTAGTTCTGGAAGGTGATCGAGGCGAGCGTCTGGTTCTCGCTCTGGATCTGCACGCCTTCCTTGGCCTCGACCGCCTGGTGCAGGCCGTCGCACCAGCGCCGGCCCGGTCATCAGGCGGCCGGTGAACTCGTCGACGATGATCGACTTCGCCGTTCTGCACCACGTAGTGCTGGTCGCGGTGGTACAGGTGGTGCGCGCGCAGCGCCGCGTACACGTGGTGCATCAGCGTGATGTTGCCGGCGTCGTACAGGCTCGCGCCTTCGACCAGCAGCCGGCCTGGCGCAGCAGGTCCTCGGCGCGTCTCGTGCCCCGCCTCGGTGAGGAAGACCTGGTGGCTCTTCTCGTCGACCGTGAAGTCGCCCGGGTCGATCACGCCTTCGCCGGTGCGCGGGTCGGCCTCGCCGATCTGCTTCTTCAGCTTCGGCACGACCGCGTTGATGCTGCACGTACATCTCGGTGTGGTCTTCGGCCTGGCCGCTGATGATCAGCGGCGTGCGCGCTTCGTCGATCAGGATCGAGTCGACCTCGTCGACGATGGCGTAGTTGAGGCCGCGCGCGACACGGTCGGCGGTCTCGTAGACCATGTTGTCGCGCAGGTAGTCGAAGCCGAACTCGTTGTTGGTGCCGTAGGTCACGTCGGCGGCGTAGGCAGCCTGCTTCTCCTCGCGGTCCATGCCGCGGCACGTTGACGCCGACGGTCAGGCCCAGGAAGCGTGTAGAGCCGGCCCATCCACTCGGCGTCGCGGCGCGCCAGGTAGTCGTTGACCGTGACCACGTGCACGCCCTTGCCGGACAGCGCGTTCAGGTACACCGGCAGCGTGGCCACCAGCGTCTTGCCCTCGCCGGTGCGCATCTCGGCGATCTTGCCCTGGTGCAGCGCGATGCCGCCGATCAACTGCACGTCGAAGTGGCGCATCTTCAGCGCGCGCTTGCCGGCCTCGCGCACCACGGCGAAGGCCTCGGGCAGCAGATCGTCCACCGCGGCGCCGCTGGCCAGGCGCTGGCGGAACTCGTCGGTCTTGGCGCGCAACGCCGCGTCGTCGAGCTGCTGGAACTGCGGCTCCAGCACATTGATTCGTTCCACCACGCGGCGATAGCCCTTGAGCAGCCGGTCGTTGCGGCTGCCGAATATCGAAGTCAGGATCTTGGGCAACATGCGGGGATTGGAATTGGGGCGCGCGCTGGGTCGCCTGTGGTCTACACCGTCACCGGCGCGGACCCACATGCAACGGTGAGGTCGCTGCGGCCGGACCCCATGAGCGCCGTGCCGCAAAGGCGGCGAAGTTTAGCACCGCGCCCCATGGGCGCGCTGTGGCGCGGCTAGGGCGAGTCGTCGCCGCTGGTCGCCGGGGCGGCCGGTGTGGCCGGCATCGCAGGCGCGGCCGGCGCCGCCGAGGGCTGCGCCGCCGGGCTTGGCGCATTCGCGCTCGCATCGTCGCGGTCAGGTGCCGCCACCCGCACGCGCTTGGCCGCCCGCTGGCGCGGCGACGTGGCGCCGCTGGCGTCGGCCAGCAGCGCCATCGGCGGCATCACCGTGCCAGGCAGTTTCTTGGCGTTGCCCGACAGGAATCGCGTCGGGTTCTGCGGGACCCCGGACACCAACACCTCGAAGTGCAGGTGCGGGCCGGTCGACCGACCCGAGGTGCCGACCTCGGCGATGACCTGGCCGCGCTTGACCAGCATGCCGTTCTTGACCAGCAGCTTCGAGGCGTGGGCATAACGCGTCACCAGCGAATTGCCATGGTCGATCTCCAGCAACTGGCCATAGGCCGGGTGGTTTTCGCTGACGATCACCATGCCGCCCGCGGCCGCGTGGATCGGCGTGCCGACGTCGGATGGGAAATCCAGCCCGGTGTGCAAGGCCGCGCGGCCGGTGATCGGATCGAGCCGGAAACCGAAGCCCGACCCCACCGGCCCTTGGACCGGCGGGCCGCTGGGCACCAGCAACGACTGCAGCCGGGCCTCGAACAGGCGCGACTCGACCAGCGTGAACAGGTCGCTGCCGAGGTCGGCGCGTTCGTCGAGGTGGCTGAGCGCCTCGTTCAGATCTTTCAGCGTGGGCCGCTCCATCGGCACGAACGGGCCGCCTTGGCCACCCTTGGCATGCGCGGGCAGCGCCTTCAACTCGTCGGTCTTCACGCCGGCCAGGCCGGTGACGCGTTCGCTCAGCGCCTCGAGCTTCACCAGCTTGGCCTGCATTTCGCCCACCCGGTTGGCCATTGCATCCAGGTTCTCGCGCATGAAGCGCTCGCGCTGTGCGATTTCGTCGCGCACGATCAGCTTGACCACCTGGCTCACCACCGGCCAGCCTTCGCGCGCCGCGGTCAGGAAGATGAAGTGATACACGGCGCCCGAGATCAACATCAGCACCGCAGCCAGCAACAACCCCAGCAATCCGAGTTGCCAGCGCTTGAAATGCAGAGCCCGGGTTCGAACCAGGCTGCTGTCGGTGATGAGGATCTGCATCGCTACACTCCTTGCCATGCCCGCCCATGCGCGAAACGTCTCGCCGCTCGCCGCGGCGCTTCAATCCAGCGAACCCCTGGCCCGTCTGGCCGAGCGCCTGCGCGAATCACGCCAACGCTTCAGTTGCATCGAGGCCGTCTTGCCGGGCCCGTTGGCGCAGCAACTGCGGGCCGGCCCGATCGACGCGGACGGGTGGACTGTACTGGCGACCAACTCGGCTGTGGCGGCGAAATTGCGTCAACTCGTGCCGGACTTGCAGGTGGCGCTGGTCGAGGCGGGACACACCGCGTTGCCGATTCGTGTCAAGGTGCTGCCGACGTGATCTGCGTCACTGCTGGCGCCGGTGGTGCCGGCTGACCATTGCAGCGCAAGCGCCGAGCGCGGCATCCGACGCGGCGGTCGGGTGCTGGAACGCCCACGCCCTGAAGCAACCCCAGCAGGGGCCCGCTTCAGGGCGTGGGCGAGGAGCAGCCCCTTGTTGCTTCTACTCGAGCAGGCAACCGAAGAAGCCGTTGCTGTCGACGGGGCATTTGTAGGTTTCGAGCGGCTGCCGCACCCGGTTGATCGTGCTTCGCACCGTCACCCCGTTCAACCTGCAGCAACGGCGTCGGTGGCGGTAGGTTACGGCACCTGCGCGCACTGGTAGAAACCGTTGACGTCAACCGTGCAACGGTACGGCAGCGGGTTCGGCGTCGCCGGCACCGCCACACCTGCATTGACGGAGAACTGCTGCACCGTCATGCGCTCGATGCCTGCGGCTTCCTGCGCCTGCCGCGTCACCACGGACCAGCGATCACTGCTGCCATAGACGATCGCGCGACCGCTGCCGGTAGGCGTGGGCTGCTTGCCATCGACCGCCATGCCGTCGAACTTGATATGGAAGGCAACTGGGGGGGTGTCTTGGCAGAAGGTGGGAGACTGGTTTTCTGGCTGCGGATCAGCCTGGCACGGCCGCAACGTACCGTTGAGCGTGTAGCGGTCGTCCGTCGCGTACTGGTTCAGCGGCGTGGTGATCGCCGTCGTGCCGTTGTCGGACCAGTTGGTCCACCCGAGGTCGTTGCCCCACACGAACGAGTTCTCGTGGCTCGTGGTGCAGCTCTTCACGCCGTTGGTCACGGTGCATCGCACCCATCCATAGCCATAGGCGTTATGCGGGAACGGGGCGCCCAGCGCTTCGGGCGCGCCATTGCCCGAAACCTGCAGCGTCTTCACGACGATGAGGAAGTTGTTCGCATCCCCGGTGAACTTGACCTCCGAAGGCCAGCTGCAAACCAACGGCGCGGCTGGCGGTACGCTCGGCGGCAGATTGCCGTTGGGCGTGCACTGATTGTCGGGCGCGGTCGTGTTGTAGGTTTGAGCAACCGGGTTGTCCCCGCCGCCGAAGAAGTTGAACCCGCCGATCTTGCAGTTGTTGAGATCGATCGCGCGCTCGTTTGGACTTGGAAGCTGGAAGACCCCTATCGTGCCGCCCTCCGGGCAGGGCACTGCGCTGCCGAGCGTCGTGCCCGTCACGGCCAGCGGAAGGTCGGCCAGCTTGCGCAGACCCTGTGCCATGGCCGCGACGTACTTCGGCGCCACGGTGTTCACGCCGATCGCGGTCATCACGGCGCCGGCTTCGTTACCCGGGTCACCGAAGGCGCGATCGGGCGTCAGCGTGATGCCGGCCTTCTGCGCCGTGCTCAGCGTGCTCCACGGGCCCAGCAGGTTTTGTGTCACGACCAGCGTCTGCGGCACCGACGTCGTGAAGCTGCCCACGGTGTCGGTGGCCTTGGCGGTGATCGTGTAGCTGCCGGCCGCGACGCCGGTCCAGGTGAACTGGTAAGGCGACGTCAGGTCCTCGCCGAGCTTGGTCGCGCCATTGAAGAACTCGACCTTGGCGATGCCGTCGGTGTCGGAGGCGCTGGCGGTCAGCGTGATGTCCTTTGCCGCATTTCCGGCATTCAGCGTCACGGCGGCCGACGACGTGAGGTTGACCGCCGGCGGCACGTTGGCCGCGATCGTCACGCTCTTCGATGGCGTGGTGCTCTGGCCCCCGAGGTTGTCTGTGGCCCGCGCGGTGATCGTGTACGTGCCGAAGTGCGCAGCGTCGATCGACACCTGCAGCCGCCACTTGGAGGTTCCCGCATCGAACGTGCCGTTGCCGAGCGACGTGGCGCCGTTGAAGAACTGCACCGACGCGATGCTGCCGTCGACGTCCACGGCCGACGCCGACAACGCCAACGTCGTGGGCGCATTCGGGCCCGCCACCGGGTCGTCGAGTGTTGGCGTGGGCGGCACGTTGGCGGGCACGTTCACCGACACCGAGCCGGAGGTTTGCTGCGCAGCGTTGTTGTCGGTGGCGCGCGCGGCGAGCGAATAGGTGCCCTGGACGGTGGTGCTCCAGGTCAGCGTGTACTCGTTCGTCTGACCAACGCGCGCGGCCTGGCCGAGCAGCGTCGTGCCGTTGAAGAACTCGACCTTGCTGATCGTGCCGTCGCTGTCGCTTGCAGTCGCACGCAACGTCACCGTGGTGCCGGGGATGATGGTCGCGTTCGGTGCCGGCGACGTGATGCTCACCGTGGGCAGCGCGTTGGGCACATTCACCGACACCGAGCCGGAGGTCTGCTGTGCACCGTCGTTGTCGGTGGCGCGCGCGGTGAACGAGTGGGCACCCTGGCCGGTGGCACTCCAGGCCAGCGTGTACTCGTTCGTCTGTCCAACACGCGTGGCCTGGCCGAGCGGCGTTGTACTGTTGTCGAGGAAGAATTCGACCTTGCTGACCGTGCCGTCGCTGTCGCTTGCGGTCGCACGCAACGTCGCCGTGGTGCCGGGTGGGATGGTCGCGTTCGGCGCCGGCGACGTGATGCTCACCGTGGGCAGCGCGTTGGCGGGCACGTTCACCGCCACCGAGCCGGTGGATTGCTGCGCACCGTCGTTGTCGGTCGCGCGCGCGGTGAACGAGTAGGTGCCCTGGACAGTGGGGCTCCAGGTCAGCGTGTACTCGTTCGTCTGACCAACGCGCGTGGCCTGGCCGAGCGGCGTTGCGCCGTTGTTGAGGAAGAACTCGACCTTGCTGATCGTGCCGTCGCTGTCGCTTGCGGTCGCCCGCAATGTCACCGTGGTGCCGTGGATGATGGTCGCGTTCGGTGCCGGCGACGTGATACTCACCGTCGGCAGTGCGTTGATGATCACCTGCACCGAGCCGGAGGTGGCCGTGGCGCCCTGGTTGTCGGTGACGCGGGCGGCCACCTTGTAGATGCCTGCGGTCAACGGCGTAGTCTGCAACTGGTAGGCGGGTGGCGACCCCACGGGCGTGGCCTGGCCCAGCAGTGTGCTGGCGTCGTACACCGGAGCCGCCGGGTCGATGCGGAAGAACTCAACCTTGGCGACGCTGCCGTCGGGGTCGCTCGCATTGGCAGACAGCAGCACGGTGGCCGGCGCGTTGGCCTTGAAGTTGTTGGCCGGCGCGGCAATCGACACCGTGGGTGCCTGGTTGGGCTGCGCCGACGAGATTTGCCGCGACGCCGACAGCGTCGACGCGCCGGCATTGTCGGTCGCGCGCACGGAGACGGCGTGCGTGCCGACGGGCGGGTTGACCCAGTTGAACTCGAACGGGGCGCTGGTGTCCTGGCCGATCACGACGCCGTCGCTCAGGAACTCCACGCGCGCGACGGTGCCGTCGCTGTCGCTGGCCGTCGCGGTGATGTGGACCGTGTCGGTCGAAAGGAAGCTGGCGTTGGCCGCCGGCGCATCGAGCGTGACGCTGGGCGCTTGGTTGGCCGGAGTGACGGGCGCATCCGAGCCACCGCCGCCGCCGCAGGCCGTCAGGGCTGCGGCGGCCAGGGCCGCGACCAGCCAGCCGGCCCAGCGTGCGCCCTCTCGTCGATGGCCGAAGCCGGTGATTGGCCTCGTGCTCAGCTGCGAAAGAGCGCCTGCGCTCCGTGGGAAGATTGAACTTGCTGTTTGCAGTAGCATCGAGGGCGCCTTGCCGTGAGAGGGGCCGTCGGTCGTGCAAGAGCGGCGTCGCGTCGCCCGCACGATGAGCGGATGTTCACGAGATTGCCACAGTGACGAGTGCGTGCGCGGCGCCGACCCCGCAAGCGAGGGGCCCTGGAGTGTGTCACGTTGTGTCGAACAACTGTCGGTCGCGCGAGCTCGCCTGCGATCGGAGCTAAGACCAGTTGGTGCCGACTATCTGACTCGAACAGATGACCTACCGCTTACAAGGCGGTTGCTCTACCAACTGAGCTAAGTCGGCTTGCCGGCGCGAATTGTAGGACGCAGGCGCTACTTCACTCGCTTCAGCGTCGGCCGCGGCGGGGTCGGCGCATCGGGCGGCGGTGGCTCGTCGGCCGGGCGATTGCTCGTGGCGACCGGCCGCGGCGCAGTCCCCACCACCGGCGGCGTGGGTTCGTCTTCGCTCGAGGCCAGGCGCAGGCCGCGTGCCACCGTGTCGGGGCGCCCTTCGATCGGCGTGGGTTGCTCGACCGCCGAACCATCCGCACTGGGCGCGGGAAACGCCATGCCTTGACCGTTCTCGCGCGCGTAGATCGCCACCACATGGTCCACCGGCACGACGATGTCGCGCGCCACGCCGCCGAAGCGTGCCTTGAACTCGATGTAGTCGTTGCCCAGCTTCAAGCCGCTGGTGGCCTCGAAGCCGACGTTGAGCACGATCTCGTTGTTCTTGACGTACTCCACCGGCACCTGGACGCTGCGATCGACGAACACCGCCACGTACGGCGTGAAGCCGTTGTCGGTGCACCAGTCGTGCAGCGCGCGAATCAGGTAGGGCCGGGTCGAACTGCCCTGACCTTCGCCGCCTGGAGCGGTCGTCGCCATGTCACCAATCCAACCAAACGGGCGCCGCGGATCCAGCTCTGCCAGTCCACCAGCACCGCCCCACAGAGCGCCCCCAGGGCCGGGCCACGCCCAGCCCGCCCCCCGCGGGGGTCAAGCAAAGTGGCAAAGCCACACTTGCTTGAGGTGGGGAGCGGCGAAGCCGCTTCGGGAGGGAGCCCATTATTTGCGCATCACCTTTTCGGACGGCGTCAGCGCCTCGATGTAGGCCGGGCGCGAGAAGATGCGCTCGGCGTACTTCAGCAGCGGCGCCGCATTCTTCGACATGTCGATGCCGTAGAAGTCCAGCCGCCACAGCAATGGCGCGATGGCCACGTCGAGCATCGAGAAGTCGTCGCCCAGCATGTAGCGGTTCTTCAGGAAGATCGGCGCCAGCTGCGTCAGCCGGTCGCGGATCTGCGAGCGCGCCTTCTCCATCTGCTTGTCGGTGGGCTTGACGCCGCGGCTCTCGAGGATGTTCACGTGCGCGAACAGCTCCTTCTCGAAATTCAGCAGGAACAGCCTCACCCGAGCGCGCGCCACCGGATCACCCGGCATCAGCTGCGGGTGCGGGAATCGCTCGTCGATGTACTCGTTGATGATGTGCGACTCGTACAGGATCAGGTCGCGCTCGACCAGGATCGGCACCTCGTTGTACGGGTTCATCAGCGCGATGTCTTCCGGCTTGGCAAAGAGATCGACGTCGCGGATCTCGAAATCCATGCCCTTCTCGAACAGCACGAAGCGGCAGCGATGCGAATAAGGACAGGTGGTTCCGGAGTAAAGCACCATCATGGCGGTGAGGCTCCCAGCTTCAATTCAAAACGAAAACGCAGCGGGCGCTTGGATCGCTCGCTGCGTGGGCGGCACCGGTCGTCAAAACCGGGCAGACGGATGCGACTACTTGATATCTTTCCAAAAGGCCGCGTTCAGGCGCCACGTGATCACGGTGAAGGCGGCCAGGAACAGCATCACCCAGACGCCGATGCGCACGCGTTGATTCTGCGCCGGCTCGCCCATCCACTGCAGGAACGCCACCAAGTCGGCCACCGCGCCATCGTATTCGCGCTTGTCCATTGTGCCCTTGGTGATCGGCTCGAAGCCGCCGAAGCTGTGGACGACCTTCTTCGGGTCGTGCGGATCGGCTGTCTCGACGAACACCGCACGCTGCTGCCCCTGCAATTCCCACAGCACGTGCGGCATCGCCACGCTCGGGAACACCAGGTTGTTCCAGCCCGTGGCCTTGGTGTCGTCGCGATAGAACGAGCGCATGTAGGTGTACAGGTAATCGGCCCCGCTGCCGCCACCACCGGCACGCGAGCGAGCAATCACACTCAAGTCGGGCGGCGCGGCCCCGAACCATTCCTTGCCCTGCTTGATGTCGAGCGAAACCTTCATCGTCTCGCCGACCTTCTCGGTGGCCAGAACCAGGTTCTTCTTGATCTGGTCTTCCGTCAGGCCGAGTTCGACCATGCGGTTGTAGCGCATGGAGCTGGCGGCATGGCAGTTGAGGCAGTAGTTGACGAACAGCTTGGCGCCGTTCTGAAGGGCCGCCACGTCGGTCACGCGCTCCTTCGGGAACTTGTCGAGCGGCGGGCCGCCTTCCGAGGCGAGCGCGGCAAACGAAAACGCGGCGAGCAGGCAGATGATGAATCGCTTCATGTCGTGTGCTCCGTGCTCAATGGGCTTCGAAGGTCACGCGTTCGGGCACCGGCTTGAAGGTGCCGAGCCGGCTCCACCACGGCATCAGCAGGAAGAAGCCGAAGTAGATCAGCGTGCAGGCCTGCGACAGGATCTCGAGCGCCGAGCCGCTCGGCGCCGCCGGCTGGGTGCCCTGGTAGCCGAGGATCACGAAGGCCACGACGAACGCGGCCAGCACGAGCTGGTGCCAACTCGGCCGGTAGCGGATCGACTTGACCGGGCTTGCGTCCAGCCAGGGCAGGAAGAACAGGATCACCACCGCCCCGCCCATCAGCACCACGCCCCAGAACTTGGCGTCGAAGGTCTTCATCAACGCGATCAGCACGGCCGCGCCGACCAGCAGGCCCGCCTTGACCACGAACGAGCCTTTGCCCTTGACGAGGTTCAACACCGCCGCCAGGCCGACGATGACGCACAGCACGTTGACCATCGGGTCGGTGGTCGCGCGCAGGATCGTGTAGAACGGCGTGAAGTACCACACCGGCGCGATGTGCGCCGGTGTCTTCAGCGGGTCGGCCGGAATGAAGTTGTTGTACTCGATGAAGTAGCCGCCGAGCTCGGGCGCGAAGAACAGCACCGCGCAGAAGATCAGCAGGAACACCGACACGCCCAGCATGTCGTGCACGGTGTAGTAGGGATGGAACGGAATGCCGTCGAGCGGCTTGCCGCTGGCATCCTTCTTGGCCTTGATCTCCACGCCGTCGGGGTTGTTCGAGCCGACGTCGTGCAGCGCCAGCAGGTGCGCCACCACCAGCCCCAGCAGCACCAGCGGCACCGCGATCACGTGGAACGCGAAGAAGCGGTTCAGCGTCGCATCGCCGATCACGTAGTCGCCGCGGATCAGCAGCGCCAGGTCGGGCCCGACGAACGGCACCGCGGCGAACAGGTTGACGATCACCTGAGCGCCCCAGTAGCTCATCTGCCCCCACGGCAGCAGGTAGCCGAAGAAGGCCTCGGCCATCAGGCACAGGAAGATCGCGCAGCCGAAGATCCACACCAGCTCGCGCGGCTTGCGGTAGCTGCCGTAGATGAGCCCGCGGTACATGTGCAGGTAGACGACGATGAAGAACGCGCTGGCGCCGGTGGAATGCATGTAGCGGATGATCCAGCCGCCCGGCACCTCGCGCATGATGTACTCGACCGAGGCGAACGCGGTGGCCGCGTCGGGCTTGTAGTGCATGGTCAGGAAGATCCCGGTGACGATCTGGATCACCAGCACCAGCATCGCCAGCGAGCCGAAGAAGTACCAGACGTTGAAGTTCTTCGGCGCGTAGTACTCGGACATGTGCTTCCGGTACTCGTCGAACACGGTCGGGAAGCGGTTCTGAAACCAGACCGTCGTCTTCACGCTCAGCGATGCGCCGGCGGGGGCTTCCTTCATTTCTGCCATGAAAGACCTCTGTTATTGCTTGGGGGTGCGCCGTGCTCGGCCGCGTGTCCTGACGATGATCGACCCAGCCTCAGGCCGACTTGTCTTCGCCGATCAGCAGCCGCGTGTCGCTGAGGTACATGTAGGGCGGCACCTCGAGGTTGTCCGGCGCGGGCTTGTTTTTATAGACGCGGCCGGCCAGGTCGAAGGTCGAGCCGTGGCAGGGGCACAGGAAGCCGCCCTGCCAATCGTCGGGCAGCGACGGCTGCGGGCCAGGCTGGAGCTTGTCGCTGGGCGAGCAGCCCAGGTGCGAGCAGATGCCCACCGCGACGAAGACCTCGGGCTTGATCGATCGGGCCTGGTTCTTGGCGTAGGGCGGCGTCGGGTAGGTCGTGCGGTCGGACTTGGGATCGGCGACCTGAGACTCGGTCTTCTCGAGCGACTTCAACTGCTCGGGCGTGCGGCGCAGGATCCACACCGGTTTGCCGCGCCATTCGACCACCACCTTTTCGCCGGGCTTGATGTCGCCGATGTCGACTTCCACCGGCGCGCCGGCGGCCCGGGCACGATCGGACGGTGTGAAACTCGCGACGAAGGGCACCGCGGCTGCAATGCCGCCGACCGCGCCGGCACCGCAGGTGATCATGACCCAGGAGCGTCGAGCGGGATCGACCGGGGTTTCACTCATGAGAATCCTCGATTTGGTGGTGCATCGGAACGCCAGTCGCACAAGGCAACCGCCAATTCTAACGGAGCGCGCAAGGCCCACCGATCGCGCCCGGACCCACCATTGACAGAATCGCGCGGCACGCAATACTGCGCGCGGGCCGCGTTGGCGCCCAAGGATCGAAAAACCAATCGAGGAGTCGAGCGCATGAGCATGACATCAGAGTTCAAAGAGTTCGCCATGAAAGGCAACGTGGTCGACCTCGCGGTCGGCGTGATCATCGGAGGCGCGTTCGGCAAGATCGTCGACTCCATCGTCGGCGACCTGATCATGCCGATCGTCGGCAAGTTGCTCGGCGGCTTGGATTTCAGCAACTACTTCATCGCGCTGGCCGGACAGACCGCCACCAATCTGGCCGATGCGAAGAAAGCCGGGGCCGTGTTCGCCTACGGCAGCTTCATCACGGTGGCGATCAACTTCATCATCCTGGCGTTCATCATCTTCATGATGGTCAAGCAGATCAATCGCCTGAAGAAGGAAGCCCCGCCGGCGCCTCCGGCCGCACCGCCGGAAGACATCACGTTGCTGCGCGAGATTCGCGACGCGCTCAAGCGCTAGGAAACCGGTCGTAACAGCGCGTCACGGCGCGCGCGCGGAGCGTGACGCACGCCCGCTTGCGCGCCGTTTCGCATGGGCTTGGCTGCTGGAAAGGCCGCATACTTCGCGCACTGCGAGGTCACCCGGCCCCGATGAACACGACCGCGCCCACCAGGTTGCCCCCCGCTCTCGAACACGCGCTTCAGCGCGTGCGGCTGGCGGCGCGCAGCGCGGCCGAGCGCACGGTCGAAGGCCTCAGCCTGGCGGCGATGTCGGCGGCCAATACCGCGCAACGCGACGCGCTGCTCGGCGGCCAGTTCGAGCTCAATCGCAAGCTGGCGATCTTCACGCTGACCTTCAACGAGGCGCTGGAAGAGCAGGTGTCGCGCCAGGTGACGCCGCGCAGCGGAAATCCTTCGGCACCCACCACCTGGGACACGATGAGTCTGGTCGAAGACCACGAGGTCGAGATCAAGGTGGCTGCCGAGCGGTTCGCGCTCGACATCCAGAATCAATGCGAGTGGGAGATCCGCGAACTCGACCAGTACATGGGCGCCGTGCTGCGCTTGGGCGCCGCCGACCACGAGCGCAACCCGCTGCGCCCCGAGATCATCGGCCAGGCGATGGTGCGGGCCGTCGAGTCGATCGCCGACCGGCCCGAAGTCCGCAAGGTCCTGCTGACCGAGACCGGCCGCGCACTGGCCAACGGCATGCGCCAGACCTACCTGGACATCATGAATGACCTGCGCGCCGCCGGCGTCAAGCCCCTGGGCATGACGGTGCGGGCGACGGATGGTCCGGGTTCGCAGATCGGCAGCTATCAGACCGGCTATGACAGCCTATCCGGCAATTCCGCCGCGAGTACACGATCGGCGCTGTCGGCGTTGGGTGGCCTCGCCGGTGGCGGTGGCGGTGTCGAGCGGGCTGAGCACCGAGTCTGCCGCGCTGTTTCCGGACCACGAAGCCGCCGTCGATTCGGCGCGCGGAGCGCGCACGCTGGATTCCGGCGCCCGCACGCGCGTGGGTGGCGGCACCCAGCTGGGCCACGTCGACGCCGAGCTGATGTCGTTGATGCGCCGGTTGGCGTTCAGCGTCACGCCGGACATTGCATCGGCTTCCACCAGCGGCGGAGCACTTGCGCACCTTGGTGGGTCGTCGGGAGCCGGGGGTTTGGCCGCCGCCAACCTGATCGTCGCGCACCGCGACGCACTGCGTCAGGCCAGCTCCGGGGCGCTCGATCACATGGTGATCGACGTCGTCGGCAGCCTGTTCGACCAGATCCTGTCGGATCCGAAGGTGCCGCCGCAGATGGCGCGCCAGATCGCCCGCCTGCAACTGCCGGTGCTGCGCGCGGCGCTGGGCGACCAGACGTTCTTCTCGTCGCGGCGCCACCCGGTGCGCCGCTTCGTCAATCGCATCGCGTCGATCGGCGCGGCCTTCGACGACCTCGACACCGAAGACGGGCGGGCGTTCCTGAAGCTGGTGCGCGACCTGGTGCAGGAGATCGTCGAAGGCGACTTCGATCAGATCGAAACCTACGAGCAGAAGCTGGCCTCGCTCGAGCTGTTCATCGTCGAACAGAGCAAGCGCGAGATTCGCCGCGAGGGCGGCAACGCCGACGAGGTGCTGGCGAAGAAGGAAGACCAGCTTCGCCTGCAGCAACGCTACGCCACCCAATTGCGCCACGGCCTGAAGGACATTCCCGCCGACGAGTTCCTGCGCGACTTCGTCTCCTCGGTGTGGAGCCAGGCGGTGATGAAGGCCGCCAACGACGACGGCGTCGACAGCCCCACGGTGGCACGTCTGCGGCTCGCCGGTCGCGACCTGCTGATGAGCGTGCAGCCCAAGGGCTCGCCGGCGCAACGCAAGGCGTTCCTGATCGGCCTGCCGGTGCTGATGAAGACGCTGAACGCCGGCATGGACATGATCAAGTGGCCCGAGGTGGCGCGCAAGGATTTCTTCGCCAAGCTGCTGCCCGCGCATGCCGATTCGCTGAAGGGCGAGGCGATGCGCACGCTCGACTACAACCTGATGACCAAGCAGGTCGATGCCGTGCTCGGCACGCCGATCCCCAAGGTCACCGAGCTGCCGCCGATGCCGGCGTCGGAGCTTCCGGTGCTGCTCGACGCCGTGCAGGAGCACACCTTCACCGAGGCCGAGGCGCGCTCGATCGGCCTCGTGGATGAGAAGTCGATCGACTGGAACGGCAAGGTCGACATCGAAATCGAGTCCGAGCCCGAGGTGGCAGAGGCCGATATCCGGATCGAAGGCCTGCCGACGCCCGAACCGGTGGAACCGTCGCGCGGCAAGTCGCTGGCCGACCACGTGCAGATCGGCTTCGCCTACCAGATGCACATCGATGGCGACTGGCACAAGGTGCGGCTGGGTCACGTCAGCGCCGGGCGCACCTTCTTTGTCTTCACGCGCGGCCAGAAGCACAAGCGCACGATCTCGATGACCTACCGCATGCTCGCCCGCATGTGCGAGACGAACCGCCTGCGCGCGTTCGAAAACGCCTACCTGCTCGAACGCGCCACCGCCCGGGCGCGCCGTCAGCTCGCCGAAATGCGGCCCGCCGCTGCCAAGCTCGACTTAGCCCCGGCGATCGCGGCGGCGCCGCGCCCCAGCGGCCAGTTCTTGCGCCATTGAAATGGCGCTGCGCAGGCTGGACGGGTCGGCCCGCCCGGTGCCGGCGATGTCGAATGCGGTGCCGTGGTCGGGGCTGGTGCGCACGAACGGCAGCCCCAGCGTGACATTGACGCCGCGCTCGACACCCAGGTACTTCACCGGAATCAGGCCATGGTCGTGCGTCATCGCGATCACGAGGTCGAACTCCCCTGGATGCCCCGGCGCGTTGCGGGCCCGCATGAACACCGTGTCCGGCGCGTAGGGTCCTGACGCGTCGATGCCCTCGCTGCGCGCGGCGAGGATCGCTGGCTCGATGATGCGCGCTTCCTCGTCGCCGAACAGCCCGCCCTCGCCGGCATGCGGATTCAGCCCTGCCACCGCGATGCGCGGTGCCGGCTGGCCCCAGGCCAGCGCCGCCTGGTGCGCGATGCGGATCGTCTGCACGATGCGTGGCACGTCGAGCAGCTCGATGGCGCGCTTCAGGCCGACGTGGATCGTGACCAGCACGACGCGCAACTCGTCGTTGGCCAGCATCATGCGCACCTCGGGCAGACCGCTGTCGCCGGCGGCCAGCGCCTGCAGCATCTCGGTGTGGCCTGGAAACGTGGACCCCGCCGCGGCCAGCGCCTGCTTGTGGATCGGCGCGGTCACCAGTGCGGACACCCGCCCGGTGCGGGCCAGCGCGGCGCCGGCTTCGATGCACGCGATCGCGGCCCGGCCCGCATCGGCGTGCACTTGGCCTTGCTCCAACCCGGTCAGCGCCGCCGGCAGCCCCGCGGGCTGCCAGAGTGCCAGGCAACCCGGCGGCACGTCGTGTGCCTCCTCGGGCAAATCCAGGCGCGCCACCGGCAGCGCGAGGCCACATTGCGCAATCGCCCGGCGCAGCGTCGCGAGGTCGCCGATCACGACGCAGCGCGCCGGCAGTGGACCCGCCAGCGCGCGCGCGATGATCTCCGGGCCGATGCCACAGGGGTCGCCCATCGACAAAGCCAGCAACTCGCCACGACCGGTCGGGTTCATGCGGGATTGTCGATGTCGACGAACTGGTGCTCGACGCCGAAGGTCGCGGCCAGGTGCGCGCCCAGCGCCGGCGCGCCGAAGCGTTCGCTGGCGTGGTGGCCGCAGGCGATGAACGCCACGCCGGTCTCGCGCGCAATGTGTGCCTGAGGCTCCGACATCTCGCCGGTGACGTAGACATCGGCGCCTGCGGCGATGGCCGATTCGAAGCTGCCCTGCGCGCCGCCGGTGCACCAGGCAATTCGGCGCAGCGCCCGGCCATCGCCCGGCGCCACAGTCGGCTCGCGAGCCAATGCATCGTGCAGCGCACGCGCCAGGCCCGGCAGTCCCGTCAGGGCGCCGGCGTCGCCGAGGAAGCCGAGGTCCTGTTCGCCGAAACGGGCATCCGCCCGCAAGCCGATGCGTGCGCCGAACTGTGCGTTGTTGCCCAGCTCGGGATGCGCGTCCAGCGGCAGGTGAAACGCGAACAGGTTGATGTCGTGCGCCAGCAGCAGCTTCAGCCGACGCTGCATCCAACCGACCACGCGGGCGTCCTGGCCGCGCCAGAACAGCCCGTGGTGCACAACGATCGTGTCGGCCCGTTGCCCGACCGCGGCCTCGATCAGCGCCAGGCTCGCGGTGACGCCGCTGACGACCTTGCGAATCGTGGCACTGCCCTCAACTTGCAAACCGTTCGGCCCATAATCCCGGAAGCGCTCGACCTGCAGCAATGCGGCCAGGTGCGATTCCAGTTCGTTGCGCGTCACCATCGAAGTGCCGCCTTCCGTTGCATGCGTAGACTCTGGCTTCTATTCTCGCAGGCCGCCACGGTGGCATTGGCCGTGCTGTTCGTCGTCGGCACGCTCAAGCCGCAATGGCTGCCCCGCGGCAGCGCTCCGGTGGCGCCCGAGGTGGTGTCGATCCGAACCACCGTACCGGCCGCCAGCGCGCCGATGCAGGCCCTGCCCGCGCCGACCGGCTATGCCGAGGCAGCCCAGCGCGCCGCCCCGGCCGTGGTCAGCGTGTCGGCCGGCAAGGCCGGCGGCCGAAATCCGCATGCGCAGGACCCCTGGTACCGCTACTTCTTCGGCGACAAGGGCCAGGGCGAACTGCAGCTCGGTGTCGGGTCCGGCGTGATCGTGTCGTCGCAGGGTTACCTGCTGACCAACAACCATGTCGTGGAGGGCGCCAGCGAGATCGAGATCCGTTTGATCGACGGCCGGGAGACCAAGGCCACGCTCGTCGGCACCGACCCCGAAACCGACCTGGCGGTGCTGAAGATCGAACTGGACCGCCTGCCGTCCATCACACTGGGCGACATCGAATCGGCCCGCGTCGGCGACATCGTGCTGGCGATCGGCAACCCGTTCAACGTCGGTCAGACCGTCACCTCCGGCATCGTCAGCGCGCTCGGGCGCAATCAGCTGGGCCTGTCGACGTTCGAGAACTTCATCCAGACCGATGCCGCGATCAACCCCGGCAACTCCGGCGGCGCGCTGGTCGACGTCCGCGGCCACCTGCTGGGCATCAACACCGCGATCTATTCGCGCTCCGGCGGCAACATGGGCATCGGCTTCGCGATTCCGGTGGATCTGGCGCGCCAGGTGATGGAGGGCCTGATCAAGGACGGCAAGGTCACGCGCGGCTGGATCGGCGTCGAGCCGCGTGACCTGCCGCCCGAATACGCCGAGACCTTCAAGCTGCCGGTCAAGGACGGCGTGCTGATTTCCGGCGTGCTGAAGGACGGCCCGGCTGGACGTGGCGGCATGCGCCCGGGCGACGTGGTGCTGACGATCGGCCCGCGGTCCGTGTCCAACACGACCCAGCTGCTCAACGCCGTGGCCTCGCTCAAGCCCGGCAGCGAGACGGCGATCGGGGTGCAGCGCGGCGACCAGTCGCTGCAGCTGAAGGTCACCGTCGTGCAGCGCCCGCCCGCGCAGCGCGCGCCCGCAGTAGGCCGCGGTTCAGGTTTCCTTGGCTGGCGGGCTCGTCGCTCGGCGCGGCGGTGTGGCGGATGAACAGCCGCGCCGCCCAGATGCCCAGCTCGTAGAGCAGGCACATCGGGATGGCCAGCGACAGTTGCGACACCACGTCCGGCGGCGTGATGATCGCCGCGACGATGAACGCCAGCACGACGAAGTAGCCGCGAAACGCCTTCAGCTTGTCGACGCTGACGATGCCCATGCGGGCGAGCACCACCACCGCCACCGGCACCTCGAAGGCGGCGCCGAACGCGATGAACATCGTCAGCACGAAGCCGAGGTAGGCCTCGATGTCCGGCGCGGCGGTGATGCTCTTCGGCGCGAAGCTCTGGATGAACTTGAACACCTGGCCGAAGACGAAGAAATAGCAGAACGCCACGCCGACCAGGAACAGCAGCGTGCTCGAGATCACCAGCGGCAGCACCAGCTTCTTCTCATGGCTGTACAGGCCCGGCGCCACAAAGGCCCACACCTGGTACAGCACCACGGGCAGTGCGAGCAGGAACGCGGCCATCAACGTGATCTTCAGCGGCACCAGGAACGGCGAGATCACATTGGTGGCGATCAGCGTCGCGCCCTTCGGCAACTGTGCCACCAGCGGCGCCGCCAGCAGGTCGTACAGTCCGGCCGGTCCGGGCCAGATGCACAGGACGCCGAAGGCGATGCCCACGGCGATCAGCGCACGCACCAGGCGGTCGCGCAGTTCGACCAGGTGGGTGACGAAGGGCGCTTCGGTGCCGGCCAGTTCGTCCTTGGGGTCCTCGGTCGCCATCGTCTAGCGTCGGGTCACTTCAGGCGCGGCGGCCGAAAGCGCGCCACGCGCGCGGCACCCGACATCGCGCGCGTGCGTATGCCCTGGCGCTGCTTGTACCACTGCGGCACCGCGCTGCGCTTCAGGCGCCAGCGCTTGTTGGGTCGCTGGTAGCTCGGCGGCGGCGGCGCAGCGAGGTGTCTGCCGAATCGGCCCGGCCCGATTCGAGACCCGCCGTCGCCTCGCTCCAGCTCGACTCGAACGACTGCCCGACGCTGCTGACTTCGCGCTGCACGGTGTTCTGGATGTCGCTGGCCGCGGTCTCGAACTGGCTTTTCATCTTCTGCAGCTCTTCGAGCTCGATCGACCGGTTGACCTCGGCCTTCACGTCGGACACATAACGCTGCGCCTTGCCGATCAGATGCCCGACGGTGCGCGCGACCCGCGGCAGTTTCTGCGGGCCGATCACGATCAGCGCCACGGCGCCGATCAGCGCGATCTTGTCAAAACCAAAGTCGATCATGCGGGCCGCCTGGCGCGTCGCGGCTGCGAAGGGATGTCAAGCGCGGCTCAAGACTTGGTCTTGGCTTCGACGTCGACGGTGTTCGCGTCCGCCGGCTTGCCGCCGGCCGTGACCTGCTGCTGCGGCGACACCGGCGCGTCGCCGGTGGTGCCGCCGTCGCGCACGCCATCCTTGAAGCCCTTGACGGCGGCGCCGAGGTCCGAGCCCATGTTCTTCAGCTTCTTGGTGCCGAAGATCAGGATGACGACGAGCAGCACGATCAGCCAATGCCAGATGCTGAACGATCCCATGGTGAATCTCCTGTACGCGAGTTGGGCCGATTCTAGGTTGCCGGGGGGTCAGCCCTTCAACCAGGGTCTTGGCCCGCCCATGACGTGCAGGTGCAGATGTTGCACTTCCTGCATTCCGTCACGCCCTGTATTCAACACATGGCGAAATCCGTTGGTGACGCCCAGCTCGCGCATCAAACGTGGCGAGACCGCCATCATGCGCCCGAGCAGCGCGGCGTGCTCGTCGGTGACATCGACCATGCTGACGATGTGTTGCTTCGGAATGATCAGCACGTGCACCGGCGCCCACGGGATGGATGTCGTGGAAGGCGAGGATCTGGTCGTCCTCGTAGGCCTTCTTCGCCGGTATCTGCCCGGCGACGATCTTGCAGAAGATGCAGTGGGGGTCGGCTTGCATGGCTGGTGTCATCCTCAAACAGGCATCGCACGGCGGTCGTTCAGTGCCAGCCACCCGCGCACGACACGGTAGAGGAACCAGATCGAGATCACACCCCAGGCGAGCCAGCCCGGCGCGATCAGCAGCAGCCACAGCGGCAGCGTCACCACATAGGCGATGGCGGCGAAGATCACGCTGCGGATGCGCCAGCGGAAGTGCGATTCCTGCCACGTGCCCGCGCGCATCGCCGCGCTTGACCAGGTCGAGGATGAAGGCCACCAGCAGCAGCAGCACGCTGCCCTGCGCGCCGGGCAGCACCGCGCCGACGGCGACGATGGCGTGCAACGCATAGCTGATGTGGCCCACCGTGCGCATCGACGCCTCGCGCTGCGGATCGAGCGCGACGATGGTCGTCGTCGAGGTCTCGCTCATCACAGACCCTCCTTGTCACGGTGCCCCAGCTTGCGCATGGCGAATTCTTCCAATCCGGACAGGCCTTCGCGCCGCGCCAGTTCGTCCAGCACCTGCTGCGGCTTCAGCCCGTAGGCGGCCAGCGCCACCAGACAGTGGAACCACAGGTCGGCCATTTCGGCGACGATCTTGCCCGGCTCGCCATCCTTGGCGGCCATCACCGTCTCGGTGGCTTCTTCGCCAATCTTCTTCAGGATCGCGTCCGGCCCCTTGGCGAACAGGCGCGCGACATAACTGTGCGCCGGATCGCCGCCCCGACGCGACTCGATCACCGCCGCCAGCCGCGCCAGGGTGTCCGCCGGATTCATTTCGCCGCTGGCCATCGCGCCCTACCTGTAGATCGATGCCGGGTCTTTCAAGACCGGTTCGACGTCTTGCCAGCGTCCGCCCTCGAAACGCTGGAAGAAGCATGAGTGGCGGCCGGTGTGGCAGGCGATGCCGGGCTCATGGCCGAGCTGCGTGACTTTCAGCAGCACCACGTCGTTGTCGCAATCCAGCCGGATCTCGTGCACCTGCTGGAAGTGACCCGATTCCTCGCCCTTGTGCCACAGCCGGGCCCGCGAGCGGCTCCAGTAGACGGCCTGACCCAGCTCGGCCGTGCGCGCCAGCGCCTCGCGGTTCATGAAGGCCAGCATCAGCACATCGTTGCTGCCGCGCTCCTGCGCGATCACCGGCACCAGGCCGTTGCCGTCCCACCTGATCTGGTCGAGCCAATCCATGCAGGCAGTTTAGGGCTTGTTTCAATCGCGATGCGTCGCCCCGGTGTAGCCGCGTTCGGCGGCAAACCAGCGCAGCACCGGGATCGTTCCCGGCAGCAGCGGCGCGCTGCGCACCGGCAGGCTCTCCCAGGCCATCGCCTGGCCCTCGCGCATCTGGAATTCGCCCTGCCACTGGAACACCTTGCAGAAGTGCAGCCTGACGCGGGCATGCGGCATAGTCCATCAGCTCCACCTGCCACGGCGTCGCCGGACCGATGGTGATGCCCAGTTCCTCGTGCAGTTCGCGCCGCAACGCGGCGTCGACGGTCTCGCCAGGCTCCAGCTTGCCGCCCGGGAACTCCCAGTAGCCCGCGTAGACCTTGCCGGTGGGCCGCGAGGTCAGCAGGAAGCGACCCTGCGTCGTCGATCAGCACGCCGACCGCGACATCGACCGGTGTGCGCTCATCAGCACCGCCAGACGCCTGCGGCGTCGCCCCCCGAGGGGGATTCGCGCCCTCGGGGCGGCCCGGCGCTCGCTCACTGCCGCCCGGCATAGTCGCGCGCGAACTGCCAGGCCACGCGGCCCGAACGGGATCCGCGTTCGAGTGCCCACACCAGCGACTCCTTCAGCGCGGCGGCGATGGCCGCTTCGCCGACGCCGAAACTGCGCAACCACTGCGCCACGATGGCCAGGTACTCGTCCTGGCTGAACGGGTAGAAGCTCAGCCACAGGCCGAAGCGCTCGGACAGCGAGATCTTCTCCTCCACCACCTCGCCCGGGTGCACCTCGCCGTCGTCGGTGTGGGTGTAGGTGAGGTTCTCCCTCATGTACTCGGGCAGCAGGTGGCGGCGGTTGCTGGTGGCATAGATCAGCAGGTTGTCGCTGGTCTGCGCCACCGAGCCGTCGAGCACCGACTTCAGCGCCTTGTAGCCCGGCTCGCCTTCGTCGAAGCTGAGGTCGTCGCAGAACACCACAAAGCGCTCGGGGCGGTGCGCCACCAGGTCGACCAGGTCGGGCAGGTCCATCAGATCGGTCTTGTCCACTTCGATCAGCCGCAAGCCGCGCGGCGCGAACTCGTTCAGGCAGGCCTTGATCAGCGAGCTCTTGCCGGTGCCGCGCGCGCCGGTGAGCAGCACGTTGTTGGCCGGACGCCCCTCGATGAACTGCTCGGTGTTGCGGCGCAGCCGCGCCATCTGCGCATCGATTTCCAACAGGTCGGTGAGGCGGATCGCCGAGGTGTGCCGCACCGGCTCGAGCACGGTGTTGGCGCCGCGCCGGCGGTAGCGGAACGCCACCGCCGCCGACCAGTCCGGCGCCTTGGGCGCATGCGGCAGCACGGCTTCCAGGCGCGTCAGCAGCTTCTCGACGCGCGCGATCAGGTGTTCGACGGCTTCGTTCATCGCAAAGAGTTTAGACCTCGTGCACCGCGCCCTCGGCGATCGCGAACACCCGGTCGCCCGCCTCGCGCGGCCACGCGTGGGTGCCGGTGAAGGCCCCAAACGCCGGCAGCACGCCGACACGCGCGCCGAAATGAAAGCACGGCAGCCGCAGGCGGTCGAATCCGCGTCCTCCGACCACCACGCAGGGGTGCACATGACCCGCCAGCACATAGCCGCCGTCGTGCGACGCCGGCTCGTGCGCCAGCATGAACGGTCCGCAGGCGAGCGGCCCGTCGACGACGTCGATGTCGAGGTCGCCGGGCGGATCGCCGGCACGCCGGTCGTGGTTGCCGCGCAGCAACGTGATGCCGACGCCGGCGTGGCGGCTGCGCCAGTGCGCGAGTGCCATCCGCACGTCGGGTACCTGCGCCCGAGCCGAATGCAGAAAGTCGCCGAGCAGCACCAGGCGCCTGGCTGCGGTGGCGGTCAGCGCGGCGCTCAGTCGCTCCAGCGTCTGGGTGGTCGTGCCCGGCGGCACCGGCACGCCCAGGCCGCGGAACGACGCGGCCTTGCCGACGTGCGCATCGGCCACCAGCAGCGTGCGCTCATCCGGCAGGTAGGCGGCGTGCTCGGGCAACAGGTCGAGCGGCACGCCGCCGATGTCGACGCGAACCATCGCGCGCGCCTGCGCCCCGCCCGACCAGCGCTCAGGCCGTCAGGCGCTGCAGCGCGGCGTCGAGGTGCTCGGTCGGGCTGCGCTTGAAGCCGGACCGGGCATAACGCTGCAAGCGGCCGACCACGTAGGCCGTCAGCACCGACGCCAGCGCACCGGCGTCGACGGTGGGCGTCATCGAGCCGGCGTTCTCGGCCGCCAAACGCAGGCTCTGGCGCAACTGCGACTCCACGCGATCGAAGAACTGGTTCATGCGCACGATCAGGCGCTCGTGCTCGAACACCAGCGCGTCGCCGACCATCACGCGCACCATGCCCGGATTCTTCTCGCCGAACTGCAGGATCAGCGCCACGATGCGCTGCGCCTGCGCCGCACCCGAGGTCTCGCGCTCGGTGATCTGATTGACCAGCGTGAACACGCTGCTTTCGATGAACTCGATCAGGCCCTCGAACATCTGCGCCTTGCTGGCGAAATGCCGGTACAGCGCCGCTTCGCTGACATCGAGCTTGGCGGCCAGGGCCGCGGTGGTGATGCGCTCGGCGCCCGGCTGCTCGAGCATCGACGCCAGGGTCTGCAGAATCTGTACCCGCCGCTCGCCCGGCTTCGGCCGCTTGCGCGAGGTGCCGGCGCTCGGCACCGCCACGGCGTCGTGCTGTCCCACCTCTGCCTCGATGCCGCCGCTGGTGGCGTCGGCCGCGGTGGCGTCGGAATGGGCTGGGTCGATCATCGGGGCAATCACAGAGGCGAGGGGGTAGCGGCGGCATTCTGGCATAGGCGCCAAGCCGCCCCGGGGGCAGGTAAACACTTACTGAAAATTCAGCGCCGACGCGACGGTGGTGGCCTCATCCAGGCTGGTTTCGCTGCAGTTGTTTCAGTCCCCGCACGCAACGGTCAACGTATCCTGGTCGTCGCGCACTGCGTGGGCCGGCGGTGACAGCACGGCGTCGTGCATAGCGTTGCATCCACACGGTTCGCATGCCGACGCGCCGCGCCGCCTTCTGGTGCACGAGCGTGTCTTCCACCAGCACGCAATGGCCGGCCGGAACCCGCAGCCGGGCGACCAGCGAACGCAACATGCGCGCGTCGGGCTTCGGCCGCAGCCGGCCGAACATCGCCATGTCCTCGATCGACAACACGCCGTCGAACAACTGCTCGATGCGCAGCGCGCGCAGCACGCGCAGCGCGTAGGCCCTCGGCGCATTGGTGAGGATCAGCTTGCGCCCGCGCAGACGCCGGATCGCCGCGAAATCGTGCCGGTGTCCGCTGACCCGCGCCTCCAGGCCCGGCAGCCGATGCGTGTCGTGCAGGAAGTGCGCCGCCTGGATGCCGTGGTGCCGTACCAGGCCGAGCAAGGTCGCGCCGTAGCGTTGCCAGTAGCGGCGGCGCAGCGCGTCGGACTCTTCGCGCGTGAGTTGCAGTTCGCGCTGCATGTACTCGCCCATCGCCTCGTGGATGCCCGGCATCGACGCGCCCGCCGCGTCGTGCAGCGTGTCGTCGAGATCGAACAGCCAGACAATGCCAAGTTCTTCCCAAGTGGACACCGCGGATCCGGCTTCGCCGGGCCGCTGGTGTCGCCCCCTTCGAGGGGGAGGCGGCCGCCAGGCCGCTTCGGGGGTGGGCCATCAATGACTGCGAATCATCGTGCCGTAGGCCTGGTCCGACAGGATCTCCAGCAGCATCGCGTGCGGCACACGCCCGTCGATGATGTGCACCGCGTGCACGCCGCTCTTGGCCGCATCGAGCGCGCTCGAGATCTTCGGCAGCATGCCGCCCGACAACGTGCCGTCGGCGAAGAGCTCGTCGATCTCGCGCGCCGAGAGATCCGTCAGCAGCTTGCCGCTCTTGTCCAGCACGCCCGGCGTATTGGTCAGCAGCACCAGCTTCTCGGCCTTCAGCACCTCGGCCAGCTTGCCGGCCACCACGTCGGCGTTGATGTTGTAGCTCTCGTTGTGCTCGCCGAAGCCGATCGGGCTGATCACCGGAATGAACTGGTCGTCCTGCAGCGCACGCACCACGCTCGGGTCGATGGCCACGATGTCGCCGACCTGGCCGACGTCGTGCTCCTTGGTCGGGTCGTCCTTGTCGACCAGACGCAGCTTGCGTGCCCGCACCAGGCCGCCGTCGCGGCCGGTCAGGCCCACCGCCTTGCCGCCGGCGTGGTTGATCAGGCCGACGATGTCTTGCTGCACTTCGCCGGCCAGCACCCACTCGACGACTTCCATCGTCTCCTCGTCGGTGACGCGCATGCCCTGGATGAACGTGCCCTTCTTGCCCAACCGACTGAGCGCCTCCTCGATCTGCGGCCCGCCGCCGTGCACCACCACCGGGTTCATGCCCACCAGCTTGAGCAGCACCACGTCTTCGGCGAAATCCTGCTGCAGCGACGGGTCGGTCATCGCGTTGCCGCCGTACTTGATGACGATGGTCTTGCCATGGAAGCGGCGGATGTACGGCAAGGCCTGCGCCAGGATCTCGGCCTTCTCGCGCGGCGTGATCTTGCTCAAATCGGGAGCCGTGATCGGAGGCGTGGACATGCTCGGTGGCGCGATGGGTGGCGGGATGGCGGCGATTGTAGGCACGGCGCACACGCCCGACGCCGACTTCCTGGTCGGAACCCGACGGCCTGCGCCGATTTCGAGCGGCTTCGCTTCAGCCGATTCGCGGTCGCCCGAGCGGCCTGCCTGCTGATGCGACGTTGTCGCGCGCCACGCTTCCCGGCCGGCGTGGCGCAGGGCACACTGCCGGCATGAACGCAGCGCCGCGCTCCTCCAAGCCCGCGAATGACCCTTCGGAACTGCGGCTGGCAGCGGCCGAAAGGAAGCGACCTTGAGTTCAAGGCACGTCCACGACCTGCGCCCGTTCGTGCACGGCCACGCCTTCGGCGACGAGGCCGCGCCGATCCGCGAGCGTGCGCTGTGGTGGGTGACCGCGGTGACGCTGGTCACCATGGCGCTCGAACTGATCGCCGGCTACTGGAGCGGCTCGCTCGCGCTGGTGGCCGACGGCTGGCACATGGGCACCCATGCGCTGGCACTCGGCGGTGCGGCGCTGGCGGCCGCGCTGGCGCGACGGGCGCATGGCAATGCGCGATTCGCGTTCGGCGGCTGGAAGATCGAGGTGCTCGCCGCCTACTCCAGCGGCCTGCTGCTGCTCGCGGTGAGCCTGTGGATCGCGATCGACGCGGTCGCCACGCTGGTCGCGCCGCATGCCATCGCCTACGAGGCGGCGATCGGCGTCGCGGTGCTCGGCCTGGTGGTCAATGCCGCGTGCGCCTGGGTGCTGTCGCGCGGCGATGCGCGGGCGCATCGTCACAGCCACGGCGGGGCCGACGGCACCGGTGCGCCGGCGCACGGGCACCACCACGCGCGAGCGGACGGCCACGCGCACCGGCATTCGCCGGGTCATCGCGGCCACGACCACAACTTCCGCGCCGCCTACCTGCACGTGCTGGCCGATGCGCTGACATCGGTGCTGGCGATCGTGGCGCTGGCCTGCGGCCTGTGGCTCGGCTGGCGCTGGCTCGACCCGGCGGTGGCCTTGCTCGGCGGCGTGCTGATCGCGCGCTGGGCCGTCGGCGTGCTGCGCGACTCGGCGCGTGCGCTGGTCGACGCCAGCGCGCAGTCGCCGGTGTTGCGCGATGCGATCCGCGCGACGGTGGAGAGTGATGGCGATGCACGCATCGCCGACCTGCATGTCTGGCAGATCGGGCCCGACGCATGGTCGGCGGTGCTCAGCGTGGTGGCCGACCGGCCGCTGGCCCCGTCGGTCTACCACGCCAGGCTCGCGCCGATGAAGTCGCTACGCCATGTGACGATCGAGGTCCATCAGTGCCACGGCGGCGCCGTCAACGGCGCGACGGCCGCCGCACCGCCCCAGCCTGCGTCGCCGCGGTGACGCCGCGGCCTTTGCCGGGCGGCTAGGATGCGGCTCAGCTCCGCCTTTCGGCGGTGCCACCTCTTGGAGCATCCATGGCCTCAGTCATCAGCGCGCTCGTCAACCACCAGGTCCGCCTGGCCGCACGCCCCAAGGGCCTGCCGGTCGCCAGCGACTGGCAGTTCACGCAGGAGCCGGTGGCCGACCCGCAGGACGGCGGCGTGCTCGTGAAGGTGCTGGCGCTGTCGCTCGACCCGGCGATGCGCGGCTGGATGAACGAGGGCAAGAGCTACATCCCGCCGGTGGGCATCGGCGAGGTGATGCGCGCCGGCGGCGTGGGCCGCGTGGTGGCGTCGAAGAACCCGGCGTTTGCGGTCGGCGACACCGTCACCGGCGGACCCGGCGTGCAGCAGTACTGGCCGATCGCCGGCGATCAAGTCAAGCGCAGCGGGCTGGCGAAGATCGACCTGCGGCTCGGTTCGCTGACGCAGTGGCTCAACGTGCTCGGCATGCCCGGCATGACCGGCTACTTCGGCCTGATGGACGTGGGCCAACCCAAGGCCGGCGAGACGGTGGTCGTCTCCGGCGCCGCCGGCGCGGTGGGCCAGACGGTCGGCCAGGTGGCCAGGATCAAGGGTTGCCGCGTCGTCGGCATCGCCGGCGGGCCGGCCAAGTGCGAGTGGGTCGTCAAGGAGCTCGGTTTCGACGCCTGCATCGACTACAAGGCCTCTGCCCCCCACGGGGTCGAACGCTGGGATGCTGTGCGCGAAGGCCTCAAGCAGCACTGCCCCAAAGGCGTGGACATCTATTTCGACAACGTCGGCGGCGACATCCTCGACGCGGTGCTGGCGCGCATCAACCGCAAGGCGCGCGTCATCATCTGCGGCGCGATCAGCCAGTACAACAACACCACGGCGGTCGCCGGGCCGAAGAACTACCTGTCGCTGCTGGTCAACCGGGCACGAATGGAAGGCATCGTCGTGTTCGACTATGCCGACCGCTACCCGCAGGCGATCGCCGAGATGGCCGGCTACCTGAAGGACGGGCGCATGAAGAGCAAGGAAGACGTGGTGGCGGGCGGGGTGCAGGCGTTTCCGGCCGCGTTGCTCAAGCTCTTCAGCGGCGAGAATTTCGGCAAACTCGTGTTGCAGCTCGCCGGTGATTGAGCCGCATGGCCGGTGTCACCTGAGTGTCCCAATGGCCTCGGAATCACGCGCATTAGTTCGCGCTCGATCATTGCGCGCAGGATCTCGACCTTCTGCACAGGCGTCAGAAGGCCCGCGGGTTAGCCGACATCAGACGACAACAGCCATCTTGACAACCGTTGTCACACCTTTCAAGATTGCGCCATGAGCCGTCAGACCATGAGTTTCGCCCTGCCGGAATCGATGCGCGCGTACATCGACGCACGAGTCTCCGCGGGCAACTACGGAAACACGAGCGAATACATCCGCGACCTGGTGCGCCGAGACCAGGAAGAGCAGGCGAAGAAGCGCCTGCGCGACTTGATTGAAGAAGGGCTCGCATCAGGGCCAGGGCGCCCGCGCACGAAAGCGGATGACAAGGAACTGCTTGCCGTTGCTCGCGGCGAGATCGATTGAAGCCGGCGATTCTTCGCCCGCAGGCCCAGCGCGACCGGCAGGTTGAGGTCCGGTACTACCGAAAGGAAGCCGGGAGTAAGCTGGCTGTGCGCCTTGTTGCGGCAACCAATGCGGCGCTGGATCAGATCGAACTCGAGCCTGGCATCGGCTCGCCAGTGCTCGGGAAGGTCTTGGATATCCCCGATCTACGGACCTGGCGGGTGACAAAGTTCCCACTCCTTTGGTTCTACTTCGAGCGTGACGACCATCTTGATGTCGTGAGACTGCTCGGTGAACGTCAAGACATCGCCGCGATCCTCTCCGCGTCACTTTGAGGGCAGGGAGCCCGTCTCGTCCGTATAGTCTGTCGACCGGCGTCGAGTCATCCGAAACCCCGCTCGACACGCATCGTATCCACGAGTCGAGCGCTGTCTTGCTCGCGACCTTCAGGTTACTCGACGGCCTGATCGGCCTGCAGCCGCAACGACTGCGGGATCGTCGGGCCGAGGGCATTGGCCGCCTCGAGGTTGATAACGAGCTCGAACCGCGACGGCTGCTCGATTGCCATCTCTGCCGGCCTCGAGCCATTTAGGATTCGCACCATGTAGTCCGCCGCGCGGCGCCACATCCCCGGAATGCTCGGCCCGTAGGACATCAATGCGCCGGCATCGACGGGTTCGCGAAACGCGAACATCGCCGGCAGGCGCGCCGCCCGTCAGAAATGGATCCCCTTCATCATCTGCGCCATCGCGATCGCCTCGGGCGACAGCGTGGGCTTGGGCGCCTTCTCGCCCTTGGCCGCCGCGCTGTCCGGGAACATGCGGAAGGTCGTGTTCATGATGATCTGCGTGATGCGCGGCGCCGCCGCGTGCAGCACCTCGCCGAAGATGCCCAGTCGCGTGGCCACGCGCACCGGCTTCTCGATGCAGGCCTGGATCACCATCGCGGCGGCCTCCTCGGGCATCAGCAGCGGCATGCTCTCGTAGATCTTGGTCGGCGCCGTCATCGGCGTGCGCACCAGCGGCATGTTCACCGTCGTGAAGGTGATGCCCTGGTCGGCGAACTCGCTGGAGGCGCAGGCCGTCCAGGCGTCCAGCGCGGCCTTGCTGGCCACATAGGCCGAGAAGCGCGGCGCGTTGACGAGCACGCTGATCGAACTGATGTTGACCACATGGCCGCTGCGCTTGGCGACCATGCCCGGCAGCAAGCCCATCGTGATGCGCAGCGCGCCGAAGTAGTTGAGCTGCATCGTGCGCTCGAAGTCGTGGAAGCGGTCGTAGCTCGACTCGATGGCGCGGCGGATCGAGCGGCCGGCGTTGTTGATCAGGAAGTCCACGCCACCGTGCCGTTCCTGCAAGACCTTCACAAAGTCGGCACAGCTGGCCTCGTCGGCGATGTCCACCGAGTAGCTGAACACTTGGGCAGCCTCGCCGGCGTAATCCTTGATCTCCTGCACCGCGGCGGCGAGCTTGTCCTCGCCGCGGCCGCAGATGATGGTCACCGCACCCGCCTCGGCGAAACGGCGCGCCGCCGACAGGCCGATGCCCGACGAGCCGCCGGTGACGAGCACCACCTTGCCGCCGACGGTGCCCTTCAGGCTGCGGTCGACGAACAACGCCGGGTCGAGATGGCGCTCCCAGTAGTCCCACAGGCGCCAGGCGTAGTCGTTGAGGTTCGGGCATTCGATGCCGCTGCCTTTCAGCGCGGCATCGGTCTCGCGCCGGTCGAAGCGCGTCGGGTAGTTGACGAAAGTCAGGATGTCCTCGGGCACGCCGAGGTCCTTGATCACCGCGTTGCGGATGCGACGCACCGGTGCCAGCGCCATCAGCCCCTTGCGCACGCTCTTCGGGATGAAGCCCAGCAGCGCCGCGTTGACGAACAGGTTCATCTTCGGCGCGTGCGCGGCCTTGGCGAAGATGTCGAGCACGTCGCCGACGCGGTAGCCCGTCGGGTCGACAAGGTGGAAGCATTTGCCCTTCAGATCGGCCTTGCCGTGCGAAATGTGGTCGATCGCCGCGACGACGAAGTCCACCGGCACGATGTTGATGCGCCCGCCTTCCAGCCCAACCGACGGGAACCACGGCGGCAGGATCTGGCGCATGCGCTGGATCAGCTTGAAGAAGTAGTAAGGCCCGTCGATCTTGTCCATCTCGCCGGTGGTGGAGTCGCCCACCACCAGCGCCGGGCGGTACACCGTCCACGGCACCTTGGACTCCTTGCGCACAATCTTCTCGCTCTCGTGCTTGGTCATGAAGTACGGGTGCTCGAGGTTCTCGGCCTCGTCGAACATGTCTTCGCGGAACACGCCCTCGTACAGGCCGGCCGCCGCGATCGACGACACGTGGTGCAGGTGCGCGGCGTCGATGGCCTTGGCGAACTCGACGACATTGCGCGTGCCTTCGACGTTCACCTGCACCTGGCTTGCCTCGTCGGCGCCGAGGTCGTACACCGCCGCCAGGTGGTAGACGGCATCGACCTTGCCCTTCAGCGCCTTGATCGCCTCGGCCGACACGCCGAGCTTCTTGGCCGTCAGGTCACCGGCCACCGGCACGGCGCGCTGCTTGCCGACACCCCAGTACTCGAGCAGCCCGGCGATCTTGCCCTCGCTGCCCGGTCGCACCAGGAAGTGCACGGTCGAACCCCGCCGCGCCAGGAGCGCCTTGACGAGGCGCTTGCCGATGAAGCCGGTGGCACCGGTCACGAAGTACTGCATGCGGAAGTCTCCTGGGCTTGGGGTTGTGCGCGAGCGAGGCCGCTATTCTTGAGCAAGCGGTCGCGCGCCGCGGCACGCGCTAACCCCAAGGCCGCGCCGTTTCGGCGTCCACGCTAGACGCGCACCCCTAGCGATCGTGCGTGCCTTTCGAGGGTGCGCTGCCTACACTTCGACGGTCGGTCTCGCGCGGGTGGCGCGAGGCCGCCCATCCACCAACGTTCGGAGATCACATGGTCAAGAAGCTGAAACAGATGGCGCAAAAGAAGGCGGCGAGCCCGGCCGGCCTGCTGGACAGCGCGTTGGCGCAGACGGTCAAGGATTCTGCGCAGCAGATCTGGCTGGCCGGCATGGGTGCGTTCTCCAAGGCCCAGGCCGAGGGCACCAACGCGTTCGAGAAGCTGATCCAGGAAGGCATGAGCCTGCAGAAGAAGACCCAGTCCGCGGCCGAAGAGCGCATCGGCGCCGTCACCGGCAAGATGACCGCGATGGCGGGCGAAGTCGGCGCCAAGGCCAACGCGCAGTGGGACAAGCTGGAATCGATCTTCGAGCAGCGCACCGCCAAGGCGATGGGCAAGCTCGGCGTGCCCACGGCCAAGGACGTGGCCGCGTTGACGCAACGCGTCGATCAGCTCGCCGCCGCGGTGGCCAAGCTGGGCGGCAAGATGCCGGCCGCCAAGAAGGCGACGGCCCGCAAGGCCGCGGCCGCTGCGCCCAAGCGCGTCGCGCGCAAGGCCGCCTAAGCGCGCGAGGCCATGCGCCCGGGCGCCGCCCGCCGGGAGCGCGGGCGCAACGCCCGCGTCGGGCTGGCGCTGGCCGGAGGCGGCCCGCTCGGCGCGGTGTACGAGATCGGCGCGCTGTGCGCGCTGCAAGACGCGTTGCCCGATCTGCGGCTCGACGCGCTCGACGGCTACGTTGGCGTGTCGGCCGGCGCGATCGTCGCCGCGGCGCTGGCCAACGGCATGACGCCGCGGCAGCTGGCCGCCGCGTTCATCGAGCGCGATGGCGACGCCGCGGATCGCATCGACCCGACGTTGTTCTTCCACCCGGCGCTGGGTGAGTTCGCACAGCGCCTGAGCCGCCTGCCGCTGCTCGGTGCGCAGGCGTTCTGGCGCTACGCGATCGAAGGCCGCTCGGCGCTGGCCTCGCTCGAAACGCTGGGCCGCGCGCTGCCGGTCGGCCTGTTCAGCAGCGAGGCGCTGGAATCGCGCCTGCGCGAGGTGCTGTCGCGCCCGGGGCGCAGCAACCAGTTCCGCGAACTGGCCACGCGACTGGTGCTGGTGGCCACCGACCTCGACAGCGGCCAGGCGGTGCCCTTCGGTGCGCCCGGCCACGACCAGGTGCCGATCTCGCTGGCCGCGGCAGCCAGTGCGGCCCTGCCGGGCCTGTTCCCCCCGGTGATGATCGACGGCCGTGCCTACGTCGACGGCGCGCTTGAAGAAGACGCTGCACGCCAGCGTGCTGCTCGATGCCGGCATCGAGCTGCTGTTCTGCCTGAACCCGCTGGTGCCGTTCGAAGCCTGGTCGCCGCGCCGGCGGCACAGCGGCCACGGCGCGCACGAACCGATCCCGAGCCTGGTCGAGGGCGGCCTGCCGGTGGTGATGTCGCAGACCTTCCGCTCGCTGATCCACTCGCGGCTCGAACTCGGCATGAAGGGCTACGAGAGCAGCCATCCGGGCACCGACATCGTGTTGTTCGAGCCGGACCATCACGACCCGCAGATGTTCCTGGCCAACATCTTCAGCGTGTCGCAGCGGCTGAGGCTGGCCGAACATGCCTACCAGAGCACCCGCCGTCGCCTGCGCTCGCAGCGCAGCGGCCTGGCGCAGCGGCTCGAGCGCCACGGTTTGATGCTCGATCACGCCGCGCTCGACGACCCCGGCCGCATGCTGCTGGCGCGCCCGGTGCGTCCGGCGCAGGACACGCTGCGCCGCCTGGAAGACCTGCTCAATGACCTGGAACAGGTGCTCGCGCGCGCAGCGCTCAGCCCAGATACCGCGCTTCGAGGTGCGCCTTGAAGTGGGCCGGGTTCAGCGGCTCGCCGCTGGCGCGGGTGGCCAGCTCGTCCAGCGGCCACAGGCTGGCCTGGCTCCAGATGTGCTCGCGCAGCCAGTCGAACACCGGCGCGAAGTCGCCGCGCGCGATGCGCGCATCCAGGTCGGGTGTCGCGCGGCGCATCGCCGCGAACCATTGCGCTGCGTACATCGCGCCCAGCGAATAGCAAGGGAAGTAGCCGAACAGGCCGCTCGGCCAATGCACGTCCTGCAGCGGCCCGTCCTGGAAATTGCCGCGCGTGTCGCGCCCCAGCAGCTCGGCCATCTTGGCGTCCCACAGTGCCGGAATGTCCTCGGCCTGCACGTCGCCTTCGATCAGCGGGCGCTCGATCTCGTAGCGCAGGATGATGTGCGCCGGGTAGGTCACCTCGTCGGCGTCGACGCGAATGAGACCGGCGCGCACGCGCGTGACCAGCCGGATCAGGTTGTCCGGCGCGAAGGCGGGTTGCGGCCCGAACGCCTCGACGATCCACGGTGCCAGCTGCGCGACGAAACCCGGGTGCCGGCCCAGCTGCATCTCGAAGCTGAGCGACTGGCTTTCGTGCACGGCCATCGATCGCGCCTGCGACGCCGGCTGGCCGAGCAGCCCGCGCGGCCGGTTCTGCTCGTAGCGGCCATGCCCGGTCTCGTGGATCGTGCCCATCAGCGACGCCAGGAACTCGTCGTCGCGAAAGCGCGTGGTCATGCGCACGTCTTCCGGCACGCCGCCGCAGAACGGGTGCGTGCTGACGTCGAGCCGTCCGGCGTCGAAATCGAAGTCCAGCATCCGCATCACGCGGTCGCACAGCGCGCGCTGCGCGGCCACCGAGAACGGGCCCTTGGGCACCAGCACCGTCTCGCGCGCCTGCCGGTCGAGCACGCGCGCCAGCAGGCCGGGCAGCCAGCGGCGCACGTCGCCGAACACCCGATCGATCCGGACGCTGGTCATGCCGGGCTCGAAACGGTCCATCAGCGCGTCGTAGCGCGACAGGCCGAGCTGCTGCGACAGCACCTCGGCCTCTTCGCGCGCCGCCTCCAGCACCGGCCGGAAGTTCTCCAGGAAGCCGGCCCAGTCGTTGGCCGGTCGCTGCCGGCGCCAGGCGTGCTCGCAGCGCGCGCCGGTCAGATGCAGGCGCTCCACCAGCGACTCGGGCACTGCGTTCGATTGCTGCCACTCGCGCCGCATCTCGCGCAGGTTGGCGCGCTGCGACGGCTCCAGCACCTCCTGTTCGGCGCGCGCGAGCTGCTCGGACAGCAGCGGATCGGTGCGCAGGCGGTGCAGCAGCGTGGCCATCTCGGCCATCGCGGCGGCGCGCGCCTCGGCGCCGCCCGACGGCATGTTCGCGGCCTGGTCCCAGCTGACGATCGACTGCAGGTGCTGCAGCTTGTGCAGGCGCGCGAAGGTTTGCGTCAGCGCGTCGTAGCTCGGCGTGGAATTCGACATCTGGCGTCCTTTCGGCCTGCCCGGCTTGTGGCCGGCAGCCGCGCGGGTGGTTCGGTCGGTCGCCGATTGTGCCGCGATCGGTTCGTGCCGCGCACCCCTAGGCGCCGCGGCGGCGCGAGCCGGCACCTCAGCCTGCGAAGCGGCCCGGAAACACCCACAACAGCAGCGCCGTCATGACCACGTAGCGTCCGAACTTGCCGATCGCCATGTAGAACACGCAGGGCCAGAACGGCAGCCGCAGCCAGCCGGCCACCGCGCACAGCGGATCGCCCACCGCGGGCAGCCAGGCCAGCAGGCAGGCCTTGGCGCCGAAGCGCTCCAGCCACTTCAGCGCCCGCAACTCGCGCGGCCGGCGGTGCGCGAGCGACTCGTAGGCGCGCTCGGCGCCATAGCCCATCCACCACGAGATCGCGCCGCCGAGGGTGTTGCCGGCGGTGGCCACCAGCATCGCCGGCCAGAACAGCTCCGGGTTGAGCTTGACCAAACCGAACACCACCGGCTCGCTGCCCAATGGCAGCAGCGTTGCCGAGATCAGCGCCACGACGAACACCGTGGACAGGCCGAACTGGGGCAGCGCCAGTGCGGTCAGCAGCGAATGCAACCAGGCTTCCACCCGGCCGATTATGCGCATCGCCTGCGCCTATACTCCTGCCTCCTTTTTCAGCACCCAGCCCCGACACCGCCATGCACATCGGCGCGATCGAGCTGCCGAACAACCTGTTCGTCGCCCCGATGGCGGGGGTGACCGACCGGCCGTTCCGGCAGCTGTGCAAGCGCCTCGGTGCGGGCTATGCGGTGAGCGAGATGGTGACCTCCAAGCGCGAACTGTGGACGAGCCTGAAGACCTCGCGCCGCGCCGACCATCGTGGCGAATCGGCGCCGATCGCGGTGCAGATCGCCGGCGTCGATCCGGCCGAGATGGCGCAGGCCGCGCGCTACAACATCGACCGCGGCGCGCAGATCATCGACATCAACATGGGCTGCCCGGCCAAGAAGGTCTGCAACGTGTTCGCGGGCTCGGCGCTGATGAGCAATGAGGCGCTGGCGCTGCGCATCATCGACGCGGTGGTCGACGCGTGTCAGCGCGCACCGGCGTGCCGGTGACGCTGAAGATGCGCACCGGTCGCAGCGACACCGAGCGCAACGCCGTGCGCCTGGCCGAATCGGCCGGCGCGGATCGGCGTCGCGATGATCAGCGTGCACGGGCGCACTCGCGTGCAGGGTTATGGCGGCGCCGCCGAGTACGACACCATCGCCGCCGTCAAGGCGGCGGTGCGCGTGCCGGTGGTGGCCAACGGCGACATCGATTCGCCGGCCAAGGCGCGCGAGGTGCTCGAGCGCACCGGCGCCGACGCATTGATGATCGGTCGCGCGGCGCAAGGCAGGCCGTGGATCTTTCGCGAGATCGGGCACTACCTGGCGACCGGGCAGAGCCTGCCGCCGCCGCGCCACCGCGGACGTTGCGGCCTGGCTGCTCGAACACCTGCACGATCACTATGGCCTGTACGGCGAGTTCGCCGGCGTGCGCAGCGCGCGCAAGCACATCGGCTGGGCGGTGCGTGCGCTGCCCGGCGGCGAGGCGTTTCGCGCGGCGATGAACACGCTCGACAGCTGCGCGGCACAGGTCGGCGCCGTCGCGCAGTTCTTCGCCCGCCTGGCCGACCACCACACGCGGTTGCCGGTCGACGTCGCGTCGGCCAACGACCCCAGCTTGCGCGTGGCCGCATGAGCGCAGCGTTGGGTCGCCCCAGGCAGGCGAGTGCCCCGGCGGCGGGCCGACGCCGGTTCGCTGGCGGCGCGGGGCGGCCACGATGAGCCGACGACACATCGAGGACTGCGTGCGCGAGAGCCTGGAGCAGTACTTCAAGGATCTGCGCGGCACGCCGCCGCATGCGCTGCACGAGATGATGCTGCAGACGGTGGAGAAGCCGTTGCTCGAGGTGGTGATGCGCCATGCCGAAGGCAACCAGAGCAAGGCGGCCGACTGGCTGGGCTTGAACCGCAACACGCTGCGCCGCAAGCTGCTGGACCACAAGCTGATCAAATGAGCGCCGCACGGCCGTTCCGAAGGCGCTCGCTCCCCCTCGGGGGGACGACGCGCAGCGTCAAGGGGGCAAATATGAGCGCCACACGGCCGTTGCGAAGGCGCTCGCGCCCCCTCGGGGGGAGCGCCCACTGGGCGAAGGGGGCCTCATGACCACCGCGCTGCTGTCCGTTTCCGACAAGTCCGGCGTCGTCGATTTCGCGCGCGCGCTGCACGGCCTGGGCATCAAGCTGCTGTCCACCGGCGGCACCGCCCGGTTGCTGGCCCAGGCCGATCTGCCGGTGACCGAGGTGGCGCAGGTCACCGGCTTTCCGGAGATGCTCGACGGCCGCGTGAAGACGCTGCACCCGCGCATCCACGGCGGCCTGCTGGCGCGACGCGACGACCCGGCGCACATGGCCGCGCTGCGCGAGCACGGCATCGACACGATCGACCTGTTGATCATCAACCTGTACCCGTTCGCGCAGGCCATCGCGCGCGCCGACTGCACGCTGGACGACGCGATCGAGAACATCGACATCGGCGGTCCGGCGATGCTGCGCGCCGCCGCCAAGAACTGGCAGGACGTCGGCGTCGTGATCGACCCGGCCGACTACCCGCAGGTGCTGGCCGAGTTGTCGGCCGGCGGCCTGGCGCGCGCCACCCGGTTCATGCTGGCGAAGAAGGTGTTCGCGCACACCGCCGCCTACGACGGCATGATCACGAACTACCTGACGGCGCTGCAGCCGGGCGCCGACGACCACACCGACGCCGTGCCCGGACGCGCCGAATACCCGGCGGTGTTCAACCTGCAGCTGATCAAGACGCAGGACATGCGCTACGGCGAGAACCCGCACCAGAGCGCCGCCTTCTACCGCGAGGCTCAGCCGACGCCGGGCACGCTCGCGTCGTGGACGCAGCTGCAGGGCAAGGAGCTCAGCTACAACAACATCGCCGACGCCGATGCGGCGTGGGAATGCGTGAAGTCGTTCGACGTGGCGGGCTCAGAAGGCGGCCGCCGCGCGGCCGCGTGCGTGATCGTCAAGCACGCCAACCCGTGCGGCGTGGCGGTCGGCGCCACGCCGGTGGCGGCCTATGCCAAGGCACTGAAGACCGACCCGACCAGTGCATTCGGCGGCATCGTCGCCTTCAACCGGCCGGTGGGCGCCGACGTCGCCGATGCGATCGCCGACGCGAAGCAGTTCGTCGAAGTGCTGATCGCGCCGGCCTTCGACGCTGCCGCGCGCGAACGCTTCGCGAAGAAGGCCAACCTGCGCCTGCTCGAGGTGCCGCTGTCCGACCGCATGAACACGCTCGACTTCAAGCGCGTCGGCGGCGGCGTCCTGCTGCAGTCGGCCGACGCGCGCAACGTGCGGCCCGATGAGCTGAAGGTCGTGACACGCCGCTCGCCGAGCTCGGCGCAGCTCGACGACCTGCTGTTCGCCTGGAAGGTGGCCAAGTTCGTCAAGAGCAACGCGATCGTCTTCTGCGCCGATGGCATGACGATGGGCGTCGGCGCCGGGCAGATGAGCCGCATCGACAGCGCGCGCATCGCCGGCATCAAGGCCGCCAACGCCGGGCTGTCGCTGGCGGGCACCGCAGTGGCCAGCGACGCGTTCTTCCCGTTTCGCGACGGCCTGGACGTGGTGGTCGATGCCGGGGCCGCCTGCGTCATCCAGCCCGGCGGCTCGATGCGCGACGCCGAGGTGATCGCGGCCGCCGACGAGCGCGGCATCGCGATGGTCTTCACCGGCGTGCGGCATTTCCGCCATTGAATGACCAATCGCGCGCGCGGCGCGCCGCAGCCTGACGCGCGATGAACCGCGCCGACGCCATGGGCATGCTGCTGGCCTTCGTGGCCCGCCTGATCACCGGTGCGCAGGGGCACTGGAAGGGTTGCCCGCCGATGGCCGAGCAGCGCATCTACTTCGCCAACCACCAGAGCCACTTCGACTGGGTGCTGATCTGGGCCGCGCTGCCGACCGAGCTGCGCGCGACCACGCGACCGATCGCGGCCAAGGACTACTGGACCTCGAGCCCGTTCAAGCACTGGCTGACGCACGAAGTGTTCAACGCGGTGTACGTGAATCGGCAGCGAACCGACGACCAGGATCCGCTCGAGCCGCTGATGGAGGCGTTGAGCCACGGCGACTCGCTGGTGATTTTTCCCGAAGGCACGCGCAGCAGCCAGGGCGAACCGCAGGCTTTCAAGAGCGGCCTGTACCACCTGGCGCAGGCGTTCCCGCAGGTGCAGCTGATCCCGGCATGGATCGACAACGTGCAGCGCGTGATGCCCAAGGGCGAGGTGGTACCGGTGCCGATCCTGTGCACCGTGACCTTCGGTGCGCCGTTGGCCCACATCGCCGGGCGAGGACAAGCGCGAATTCCTCGAGCGTGCCCGCGCGGCGGTGATCGCGATGCGGCCGGACAGGACATGAGCCAGCGCCGGGCCGCCGCAAGATGGCTCGCTCCCCCTCGGGGGCCGAGTGTGGACGCAGCGCGGTGCCTGCGCACCGGGCTGCGCCTCACGAGGCGGCGCGACCTGCAGGTCGCGCCGTGGCAGGGCGTCGCAGGCGCCCAGGGGGCCACGTGAGCCATCGCCGGGCCGCCCCAAGATGGCTCGCTCCCCCTCGGGGGGACGGCGTCGCAGGCGCCCAGGGGGCCAAATGAGCGCGTTGCGGTCGCTCAGCGTCGGCGAGCAGGTGGCGCTGCTGTTCGTCATCCTGTTCGGCGCGCTGATGGTGGCGTCGATCGCGTGGTTCGTGGTGTCGCTGCGCGAGACGCCCGATCGCGATCAGGCGCGCCACGACCGCTTCAAGCGCGACCTGCGCGCGGTGTGGATCGGCGCCACGCTGTTCTGGCTGGGGTGGATGTCCGGGCCGGTCGGCGCGACGCTGCTGTTCGGCATCGTGGCCTTCCTGGCCCTGCGCGAGTTCATCACGCTGATGCACACGCGCCGCGGCGACCACCGCAGCCTGCTGCTGGCGTTCTTCGTCGTGCTGCCGGCGCAGTTCGTGCTGGCGGGCGGGCGCTGGTTCGACCTGTTCACGGTGTTCATCCCGGTGTACGTGTTCCTGGCCATTCCGGTGGTCAGCGCGCTGGCCGGCGACCCGCAACGCTTTCTCGAGCGCAACGCCAAGATCCAGTGGGGCATCATGGTCTGCGTCTATGGCTTGAGCCACGTGCCGGCGCTGCTGCTGCTGGAGTTCCGCGACTACGCCGGGCGCGGTGCGTTCCTGCTGTTCTTCCTGGTCGCGGTGGCGGTGTGCGCGCAGATCGCGCAGGAAGCGGCGAGCCGCCGGCTGCGTTCGCGGCCCGCCGCGCGGCACATCGACCGGTCGTTCTCGTTGCGCAGCTGGCTGATCGGCACTGCCGCCGGTGCGGTGCTCGGCGCCGCGTTGTACTGGATCACGCCGTTCAAGGCACCGCAGGCCTTCGCGCTGTCGTTCATCGCGGCCGGCGCCGGCACGTTGGGCGACCTGGTGATGCGCGCGCTGAAGAAGGACGCCGGCGTCGCCTGGTGGGGCAACACCAGCGCCGTGACCGGCGCCGTCGGCCTGCTCGACCGCATCGCGCCGCTGGCGTTTGCCGCGCCGGTGTTCTTTCATTCGGTGCGCTGGTACTTCCGGCTGTAGGCTTCGCGGCATGAGGATCCTCGGCATCGACCCGGGCCTGCAGCGAACGGGCTTTGGCTTCGGCCCGCCGCGCTCGCGGCTTCACGTCGCCTGCGGCGACATGAGCCTGCGCCGATGCCCACCGCGTGCCGAAGCATCGGGCAGGTCCGCCACATGAGGATCCTCGGCATCGATCCAGGCCTGCAGCGAACGGGCTTTGCCGTGCTCGAGACCGAAGGCTCCCGCTTGCGCTACGTGGCCAGCGGCACCATCAGCACGCTGGAGGCGCCGCGCGGCGACCTGCCGTTGCGGCTGAAGATCATCTTCGACGGCGTCGGCGAGGTGATGCGGCGCTACGAGCCGCAGGCGGCCTCGGTGGAGATCGTGTTCGTCAACGTCAACCCGCAGAGCACGCTGCTGCTCGGCCAGGCGCGCGGCGCGGCGCTGGCCGCACTGGTGTCCGGCGGCCTGCCGGTGGCCGAGTACACCGCGCTGCAGATGAAGAAGGCCGTGGTCGGCCACGGCCTGGCCAGCAAGGCGCAGATCCAGGAGATGGTCAAACGCCTGCTCGCGCTGCCCGCGCTGCCGGGCAAGGATGCCGCCGATGCGCTGGGCCTGGCCATCACCCATGCCCATGCGGGCGCATCGTTTGCCGCCATCGAGCGGTCGACACCGCTGGCGCGCAGGGCGCATGCGCAGTACAAACGCGGCCGCAGCTATTGAGGCCGCGACACCAAGTCAACTTGCAGGAGACCAGACAATGACTTTCCCCGTGCGAACCGAGTGGACCTCGGTGCCCGCCTCCGGCGGCGCATCCTTCGACGCCTACCTGGCGTTGCCGCCGGCCGGCAGCGGGCCAGGGCTGGTGCTGTTCCAGGAGATCTTCGGCGTCAACCCGCACATCCGCACGCTGGCCGAGCAATACGCGCTCGATGGCTTCGTGGTGCTGGCGCCCGACGTCTTCTGGCGCCAGCAGCGCCGGGTCGAACTCGGCTACGAAGGCGCCGAGCGCCAGCGCGGCATCGAGCTCGCCACGGCGTTGAACGCGGCGCAGGTCGCCGTCGACCTGGTGGCCTCGGTGGCGGCGTTGCGTGCACGGCCCGAGGTGCACGGCGCCAGGGTCGGCGCGATCGGCTACTGCATGGGGGGCCGCCTGGCCTATCTGGCCGCCGCGACCGCCGGCGTGGACGCCGCGGTGGCCTACTACGGCGGCGGCATCCACGATCAGCTGGACAAGGCCGCGGACATCCGATGCCCGGTGCAGTTCCACTACGCCGGACGCGACGACCACATCCCGATGTCGGCGGTGGACAAGGTGCGCGCAGCAATGGCCGGCAAGCAGGCCGAGATCCACCTGTACCCCGACGCGATGCACGGCTTCAACTGCTGGGCGCGGGCCTCGTACCAGGCGGCGAGCGCCGCGTTGGCGCACGGGCGCAGCGTGCAGTTCCTGGCGGCCAATCTGTTCTGAAGACCGGGCTCAATCGGTCGATTCGCTGCTTTCGGCGGCGGGCGCCACTGCGGCCGGTGGCGGCGGGAACCAGATGTCCTTCAGCGCGCCGCCGACACGGGCGAAGATCCAGATGTTGAACGTGCCGAGCACGATCACGACGGTGAAGCGAAAGAACGTGACGGCGCGCGAGCGTGCCACCGCATCGCCGGTGCTGAAGAACAAGATCCAGTAGAGCACCGACGGCGCCAGCGTCAGCACGGTCAGCACCGCCGAGACCCAGAACACGATCTTCATCGCCCCGCCCCTTCTTGTCGTTCTACAGCAGCGCCGGCAGCCGCTCGAGGATCAGCACGCCGAAGAAGCCGGCCGCCCCGATCAAGGTCCACTTGAGCACCAGCAGACCGCGTCGGCGCCAGACATCCTGGCGCGTACCGACGAACATCACGAAACACAAGACGCTGGCCAACAGCAGGAGTCCGAAGACCAAGCGGAAGATCAGCATCGGCAGGGTCGGCGGTTCACCATGCGGGTGCCAGGTCGGCGAAGCCGGGCGGTGCGAGCGCCGCATCGTCGAAGATCACGATCTCGCTGTTCGCCGGATCGGCGAACAGCTTGCGCAGCAGCTTGTTGTTCAGCGCATGGCCGCTGCGAAACGCGGTGTAGCGCGCCAGCATCGGCCGGCCGGCGATGTACAGGTCGCCGATGGCGTCGAGCAGCTTGTGTTTGACGAACTCGTCGTCGTAGCGCAGGCCCTCGGCATTGAGCACGCGCGAGTCGTCGACCACGATCGCATTGTCCATCGCGCCGCCGAGCGTAAGGCCGCGCGAGCGCATCGCCTCCACGTCCTTGCTGAAGCCGAAGGTGCGCGCGCGTGCGATGTCGCGCTTGTACTGGCCGCTGCCCATGTCGAAGCTCACGCGCTGGCCGGTGGCGTCCACGGCCGGGTGGTCGAAGTCGATCTCGAAGCTCAGCGTGTAGCCGTGGTGGGGCTCGAGCCGCGCCCACATCGCGCGCGGCCCCTCGCCTTCGCGCACCTCGACCGTGCGTGTGACGCGGATGAAGCGCTTCGGTGCATTCTGCAGCTCGATGCCCGCGCTCTGCAGCAGGAACACGAAGCTCGACGCCGAACCATCGAGGATCGGCACCTCGTCAGCGTCGATGTCGACGCGCAGGTTGTCCAGGCCCAGTCCGCTGCACGCCGACATCAGATGTTCGATCGTCTGCACCTTCGGCGCGCCGGGGTCGCCGCCGGCCGAGATGGTGGAGGCCATGCGGGTGTCGCACACCGATTCGGGCCGCACCGGAATGTCCACCGGTGTGGCCAGATCGACGCGCCGGAACACGATGCCGCTGTCCGCCGGCGCCGGGCGCAGCGTCAGCTCCACCTTCTGCCCGCTGTGCATGCCCACGCCGACGGCGCGGGTGATCGATTTCAAGGTCCGTTGCGCCAACATGCCCCGATTGTAGGAAGTCGTGGCACCGGGCACTTCGCCGACGTGGCCAACCCCGCTTTGCACGCTGCCGGCCCTTCGAAGCAAGGCGAGATTCATGGCATGTTTCAAGTGGACGCCGCGGATCCGGCTCCGCCGGTCCGCTGGCGTCGCCCCCTTGAGGGGGAGGCGGCCGCAGGCCGCTCCGGGGGTGGGCTCATCTAATCCGCTTGCTTGCGCAGGAACGCCGGGATCTCGATCTCGTCCATCCCGTTCGAGCTGAGCGCCTCGACCTTGGCCGCGGCCTGCGTGCGGTTGCTGCGCCAGACGCTGGGCGTGTTGAGCGCGCCGTAGTCGGTGGGCGTCGGCTGGCCGGCCTGTGCGTTGGGCCCGGGGTCGCCGTTCGAGCCGTGAATCGGCAGGTTGTCGGTGCCGGTGCGCAGCGCGGGGGTCGTCTGCACCACCGACAGCGGCGTCTGCACGCGCTTGGCATGCGACAGGCCGGTGGCGATCACCGTCACGCGAAGCTGGTCGCCCAGGCTCTCGTCGAACGCGGCGCCGTAGATGATGTAGGCATCGTCGGCGGCGTAACGGCGGATGCAGTTCATCGCGTTCTTGCTCTCGTTGAGCTTGAACGTCGATTCGCTGGCCGAGATCAGCACCAGCACGCCGCGTGCGCCCGACAGGTCGATGCCTTCGAGCAGCGGGCAGGCCACCGCGGCCTCGGCCGCCCGGATCGCGCGGTCGGGCCCACCGGCGACGCCGGTGCCCATCATCGCCTTGCCCGGCTCGCTCATCACCGTCTTCACGTCCTCGAAGTCGACGTTGACCAGCGCGTCCATGTGGATGATGTCGCTGATGCCGCCGACGGCATTGCGCAGCACGTCGTTGGCGTGCGCGAACGCGGCCTGCTGCGTCACGTCCTGGCCCAGCACCTCGAGCAGCTTCTCATTCAACACAACGATCAGGCTGTCGACGTTGGCCTCCAGCTCGGCGGCGCCGGCGTCGGCCTGGCGCGAGCGGCGCGGCCCTTCGAATTCGAACGGCTTGGTCACCACGCCGACGGTGAGGATGCCCATCTCCTTGGCCACGCGGGCGACGATCGGCGCCGCGCCGGTGCCGGTGCCGCCGCCCATGCCGGCGGTGATGAACACCATGTGTGCGCCCTCGAGCACCTCGCGCACGCGGTCGATCGCCTCCTCGGCCGCCAGCTTGCCCTTGTCGGGCTTGCCGCCGGCACCCAACCCGCTGTCGCCGAGCTGGATCAGGGCCTGCGCGGTGGAGCGGTTGAGCGCCTGCGCGTCGGTGTTGGCGCAGATGAACTCGACGTTCTGCACGCCGCTGCGGATCATGTGCTCGACGGCGTTGCCGCCACCACCACCGACCCCGATCACCTTGATGCGGGTGCCCTGTGCGAATTCCTCGATCATTTCAATTGGCATGTCAATCTCCTGTCGTCGTCAAGCAGTTGCCGTGGATGAACCAACCAGATCCGATGTCCTACCGATGAACCCAGAAGCCTCGTGCGGGCCCCTTCAAAAATTCCCCAGAAACCAGTCCTTGGCGCGGCCGAACAGGGTCTGCACCGACCCGGCCTGCAACGCCGCCTTCTGGCCGCGCAAACGCGCGATCCGTGCTTCCTCGAGCAGCCCCATGACGGTGGCCGACCGGGGGTTGGCCACCATGTCGTAGAGCGCGCCCGAATAGGTGGGGATGCCCTTGCGCACGGGCTTCAAGAAGATGTCCTCGCCGAGCTCGACCATGCCCGGCATCACCGCGGTGCCGCCGGTGATCACGATGCCCGAGGACAGCAGCTCCTCGTAGCCCGATTCGCGGATCACCTGGTGCACCAGCGAGTAGATTTCCTCGACGCGCGGCTCGATCACGCCGGCCAGCGCCTGACGGCTGAGCAGGCGCGGCGCGCGGTCGCCCAGGCCCGGCACCTCCACCTGCGCCTGCGGGTCGGCCAGCAGCTGCTTGGCCACGCCGTGCTCGACCTTGATCTCCTCGGCGTCCTTGGTCGGCGTGCGCAGCGCCATCGCGATGTCGCTGGTGATCAGGTCGCCGGCGATCGGGATCACCGCGGTGTGGCGAATCGAGCCGTCGGTGAAGATCGCCACGTCGGTGGTGCCGGCGCCGATGTCGACCAGCGCGACGCCGAGGTCCTTCTCGTCGGCCGTCAGCACCGCGAGCGACGACGCGCTCGGGTTCAGCACCAGCTGCTCGACCTCCAGGCCGCAGCGGCGCACGCACTTCAGGATGTTCTCGGCAGCGCTCTGGGCGCCGGTGACGATGTGCACCTTCACCTCGAGCCGGCTGCCGCTCATGCCGATCGGCTCCTTCACCTCGTGGCCGTCGATCACGAACTCCTGCGGCTCCACCAGCAGCAGCCGCTGGTCGTTCGGGATGTTGATGGCCTTGGCCGTCTCGACCACGCGCGCCACGTCGACCGGCGTGACCTCGCGGTTGTCGCGCACGATCACCATGCCGGTGGAATTCTGGCCGCGGATGTGGCTGCCGGTGATGCCGGTGTACACGCGCTCGATCTTGCAGGCGGCCATCATCTCGGCCTCGCGCACCGCCTGCTGGATGCTCTGCACGGTGGCGTCGATGTTGACGACGACGCCGCGTTTCAGGCCATGCGACGCGGCCACGCCCAGGCCGGCCAGGCGCAATTCGCTGCCGGGCAGCACCTCGGCCACCACGCACATCACCTTGGCCGTGCCGATGTCCAGGCCGACGATGAGATCCTTGAATTCCTTGGCCATCTTGTTCTCGTGTCCTTCAGTTCGCGCCGTTCCTGCCAGCGGCGCCCTGGGTCGTCACGCCCTTGAGCCGCAGCGCATAACCATCGGGATGCCGCAGGTCGGCGCGCTGCAGCGGCCGCTGGTAGGCCGACTGCACTTGCGGCAACGTGCGCACGAATGCCGCGGCGCGCGACGCCAACTCGGCCGGCTCGCCGCGGCCGAGCTCGATCACCGCGCCATCGGCCAGCACCACGCGCCACGAGCCACGCCCCGACAAGCGCAGCGTGACGATCGTGTTGTCCAGCGGCTTCAACACCGGCACCAGCGCGCGATAGGTCGCCAGCGCACGCGCCGAACTGCCGCGCGGCCCCGCCAGGCGCGGCAGGTCCTCGTCCTCCACCTCACCGAGGTTGGCTTCGAACATCTCGCCGTAGGTGTTGACCAGCTTGTCGTTGCCGTCGTCGCTGGCCCACAGCGCAGCGGTCTTGTGCTCTTCGAGGCGCACCGCCAGGTGGTCGGGCCAGACGCGACGCACGACCGCGCGGCGCACCCAGGGCACGGCCTCGAAGCTGGCGCGCGCCCGCTCCAGATCGAGCGTGAAGAAGCTGCCCGACAGCCTGGGCGCCACCTGGGCGCGCAAGCTGCCCACGGTGTGGTGCGCGAGTTCGCCTTCGAGCGTGATGCCGCGCACGGTGAACAACGGCAGCCGCGCCAGCCACCACATCGCACCCACCAGCAAGGCCAGCGACACCACGGTGATCAGCGCGTTGGCGCCGGCCAGCGTCAGGCGCACGTCCGCCGGAAGCGGGCTCAGGGCAGCGGCACGGGCCATCGCCTCAGGCCCTTTCCGCCGGCGAAGCCGGCGAATCCAGACGTGCCTCGGCCAGCAGCATCAGGCACAGTTGCTCGTAGCCGATGCCGGCAGCCTTGGCCGACATCGGCACCAGCGAATGGCCGGTCATGCCGGGCGAGGTGTTCATCTCCAGCAGGAACGGCTTGCGGTCGCTCGCGCGCACCATCAGGTCGGCACGACCCCAGCCGCGACAGTCGAGCGCACGATAGGCTGCCAGCACGATGCGCTGGATCTCGGCTTCCTCGGCCGCCGGCAGTCCGCTGGGCACGTGGTAGTGCACCTCGTCGGTGAAGTACTTGTTCTGGTAGTCGTACTTGCCTTCGGGCGCGGCGATGCGCACCACCGGCAGGGCCCGCGCGGCAGCGCCCTCGCCGATCACCGGGCAGGTGACCTCGGGGCCTTCGATGAACTCCTCGCACAGCACGTCCGGGTCGTAGCGCGCGGCCAGCTGCACGGCGTCCTGCATCTGCGAGTAGCCGATGACCTTGGTGACGCCGATCGACGAGCCCTCGCGCGGCGGCTTCACGATCAGCGGCAGGCCGAGCTCGTCGGGCACCGTGCGCACGCGTTCGCGCGCCTGGTCGTCGCCGGCTGCAGCCGCACCCAGCGCGGCGTCGGCAGACCCTCGGCCAGCCAGACGCGCTTGGTCATCACCTTGTCGAGCGCGATCGCCGAAGCCATCACGCCCGAGCCGGTGTAGGCGATGCCGAGCAGCTCGAGCGCCCCCTGCACCGTGCCGTCCTCGCCATGGCGGCCGTGCAGCGCGATGAAGCAGCGCTGGAAGCCCTCCAGCTTGAGTGCCGACAGGTCGCGCTCGGCCGGGTCGAAGGCGTGGGCGTCGACGCCCGACGCGCGCAACGCGGCCAGCACGCCGTGGCCCGACAGCAGCGAGATCGCGCGTTCGGCCGAGGTGCCGCCCATCAGCACCGCCACCTTGCCGAACGAGCGCGCGATCGATCGTCGCTCATGACTTCACTCCCGCCTGCCACGCGCTCGACCACCTGCGCCGGCACCGCGCCGATCGAGCCGGCGCCCATCGCGATGACCACGTCACCGCCGCGCGCCTGCTCGACGATGGCCTGCGGCAGATCGGCCACCTCGTCGACGAACACCGGGTCGACATGGCCGGCGACGCGCAGCGCGCGGGCCAGCGAGCGCGCGTCGGCGGCGACGATCGGCGCCTCGCCCGCGGCGTAGACCTCGGTCAGCAGCACCACGTCGGCCTGACCCAGCACCTTGACGAAATCCTCGAAGCAGTCGCGCGTGCGCGTGTAGCGGTGCGGCTGGAACGCCAGCACGATGCGCTGCCCCGGGAACGCGCCACGCGCGGCCGCGATCACCGCCGCCATCTCCACCGGGTGATGGCCGTAGTCGTCGATCAGCGTGAAACGGCCGCCGTCGCGCGCCGGCAGTTCGCCATAACGCTGGAAGCGGCGACCGACGCCGGTGAACCCGGCCAGCGCCTTGACCATCGGCGCATCGGGCAACTCGAGCTCGGTGGCCACCGCGATCGCCGCCAGCGCGTTGCGCACGTTGTGCACGCCGGCCAGGTTGAGCGTGATGTCCAGGTCGGGCATCGGAGCGCCGTTGCGGCGCTGGCAGGTGAAGCGCATCTGGCCACCGGCCAGCGCCTGCACGTCGACCGCGCGCACCTGCACGTCCTCGCCGAGGCCGTAGCGGATCACCGGCCGCGAGATCGACGCCACGATGGCCTGCACGCCGGGGTCGTCGGCGCAGACCACCGCCGCGCCGTAGAACGGCATGCGGTGCAGGAAGTCGACGAACGCCGCGCGCAGTCGGCCGAGGTCGTGGCCATAGGTCTCCATGTGGTCGGCGTCGATGTTGGTGACCACACTCAGGATCGGCATCAGGTTCAGGAACGACGCATCGCTCTCGTCGGCCTCGACGACGATGTAGTCGCCCGAGCCGAGCCGCGAGTGCGCGCCGGCGCTGTTCAGGCGCCCGCCGATCACGAAGGTCGGGTCGACGCCGGCCTCGGCCAGCACGCTGGTGACGAGCGAGGTGGTGGTCGTCTTGCCGTGCGTGCCGGCGATCGCGATGCCTTGCTTCAGCCGCATCAGCTCGGCCAGCATCACCGCGCGCGGCACCACCGGAATGCGCGACGCGCGGGCGGCCACCACTTCGGGGTTGTCGTCCTTCACCGCGGTGGACGTCACCACGGCCTCGGCACCGGCGACCTGCGCCGCCTCGTGCCCGATCGCCACCCGCACACCGAGCTTGGCCAGGCGCCGCGTGGTGGCGCTGTCGAGCTGATCGGAGCCCGAGACGATGTAGCCCAGGTTGTGCAGGATCTCGGCAATGCCGCTCATGCCGGCGCCGCCGACGCCGATGAAGTGAATGCGCTTGACGGCGTGCTTCATGCGCGGCCTCCGCAGGCCACGAGCCGCTTCATCGGCACTCGTCGATGCTCGATGAAGTGAATGCGCTTGACGGCGTGTTTCATGCGTCGCCTCCGCAGACCACGAGCCGCTTCATCGGCACTCGTCGATGCTCGATGAAGTGGCAGCGCTTGACGGCGTGTTTCATGCGCGCACCAGCTTCTCGATCTGATCGGCGACGCGAGCAGCCGCGTGCGGCTTGGCCAGCGCTCGCGCGCGCTCGGCCATCTGGCGCAGCGCGTCGCGATCGACGCTCGCCAGCAGCTGCGCCAGCGACTCGGCATCGAACTGCGCCTGCGGCAGGTGCCGCGCGGCGCCGTGCCGGGCCATGAATTCGGCGTTGTCACGCTGGTGCGAGGTGGTCGACACCATCAGCGGCACCAGCACGCTGGCCACGCCGGCCGCGCAGAGCTCGCTGACCGTGATCGCGCCGGCGCGGCAGACGATCAGGTCGCACGCGGCCAGCCGCGCCGGCATGTCGTCGATGAACGGCACGACCTCAGCGTCGACGCCGGCGCTGGCATAGGCCGCGCGCACCGACTCGAGGTGCGCGACCCCGCTCTGGTGCACGATGCGCGGCCGCCGGTCGGTCGGCAGCTGTGCCACCGCCGCCGGCACGGTCTGGTTGAGCACCCGGGCACCCAGGCTGCCGCCGACGACCAGCAACGCCAGCGGTCCGCTGCGGCCCTGGAAGCGCGCGGCGGGTACAGCCAGTGCTTCGATTTCGCTGCGCACCGGGTTGCCGGTGACCACCGCGTGCCGGGTCTTCGCGGCTGCTTCGCCGTCGAAGCCGAAGGCCACCGCGTCGGCCACTGGCAGCAATGAACGCGTCGAAAGCAGCAGCGACGCATCGGCATTCACCAGCACGAGCGGCTTGCCCAGCAGCGACGCCATCAGGCCACCGGGAAAACACACGTAGCCGCCCATGCCGAGCACCGCATCGGCACTGCGGCGGCGCAGGATGCGAAAGGCATCCCAGAACGCCTTCAGCAGCCGCAGGCCGCCAGTCAGCGCGCCCAGTCACGCCCTTGCCGCGCAAGCCGGCGAACCCGATCGTGTCCAGCGCGATGCCGGTCGGCGGCACGAGGCGGTTCTCCATGCCGCTGCGCGTGCCGAGCCAGCTGACGCTCCAGCCACGGCGCTGCACCTCGCGCGCGACCGCGAGCCCCGGAAAGATGTGGCCGCCGGTGCCGGCCGCCATGATGACGAGATGGCGGCCGGTCATGTACGGCCTCCTCGCATCAGCTGCCTGTTTTGGCTTCGGCACGCGCGCTGCGCGCGCTTCACGTCGCTGCGCGACGTGAGCCTGCGCCGAAATCGCCACGCCGCGCGTTGCACGCGCGTCCGCACGCTCGCGCTGCGCGCGATCGTGCGGCTCATGCGCGACCTCCGCGCATGAGCTGGCGATTTTCACTGTCCACCCGCACCACGATCGCCAGCGCCACCAGGTTCATCAGCAGCGCCGAGCCGCCGTAGCTCAGCAGCGGCAGCGTCAGCCCCTTGGTGGGCAGCACGCCGAGGTTCACGCCCATGTTGATGAAGGCCTGGCCGCCCATCCAGATGCCGATACCCTGGCACATCAGGCCGGCGAACACGCGGTCGAGCGCGATCGCCTGGCGGCCGATCACGAAGATGCGGCGGGTGATCCAGAAAAAGGCCACGATCACCAGCGCAACGCCGATGAAGCCGAGTTCCTCGCCGATCACCGCGAGCAGGAAGTCGGTGTGCGCCTCGGGCAGGTAGTGCAGTTTCTCGACACTCGAGCCCAGGCCCTGTCCGAACAGCTCGCCGCGGCCGAAGGCGATCAACGAGTGCGTCAGCTGGTAGGCCCTGCCCTGCGCGTAGGCCGGGTTCCACGGGTCGAGGTAGGCGAAGATGCGATCGGCGCGCCACGGGCTCAGCATGATCATCAGCACGAAGGCGGCCACCAGCACGCAGCTGACCAGCAGGAACATGCGGCCGTTGACGCCGCCGAGAAACAGGATGCCGAGCGCGATGGCGGCGATGACCATGAACGCGCCCATGTCGGGCTCGGCCAGCAGCAGCAGGCCGATGATGGCCAGCGCCACGGCCATGGGCCATACCGCCTGGACGAAGTTCTCCTTCACGTCCATCTTGCGCACCATGTAGCTGGCCGCATACATGCAGATCGCCAGCTTGGCCAGCTCGCTCGGCTGGAAGCTCATGAAGCCGAGCGGGATCCAGCGCCGCGCACCGTTGACGCCCTTGCCGATCTGCGGGATCAGCACCAGCGCCAGCAGCACCAGCGCGGCGACGAACAGCCACGGCCCCCACTTCTCCCACAGGTTGATCGGCACCTGCAGCGTGAGCAGCGCGGCGACCAGCGCGATGCCGATGAACAACGCGTGGCGGATCAGGAAGTGCGTCGGCGCATAACGCGCGAACTTCGGGTTGTCGGGCATCGCCACGCTGGCCGAGTACACCATCACCAGGCCGAAGGCGAGCAGCGCGATCACCAGCCACACCAGGCCTTGATCGAAACCGGCGATGCGCACCGGCCGACCCGACACCAGGCTGTCGCGCACCGGCAGCTTGGGCACGCGCGTGACGTTCCAGCGCTGCAGCAGCGATTGCAGGCCGAAGCGGGACAGGGCGGCCTTCATGCCAGGGCTCCCGCCGGGCCGCCCCAAGGGAGCCCTGCGCCCCCGCGGGGGGCAGCGAACGTTGTGAGCGTGGGGGCTGTCATGCCAGGGCTCCACCGCGTTCGGCGGCCAGATCCTGCACGGCCTGCACGAACACCTCGGCGCGATGCGCGTAGTTGCGGAACATGTCCAGGCTGGCACAGGCCGGGCTCAGCAGCACGGCGTCGCCCGGCTGGGCCTGCTCGAAGCACCAGCGCACGGCGGCGGGCAGGTCGTCGTGGTGCTGCAGCGCGACGCCGGTGCCGGCGAGCGCCACACCGATCGCCGGGCCGTCGCGGCCGATCAGCGCGGCCGCACGCGCATGCCGCTGCATCGGCGCGACCAGCGGCGAGAAGTCCTGGCCCTTGCCGTCGCCGCCGAGGATCACCACCAGCCGCGACGGCGCGCGGTCGGCACCCAGGCCGTTGAGCGCCGCGACGGTGGCCCCGACGTTGGTGCCCTTGCTGTCGTCGAAGGCCTCGACCTCGCCGATGCGGCCCACCGGCTGCACGCGGTGCGCCTCGCCGGCATAGTCGCGCAGGCCGTGCAGCATCGGCCCCAGCGGGCAGCCGATGGCGCAGGCCAGGGCCAACGCCGCCAGCGCGTTGGCGGCGTTGTGGCGGCCGCGCACGCGCAGCGCATCGGCCGGCATCAGGCGCTGCAGGTGCAGCTCGACCGGCTCGTCCTTGCGGCGGCGCCGTCCGCCGGGCCGCCCCAAGGACGGCGCACCCCCTTGGGGGGCGGTCGTCGCTTGCGACGGCCTGGGGGCCCAATACTCGCCCTCTTCGTCGGGCATCGCGCGCACCAGCCAGGCCATGCCGTTCTCATTCACCAGCCCGAAGTCGCCCGGCGCCGCCGGCGCGTCGAGGCCGAAGCGCACCACCTGGCGCGGCACCGGCTTCGGCGCGCGCGCCTTCGTCGGCTTCGCCGCGGTCAGCGTGGTCGCGATGGCCTCGACCTGCGGGTCGTCGCGGTTGATGATGGCGATGGTGCGCTCGCCGAAGACGCGCGCCTTGGCGGCGGCATAGGCGGTCATGTCGCCGTGCCAGTCGAGATGGTCCTGCGTCAGGTTGAGGACGGTGGCCGCGCTCGGCTCGAAGCCGCGCACGCCATCGAGCTGGAAGCTCGAGAGCTCCAGCACCCACACCTGCGGCAACATGCCTTCGTCCAGCACACGCGTCAGCGTGTCGAGCATCGTCGGCCCGATGTTGCCGGCGGCGACCACGCTGCGCCCGGCGCGCTCGACCAGCACCGCTTCGTCATCGCGGTGGTGGTGGTCTTGCCGTTGGTGCCGGTCACCGCCAACAGCTGGGGCGTGTAGTCGCGTTCGGTGCGCAGCGTGTCGAGCGCCTGCACGAACAGGTCCAGCTCGCCGGCCACGACCACGCCGGCCGAGCGTGCCCAGTCGCAGCGCCGGCGCGATGCGCGGGTCCTTCGGTCCGAGGCCGGGGCTCTTCAGCAGCAGTTGCACGCCTTGCAGCTGCGCCGCATCGAGCGCGCCCGTCAGCACCTGAGCTGCCGGCACCTGCTCGCGCAGCGCGGCCCGCTGCGGCGGCGCCTCGCGCGAATCCCACACCCGCACCTGGGCACCGCAACGCGCGCACCAGCGCGCCATCGCCAGGCCCGACTCGCCGAGGCCGAGCACCAGCACCTGTTGATCGCGCAGAGAAGGGGAGGCGCCGAAGGCGCTACGGGGGTGGGTCATCTCAGCTTCAGGCTGGCCAGGCCGATCAGGCACAGCAGCATCGTGATGATCCAGAAGCGGATGACGACCTGCGTCTCGGTCCAGCCGCTCTTCTCGAAATGATGGTGCAGCGGCGCCATCAGCAGGATGCGACGGCCCTCGCCGTAGCGGCGCCTGGTGTACTTGAACCAGCCCACCTGCGCCATCACCGACAGCGCCTCGACGACGAAGATGCCGCCCATGATCGCGAGCACGATCTCCTGGCGCGTGATGACCGCGATGGTGCCGAGCGCGCCGCCGAGCGACAGCGCGCCGACGTCGCCCATGAACACCTGCGCCGGGTGCGCGTTGAACCACAGGAAGGCCAGCCCCGCGCCGGCCATCGCGGCGCAGAAGATCAGCAGTTCGCCGGCGCCGGGGATGTGCGGGAACAGCAGGTACTTCGAGTACACCGAGCTGCCCACCACGTAGGCGAACACGCCGAGCGCCGAGCCGACCATCACCACCGGCATGATCGCCAGGCCGTCCAGGCCGTCGGTGAGGTTGACCGCATTGCTGGCGCCGACGATCACGATGTAGGTGAGCGCGATGAAGCCGAACACGCCCAGCGGGTAGCTCACCGTCTTGAAGAACGGCAGCATCAGGTCGGCCTTGGGCGGCAGGTCGTTGGAGAAGCCGCTCTGCACCCAGCGGACGAAGAGCTCGAGCACGCGCAGGTTGGTCGTCTCGCTGACGCTGAAGGCGAGGTACAGCGCCGCGATCAGGCCGATCAGCGACTGCCAGAAGTACTTCTCGCCCGACGGCATGCCCTCCGGGTTCTTCTGCACCACCTTGCGCCAGTCGTCGATCCAGCCGATGGTGCCGAAGCCGAAGGTCACCAGCATGCACGATCCAGACGAAGCGGTTGCTCCAGTCGAACCACAGCAGCGTGGACACGCCGACGCCGATCAGGATCAGCACGCCGCCCATCGTCGGCGTGCCGCGTTTGGCCAGGTGCGCCTGCACGCCGTACTCGCGGATCGGCTGGCCGATCTTCAGCTCGGCCAGGCGGCGGATCACCCAGGGCCCGAACGCCAGGCCGATCAGCAGCGCCGTCATCGCCGCCATCACCGCGCGGAACGTCAGGTACTGGAACACGCGCAGGAAACCCAGCGTCTCCGGGAAGTGCTGCTGCAGCCATTGCGCCAGGCCGATCAGCATGGTGTGCTCCCGCCGCGCGGCTCACGAGTGCCCATGCGCGCCCTCCCGCGGAGCCAACGCTGCGACCACGCGCTCCATGCGCATGAAGCGCGAGCCCTTGACCAGTGCCGACGCGCAGCGCGGCGCACGCGGCAGTTCGGCCAGCAGCACCTCGACGCTGTCGAAGTGGCGCGCCGCGGAACCGAAGGCGCGCGCGGCATGCACGCCCAACAGGCCGACGGTCCACAGCCGCTCGATGCCCTGGGCGTGCGCATAGGCGCCGACCTCGGTGTGGAATTCGGGCCCCTTCGTGCCGACCTCGCCCATGTCGCCGAGCACCAGCCAGTGCGGGCCGGGCAGCGCCACCAGCAGGTCGACGGCGGCGCGCACCGAGTCCGGGTTGGCGTTGTAGCTGTCGTCGACCAGCGTCACGCGCTCGGCGGCGCGCTGCCAGGTCAGCAGGCGTGAGCGTCCGGCCACCGGGCGAAAGCTCTCCAGCCCCTGCGCGATGGCCGACATCGGGGCGCCGGCGGCGAGCGCGGCAGCCACCGCCGCCAGCGCGTTGCGCACGTTGTGCGCGCCCGCCGCATGCAGCGTGAATTCGGCCGCACCGGCCGGCGTCAGCGCCCGCAGCACCCAATGGTCGTCGACCCAGATCGCCTCGTCGACGACGTCGGCCTGGCCTTGTGTGGCAAAGGTCAGCTGCGGCCGCGAGCCGGCGAGTGCGCGCCAGACGCCGGCCTGCGCGTCGTCGGCCGGATACACCGCCACGCCCGACGGCGCCAACGCCTCGATGGCCGCACCGTTCTCGCGCGCGACGGCCTCGACGCTGGCCATGAACTCCTGGTGCTCGCGCTGTGCGTTGTTCACCAGCGCGACGGTCGGTGCGGCAACGCGCGCCAGCATCGCGATCTCGCCGGGATGGTTCATGCCGAGTTCCATCACCGCCGCGCGGTGCCACAGCGCATCGTCCTGGCGCAGCCGCAGCACGGTCAGCGGCAGCCCGATGTGGTTGTTGAAGTTGCCCTCGGTGGCCAGCGCCGCGCGGCCCCACCAGGCACGCAGGATCGACGCCAGCATCTGCGTGACGGTGGTCTTGCCGTTGCTGCCGGTGACCGCGATCAGCGTGAGGTCGAAGCGCTGGCGCCACGCGGCCGCGAGCTGCTGCAGCGCCTGCAGGCTGTCGGCCACCTGCAGCCCGGGCAGGCCGGCCTCGGCCAGCCCGCGCTCGGCCAACGCGGCCGCGGCGCCCGCGGCGCGGGCCTGCGGCAGGAAGTCGTGCGCGTCGAAGCGCTCGCCGCGCAGCGCGACGAACAGGTCGCCGGCGCTCAACGTGCGCGTGTCGCTGTGCACGCGGGTGAACAGCGTGTCGGCGGCGCCGACCAGTTGCGCACCGGGCAACAGCGCGTGGGCCTGGGCCAGCGTCATCATGCGTGGCCTCCCCGGGCGGCCACCGGGCGCGCGCGCAAGGCCGCTTGCGCGACCTCGGCGTCGCTGAACGGGTGCTTGACGCCGGCCACCTCCTGCGTCGTCTCATGACCCTTGCCGGCCACCAGCACCACGTCGGTCGCGGCTGCGCGGCCGATCGCGTGGCCGATCGCGGCGCGCCGGTCTTCGATCACCGCGGCGTCGCTGCTGTCCGGCAGCCCGGCGAGGATCTGCGCGAGGATCAGTGTCGGGCTCTCGTCGCGCGGGTTGTCGCTGGTCAGCACCACCTGGTCGGCCAGGCGGCGAGCGATCGCACCCATCAGCGGCCGCTTGGTGGCGTCGCGGTTGCCGCCGCAGCCGAACACGCACCACAGCCGGCCGCCGCGCGCCGCGGCCAGCGGACGCAGGGCCTGCAGGACCTTGTCGAGCGCGTCGGGCGTGTGGGCGTAGTCGACCACCACCTCGGGCGCCGCGTCGACATCGGCGCCGACGCGCTGCAGGCGCCCGGGCACCGGGCTCAGGTGGGCCAGCACCGCGGCGGCATCGGCCAGCGCGACGCCCAGCGCGCGCAGCGCACCCAGCACCGCCAGCAGGTTGCTGGCGTTGTAGTCGCCGATCAGCGCCGAGCGGATGCTCACGCGGTGGCCCGCTTCGACGACGTCGAACGCCAGGCCCCCGTCGACGTAACGCAGGTCTCGCGCCGCCAGTCGCGCGTCGCCGCGGATCGAATAGGTCCACAGCTCGGGCGCACGCTGGCGCGACAGCTCCTGCGCCAACGCCGCGCCGGCGGGGTCGTCGAGGTTGAGCACCGCCGCGCGCAGGCCGGGCCAGCCGAACAACGCGCGCTTGGCGGCCCAGTAGTTCTCCATCGAGCCGTGGAAGTCGAGGTGGTCGCGCGTGAGATTGGTGAACACGGCCACCGCCAGCCGGGTGCCGGCGAGCCGGTGGTCGACGATGCCGATCGACGAGGCCTCCATCGCGCAGGCGGCAAATCCCTGGTCGGCGAACCGGCGCAGCGTGGACTGCAACACCACCGCGTCGGGCGTCGTCAGGCCGGTGGTCTGCAGCGGCTCGGGCGCGGCGCCCGCGCGCGGCGGTTCACCCGTGCCCAGCGTGCCGATCACGCCGCAGCGCCGGCCGAGTGCCGACAGCGCCTGCGCCGTCCACCAGGCGACCGAGGTCTTGCCGTTGGTGCCGGTGACCGCGATCACCTGCAGCGCGAGGCTTGGCGCGTCGAACCAGGCGTCGGCGATCGGCCCTGCAGCAGCCTTCAGGCCGGGCATCGCGGCGACGCGTGGGTCGTCGAGGGCCTCGGCGCCGAGCTGCGCGTCGTCGAGCAGGCAGCGCGTCGCACCGGCGTTCAACGCCGCGCCGACGAAGCGGCGGCCGTCGGTCGTCTGGCCCGGCCAGGCCAGGAAACCGTCGCCCGAGTGCACGGTGCGGCTGTCGGTGCGCAAGGTGCCGGTCACGCCGGCGCGCAGCCAGCCGACCGCGGCCTGCGCATCGTGCAGACGCGTCACCGCCATCAATGCGCCTCCACCGCGAGCGACTTGGCCACGATCTGCGGCCGCACCTCCAGGTCGGGCGACACGCCGAGCAGGCGCAGCGTCTGCTGCACGACCTGACTGAACACCGGCGCGGCCACGTCGCCGCCGTAGTAGATGCCGTTGTTCGGCTCGTCGACCATCACCGCCACCACGATGCGCGGGTTGCTCACCGGCGCGAGGCCGACGAACCAGGCACGGTACTTGTCCTTGGCGTATTCCTTGCCGTCGAGCTTGTGCGCCGTGCCGGTCTTGCCGCCGACGCTGTAGCCGATGGTCTGCGCCTTGGGTGCGGTGCCGCCCTGGCCGGTGGCCAGCTGCAGCATCTGGCGCGTGCTGCGCGCGGTCTCGGCCGAGAGCACGCGCACGCCGGCCACCGGCTGCTCCTGGCGCAGCATGCTCACGGGGATCACGTCGCCGTCGCGCGCGAACACCGTGTAGGCGCGCGCCATCTGCAGCAGCGACGCCGACATGCCGTAGCCGTAGGCCAATCGCGACTGGTCCACCGGTTTCCAGCTCTTGTAGGGCCGCAGCCGCCCGGTCACCGCGCCGGGGAAGTCGATCTGCGGCTTCTGGCCGAAGCCCACGCTGCTGTACAGCTCCCACAGCTCGCGCGGATCCATCTGCATCGCCAGCCGCGCGGCGCCGATGTTGCTGGACTTCTGGATCACCTCGGCCACCGTCATCGAATCGCGCGGGTGGGTGTCGTGGATCGGCTGGCCGCCGACCGAGAAGGCGGCGGTCGACACCATGGTGCCGGGCTTCACGCGCCGGGTCTCCATCGCCCACGCCGCGATGAAGGGCTTCATCACCGAGCCCGGTTCGAACACGTCGGTGAGCGCGCGGTTGCGTGCGCGTTCGCTGAACTGCTCACGGCCCAGCGTCTGGCGCAGCGCCGGATTGAAACTCGGAAAGTTCGCCAGCGCCAGCACCTCGCCAGTCTGCACGTCGAGCACCACCACGCTGCCGGCACGCGCCTTGTGCTCGGCCACCGTGTCGCGGATGCGCTGGTAGGCGAAGAACTGCACCTTCGTGTCGATCGACAGCTGGATGTCGCGCCCGTCGGCCGGGTCGATGCCGTCGCCATGGTCTTCGACGACACGGCCGAAACGGTCCTTCACGACGCCACGCTGGCCGTCCCGGCCCTCGAGGTCCTTCTCGAAGGCGAGCTCCACGCCCTCCTGACCGCGGTCCTCGACGTTCGTGAAGCCCACGACGTGCGCGGCGGACTCGCCTTCCGGGTACTTGCGTTTGTAGGCGCGCGCGTCGTACAGCCCCTTGATGCCCAGTGCCTTGACCTGCTGCCACAACTCGTCATCGATCTGGCGCCGGATCCAGGCGAAGCTGGCACTGCCGCTGGCCAGTCGCTCGTCGAGCTCGCGACCGGTGAGCCCCAGCAGGCGCATCAGTTGCCGGCGCTGCGCCGGCGTGGCCTCGAATTCCTTCGGAATCGCCCACAGCGAGACCGCGCTGACGCTGGTGGCCAGGATGAGGCCGTTGCGGTCGACGATGCGGCCGCGGCTGGCCGGCACATCCAGGTTGTGCAGGTAGCGCTTCTCGCCTTGCTTGAGGTAGAAATCGGTGCCGATGAGCTGGATATAGACCGAGCGGCCGAGCAACACAAGAAAGCCCATCGCCACCAGGCCCACCAGCAGGCGGCTGCGCCACGGCGGCGTCTTCGACGCCAGCAGCGGGCTGCTGGCGTAGGCCAGGCTGCGGGCGCTGGCCGAGTTGCGGCGTTTGACCAAACGGATCATCGCGTCGTCCCCAGCGCCGCGGCCGGTGCATCGACGACGACGTGGGTCACTGCCGGCGTGACGGTGCGCATGCCCAGCTTCTCGCGCGCCACCTTCTCGACGCGCAGGTGCGTGGCCTGGGCCTGGCGCTCGGCCTCCAGGCGTTTGTACTCCGCGTCCAGGCGGGTCAATTCGTTGCGCGTGCGGTCGAGTTCGGCGAACAGGCGCCTCGATTCGTACGAGGTCTGCACCAGGAACAGGCTGCTGACCAGCAGCGCGGCGACGAGCGCCAGGTGCAGCCGCGTCATGCCGCGGCCCCCACGTCGGTGCGCTCGGCCACGCGCAGCACGGCCGAGCGCGCGCGCGGGTTGGCCGCCACCTCGGCCGGCCCGGGCATGATGCGAGCCACCGCCCGCAGCCGCGTGGGCTTCGGCGGCGCAAACGGCACGCGGCGATCGGGCTCGCTGCGGCTTTCGCGGGCGATGAAGCGCTTGACGATGCGGTCTTCCAGCGAATGAAAGCTGATCACGGCCAGGCGGCCGCCGGGAATGAGCAGGTCCATGGCCGCCTTCAGCCCTTGCTCGAGGTCCTCGAGCTCAGCGTTGATGAAAATCCGAACAGCTTGAAATGTGCGCGTTGCAGGGTCCTGGCCCGGCTCGCGGGTCTTGACCGCACGAGCCACGACTTCGGCCAGCTCGGCCGTGGTTCGAACCGGGCGCCCGCCTGTGCGGCGAGCAACAAGCGCCTTTGCAATCGAAACAGCAAACCGTTCTTCGCCATAGTCACGGATCACCTCGGCTATCTGACGCTCATCGGCGCGGGCGAGAAAAGTCCGCGGCCGTTTCGCCGCGGGTCGTGTCCATGCGCATGTCCAGCGGCGCATCGAAGCGAAAGCTGAATCCGCGCGACGGATCGTCGATCTGCGGCGAGCTCACGCCCAGATCGAGCAGCACGCCCGTGAGGCGATCGATGCCCAGCGCCGCCAGTTCGGTGCGCATCGCGGCGAAGCTGGCATGCACGATCGAAAACCGCGCATCGGCGATTCGAGCCGGCCCGGCCTGCGCCGCCGCCACCGCCTGCGGATCCTTGTCGAAGGCCACCACGCGTGCGTGCGCCGACAGCCGTGCCAGCAGCGCACGCGCATGGCCGCCGCGGCCGTAGGTGCCGTCGACGTAGGTGCCGTCCGCATCGATCGCGATCGCCTCGATCGCTTCGTGCAGCAGGACGGGGTGGTGCGGCCATGCCGTGTCGGCCATCAGAAGACGAAGTTCTTGATGACATCGGGCATCGGGCCCTGCTTGACGACGGCCTCGTGCGCGGCATAGCGCGAGGTGTCCCACAGCTCCAGGCGCTGGCCCATGCCGATCAGCAGCACGTCGCGGATCAGTGCGGCGTCGGCGCGCAGCTCCGGCGAGACGTGGATGCGCGAACCGGCGTCGATCTCCACGTCGACCGCACTGCCGATGAAGATGCGTCGCCAGCCGTCGGCCTCCATCGGCAACGCCATCAGGCGCTCACGCAGGCCGACCCAGGTGGGGCGGGGCAGGACGAGCAGGCAACCGGCGGGGTGCTTCGTCAGCGTGAGCTGGCCGTTGACGGAGGTCATCAGCGCGTCGCGATGGCGTGTCGGCACCGCCACTCGACCCTTGGCATCCAGCGTCAACGCCGACGTCCCCTGAAATACGATCTCCGGCACGATGCCCCACTCTCCTCCACGAGGCGACACTGTAGCCGAGTTTTTGGGGCCGGGTCAATCGATCAAGAATTAAAAATTCAATGAAATCAAATACTTAGTGACGTTTTGAGATCATGGAATTCAAAGAGTCAAAAAGTAGTTCAAAAATAACGACTTGCAGTTGTTTATGAAAGTTTTGGTTTGATAAGTCGCTGGATTCGAGCCGGGTAAACGAGCATGGATGCCCGAACAGCCCTGCGGGCTCAGCGTTCCGAACGCAACTCCGGCAGGCCGATGCCGGTGGCATCGAAGCCGCCATCCACAGCCAGCACCTGGCCGTTGACGTAGCTCGCCGCATCGCTGCACAGGAAGCCGACCGCCTCGGCGATCTCTTCGGGCGTGCCGTAGCGGTTGAGCGGGATCGCCGCGTGGTAGCCGGCGCGGATGGCCGGCGTGTGCACCTGCTGCGCCATCGCGGTATCCACCGGACCCGGCGCCACCGCGTTGACGCGAATGCCGCGCGTGCCTAACTCCGCGGCCTGCTGGCGTGTGAGATGCAGCAGCGCGGCCTTGCTGGTGCCGTACGCCACCCGCAAGGTACTCGCCCGCAATCCGGAGATCGACGCGATGTTCACCACGCTGGCGCCGCCATGCAGCAGCATCAGCGGTGCCGCGGCCTGGGTGCACAGGAACGGCCCGTCGAGGTTGGTCGCGAGCACGCGCTTCCATTCCTCGAACTGGGTCTCGAGGATCGGCTTGAACACCGCGATGCCGGCGTTGTTGACCAGCGCGTCGATGCGGCCGAAACGCACCGCCACCTGCGCAAACGCATCGCGCACGTCGCGCGGCTGCGACACATCGCCCGGCAGCGCCAGCACGCGCGGCGAATCGTTCAGTTCGGCGGCTGTGGCGCGCAGCGTGTCGCGATCGATGTCGATCAAGGCCACGCGGTATCCGTGCGCGAGAAACCAGCGCGTGATCGCCAGGCCGATGCCGCGCGCGGCCCCGGTCACCACCGCAACGCGTGCGCAATCCGGATCGTCGTTCATGATCGTGTGGCGTGGATGCTAACCGCGCCGCACGACCCCGCGGCGCCCGATGCGCTGGGAGTCTGCGCGGCAGACGCCGCGCAGAGTCCTAGTTCGACTGCTTGATCAGGCGGCCCGCGGCCTGCTGCACCGGGCGTGCATTCATCGGATACAGCCGCGCAAAGACGTCGAGCTGCTCGGCCGAGATCGTCACCGGCTGCTGCATCACCATCCACAGCACGCCCTCGCTGCACGGCGGCGTGGTCAGCGAGCCCATGTAGGTGTAGTAGCGCCGGTCGTTCGGCAGCAGCTGGCTCAGATCGATCGGCGCGCGCGCGGGCAGCTCCTCGCCTTTTTCGAGCGGCAGGTTGTTCCACACCGACTGCACCAGCGGGTGCGCGCTGCCGCGATCCAGCAGCACCGCCACCACCGCGAGGCGGCCATCGGGGTCCTTGTGCACCAGGTGCGCCACCATGTCGAACTGGCGGCCTTCGATGCGCTCTTCGGACGGACGATGGAAGTGGAATTGCTGCAACTCGAAGCGTCGCCCCATCACCTCGATGGTGTTGCCCGACGCCACGTTCACCTGCACCGTGTGGCCGTTGTCGATGACACGAAAGGCGCTGGGCCGATAGTCGAATTGCACCGGGTCGAGCTCGACCCGGATGCCGTCGCGGATGTCGATCGGGCTTTGCCGTGCGCCGGTGGCGCATTTGGCGAATTCGGGCTTCAGCGTGCCCCAGCGGCCGGGGCCGCCCTCGCCGTCGTAGCTCCAGTGGGTCGCCTGGTGCGACTGCGCCGCTGCCTTGGCCGGCGCCGTCGGTCGGACGCGTCCGGCGGCCGGATCGACCGCGTGCGGCGCCGCGGCCGCCAGTGCCTGCCCGGCATCGGCCCCGGTGCTGATGCGCACGACGTGCGCATTGCGGCCGTCGATCGGCTTCGACGCGCCGAGCTTGGCGGCCAGCTTCTCGCGCAGCGCCTGCATCGGATCGATGGCCGGCGTGCCCGGCTTTACGCGCGCCGCCGGCTTGTCGTGGCCGGGGTTTCCGTCCTCGCGGGCTGCCGGCGCGCCGGCAGACGCCGCCTGTTCTGCAGCCCGGGTCGGTGCAAGCGCGCCCATCAGCAGGCACAGCAAAGTGGCGTGGCGGAACGAGGCAGTCATGGCGCAGGCTTTCGCAGGTCGCCGGGCACGAATCGGCCCGGCCCTGGCGTACTTTCGGCATATCGGCGCCCAAGCTTTAGCGCAGCGTGGTGCCGCACGGCACGGCATGGCGCGCAGCACCGATTCGACTGGAACCGCGGCACCGTGTCGTGCTCCAATGTCCGCGATCGACCCTGGGGAGATCCTGATGACGCCGCCCTTCGATTCGAGACGCCGACTGTTGCGCACCGCCTCGGCCGCGGTGGCCGCTCTGGCGCTGCCGGCGCTGGCCAGTTCGCGCCGCGCGCTGGCGCGCATGACCGACGGCCCGTTCTACCCGCCGCGCGCGTGGCGCGAACGCTGGAGCGACTGGGACGCCGACCTGAGCCGCGTGCAGGCCGGCGAACGCACGCTGGTGGCCCAGGGCGAGCACCTGGGCCTCGAAGGCCGGGTGGTCGACGTCAACGACCGCGTGATCGACGGCTGCCGAGGTCGAGATCTGGCAATGCGACGCACTGGCGCACTACCGCCATCCCGAGCACCGACGGCACCAAGGACCCGGTGGACGAAGGCTTCCAGGGCTTCGGCGCCACGCGCAGCGGCGCCACCGGCGCCTATCGATTCCGCACGATCAAGCCGGTGCCCTACCCCGGCCGCACGCCGCACATCCACGTCAAGCTGCGCCATGCCAGCTTCGGCGAGCTGACCACGCAGCTTTTCATCGCCGGCGACCCCGGCAATGCCCGCGACAGCCTCTGGCGCTGGCTGAACGCAGCCGACCGGCCGGCGCTCGAGATGTCGCTGAAGCAGGCACCTGCCGACAGCGGGCTGCGCTGGCTGGTGCAGCACGCCCTGGTGGTGCCGGCCTGACGGCCCGCACCACGCAAACAAACAATGTGAAGCAAGCCGATAGGCCGGATTCTGTGCGGCCGCGGCTTCCGGAGAGGCCGCGGCCGTGACCGCCATTCATCTGGGCCAGGCGATCGCTCGCCCGGCTCGGTGCCACCTACCCGCCGGCTCCGCGGGCCGCCTCGACGCCGGCCTATTTGGTGTTGCTGCGCGCAAAGATTGCCGCGTTTCACCCCCCTCGGTTCGCACGGTTTGCGCCGCGCTTGCCGAAGGGACTCGTCTCTGTGGCTCTGATTCGCACCTCACGGTGGGGAGGCGTTACCTCCTGCGCTGCCCTATGCAGTCCGGACCTTCCTCCAGTGCGGCCTTTCGGCCGATTGCACCAGCGGCGGTCTGGCTTGCTTCACACTGTCATTATCGCGCCTGCAACCCGCGCCGACGACCGCGCGACCTCAAGGAGCCTCGATGAAAGCCAACAGCATCCTCGCCACCATCGGCAACACGCCGCACATTCGCATCAACCGGCTGTTCGGCAGCGGGCGCGAGGTGTGGATCAAGTCCGAGCGCGACAACCCCGGCGGCTCGATCAAGGACCGCATCGCGCTGTCGATGGTCGAGGACGCCGAGGCGCGCGGCCTGCTGAAGGCCGGCGGCACGATCGTCGAGCCGACCTCGGGCAACACCGGCATCGGCCTGGCGATGGTGGCCGCCGTCAAGGGCTACAAGCTCGTGCTGGTGATGCCCGACAGCATGAGCGTCGAGCGCCGCCGGCTGATGCTGGCCTACGGCGCGACCTTCGTGCTGACGCCGCGCGCCGAAGGCATGAAGGGCTCGATCGCCAAGGCGCAGGCCATCGTCGCCGACACGCCCGGCGCGTGGATGCCGCAGCAGTTCGAGAACGCGGCCAACATCGACGTGCACGTGCGCACCACCGCCGAGGAGATCGCCGGCCGACTTCGTCGATGGGCTCGACGCGCTGATCACCGGCGTGGGCACCGGCGGCCACATCACCGGCTGCGCCCAGGTGCTGAAGGCGCGCTGGCCGAAGCTCAAGGTGTTCGCGGTGGAGCCGTCGGCCTCGCCGGTCATCAGCGGCGGCCAGCCGTCGCCGCACCCGATCCAGGGCATCGGCGCGGGCTTCATCCCGAAGAATCTGCACACCGATCTGCTCGACGGCGTGATCACGGTGGAGGCCGAAGACGCGCGCGAAATGGCCCGCCGCTCGGCGCGCGAGGAAGGCATCCTGGTGGGCATCTCCAGCGGCGCCACGCTGGCGGCGATCGCGAAGAAGCTGCCCGAACTGCCGGCCGGCGCGCGCGTGCTCGGCTTCAACTACGACACCGGCGAGCGCTACCTGTCGATCGAGGGTTTCCTGCCGGCGGAATGACCCACCCCCGAAGCGGCCTGGCGGCCGCCCCCCCCTCAAAGGGGGCGCCGCCAGCGGCCCGGCAGAGCCGGATCCGCGGCGGTCGCTTGATTTGCACGCGCTGCGTCAGCCAGTCTTGCTCGCTCTTGCCGCACGCTTGTCGCGCACGCTCACCTGGCTCGTGCCCTCGTGCGCGAAGTCGAACAGCTGCGTCGCTGCGAGCAGCTTCGACAACGTGGCGTAGCCGTAGTTGCGCGGGTCGAACGAGGCCTGGTTGCTGATCTGCTGGCCGACGGCGCCCACGCGCGCCCAGCCGTCTTCGTCCTCGGCCGCGGTGACCGCGTTGCGCAGCAGCGTCACCAGCTTGGCGTCCTGCTTCAGCTGCGCGGTGGTCATGCGCAGCGGCGTTGGCGCGGATTGCGCATCGCCGCTGGCATCGACCGTCGGCTGATCGGCCAACTGATCGAGGAACAGGAAGCGCGAGCAGGCGTTGACGAACGGCGGCGGCGTCTTCTTCGCGCCGAAGCCGTAGACCGCCGCGCCCTTCTCGCGCAGGTGCATCACCAGCGGCGTGAAGTCGGCGTCCGACGACACGATGCCGAAGGCGTCGGGCTGGTCGGTGTACAGCAGCGCCATCGCGTCGATCACCATCGCCATGTCGCTGGCGTTCTTGCCCTTGCTGTAGTCGTACTGCTGCATCGGGCGGATCGCATGCTCCTGCAGTTGCTCTTCCCAGCCTTTGAGCTCGTTCTTCTTCCAGTTGCCGTAGGCGCGGCGGATGCTGGTCTCGCCGAAGGTGGAGAGCTCGTTGAGGATCAGGTCGATCTTCGACGCCGGCGAGTTGTCGGCATCGATCAACAGCGCCACGCGCGGTTTGCGTTCCATCGCGAAGATCCTCTCAGGCGTGCAATCGCCAGTGCAGTGTCTCACCGCCGCGCAGCGGCTTGAGCCGGGCGTCGCCGAACGGCACCACCTCGGGCAAGGTCCAGTCCTCGCGCCGCAGCGTCACGGTGCCGGTGTTGCGCGGCAGGCGATAGAAGTCCGCGCCGTGGAAACTCGCGAAGCCTTCCAGGCGGTCGAGCGCATCCGCGGCCTCGAACGCCTCGGCGTACAACTCGAGCGCGGCCGGCGCGGTGTAGCAACCGGCACCGCACACCGAGCTCTCCTTCAGCGCGGCGGCGTGCGGCGCGCTGTCGGTGCCGACAAAGAACTTCGAGCTGCCCGAGGTGGCCGCCTTCACCAGTGCCACGCGGTGCTCTTCGCGCTTGAGCACCGGCAGACAGTAGTAGTGTGGCCGCAGGCCACCGGTGAACAGGGCGTTGCGGCTGAACAGCAGGTGATGCGCCGTCACGGTGGCGGCGGTGTTGGCATCGGCATCCATCACGTACTGCACGGCCTGTCGCGTGGTGATGTGCTCGAACACGATGCGCAGGTCGGGAAAATCGCGGCGCAGCGGCACCATCACGCGGTCGATGAACACCGCCTCGCGGTCGAACACGTCCACCGCCGGGTCGGTGACCTCGCCATGCACCAGCAGCAGCACGCCCTCGCGCTGCATCGCGTCGAGCACCGCGTGCGTGTGGCGGATGTCGGTGACACCGGCGTCGCTGTTCGTCGTCGCACCCGCGGGGTAGAGCTTGAAAGCCACGATGCCGGCCGCCTTGGCGCGCCGCACTTCGCCAGGCGTGGTGCGATCGGTGAGGTACAAGCGTCATCAGCGGCGTGAAATCGCTGCCCGCCGGCAAGGCCGCACGGATGCGGTCGCGATACGCCAGCGCGAGCGCCGTCGTCGTGACAGGTGGCTTCAGGTTCGGCATCACGATGGCGCGCGCGAACTGGGCCGCGGTGGCCGGCAGCACCGCGGCCATCGCCGCGCCGTCGCGCAGGTGCAGGTGCCAGTCGTCGGGACGGGTCAGGGTCAGCGATGACGGCGGTGGCATGCGGGCGATTCTCGCATCCGCATCTGCGCATGACGCCCTGGCCGTCATGCGACCGTCGCGACCTCCGGCTCCTCGGCCTGCTGCAGCCGCCACATCTGCGCATAGATGCCGTCGCGCGCCAGCAGGTCGGCGTGCGCGCCGACCTCCACCACGCGGCCGGCCTCGAGCACGACGATGGCGTGCGCATCGGCCACCGTCGACAGCCGGTGCGCGATGACCAGCGCCGTCTTGCCCTGCGCCGCGCTCTTCAGCTCGGCCTGGATGGCGCGCTCGTTGGCCGAGTCGAGCGCCGAGGTGGCTTCGTCGAAGATCAGGATCGGCGGGTTCTTCAGCAGCGTGCGCGCGATCGCCACGCGCTGCTTCTCGCCGCCGGAGAGCTTCAGCCCGCGCTCGCCGACCATCGTCTCGTAGCCCTTGGGCGTGCTGGCGATGAAGTTGTGGATGTGCGCCGCGGCGGCGGCGGCCTGCACCTCGGCGTCGCTGGCGCCCGGCCGGCCGTAGGCGATGTTGTAGCCCACGGTGTCGTTGAACAGCACCGTGTCCTGCGGCACGATGCCGATGGCCCGGCGCAGGCTGTCCTGGGTGACGGCGCGGATGTCCTGGCCGTCGATGGTGATGCGCCCGCCGCTGACGTCGTAGAAGCGGTACAGCAGCCGCGCCAGCGTGCTCTTGCCGGCGCCCGACGGGCCGACCACCGCCACCGTCTTGCCGGCCGGGAATCTCGAAGCTCACGTCGTGCAGGATCGGCCGCGCCGGGTCGTAGGCGAACGACACGCTGCTCGAAGCGCACGACGCCGTCGCTGCACCAGCAGCGCGCGTGCGCCTGGCTGGTCGGCCACCTCGCGCTCGCGTTCGAGCAGCGCGAACATGCGGTCCAGGTCGGTCAGGCTCTGCTTGACCTCGCGGTACAGCACGCCCAGGAAGTTGAGCGGGATGTACAGCTGGATCAGGAAGGCGTTGATCATCACCAGGTCGCCCAGCGTCAGCCGGCCGTCGACCACGCCCTGCGTGGCGCGCCACAGCATCGCCACCAGGCTGGTGGCGATGATCAGCTGCTGGCCGGTGTTGAGCAGCGACAGCGTGGTCTGCGACTTCACCTGCGCCTGGCGGTAGGCCTCCAGCCCCTCGTCGTAGCGCCGGGCCTCGAAGGCCTCGTTGTTGAAGTACTTGACGGTCTCGTAGTTCAGCAGCGCATCGATCGCCCGCGTGTGCGCCTTGGAATCGAGCTCGTTCATCTGGCGCCGGAACTGCGTGCGCCACTCGGTCACGCGTGACCGTGAAGACGATGTAGCAGCGCCAGCGCGGCGAGCGTGATCCACACGAAGCCGGCGTCGAAGCGCCAGCCCAGGAAGCCGAGCACCAGCGCCACCTCGACCAGCGTGGGCACGATGGTGTACAGCGAGTACTGCGATCAGCGACTGCAGCGCGCGCGTGCCGCGCTCGATGTCGCGCGTCAGCCGCCGGTCTGGCGCTCGAGGTGGAAGCGCAGGCTCAACGCGTGCAGGTGGCCGAACACCTCGAGCGCGATCTGCTTGCGACGCGCCGAACGTGGCCTTGGCGAACACCAGCTCGCGCAGCTCGGTGAACAGCGTGGTCGACAGCCGCAGGCCGGCGTAGGCCAGCAGCAGCCCGATCGGCACCACCAGCACCGCCCGCGGGTCGCCGGCCTTCAGGTCGAGCGCATCGACCAGGTGCTTCAGCAGCACCGGCACGCCCACGTTGGCCAGCTTGGCCAGCAGCAGGAAGCCCAGCGCCGCCACCACGCGCCAGCGGTAGCGCCACAGGTAGGGCCACAGGCGCTTGAGGATGCCCAGGTCCGACCGCGGGGTACCGGGGGCAGCAGGTTCGGCTACCGCCGCGGAATGACCGGATCGACGCATCGGGGCGTGAAAGAATGCGCTGGGCAGTCTGAAGAAGCAGAAGGTGGAGCCGATGAGCCAGAGCACAACCCCGACCCAACGCCTCACCGCACCGACTAGTTTGCCTGATGGCATCGGAGCTGGCGCTGCGGGTGATGCCGATGCCCGCCGACGCCAACGCCAACGGCGACATCTTCGGCGGCTGGATCATGGCCCAGGTGGACATCGCCGGCGCCGTGCTGCCGGCGCGCATCGCCAAGGGCCGCATCGCCACCGTGGCGGTGAACCAGTTCGTCTTCAAGCAGCCGGTGTCGGTGGGCGACCTGCTGTCGTTCTACGCCCGGGTGGTGCGCGTGGGCAACACCTCGGTCACCGTGCACGTGGAGGTGTATGCCGAGCGCAACCCGGCCAACCTGCAGGTGGTGAAGGTCACCGACGCCAACATCACCTACGTGGCGATCGACCACGACGGCCAGCCGCGCCTCATTCCGAAGGAGTAGCCCGAATGTTCAAGTTCCTTCGCGTCCCCGACCGGCTGTTCAAGCTGGTGATGTGGATCGTGTCGTTCGTGTTCGCCGGCTTTCTGGTCGGGCTGGGCAGCAAGATCGTGGCCGACCTGCCGCGGCTGGAGCAGTCGATCACGCAGGACCAGTTTGCCGACCAGTCGGCGCTGAAAGCCGCGCGCGACGCCAGCAAGCAGCTCGACCAGGAGCAACGCGAACTCAACGACGAGCTGGCTCGCGCCCGGCTGGCGCTGCAGGCCGCGGCCAACGCCTACCAGTCGGCACGCTCGGCCTACGCCAACTGGATCGCCACCCGCACCGCCACCACCGACCCGCAGCAGGACCCCGAGGTGATCCAGCGCACGCGCAACCTCGACACGCTGAAGGCGCGCGAGCGCGAGGCACAGTCGGCGGTGGAGTCGCTGGACGCGCGGCTGCTCACGTCGCGCCAGGCGCTCGCCGCGCAGCACCGCACCGAAGGCGAGCTGCTGCAGGCCGCCGACAGCGCCTACCGCAGCGCGCTGTTCAGGCAGCAGCTGCGCGTGTTCGGCGCGCGCCTGGCGCTCACGCTGCCGCTGCTGGCCATTGCCGGCTGGCTGATCGCGCGCAAGCGCCACAGTGACTACTGGCCGCTGATGCGCGGCTTCGTGCTGTTTGCGGTGTTCACCTTCTTCTTCGAGCTGGTGCCTTACCTGCCGAGCTACGGCGGCTACGTGCGCTACGGCGTCGGCATCGTGCTGACGGCGATTGCCGGGCACTACGTGATCAAGGCGATGCGCCGCTACCTCGAGCGCCGCAAGCTGGTGGAGCAGCAGACCGAGAGCGAACGGCGCAAGGCGCTGTCCAACGACGAGGCGCTGAAGAAGCTGGCCGCCAGCGTATGCCCCGGCTGCGAGCGCCCGGTGATGACCACCGGCGACGTGAAGGCCGACTTCTGCGTGCACTGCGGCCTGAAACTGTTCGACACCTGCGGCGGCTGCGGTTCGCGCAAGAACGCGTTCTTTCGCTACTGCATGAAGTGCGGCACCGGCGCGGACCAGCCGGCGCTGCCGACGATCACGGCCGCCGCGTAGGGCTGCCGCCCTGCCCCATTGGCAGCAGACGGTAAACGGACTATGATCGGATCATGGTCAAGATCCAGATCGATCCCAATTCTGCTCCAACGGTGAATCGCCGCCTGCACGAGCGGCTGCTCGTGCTGCTGACGCGCGCCTCGGCGATGGGCGTGCTGGCCGGCGCCGCGATCACACAGATCGACGCCGCCGCGGTGCAACGCGTGCTCACCGCGCTGCACAAGCAGGGCATCATCGGCGCAGCGCCCGTGGCGCTGGCGCCGCTGCTGAAGCAGGGCCCGTTGCAGTTGGATGCCGCGACGGCCGAGCGCATGGCCGACAGCGTGGACCAGCTGGTGGCCGTGCTGGACGACTCACCCGCGCCGGCCAGCGAATGGGCCGCGATGCGCGCGGTGTTCGGCGACGAAGCCCTTGGCGAGCTGGTCGGCGTGGCCCCGGCCTCGCTGCGTCGCTACGCCGCCGCCGAGCGCGCCACGCCGCAGGCCACGGCCGAACGGCTGCACTGGGTGGCGATGGTGGTGTCGGACCTGGCCGGTTCGTACAACGAGTTCGGCATGCGCCGCTGGTTCGAGCGGCCGCGCACGCAGCTCGGCGGCAAAAGCCCGCGCGCGCTGCTCGGGCCCAAGTGGACACCCGATGCCAAGGCCGCGTTGCAGGTGCGCGCGCTCGCCGCGGTGCTTACGGGCGCACAGCCGCTCGCGGCCTGAGCGCCACGGCCCTCGGCATCAAGGCCATGGCCAAGCGGCTGGGCTTCCGGCATTGCGATTCGCGGATGCCATTCCTGTGGCAGAGCGACCAGCAGCCCGCCGCGCGCTGGCACGGCGACGGCGAAGGACCGGCCAACTACTTTGCCGACACACCGGTGGGTGCGTGGGCCGAGTTCTTGCGCCATGAGGAGATTACCGACCCGGCAGATCTTGCGGGTGTGCGGCGGTCGTTGTGGGTGGTGGAGTTGCCCGACGATGACTATGCCGTGCCCAAGCTGCCGATGCGCACGCTCACGGGCGGATTGAGCAGCTACAGCGCTTGCCAGGCCGAAGCGCGGCGCTTGCGCGAAGCCGGCGCCTCGCGGCTCGAAGCGCCGGCTGCAGCGTTGAAGCCGGGCACCGCGCGCGGCTGGACGGCGGCACCGGACGTCGCTGAAGCGACCCTCCCGCGTGACGGCACGGCGTGGGTGCTGTTCGGGCCGTGCGATGCGGTGGGCTGGCCTGCGGTTGTCGCAGGAGCCCCGCCCGCCGAGGTGCTTGCGCTCGTGCGGCACTTCTGAACAACGGACTCGTACCGCTCCTGCCGAACGAACGGCGGCCTGTCACTGTGCCGCGCTGTCCGATTCGCTCTTGGCAATCGCCGAGGGCTTGCGGCGGCAACTGGCATCAAGCTCTCAGGTCGGCAACCATTGCGCTCCCACGCCATTGGCTCAAGCGCTTGCAGGCAGGCGAAGCATCAGCGTCTGAGGGTGCGTGGGCGAAGGCTGGAATCCGTAGTGCTCGTAGAACGTTCTGGCGCGCTCATGCAGCGCGTGTACCAGCAAGGCCCGTACTCCGGCGTTGCTCGAAACGGCGACGGCACGTTTGACTGCATCCTGAAGCAGGGCCGCGCCGAGCCGCTGGCCCTGGGCTAGTCGATCGACTGCCAAGCGCCCCAGCACCAACACGGGCACCGGGTCCGGCATGTTGCGCCTCACTCTGCTGGGTGCCGACTCGTGCGACACGGCGCCCGCCGCCAAGGCGTAGTAGCCCCGCACGTGGCCACCCTCGTCCAGGACAACGAAGGTTCGACTTGCACCGCCGGCCTGGTTGGCCAGTGCACGGCGTTTGAGCCAATCGTCCAGTGAAGGCTCGCCGCACTCGAACCCTTCCACACGATGCGATGCCGTCAACAGCTGCGCCGACCCGAGAAGCAAGTTCAGCCCTTCGCAGTCTTGCGCAACCACGGCGGTTTGACCGCCAAGAGCCGCTCCAAACCCGGGTTGGCTGCCGGCGACGCCTCGAGCAGCTTGACGAACTGGCGAAATCTCACAGCGTCGAGCCGGAAGAACACCTGATCGAGCAGGACCGAGCGCGCCTTGTCGCAGGCGGCCTCGAGCATGAAATCCGAACGGCTCTTGCCCAGCAGCTGAGCCGCCTGGTCGATAACGTCGCGTTGCTCAGGTCGCGCACGAAGATTGATGGCGGCATCACGCATGGTTTGAGGCCTCAGTCAGATACACAACGGCTATACGGCATCTTAGTCAGCCGTGTAGCTGTTGTCAACACGCGCACTCCAGATGCATCGACATCCAACGGTAGGGTGGTGGCATTGTTGCGTGACGAGGGCGACAACCACCTGATCGGGCTGGCGGTGGCCGGCGGCGCCACGCACGTCGCGCGCCGCAACCTGCGCGATCTGCGAAACGCGGAGCTGAGGCGCGGCAAGGCACAGCGCGGCTTGCATCTGCTGCAGAAGGCCAGGGGCGCCGCGAAAAATTGATGCCGCGCCGGCGTCAGCAAGAAGCCGTTCTGGGCGCGGCGTCAAGTGCAGCACCCGAGCCGGCCTACTGCGTCAACGCCGGCGCCCCCCACATCGGCTCCGTGCGATGCACGGGCAGGATCGTTTGCCGCTCGCTCTGCAGCGCCGCCTGATCCCCGGCCCCGAAGGCAGCCATCGCCGAGACCAGGCTGTGCACCTGGCCGAGCATGATGGCATCGGTGACGCCTGCGCTGGGCGCGGCCGCTACAGGCTCGAGCAGCATGTCACCGCGCAAGCTCCACAGCTTCCACGGCAGCCGGTAGGCCGGCTGCACGGGTGCGGCGGTGGCGGCCTCCGCGGCCGCACGGACCGGCATGATCTGCTGGCGCTCCAACGCCGGGTCGGCCGACGCATCGGTCGCGGCGAATTGGCGGCTGGCTAGCGACAGCGGGATCTGCGCCGGTGACAGGGTCGAGCCGTCGCTGAGCTGGAAGGTCTCGATGCGACTGGCCGTGTCGCCGTAGTAGCTGCTGATCACCAGCTTGTCGGCGGCATTGCCGCTTACGGTGACCTCCAGGTTGTTGCCGACGTGGCTGAAGACGAGCTGCGCCGCGGTGATGCCGGCGCCGAACTCCACGCGATCGGCGCCGCCGGCGTCGCTGACGGTGTCGACACCGTAGCCGATGCCCCAGCGGTAGATCTCGTTGCTGATCGTGGTGTCGGTCAGCGCATCGTTACCGGCGCCGCCGTCGTAGGTGTCGTTGCCGCCCGCGCCGGTCAGCGTGTTGGCGGCGCCGTTGCCGGTGAGCACGTTGGCGTTGCGCATTGCCGGTGCCGTTGATGGCGCCGGTGCCGGTCAGCGTCAGGTTCTCCACGTTGGCGCCGAGCGTGAGCGTGACGCGACGACTCGACCGTATCGGTGCCCTCGCCGGCGGCTTCGGTGATCACGTCGGTGCTGACGTTGACGACGTAGGTGTCGTTGCCCAGGCCGCCGGTCATGGTGTCGTTGCCGGTGCCGCCGTCGAGCGTGTCGTTGCCGTCGCCGCCGGTCAGCGTGTTGGCGCCGCTGTTGCCGGTGAGCACGTTGTCCAGCGCGTTGCCGGTGCCGCTGATGCGCGGTCGTGCCGGTCAGGGTCAGGTTCTCGACGTTGTGCGGCCAGCGTCGTAGCGTGACCGTCGACTGCACGGTGTCGGTGCCTTCGCCCGCGAGCTCGGTGACGACGTCGGTCGCGACGTTGACCACGTAGGTGTCGTTGCCGGCGCCGCCGACCATGGTGTCGGTGCCGGTGCCGCCATCGAGCGTGTCGTTGCCGGCGCCGCCGTTGAGCGTGTTGGCGCCGCTGTTGCCGGTGAGCACGTTGTCCAGCGCGTTGCCGGTGCCGTTGATGGCCGCTGGTGCCGGTGAGGGTCGAGGTTCTCGACGTTGGCGCGCGAGCGTGTAGCGTGACGCTGGACTGCACCGGTCGGTGCCTTCGCCGGCGAGCTCGGTGACCACGTCGCCGGCGTTGTCGACGACGTAGGTGTCGTTGCCGGCGCCGCCGATCATCGTGTCGGCGCCGGTGCCGCCCGTCGAGCGTGTTGTTGCCGGCGTTGCCGGTGAGCACGTTGGCCAGCGTGTTGCCGGTGGCGTTGATGTTGCGCGCTGCCGGTCAGCGTGAGGTTCTCGACGTTGGCGGCCAAGGTGAGCGTGACCGAGGACTGCACGGTGTCGGTGCCCTGGCCGGACGACTCGCTCACCACGTCGCTCGTGCTGTCGACGACGAAGGTGTCGTTGCCGAGGCCGCCTGCCATGTTGTCGTTGCCTGTGCCGCCGTCGAGTAGGTCGTCGCCATCCAACCCCGTCAGGGTGTCGTTGCCGGCCAGGCCGTAGATGCGGTCGGCTGCCGAGCTGCCGGTCAAGCTGTCCGGGCCATTCGTCCCCGTGATCTGGCTCGCCATCGTCTTCAGCGTGGCGTTGTCCCACACCACACCGTTCGAGAATTCCGCGGCCTCCAATTCATACGACGCGGCACTGAAGAAGTCGCCCACCGCGAACAACCCGCTGCCGGTGGACTGCTGCAGGAACCACAGATCGTTGCCGATCTGACGGATGCTAATGTCGGTTGACGACAAATCGGTGAAGCGCACACGGTCAGCGGCACCACCGCTCTCGCGGATCACGTCGAATCCGTCGCCGCTGGCAAACCGGTAGACATCATTGCCATGCCCACCGTAAAGCGCATCGCTGCCGAGCCCGCCCGTCAGATCGTCGTCACCATCGCCGCCCAACAGGGTGTCGTTGCCGGCAGCGCCGGCCAGCGTGTCGCTCACGCTGCCGCCGAGTAGCAGGTCATCTCCCGCCGAGCTGGTGTTCGCGTTGCCCGCTTGCGCCCGCAGGGCTATCGCACTGGCTGGTATCGGCAAGCCATCCGACGCGAATTCGAATGTCCCGAACTCGCCGGTTGCCGTCCAGGATTGGCCGTCGATGAAGAAGTGCGAGAGCGTCAAGCTATCGCCCGTGCTGGTCACGGTGGCAACCAGGTTCGCACCGTTGCGCGTGAACGCCAGGTCACCCGGCGAAGTGTCGGCATTGAACAGGACGCGCTTGATCGACGTTGTCCAGCCGCCCGCCGCCACGTCGTGCCCCATGCCCCTGCCGAAGACGACGCTGCCGGTGGCCTGCTGGCGGACGAATTGCAGCAGGTCGTCGCCCGCACCGCCATCCAGCACATCCTGCCCGTAGAACGAGGTCAGCGTGTCGTTGCCCGCGCCGCCCAGCAACGTGTCGTGGCCGAGGTCGGTCGTGCCCACCGCGTCCGTGATGCTGTCGTTGCCGCCAAGACCCGACAGCACATTGCCCTCGATGTTGCCGTAGATGACGTTGTCGGCGTTGTTGCCTTCCGCGCCCGAGGCGCCGAGCGCATCGGCCAACGTGATGTTCTCGACGTTCGAGAAGCCAACCAACGAATAGCTGCCCATAGCGCCTGCGGCGATGACGACCGTATCGGCTCCCTGCCCGGCCAGCTCCACCACCACGTCACCGGCGCCAACGCGATAGGTGTCGTTGCCCAATCCGCCGGACAATACATTGGCGGCGCCGTTGCCAGAACCGTCGAGCACGTTGTTGGCGTCATTGCCTGTGGCGGCGACGGCCGCGCTCCCCGAAAGCGTGGCGTTCTCGATCCCCGCACCGAGCGTGTAGTCGAACGGCACAATGACTGTGTCGAACCCGTCGCCAGGTGCAACGATGACGTCGCCGGTGTTGTCCACGATGAACGTGTTGTCCATCACCGATCCCACCATCGTGTCGGCACCGGCCCCGCCATCAATGGTGACGCCACCGATGTTCGGGTTTGCGGTGATCGAGTTGTTCAACGCGTTGCCGGTGATCGAGAACGGCTGCCCCAGACTGACGACCAAGTTCTCGATATTGGCCGGCAGGGTATAGACGCTGCCGCTCGCATTGAGATAGATCGTGTCAAGGCCTTCGTTCGGCTGCTCGACAACGAGGTCACCGTCGGTCAAGTCGATGTACTAGGTGTCGTCTCCAGTCCCGCCCACCATCGAATCAGCCACGCCGTCCTTCATCGAGGAAATGTCGCCTCCAACCAGCGTATCGTCCCCCGCACCGCCGGTGATGGTGTCCCGACCGGTGCTGCCCGACAGCCAGTTGTGCCCCGAGTTGCCCGCGAGCACGTTGTCGAGTCCATTGCCGCCGCCAAATGTGTTCACATAGCCTGTCAGGGTCAGGTTCTCGACGTTGGCAGCCAGCGTGAAATCGACCGCGCTTTGCACCGTGTCGAGACCTTGGTTCACGCCTTCAGTGACGGTGTCGCCCGTGTCGTCGACCACGAACGTGTCGTTGCCCGCGGTACCCGCCATCGAATTCGGCGTCCCGGTCACGGTGCGTGAGGCAATCGTTGCCGCGTTCCAAACCGTTCCGTCGCCGAACTCCACTCGCTTCGCAGCAGCGCGGCGGTGTCGGGTGCCTGGGCTTCGCGCGGGCGATCGAGCGCTGGCGCCGTGCCAGATTGCAGTGCCCGCAGCAGCGCCTGGCTGCGTGCCATTTCGCTTCGCGCGGAAAGCTGCTGTTCGCCGATGGAGGCGTTGTCGGCGCTCGAGGCGGTGGCGTCCAGCTCCACCAGCAGCTGGCCTTCGCGCACACGGTCGCCGTCCTTCACGTGGATGGCGCGCACCACTGCGGTGTCGAGCGGTTGGATCAGCTTGCTGCGCTGGCTCACCACGATGCGGCCGCTGGCCACGGCCACGATGTCCACCTGGCCGACGACGCTCCAGGTGAGCGTGGCCACGAAGATCGCCATGATCACCCACATCGCGCGTCGCGGTGCCGGGTGGACGGGCGTTTCCTGCAGGCTCAGCGCCGCGGGCAGAAAAGCGGCCTCCTCGGCCAGGCGTCTGGGGCCGGCGAGCTCGGCCCGCGCCGCCCAGGCTGCGCGCAGCACGGCGGCATAGCGGGCGAGGAGGTGCAGCGCGGGGTGGCGGGCGGGGCTCGCGGCCGCCGCGGCACTCAATGCGGGCAGCTGCATGACATCACTTTCTGATAGCATTTGCCGGTGAACAACCGGCACCGCAAGACCCTTGCGCTGGTGTTTGACGAGCCGGTGCCACGCACACTGGCCTGGGCTGACATCGAAGCCATGCTCATTGCGGCCGGTGCGTTGTGTCTGAACAAGGGTGGTTCGGCTGTCACGTTCACGCTGCTTGGCGAGCGGCTCGACGTGCACCGCCCGCACCCGCAGAAGGAGGCCAAGCCGTACGTGGTGCGCAACGTGCGGCGGTTCCTGGAGCTGGCAGGAGTTAGACCATGAACACGATGACGTACAAGGGCTATGCCGCCCGTGTCGAGTACAGCGAGGAGGACGGCTGTTTCGTCGGCCACCTGGTGGGCATTCGATCGATCGTGGGCTTTGACGGCAGGTCGGTGGCCGAGCTGCGCAAGCATTTCCGGATCGCGGTCGACCACTATCTCGAGGCCAGCGCCAAGCTGGGCCAGGCGCCGGAGAAGCCGTTCTCGGGACGCATGATGCTGCGCATGCCGCCCAGTCTGCACGCGCGAGCCAGCGCAGCGGCCGAGGTACAGGGCATGAGCCTCAATCAATGGGCCGCCAAGGCGATCGAACGCGCAGTGGAGGGCTGATTCAGCGGCTTGCAGCAAGATTGCCCTCCTCTTGCGTGCCGGCATCCATGCTTTGCATGCGCCACAAGTGCGCATACAACCCGCCCTGCCGCAACAGCGCCTCGTGCGGCCCCACCTCCACGATGCGCCCCTTGTCCATCGCCACGATGCGGTGCGCATGGCGCACGGCGCTCAGGCGGTGGGCGATGACGATCACCGTGCGGCCCTTGCAGATGGCGGCCATGTTGCGCTGGATGATGGCTTCGCTTTCGTAGTCGAGCGCGCTGGTGGCCTCGTCGAAGATCAGGATGCGCGGGCTGGTGAAGAGCGCCCGTGCGATGGCGATGCGCTGGCGCTGCCCGCCCGAAAGGCTGGAGCCCTGCTCGCCGACCACGGTGTCGTAACCCTCGGGCAACTCGCTGACGAACTCGTGCGCGCCGGCCAGCTTGGCGGCGGCGATCACCTGCTCCAGCGGCGCGGCGGGGTCGGTACGGCGATGTTCTCGCGCACGCTGCGGTTGAAGAGAAAGTTCTCCTGCAGCACCACGCCGATCTGCCGGCGCAGCTGGGCGGCATCGATCAGGCTGATGTCGATGCCGTCGACGCACACGCGGCCCTGCTCGGGCGAGTACAGGCGCTGCACCAGCTTGCTGAGCGTGCTCTTGCCGGAGCCCGAGCGGCCGACGATGCCGATGATCTCGCCGGCGCGGATGTCGAGGCTCAGGTCGTGCAGCACCGGTGGCGCGTCGGGCCGGTAGCGGAAGTTCACGCCCTCGAAGGTGATGCGCCCTTGCACGGGCGGCAGCTGCGCCGCCGCGCTCGGCGCCACTTCGGTGCGCGTGTTCAGGATGTCGCCGAGCCGGCGCATCGACAGGCCGGTTTGCTGGAAGTCCGTCCACATCTGCGCCATGCGCATGATGGGCTGCGCCACACGCCCGGCGAACATGTTGAACGCCACGAACATGCCCACGGTGAGCTGGTTGTCCATCACCAGGTGGGCGCCGTACCACAACGTGACGGCGTTCACCAGCTTGCCGGTGAGGCTCACGCCCTCGTGCGCCCAGCTGGCCAGGACGCCGGTGCGAAAGCTCGCCGACACGTAGGCGGCGAGCTGCTGATCCCAGCGGCGCGCCAGTTGCGGCTCCAGCGCGCCGGCCTTCACGGTCTGCACGCCGGTGATCGACTCCACCAGCAGCGCCTGGTTCTCGGCGCCGCGGGCAAACTTTTCGTCGAGCCGCCGCGCAGCATCGGCACGACAGCCAGGCTCAGGCCCATGTAGATCGGCAGGCTGGCCAGCACGATCAGCGTGAGCGGCACGCTGTAGAACAGCATCACCGCGACGAACACCACCGAGAACAGCACGTCGAGCAGCAGCGAGAGCGCGGTGCCGGTGAGAAAGCTGCGGATGTTTTCGAGCTCGCGCACGCGCGCCACCGAATCGCCGACGCGCCGCGCCTGAAAGTACGCCAGCGGCAGCGCCAGCAGATGGCGATACAGCCGCGAGCCGAGCTCCACGTCGATGCGGCTGGTGGTGTGGCTGAACACATAGGTGCGCAGCGCATTGAGCACGCTCTCGAAGATCACCACCGCCACCAGGCCGACTACCAGCACGTCGAGCGTGGCCACGCCGCGGTGCACCAGCACCTTATCCATGATCACCTGAAAGAAGAGCGGCGTGACCAGCGCGAAGAGCTGCAGCAACAGGCTGACGACCAGCACTTCGCCGAGTAGCTTGCGATGCTTCACCAGGCTGGGGATGAACCAGCTGAAATCAAAGCGCGCCAGCTCGCCGGCCAGGCTGGCACGGCTGGCGATGAGGATCACCTCGCCGCTCCAGCGGGCTGCAAAGTCGACGAGCGGTGTGATGGCGGGGCGCGAGGCACTGTGGGCCGTATCGAAAGCCTGGGTGAGCACACGCTGGCCGTCGCACTGCGCGAGCACGGCCACGCTGCCGTCGGCCATCAGGGCCAGTGCCGGCAGTGGGGTCAGTGGCAGCCGGTCAGCAAGCGTGCGTGTGCGACGAGCGCGAAGGCCCAGTTGTTTGGCCGCCGCGAGCAGATGCGCCACGCCCACGGGCTCGCTGGCACCGAGCCCCAGTTGGTGGCGCAGCGCCGCCGGATCAGCTACCACATGGTGCAGCCGAGCCACCAAGCACAACGCCGCAAGGCCACCGTCGCCACCCTGGCTCTCGGCGGGCTGCGCCGACGGCCCGTGCGCGGCGGATGAAATCGATGCGTCGGCGGCCATGGGCTGCACGACACGCCCCCCTTGGATCGTGGTGTGCCCCCTCCTGGCGCAGCGAATCTAACCGAGGTTTCTGATCGCCGGCAATGGTGCGAACCCAATGCTGAGCGAAACGATGACAAGTGGTTGACGAGTGGATGGCGTTGTGATTCGGCGCAATAGGCGGAATCCGGAGCGGACATTGCCGGTGGAAGTGAGCAACTGCTCGACGCGCAGCGGCCCGCGCCGAATCACCAAGACTGGCCGCAACTCGACGTCGACTTGTCCGTCGAGTCCGTTCGTGATCCATCAGCGTTTCCGCTGGTGTCCGCGCGATAGCCTACTGCGACGCGGAGCCGTGGCCATAGGCCGGCCTTGCCGCGTTCAATCGACAAAGAAATCCGGAATCAGATCCTTCGTCCCCGGCACGACCGCATAGCGGTCGAAGTCCTTCACGCCGTGCTCGCCCAGCAGCGTGTCGTCGATGAAGAAGTTGCCGGTGCAGTGCGTCGCATCGCGCGTGAGGATCACGTGCGCCGCGTCGGCCAGGATCTCGGGCTTGCGGCACTTGTTGAGGTCGATGCCCGGGATCATCTGCAACGCCGCGGTGGCGATGGCCGTGCGTGGCCACAGGCTGTTTACCGCGATGCCGTGGCGCTTGAACTCGGCCGCGTGGCCGAGCGTACATTCGCTCATGCCGTACTTGGCCATCGTGTAGGCCACGTGGTTCTGGAACCAGTGCGGCTTCATGCTCAATGGCGGGCTCATGTTCAGCACGTGCGGGTTGCGGCCGGCCTTCGCGCTCTTGATCAGCTCGGGCAGGCAGGCCTGCGTACAGCAGTAGGTGCCACGCACGTTGACGCCGAACATCAGGTCGAAGCGCTTCATCGGCGTGGCATCGGTCGGTGTCAAGCTGATCGCGCTGGCGTTGTTCACCAGGATGTCGATGCCGCCGAAGCGCTCCACCGCAATCTGCACCGCGGCGGCCACGGCCCGCTCGTCACGGATGTCGGTGGGCACCGGCAGCGCCTGCCCGCCCGCCTTGCGCACGGCTTCGGCCGCAGTGACCAGCGTGCCCGGCAGCTTGGGGTTGGGCTCGGTGGTCTTGGCCACCAGCACCACGTGGGCACCGTCGCGCGCGGCACGTTCGGCGATGGCGAGGCCGATGCCGCGTGAGCCGCCGGTGATGAAGAGGGTCTTGCCCTTCAGGCTGGTGTGCGAAGTCATTGCTTCTCCTGGTGCTTCGACCTGGACAGTCGGGGCCACACCTGCGTGGCGATGTGCTTGGCCAATGCATGCGCCACCTGGCGATACGCGCGCTCGCCGGGGTGAAAGCCGTCGTGCGCCATCACGCCCCGGTTGAGCTGCAGGTCGCTCATGTCGGCGCACGACGCATCACCCAGCGTGGCGGCGCGCTGTTGCACCCAGTCGTGCAGCACGCGGTTGTGGCGCCGCGCATCAGCGCCCATGGCCCAGCGCAGCGGCTGCGGCAGCGCGGGAAACTGGTGGATCGGCGGCAGCGGGCAGAACACCACGTGCTGCACGCCGATGCGGTTGCGCAAGGTGTTGGCCAGTTGCTCGCGCGAGCGCGTGGCGCGGTAGGACGGCACCTGGTCCACCACGTCGTTGACGCCGGTGACCACGATCGCCACGTCGGCTGCGGGCGGTGACTCGGCCTGCAGCAACGTGAGGGTCTGCGCCGTCGTGAGACCCGACTTGGCGAGCAGCTGCCACTGCACGCGGCCGGCGATGCGTGCCGCGAGTTCGCTCGCCAGCTGGCCGGCCAGCGCCTCGCGCTGTGTGGCCACGCCCACGCCGGCGGCCGACGAGTCGCCGACGATCAACACGCGCATGGTGGCTTCACCGCTGCCGGCCGTGCCGCGGCGCGGGCCCGCGGCCTCGGGCAGGCGCGGCACGCGCGCGCGCGTGCGCAGCGCCTGCGCCACCAGCAGCGGGCTCAATGCGAGCTTGAGGGTCAGCGACATATGGAGTCCTCAGTTCACCGGATTGTCTGGCCGAGATGCGCGTCGCACGCACCAACACCAACACCGCCCGAGGCCGCCGCGGATCCGGCTATGCCGGTCCGCTGGCGGCGCCCCCTCGAGGGGGAGGCGCCGAAGGCGCTACGGGGGTGGGCCACGTCAGAACTTCGAGAAATCGGGCTTGCGTTTCTGGAAGAACGCCTGGAACGCCTCTTGCGCCTCGGGGCTGCGCAGGCGACCGCTGAAGATCTCACCTTCGGCCGTCATCGCCTGCATGATCGCGTCGCGACCCCGTTGACGCATCAGCCGCTTGCTGTCGCGCACCGCACCGGGCGGCAGGCCGTTGAAGCGCTCGGCCACGCGGCGTGCGTGGTTCACCACCTCGTTGGCGGGCAACACGGCGTTGGCCAGCCCGCACTCGACCGCGTTCTCGCCGGTGAACGGGTCGCCCAGCAGCAGCTTCTCGGCCGCGCGGCGGTGGCCCATCAGCGCGGGCATCAGCAGGCTCGACGCGTACTCGGGCACCAGGCCCAGGCTCACGAACGGCGTGGCCAGACGTGCCTCGTCGCTCACGTAGACGAAGTCGCAGTGGAGCAGCATCGTGGTGCCGATGCCGATGGCCGCGCCGGTGACGGCGGCGACCACCGGCTTGTCGAGCTCCATCAGCGCGCGCATGAACAGGAACACCGGCGAATCCGCACCCTGCGGCGGGCGCTGCATGAAATCCTCCAGATCGTTGCCGGAGGTGAACACGCCGGGCTGCCCGGTGATGAGCACCGCGCGCACGGCGTCATCGGCAGCCGCGGCGCGCAGCGCGTCGGCCATGGCCTGGTACATCGCCATGGTGAGCGCGTTCTTCTTCTCGGGACGCGCGATCTCGATCGTGGCCACGCCGTTGAGCGTGGCGGTCTTGATGGCCATGACCACTCCTGTTGGGGCCGGGTTGGCATCATGCCTCGAAGCGCCGCGCTGCGACGGCGGGCCGCTGGAGCGACCTCTCTAACCGCGCAGATGGCACGCCACCCAATGCCCGTTGGTGCTCTGCTTCAGTTCCGGCGACTGCGTGTTGCACAACGGCTTCTGCGCGATCGGGCAGCGGGTGTGGAAGTGGCAGCCCGGCGGCGGGCGGATCGGGCTCGGCACGTCGCCCTGCAGGCGGACGCGCTTGCGCTTGACCTTGGGGTCGGGGATCGGCACCGCCGACAGCAGCGCCTCGGTGTACGGGTGCAGCGGGTTGGTGTACAGCGCGTTGGCCGGCGCCAGCTCGACCACGCGGCCGAGGTACATCACCGCCACGCGGTCGCTGATGTGCTCCACCACCGACAGGTCGTGCGCGATGAAGATGTAGGTCAGGTTGAACTGGCCCTGCAGGTCTTCCAGCAGGTTGATCACCTGGGCCTGGATCGACACGTCGAGCGCCGACACCGCCTCGTCGCAGACGATCAGCTTCGGGTTCACCGCCAGCGCGCGCGCGATGCCGATGCGCTGGCGCTGGCCGCCGGAGAACTCGTGCGGGTAGCGCCGCATGTGGTCGGGCGACAGGCCCACGGTTTCGAGCAGTTGCACCACGCGCTGCTCGATCTCCTGCGCATTCTTGGCGAGCTGGTGGATCACCAGACCCTCACCGATGATCGCGCCCACCGTCATGCGCGGGTTCAGCGACGCGAACGGATCCTGGAAGATGATCTGCATGTCGCGCGCCAGCGCGCGCAACTCGTCGCGCCCGGCGCGGATGACGTCCTGGCCCTCGAACCACACCTCGCCCGCGGTGGGCTCGATCAGGCGCAGGATGCAGCGCCCGGTGGTGCTCTTGCCGCAGCCCGATTCGCCCACCAGGCCCAGCGTCTCGCCGGCCCGCAGGTCGAAGCTGACGCCGTCGACCGCGTGCACCTGGTCGACCACGCGCTGCAGCAAGCCGCCCCTGATCGGGAAGTGTTTCTTCAGGCCCTTGACCTTCAACAGCGGTTCGCTCATGGAGCCCTTCTTCGGAGCTTGCCGGCGGCGCTCATACCGTGATGTCCAGGATGCAGGCCACCTTGTGCCCGGGTGCCACCGCACGCAACGGCGGCGTGGCCTGCAGGCAGGCAGCCCTGGCGTGCTTGCAGCGCGCGGCGAAACGGCAACCCTCGGCGGGCTCGATCAGCTGCGGCACGACGCCCGGAATCGCCTCGAGCCGCACCTTGTGGATGGCGTCGGTGTCGATGCGCGGGATCGAACGGATCAATCCCTGCGTGTACGGGTGGCGCGGATGGGCGAAGAGCTCTTCGACCGACGCCTCTTCCACCACTTTGCCGGCGTACATCACGACGACGCGCTGCGCCACCTCGGCCACCACGCCCATCGCGTGGGTGATCAGCATCACCGCCATGCCCATCGAGCTCTTCAGCTCGGCCAGCAGGTCGAGGATCTGCGCCTGGATCGTCACGTCGAGCGCGGTGGTCGGCTCGTCGGCGATCACCAGCTGCGGCTTGCAGGCCAGCGCGATGGCGATCATCACGCGCTGGCGCATGCCGCCGGAGAACTGGTGCGGATAGTCGTTGATGCGGCGCTCGGGCGTCGGGATGCGCACCATCCTCAGCAGCTCGACCGCGCGGTCGAGCGCGTCCTTGCGGTTCAGCCCCTCGTGCAGCCGCAGGCTCTCGGCGATCTGCTCGCCGATGCTGTACACCGGGTTCAGCGAGGTCATCGGCTCCTGGAAGATGATCGAGATCTCCTTGGCCCGGATCTTCTGCATCTCCTCGGGCGGCAGCGGCACCAGGTCGCGGCCTTTCCACAGCACCTGGCCGGCGACTATTCTGCCCGGCGGCATGTCGATCAGCTTCATCACCGTCTTGGCGGTGACGCTCTTGCCGCAACCCGATTCACCGACGACGCCCACGGTCTCGCCGGCGTTGACGCTGATGTCCACGCCGTCCACCGCGTGCAGCCAGCCGTCGTCGGTCTTGAAGTGGGTCTTCAGCCCGTTGATCTCGAGCAGCGACATCTACAACACTCGTCTCGGGTCGAGCGCGTCGCGCAGCCCGTCGCCGACGAAGTTGATCGTCAGCACGGTGAAGAAGATCGCCAGGCCCGGGAACATGGCCCAGTGCACCGCCAGGTCCATGTAGTCGCGGCCGTCGTAGAGGATGCGGCCCCAGGTGGGGATGTCGGGCGGGAAGCCGAGCCCCAGGAAGCTCAACGTGCTCTCGGCGATGATCGCCGCGGCGACGTCGATGGTGCCGGCCACGATCACCGGGCCCAGGCTGTTGGGCAGGATATGGCGCACTACCTGGCGCCGCGTGCTAGCGCCGAGCGCACGCGCGGCCTCGACGAATTCCTTCTCGCGCAGGCTGAAGAACTGCGCGCGCACCAGCCGCGCCACCGGCATCCAGCGGAAGCCGCCGATCACCACCACGATGAGGATGAAGATGCCCACCTCGAGGCCGAACATCTTCTTCAGCGGCTCGCGGAAGAGGAAGATCAGCAGCAGCAGCAGCGGCAGCTGCGGCAGGCTGAGAAAGAGGTCGGTCACCCACATCAGCACAGCATCGAGCCAGCCGCGTGCCATGCCGGCCAGCGAGCCAATGATCACGCCGACGGTGATGGCCATCAGCATGGCCGCCAGGCCCACCGCCAGGCTGATGCGCCCACCGTAGAGCATGCGCGCCAGGATGTCGCGCCCCAGGTCGTCGGTGCCGAACAGGTGCAGCGCGCTCGGCTCGGCCAGGCGTGCCTTGAAGTCGACGTCGTTGATGCCGACCTTGTAGAACAGCGGCCCGATCAACACCGCCAGCACCATCAGGCCCAGCACCCACAGGCTCCAGAAGGCGAGGCGGTGGCGCTTGAAGCGCCGCCAGGCCTCGGCCCACGGCGAGACGCTGGCCACGGCTTTGCCGAGGCTAGCGGTAGCTGATGCGGGGGTCGAGCCAGCCATACAGCACATCGGCGATGAGGTTGAATAGGATCACGAGGCAGCTGAATACGAAGGTCACCGCCATGATCACCGGCGTGTCGTTGCGCAGGATGGCGTCGATGAGCAGGCTGCCGATGCCGGGGATGCGGAAGATCTGCTCGGTGACGATCGCGCCGCCGAACACGGCCGGCATCTGCAGGGCCACCAGCGTGACCACCGGGATCAACGCATTGCGCACCACGTGTTTGGTGACGACGACGCGTTCGGACAGGCCCTTGCTGCGCGCCGTGGTCACATAGTCGAGGCGGATCACGTCCAGCACCGCCGATCGAACATAGCGCATCGTGCTCGCGGCCTGAAACAGGCCCAGTACGGTGATCGGCATGATCGACTGCTTGAAGTGCTCCCACCAGAACTGCCAGCCGGTGGCCGAGATGTCGGCGCGGAAGACGAACGGTAACCAGCCGAGGTAGATGCTGAAGAAGAGGATGAAGATCACGCCGGTGAAGAAGGTGGGCAGCGAGAAGCCGATGAAGGCGATGGTGCTGGCGATGCGGTCGAACCACGAATACGGCTTCACCGCGGCCAGGATGCCCACCGGCAGTGCCACCAGGATCGCCAGCACCTGCGAAAGGCCGATCACCACGATGGTGGTGGGCAACCGTTGCAGGATCAGCTGGTCGACGTTGATGCGGCTGACGAAGCTGAAGCCCCATTCACCCTTGAACATGCTGGTCAGCCAGAGCAAGTAGCGCTGCCAGATCGGGTCGTCCAGGCCGAACTGGACGCGTAGGGCCATGCGCACCTCGGGCGGCACGCTCGGATTGGTGGCCAGGTCCTCGAACGGATCGCCCGGCGCCAGCGCCAGCACGGTGAACAACACGAGGCTAATGCCCAGCAGGCTGGGCAGGGCGATCAGCAGGCGGCGCAGGATGTAATTCAGCAAGCGCGGGGACTCTTTTGGTCGACGGTGCGCGGATCGGCACAGCGACCGCCGCGGATCCGGCTTCGCCGGTCCGCTGGCGTGCCCCCTCGAGAGGGAAGCGCCCGGGGCGCTTCGGGGGTGGGCGGTTTCACGCCTCGCGGTACCAGTAGCCCAACGCCCACGTGGCACCGTCCCAGGCCGACAGGGCCGGCACCAGCTTGTTGACGATGCCATAGGGCCGCGGGCGCGCGAACAGCGGGATCACGTGGCCGTCATTGACGACCAGATCGTTCAGCTTGATGAACATCGCCGCACGCTTCACCGGATCGAGCTCGGTCTGCGCGGCCGCGAACGTGGCGTCGTAATCGGCATTGCTCCAGCGCACGAGGTTGCGACTGGCCCACTTGTTGGCCTTCTGCGATATCTCGGCCGTGAGGAACTGGTTCATGAAGTACTGCGGGTCCGGCTGCGTCATCGTCGTGGTGAACATCTGCATGTCGGCCCAGAACTTCTGGTAGGTGTCCGGGTTGGCCGCGTCGCTGCCGAAGAACACCGCCGCCACCACGCTCTTCAGCTCGAGGTCGACGCCGGCCTTGGTGCAGGCGTCCTTGATGATGGCCTGGCACTTCTGGCGCGGCCCGCTGACCGAGGTCTGGTAGACGAACTTGAGCTTGACATTGCCCTTGGCGCGGATGCCGTCGGCGCCCTTCTTCCAGCCCGCCGCCTCGAGCATCGCGTTGGCCTTGTCGATGTTGAACTCGAACTTGGTGTTCGGGCTGCGGAAGCGCGGCGGGTTGTTCAGGAAGTTGGAGGTGGTGACGGCGCCGCGGCCATAGATCACGTCGGCAATGCCCTTGCGGTCGACGAGCAGACTCATCGCCTGGCGCACCGCCTTGTCGCTGAAGGCGGGGTGCTTGCTCTTGGCGCTGGCCCGCTCGCCGTCGACCTCGTTCCAGGGGTCGGTGACGTTGAGCATCACGAATTCGATGTCGCTGCCGGCGTAGAACTCCATCCTGCCCTTGCCGGCAGCTTCCAGGCGCTTGAGGATCTCGTCCTCCACCGCGAGGTTCCAGCCCAGGTCGTACTCGGCGGTCTGCAACACCGCTCGTGCGGCACTCGTGGCGTCGCCACCGCCCTTGATCTCCAGTGCGTCGAAGAAGGGCTGGTTGGGGATGTGGTAGTTCGCGTAGGCCTCGGCGCGCAGCGTGTCACCGGGCTTGAAGTCGACGATCTTGTACGGGCCCGTGCCCACCGGCTTGGTGTTGGCCGGGTTCTCCCGCGACTTGGCACCCATGTAGCCCTCGAACACATGCTTGGGCATGATGTTGCCGACGCTGCCCACGAGCGCCTCGGCCCAGAACGGCGTGGGCCGCGGGTACTCGACGCGGACCGTGTGCGAGTCGACCTTGACGACCTTGATGTCCTTGTAGGTGGCCACCGTGATCATGGCCGCAGCCGGGTCGCCCGCATACTGCGCGGTGAAAACCACGTCGTCGGCGGTGAAGGGCTTGCCGTCGTGCCAGGTGACGCCGCGCTTGAGCTTCCAGGTCACGCTCTTGCCGTCGGCCGAGAGGCCGCCGTTGGCGCGCGTGGGCACCTCGGCCGCGAGGCAGGGGATGAGGTTGCCTTCGGTGTCCCAGCCGGCCAGCGGCTCGTAGAAGATGCGGGCCGCGTCCTGGTCCTTCGTGCCGCCGGCGTAGTGCGGATTCAGGTGCACCGCAGCCTGCCAGTAGATGATCTTCAGCGTGCCGCCGCCGCCGCGCTTGGTGGGCTTGTAGGGGATGGTCGGCGTCGTCTGCGCCACGCCTTCGTGCATCAGCATCATCGACGCCATCGGCGCGGTGAGCCCCAGGCCGACCATCTGCCGGATGAATCCGCGGCGTGGCAGGCGACCGTCGCGGACGTCTTCGATCAGATGGCGCAGTTCGTGTTCGAGCATGGTGAAGCTCCAGAAGGTTTCGATCCGGACCCTAAGGGTTTACCGGGGTACGTGGCATGCTATCGAGCCGTGTCGGGCGCGCCATCGGGTTCTGCCCGGACACGTGGTCACGTCCCTCGATCCGCGGGTGAACTGATCGGTCGCCCACTGGGTTGAGCCAGATAGAACCATTCATGTCCCGGCGACGCGGCATGGTCGGGAAACACGACGTACCCCGCCTCGCTGGCGCGCACCTCGATGCCATCGGCGCGGCGCGCGATCAGTTCGCCTGCGACCACACGGTCGAAGCTTGTCCAGGTCTTCACGAACTGGTCGCCGTCTGCGTGGCGATCGACCACGCGGGCCAGCGTGAGGCATTCGATCGGCCCGCGCGGCGGGCGCCAGCGGGATGTCGGCAATGCCGAGCAGCGCAAGGGTCTGCCGGATCGCGTGGCGCGCGACCTCGGGCGCTGCCGCGTCGTCGTGCTGGCCGCATTCGAGCGTCACGCCGTAGCCGCCGACCGACCGCATGTACTCGGTCGTGCCGATGCCATAGGCCGCGTCTTCGTGCACGCCGCCCGGCGTCAGGCCGCGCTCGCGCCGCGCCGTCACCCCAGCCGCGTAGGCCGTCATCCAGCCGTCGACGACGCGGCCGACGCCGAGGTGGGCACACAACCGTTCCTCGGCCTGTGCGTGCGCAAACGGCTCGAGCGGGCCACGGTTGTCGGGCGGCCCGCGCAGCACGAAGGCCTGGCCCGCGCTGCGAAAGCTGTGCAGGTCGAGCAGCACGTCGTGTTCGACCAGCAGCGGGCACAGCAGGTTGGCCAGCCGATCCTCGTTGTCCTGCGGCCGTGCACTGGGCAGCAAGCGTCGGTTGAGGTTGCGGTCGCCGAAGCGCTGTCCCTTCGCGTAGGCCAGCGGATTCGCCACCGGCAGGAAGCGTGACGCTGCCCCGCCGAATCGGCAGTTCACCACGCTCGATCTCGGCCAACACCCGTTCGATGCCGCGTGTGCCGGCGACCTCGTTGCCATGCACGGCGCCGGTGACGATGAGCCGGGGGCCGGGCTCCAGCGCCTGGAAGCGGTGCATGCTCAGGTGCTGTACGGCGGCGCCGAATCCACCTGTTGACGAAGATGCTGACTCGATCACGCGGCACTGTCTTTCGTTCTCGTGAAGGCTCATCGTAACGAGAGGCGGCACAGGCCGTTCGACTGCCGCAACCGCACTCGCAAGCCATGTTGCAGCACGATGTTGGAGGATACTTCGCGCTCGAGCCCGAAGAATCCACCGCCCCCGTGATCGACGACAGCGTCCTGATCGTGCACGGCCCGATGCAGCCGGGCTGCCCGCTGGTGCTCGATTCACCGCATTCGGGCACGCGCATGCCGGCGGACTTCGCCGCCACACTCGGCGCAGCCGAGCTGCGCGAGGGCGAGGACTGTTTCATCGACGAGCTGTACCGGCCCGCGACCGAGCGGGGCATCCCGCTGCTGGCGGCGATGTTCCCGCGCACCTACCTCGACCCGAACCGCCATGCCGGCGATGTGGATCTCGAGCTGCTCGACGAACCGTGGCCGCACGAGCATCGGCCGAGCGGCAAGGCGCGCATCGGCAAGGCGCTGATCTGGCGCACGCTGGACGACGGGCGGCCGATCTATGCGCGGCGCCTGAGCATCGACGAGGTCAGCCACCGCATCGCGCACTACCACGCGCCGTATCACCGCACGCTGCGCGCGCTGCTCGATGCGGCGCATGCGCGCTTCGGCGTCGTCTATCACATCAACTGCCATTCGATGAACGCGGTCAGCGGCGCGATGGGCGAAGGCGGCGCCGGCCGCGCGCGCGCCGATTTCGTGCTCGGCGACCGCGACGGCACCACCTGCGACCCGGAGTTCACCGAATTCGTGCGCTCGACGCTGGCGGGCTGGGGCTACGACGTCGCCGTCAACGACCCGTTCAAGGGTGTCGAGCTGGTGCGCGCGTACTCCGATCCGCTCGACGGACGGCACAGCCTGCAGCTCGAGATCAACAAGCGGCTGTACATGGACGAGGCGACGCTGCAGCCGCACGATGGCTTCGCGCCACTGCAGCGCCACTTGATGGAGCTGATCGACGGCATCGTCGACCGCTTCGCGAAGCCCGACTCCCATGGCTGAGGTGCCGGCGATCGAACTCACGCCGCCCGACCTCACGGCCTGGCGGCGCGGCAACACCGATGTCGACTACGTGCACCGCTTCGACTCGGGACGTCCGGGCCCGTCGGTGATGGTGCAGGCGCTGACCCACGGCAACGAGATCTGCGGCGCGCTGGCGCTGGTGCAGCTGCTGCAGGACATGCCCGCGATTCGCCAGGGCAGCCTGACCTTGGCGTTCGCCAACGTCGAAGCCTTCGCGCGCTTCGATGCCGCCGACCCGCACCGCTCGCGCTTCGTCGACGAGGACTACAACCGCGTCTGGGGCGACGACGCGCTGTTCGGCTCCGCGCGACTCGGCCGAGCTGCGCCGCGCGCGGGCGTTGCGCCCGTTCGTCGACGCCGCCGACCTGCTGCTGGACATCCACTCGATGCACGAGCCGTGCCGGCCGATCATGGTGTGCGGCCGCGTCGACAAGAACGCCGGCTACGCGCGCGCGCTCGGCGTGCCGGCCGACCTGCTGATCGACACCGGCCACCCGGCCGGGCTGCGCATGATCGAGCGCGGCGGCTTCGGCGACCCGACGAGCGACAGGCGCGCGCTGCTGATCGAATGCGGCCAGCACTGGGAGCGTTCGGCGCATGACGTGGCGGTGGACACGCTGATGCGCTTTCTGGCCCTCACCGACGTGGTGGACCGCGACTGGGCACTCGCGCGCACGCTGCTCACGCCGCCGCCGGTGCAGCGCCTGGTGCGGGTGACCGAGGCGGTGGTCGCGCGCTCGATGGACTTTCGCTTTCTGGTGCCGCTGCAAGGGCTCGGCGTGGTGGAGCACGCCGGCACGCCGATCGCGCAGGATGGCGACCATGTCTGGCGCGCGCCGTACGATCGCACCGTGCTGGTGATGCCGTCGATGGGCCACCTGCGCCCCGGCAACACGCAGGTGCGGTTGGGGCGCTACGAGCCGATCTGACGGCCGACGCGGCCCGTCACCACCAGCCGCACACCGAGGAGACCACCGCCATGCGCGCAGCGTTCTACGAAGCCGTCGGCCCCGCCCGCGAGGTGCTGCAGCTCGCCGAGCTGCCCGACCCCACGCCCGCACCCGGCGAGGTGCGCGTGCGCGTGCAATGGTCCGGCGTGAACCCGTCGGACGTGAAAAGCCGCGGTGGCCTGCGCAGCAAGGTGATGGCGTTTGCGCGCGTGATCCCCCACAGCGACGGCATGGGCGTGATCGACGCGGTGGGCGACGGCGTGAGCGCCTCGCGCATCGGCCAGCGCGTGTGGCTGTGGAACGCCGCCTGGGGCCGGCCCCACGGCACCGCCGCGCAGCGGATCTGCCTGCCGCAGCGCCAGGCCGTGCCGCTGCCCGACGGCGTGAGCGGCGAGGCCGGCGCGTGCCTGGGCATCCCCGCGCTCACCGCCATGCACGCGGTGCTGATGGATGGCGGCGTGGCCGGCAAGCGCGTGCTGGTGTCCGGCGGCGCGGGCGCGGTGGGCCACTACGCGCTGCAGCTGGCCAGCCGCATGGGTGCCGCGCAGCTGATCGCCACCGTGAGCAACGAGGCCAAGGCCACGCTGGCGCGTGCCGCAGGGGCCGACGCGGCGCTGAACTACAAGACCGACCCGGTGGCCGAGCGTGTGCGCGAGCTCACCGAAGGCCGCGGCCTGGATCGCATCATCGAGCTCGACCTGGCGGTGAACGCCGCGCTCGACCTCGAGATGCTGCGCACCGGCGGCGAGCTGGTGGTCTACGGCAGCAGCCCGCTGCCGCTGAACCTGCCGTTCTTCGTGCTGCTGGCCAAGAACGTCCAGCTCAAGTTCTTCATGGTCTACCACCTCGACGACGCCGACCGCGCGCGCGCCACCGACACGCTGCAACGGCTGCTCGCACGCGGCGAGCTGCAGCACAACATCGCGCTGCGCCTGCCGCTGGAGCAGATCGTCGACGCGCACGAGGCGGTGGAGCAAGGCCGCGCGGTGGGCAACGTCGTACTGCAGGTGGCCTGAGCCCAGCGACCGGCGCCATGCCGCTGCCCGACCCCGACCTGCGCCGCAGCTGGCTCTTCGGCCCCGGCGCCGATGCGGCGGCACACGCGGCCATGCTGGCCAGCGGCGCCGACGCGCTGATCGTCGACCTCGAAGACTTCACGCCACCGGCGCGGCGCGCCGAGGCGCGCGCGCTGCTGGACGGCTGGGTGGCGCGCTGCCGCGAGGCGGGTTGCATCGCCGCCGTGCGCATCAACCACCTGGAGCATGCCGACGGGCCGGCCGACCTGGCCGCCGCGATGGCCGCGCGGCCCGACGTGATCGCCTACCCGATGGCCGAGCGCGCCGAACAGCTGCGCGCGCTCGACGCCGCCGTCGCGCAATCGGAAGCCACGCTCGGCCTGCCGGCCGGCGGCGTGGAACTGCTGCCCGTCTGCGAAACCGCGCTCGGCGTGGTGGACGTGCGCCGCATCGTCGCCGCCAGCCCGCGCATCCGCTGCGCGCTGCTCGGCGCCGAAGACCTGGCCAATGATCTGTGCGCCGAGCGCGGCCCCGACGCGGTGGAGCTCGACCATGCACGGCGCCGCTTCGTGCTGGAGTGCCGCGCCGCGCGCGTCGAGCCGATCGACGCGCCGTACACCTTCAGCGACGTGGACGGTGCCGTGCGCGAGGCCGCCTACGCGCGACGCCTGGGCTACCGCAGCAAGAGCCTGGTGCGGCCCGAGCACGCCGCTGCGCTGAACGCCGCCTTCACGCCCGACGAGGCCACGCTGCGCCACGCCCGCGCCGTGGTGCAGGCCTTCGACGCGGCCAGGGCGCGCGGCGAGGAGCGCGCGCTGGTCGACGGGTTGTGGGTGGAGGTGCCGACGGTTCGGAATGCGCGGCGCGTGCTGGAGCGGGCGAAGCGGTTGCGCGGCGTGGCGTGATCGGGGCGCTTGCCAGCATCGACGTCCGGTGGCAGTGATCTGACTCAATCCACGCGCCTCAGCGCCGTGTCACGATGACTTTCGAAGGCGACTTGGTGGTCCCACTGCGGTCGCCAGCCATGATCAACGGCAGGCTGCGGCCGAAGGAGTAGATGCCATGACACGCAAGTCCCCGTCGTCTGTCGAATCCGTCGATGCGACCAAGGTTCGCCATGTCGGTCTGCCGGTGGATCTGTTGTTCGAGCGTCAGTGCGAGTGGGCCGAAGCAGGCTTCGAGCAGATGGTGCAGTCACAGCAGATGCTGCTGCAGACTTGGCTGCAACTGGTCGAGACTTGGTGGGCGCCATTGACGCCCCTAGTCGAGCGCGGCGGCGAGCAGCTGGCCTGAGCCCGCCTCGCGGCGGGGCGCGCCGTCCATGCGATCCCATGCGGGCCGGCCTGCCGTCCCCAACGATCCGACAATTCGAGTGAAGATTGCCGCTGCTCAATGGAATTCGGCCAGTTGAGCCATAGGCTCGCGCGAATTCTCGAGGTTGCAGGTGCGGCGACTTCAACTCCGATCCGAGGGATACGATTTCACCACCACCCACACCGACGCCATACATGGTCTTCACGTTGAACGGCTCCACCGATGCGTGGACGCTGCAAGTGCAAGCGGACGAAGGCTTCAGTTGCTGTCAGTCGGAAGACCTCACGAACCGGAAGTCGGCGCTGTACGAGCGGATCGACATGGTCTTCTCACTCACGCGGCCGTCCCATGTGCTGGACATGAAGCTGCTCGGTGTCACGCTGGGCGACAAGACGCGACCACCTGGAAACGGCGGCCTGTGGCCGTCGGACCACGCGGCCGTGGCTGCGAAACTGAAGTTCGACTGAGTCAGACGAAGGCTGAACCTCGAGCTAGCACCACGAGAGGAATCCGTGAAAGTACCGGTTGGCGGCTGCCGGCTGCTCGGCATTTGGATCTCATCGGCGTTGCTCCTGGCAAGCTGCGGCGGTGGCGATGACGGTGTCAGAAGACTCACGCCCCTTGAGCGGCAGATCTACCTCGAACCGACGCCGATCTCGACGACGCTGACCATTGATCGCATCGCGCAAGGCTACGACGCCGGCTGCGTGTTGACGCCGACAGGCGAAGCGTGGTGCTGGGGCAATAACGAGTACGGACAGCTCGGTGCCGTGACGGCCAAGCCCTGCCAGAGCGGCCTTGTTGCCTGCACCTGGCAAGCTGTGCGAGCACAGGCGCCAGCTCGCTTTACCGAGGTGAGCCCATCGCTGCGGCACAGTTGCGGCATCGATACCTCTGGCCAGGCTTGGTGCTGGGGTTCGGCCTCGGTGGCCAACTCGGCAACGGAGCGAATGCCGACAGCGCGACGCCAGTTGCCATCGCTGGCCACCACCGCTTCGTACACGTCGACGCCGGCAGCGATGGCCTGCTCAGTTGCGCGCTGGACGACGTCGGCACCGCGTGGTGCTGGGGGCCGGGAGACAGCGGTGGCCTGGGCAACGGCACGACCGACGGGGCCAACGCACCGGTCCAGGTGTTGGCGACGCAAGCGTTCGTCTCGGTGGGCGCGGGCTCCAACCACGGGTGCAGCCTGGATGCGACCGGGCAGGCCTGGTGCTGGGGACGCAACCCATACGGCGTGCTGGGTCGCGGCGTTTCGGGAGCATCGCTCGTCCCGGCGGCGGTCACGGGCGGTCACCGATTCGTTGCACTCGCCGTTGGCGGGAACTTCAATTGCGGCCTCACGTCGGCGGGTGCCACCTGGTGTTGGGGCTTCGGTCCGTCGCTGGGCGATGGCGTGCTGGCCCACAGCGACGTGCCGGTTGCCGTGGCCGGCGGCCACGTCTTCGCCAGCGTGTCGGCCGGCTACCAGCACGCCTGCGGACTCACCAGCGACGGCGCGGCATGGTGCTGGGGCGCGGCGATGCTGACTGGCGGCGGCACCGAGGAGGAAAGCAAGGTTCCGGTGGCCGTGGCGGGTGGCCACCGTTTCCGCATGCTGCGCTCCGGCGGCACGGCAACCTGCGCGATCACGCTCGGCGTGTCGCTGCTGTGCTGGGGCTTGAATTCCAACGGCGCGGTCGGTCAGAGCAATCTGGGTCCGTGAGCTGCAGCGAATTTACGGATCGGCCGGCTCACACGTTCCATCGTCAGCGTGAACATGCGCAGACGTTGGCACCGCCCGAAAGGCGTTCCGCTGGCCTAGCCCGGCGATAGCGGACGGCGCCCGACATGGCGCATCAACTCGCGCACGCCATAGCGCCACGGCGCCAGCGTCTCGCTCTTCTCGACGCGATTGACCAGTTCGCCCAGCTTGCCGCTGCGGATGCGCACCACGTCACCCACGTGGTGCGTGAAGCCGCTGCCCGGGGCGCCGCGGTCCTGCGTCGGCGCGAACAGCGTGCCGCAGAAGAGCACGAAGCCGTCCGGGTACTGGTGCATCGCGGTGGTCTGCGCGACGAGCTCCAGCGGGTCGCGGCTGATCTCGCGCATCGTGCTGCGGCCTTCGAGCACGAAGCCGTCGGCGCCGTGCACGGTGAGCGTCAGGTCGGCGCGGCGCACGTCGTCGAGCGCGAAGCTGTCGTCGAACAGGCGGATGAACGGGCCGATCGCGGTGGAGCCGTTGTTGTCCTTGCTCTTGCCGAGCAGCAGCGCGCTGCGGCCTTCGAAGTCGCGCAGGTTGACGTCGTTGCCGAGCGTGGCGCCGACGATTCGCGAGCGGCTGTCGACCGCCAGCACCACCTCGGGTTCCGGGTTGTTCCAGGCCGAATCGCCGCGCACGCCGATCGCCACGCCGGTGCCGAGTGCCGAGAGCAGCGGCGCCTTGGTGAACACCTCGGCGTCGGGGCCGATGCCGACCTCGAGGTACTGGCTCCACAGGCCCTTGGCCTGCAGCGCGGCCTTCAGCGCCGCGGCCTGCGGCGAGCCGGGTTTCACTTCGCGCAGGCCGGCGCCGATGGCCTGCTGCACCTCGGCGCGCACGGCATCGGCGCGCGCCGGATCGCCCTTGGCCTGCTCTTCGATCACGCGCTCGAGCAGGCTCAGCGCAAAGGTCACGCCGGCGGCCTTGATCACCTGCAGGTCGATCGGCGCCAGCAGGTGCGGCAGCGTGCCGTCGCGCGCAGCGCCGGGCCGTGTGGCGCACGATGTCGGCCAGCGCGCCGATGCGCCGGCCCGGCGTGGCGCGCACCGCCTGCGCGGGTTCGGCCTCGTCGAGCAGGTCGCTCATCGTAGACGAAGCGCTCGCCGAGGTCGAACACGCCGTCGCCGCGAATCGCCACCACCGTCGGGCCCGCGTGCGCGCCGGGCAGCCAGGCGCGGCCCACCAGCGTGCCGGCCGTGCCGTCGTCGGGCAGGCAGCGGCGTCGGGTCGATCGGGATGTCGGTTGAGTGGTCATGCCACGCTCCTCGCCAGCGTGGCGATCTTACGCACCGGCTCGCGCCGGTGCGCTCGGCCCAGCTACACGCGCTCGAAGATGCCCGCCGCGCCCTGCCCCGTGCCGACGCACATCGTGACCATGCCGTACTTGAGCTGGCGGCGGTGCAGCGCGTGGATCACCGTGGCCGAGCGGATCGCGCCGGTGGCGCCCAGCGGATGGCCGAGCGCGATCGCGCCGCCGATCGGGTTCACCTTGCGCCGGGTCGAGGCCCACGGTGTTGATCACCGCCAGCGACTGCGCGGCGAAGGCTTCGTTCAGCTCGATCCAGCCGATGTCGTCGAGCTTCAGGCCGGCATGCGCCAGCGCGGCCGGTATCGCCTCGATCGGGCCGATGCCCATGATGTGCGGCGGCACGCCCTTGATCGCAAAGCTGACGAAGCGCGCCAGCGGCTTGAGGCCGAACTGCTTCACGGCCTTCTCGCTGGCCAGGATCAGGCAGCCCGCGCCGTCGCTGGTCTGGCTGGAGTTGCCGGCGGTGACGCTGCCCTTGGCCGCGAACACCGGCTTCAGCTTGCCCAGCGCCTCGAGCGTGGTGTCGGCGCGCGCGCCTTCGTCGCGGGCGACGCTGCGCGTCTTCACCAGCACCTCGCCGCTGGCGAGGTCGGGCGTGCGGTCTTCGACCTGCACGGCCGTGGTCTCGGCGTCGAACTCGCCGGCGGCCTGGCCCTTCAGCGCCTTCTGGTGCGAGGCCAGCGCGAACTGGTCCTGCGCCTCGCGGCTGACCTTCCACTGCTCGGCCACGCGCTCGGCGGTCAGGCCCATGCCGTAGGCGATGCCGATGTTCTCGTCGCGGTCGAAGATGTGGCCGTTGAACGAGGGCTTGTTGCCGGTCATCGGCACCATGCTCATGCTCTCGGCGCCGCCGGCGATCATCACGTCGGCCTCGCCGACGCGGATGCGGTCGGCCGCCATCTGCACCGCGGTGAGGCCCGACGCGCAGAAGCGGTTGATCGTCACGCCGCCCACCGTGTGCGGCAACCCGGCCAGCAGCGCGGCGACGCGCGCCATGTTCAGGCCCTGCTCGCCCTCGGGCATCGCGCAGCCGATGATCGCGTCCTCGATCGCCTTCGGGTCCAGCGTCGGCACCTGCTTCAGCGCGCCCTGGATCGCGGCCACCAGCAGATCGTCGGGCCGCGTGTTGCGGAACATGCCGCGACCGGATTTGCCGATCGGCGTGCGCGTGGCGGCGACGATGTAGGCCTCTTGGATTTGCTTTGCGCTCATTTCAACTACTCCGAATACGTTTCGGGTGGCCACCGCGGATCCGGCTCTGCCGGGCCGCCGGTGGCGCCCCCTCGAGGGGGAGGCGGCCGCCAGGCCGCCTCGGGGGTGATCAATTCCTCACGGGCTTGCCGGTTTGGAGCATGCCCATGATGCGCTCCTGTGTCTTCGGGTGGTCGAGCAGCGAGCAGAAGTGTTTGCGCTCGAGTGCCATCAGGTATTCCTCGGTGACCAACGAGCCGGCATCGACCTCGCCGCCGCACACCACGTCGGCGATCAGGCTGGCGATGTGGAAGTCGTGCGCGCTGGCGAATCCGCCGTCGCGCAGGCCCACCAGCGACGCCTTGATCGTCGCGATGCCGCTGCGGCCGGCCACCGGGATCAGCGCCTTGTGCGGCGGGCGCCAGCCCGAGTCGAACATCGCCTTGGCCTGCGCCAGCGCGACGGTGAGCAGTTCGTCCTTGTTCGGCACGACCACGTCGCTCCACAGCAGGTAGCCGAGCTTGCGGCTGTCGATCGCGCTGGTGCCCACCTTGGCCATCGCGGCGGCGGTGAACGGCTCCTTGATGAAGGCCAGCAGATCGGTGCCCGGCGCCGCGGCGGCCTGTTCGGCGGCGCGGCGCGCGATCGCGGCCAGGCCGCCGCCGGCGGGCACGCAGACCGACGCCGACCTCGACCAGCCCGACATAGGTTTCCATGTGCGCGACGCGGCGCGCGCTGTACAACGCGATCTCGCAACCGCCGCCGAGCGCGATGCCGCGCATCGCCGAGACCACCGGCACCTGCGCGTAGCGCAGGCGCAGCATCACGTCCTGCAGCTTCTTGACCTCGGGGTTGATGCCCTTGGAGCCCATCTTCATGAACACCGGCATCAGCGACTCGAGGTTGGCGCCGGCGGAAAACACGTCGTCGGGCGACCAGATCACCAGGCCCTTGAACCTGGCCTCGGCGATCTCGAGCGCCTGGCTCAGGCCTTCGATCACCGCCGGGCTGATCAGGTGCAGCTTGGCGGTGATGCTGGCAATCGCCACCTCGCCGTCGAGCGTCCAGACGCGGATCTCCTCGTTCTTGAACAGCTCGGTGCCGCTGGCCAGCGGGTCGGCCGCGCCGGAGCCGAGCACGCTCTCCGGGAACGGCTGGCGCTGGTAGACGCCGAGCGTCGAGCGCGGCACGTAGCGCTTGCGGCTCGGGCTCCACGAGCCCTCGGCGGTGTGCACACCCTGGTTCGTGGCGACTGGACCGTCGGTCACCCAGGCCGGCAGCGGCGCGTTCGACAGCGTCTTGCCGGCGGCGATGTCGTCGGTGATCCACGCGGCCACCTGCTTCCAGCCGGCCTGCTGCCAGAGCTCGAACGGGCCCTGCTTCAAGCCGAAGCCCCAGCGCATCGCGAAATCGACGTCGCGCGCGTTGTCGGCAATGTCGGCCAGATGCACCGCGGCGTAGTGGAAGCCGTCACGCAGGATCGCCCAGACGAACTGCGCCTGCGGATTGCTCGATTCGCGCAGCAGCTTCAGCCGCTCGGCCGCGGGCTTCTTGAGCATGCGCTCGACGATCGGTTCGGCCTTGCCGGCGGACGGCACGTAGTCGCCCTTGGCCGGGTCGAAGCGCAGGATGTCCTTGCCGACCTTCTTGTAGAAGCCGGCGCCGGTCTTCTGGCCCAGCGCGCCCTTCTCGATCAGGCCTGCCAGCACCTTGGGCGTGGCGAAGTGCGGGTAGAACGGGTCGGCCTGCAGGTTGTCCTGCATCGTCTTGACCACGTGCGCCATCGTGTCCAGCCCCACCACGTCGGCGGTGCGGAAGGTGCCCGAGCTGGCGCGGCCCATCTTCTTGCCGGTGAGGTCGTCGACCACGTCGTAGCCCAGGCCGAACTTCTCGGCCTCGATCATCGTCGCCAGCATGCCGGCGATGCCGACGCGGTTGGCGATGAAGTTCGGCGTGTCCTTGGCCCGCACCACGCCCTTGCCGAGGTTGCTGGTGACGAACGTCTCCAGCTGGTCGAGGACCTCGTCGCGCGTGGTCGGCGTGGCGATCAGCTCGACCAGGAACATGTAGCGCGGCGGGTTGAAGAAGTGGATGCCGCAGAAGCGCGGCTTCATCTCGGCCGGCAACGCCTCGGCGAGCTTGGTGATCGACAGCCCCGAGGTGTTGGACGCGACGATCGCATGCGCAGCGAGGTGCGGCGCGATCTTCTTGTACAGGTCGAGCTTCCAGTCCATGCGCTCGGCGATCGCCTCGATCACCAGGTCGCAGTCCTTCAGCAGGTCGAGGTGCTCGTCGTAGTTGGCGGCCTGGATCAGCGCCAGATCCTCGACCACGCCGATCGGCGAGGGTTTGAGCTTCTTCAGGCCATCCAGCGCCTTGAGGACGACCCCGTTCTTGGGTCCCTCCCTTGCGCCCAGGTCGAACAGCACCACCGGCACCTTCACATTCACCAGATGGGCGGCGATCTGCGCGCCCATCACGCCGGCGCCGAGCACGGCGACCTTGCGGACTTGGAATCGATTCACGGACATCTCCAGCGGAACGGTTCGCGCCGCGGCGCGAACCCGAAACGAACCATCACTCGACGCGTTGCCACACCTGGGTGCGGAAGAACGGGCCGATGTAGCCGCGCATCTGCATCTGCTTGCCGCCCTCGACGGGCTTGAGGCGCGTCCGGTAGGTCTTGCCGTTGTTCGGGTCGAGGATCTCGCCGCCGGTCCAGGTGTCCTTGTCTTCGGCGTCCTGCTTGGCGTTGCGCAGGATCACCATGCCGAGCACCGGCTTGTCCTTGCGCTCATCGCTGCACTTGTCGCACTTCGAATCCTGCTTGGCCGGATCGAAGATCTTTTCGATCTTGCCGGTCAGCACGCCGCCACCCCCATCGGTGATGCGCACCAGCGACTTCTCGGTCTTGCCGTCGTCGTCGATCGTCTTCCACAGGCCCACTGGCGTGCTCTGTGCCCAGGCTGTGCCGGCTGCGACCAGTACGGCCGCCGCGATCATCGTCTTCATGTCGGTCTCTCCTAGCGTGTGTTGGTCTGGTCGACTTGGGCTCACTAGATTAGAACAGCGCCTCGTCCATCTCCATCAGCGGCGCCAGCCCGGCGCGGGCGCTGCGGATCAGGCCGGCTGTTTCGGGCAGCAGTTTGGCGAAGTAGAAGCGCGCGGTGGCGAGTTTCGCGGTGTAGAACGGGTCGCCGGATCCTTCTTGGCCAGCGCCACCTTCGCCATGCGGGCCCAGAAGTACGCGAACACCAGGTGCCCAGCCACGCGCAGGTAGTCCACCGCCGCGGCGCCCACCTCGTCGGCATTGCCGAAGGCCTTCATGCCGAGCTCGGTGGTGAGCTTGGTCACCTTGTCGCCCAGGTCGGCCAGCGGGTTGACGAATTCCTGCATCGCCTCGTTGACGCCCTCGTCTTCGACAAAGCGTCTTGATCTTCTGGCCGAACTTCTTCAACTTGGCGCCGTTGTCGCCGAGCACCTTGCGACCCAGCAGGTCGAGCGACTGGATCGTGTTGGTGCCCTCGTAGATCATGTTGATGCGCGCGTCGCGCACGAACTGCTCCATGCCCGATTGGCGGATGTAGCCGTGGCCGCCGAACACCTGCATGCAGTGCGACGTGGCGATCCAGCCGTTGTCGGTGATGAAGGCCTTGACGATGGGCGTCAGCAGCGCGACCTCGTCTTCGGCCTCCTTGCGCTCGTCGGCGTCGTCGGTCGACAGGTAGACGTCGATCAGCGTCGCGATGTGGATCGACAGCGCGCGGCCGCCTTCGGCATAGGCGCGCGCCGTCAGCAGCATCTTGCGCACGTCGGGATGCACGATGATCGGGTCGGCCGGCTTGTCCATCGCCTTCGGGCCCGACAGCGAGCGCATCTGGATGCGGTCCTTCGCGTAGGCTACGGCGTTCTGGTAGGCCACTTCGGTCAGGCCTAGCGACTGGTTGCCCACGCCCAGGCGCGCCGCGTTCATCATCACGAACATCGCCGGCAGGCCCTTGTTGGGCTGGCCCACCAGCCAGCCGGTGGCGCCGTCGAGGTTCAGCTGCGCCGTGGCGTTGCCGTGGATGCCCATCTTGTCCTCGAGCCCGGTGCAGAGAGATCGGGTTGCGCGCGCCGAGCGTGCCGTCCGCGTTGGGCAGGAACTTCGGCACCACGAACAGCGAGATGCCTTTGCTGCCCTGCGGCGCGTCGGGCAGCCGCGCCAGCACCAGGTGGATGATGTTCTCGGCCAGGTCGTGCTCGCCGGCGGAGATGAAGATCTTCTGGCCGGTGATCTTGTAGCTGCCGTCGGCCTGCGGCTCGGCCTTGCTGCGCAGCAGGCCCAGGTCGGTGCCGCAATGCGACTCGGTCAGGCACATCGTGCCGGTCCACTGGCCGCTCGTCAGCTTGGGCAGGTAGGCCGCCTGCTGCTCGGCCGTGCCATGCCGGTGCAGGCATTCGTAGGCGCCGTGCGACAGGCCCGGGTACATCGTCCAGGCCTGGTTGGCGGCGTTCAGCATCTCGAACAGGCACTGGTTCAGCACGATCGGCAAACCCTGGCCGCCGTACTTCGGGTCGGTCGACAGCGCCGGCCAGCCGCCTTCGACGTACTTGGCATAGGCCTCCTTGAAGCCCTTCGGCGCGGTCACCGCGTGGGTGGACTTGTCGAGCACGCAACCTTCTTCGTCACCGCTCTGATTGATGCGGGGCCAGCACCTCGGCGGCGAACTTGCCGCCCTCCTCGAGCACGGCGTTCATCGTGTCGGCGTCGAGGTCGGCATGCGGCGGCAGCATCTTCAGCTGATCGACGACCTGGAGCAGCTCGTGCATCACGAACTGCATGTCGCGCAGCGGCGGGTTGTAGTGCGGCATGGTGATGGTCTCCTTGGCAAGACGATGGGTGAAGGGTCAGCGCCGCGACGCCGCCTTGCGGCGCGTGACGGGTCGATTCGGTGCGGCCGCCACCGGCTTGGCGCCGGCCTGGTAGTGCGCCAGCATGCGGTCGAAGGCCACGTGCGCACGGTCCAGCGCACCGGGCAGGCGCAGGAACCGCGCGTCGTGGTGCAGCGACAGGATCAGGCCGTGAATCTCGAACAGCATCTGATGGGCATCGGTATCGGGCTGCAGATGCCCTTCGTCGATGGCCAGGCGAATAGCTTTCTCCAGCGCCGCGTGCCAGGCCCGCACCATGTCGGCCAGCGCGTCGCGCACGGCGCCGGGCCGGTCGTCGAACTCGACCGCGCCGCTGATGTAGATGCAGCCCGAATCGATCTCCACCGACACGCGCCGGATCCAGCGTTCGAACAGCGCACGCAGGCGCGGCAGGCCGCGTGCCTCGCGCATCGCGGGGCGGAAGACCTCGTCTTCGAAGCGGGCGTGGTATTCGCGGATGACCGAAATCTGCAGTTCCTCGCGTGAACCGAAATGCGCGAACACGCCCGACTTGCTCATCTGCGTCACCTCGGCCAGCGCACCGATCGACAGGCCCTCGAGGCCCATGTGCGACGCCAGGTTGAGCGCGGCATCCAGGATCGTCGCGCGCGTCTGCCGGCCCTTGGGTTGGGCGGCGGGACGGTCGGCGGCGTCGGGAGCGGGCACGCTGTGTTCCAATAATACGAACGATCGTTCTATTTTTACCCGATTTCCGGCTCCCGTGCTGCGCAAAGGTCCGGCCTGTATCTAGGCTTTTTCTTCTAGAACGCCGAGAGGTCAGGCCGCGTCTGCCCCGGCAGACGACCGCTTGCCGGCCGGTTTCCGGGGTTTTGATACCCTTGAGGGGTTGAGGAGCGCGCTCACCCGTGGATGTACTTCAGCTCGATGTGTCCGGCCGGCCCCAGGCGTGGATCTCGCCCAACGAGGCCGCCGTGCTGTACGCCAGCGACGATGTCGCCTGGACGCTCGGGCGTGCCTTTCACGTGCTGCGCGGTGGCATCCAGCGCACCACGGGGTTGCAGTCGCGCATCGAACTGCATCCGATCATCGCCGTCAAGGGCGCGGTGCCCAGCCGCGCCTGGCGCCAGGCGCCGGCGCTGACCAACCCGAAGCTCTTCGTGCGCGACCGCCATGTCTGCGCCTATTGCGGCCGCCGCTTCGCCTTCGACCTGCTGACGCGCGAACACGTGATTCCGATGTCGCGCGGCGGGCGCGACACCTGGATGAACTGCATCACCGCCTGCCGTGCCTGCAACGGCCGCAAGGGCAATCGTCTGCCCGAGGAGGCGCGCATGAGCCTGATGTACCTGCCCTACATTCCCAGCCTGCACGAGGACATGATCCTGCGCGGGCGGCGGATCCTCGTCGACCAGATGGAATTCCTGCTGGCCAGCGTGCCGCGGTCGAGTCGACTGCATGCCTAGCAAGCTGGCACAGGCGCCAGACCGCCGATCCTTGTCCCCAAGTCGTTGCCTGCTGCCGCCGCCGGCCTCATCATCACCACCGGGCCCGCGCCCGTTCGTTGAATCGTTAGGAGTACCGACCATGAAACGCCTTCTTCTTGCCGCCGTCGTCGCCGCACTTGCGGCCTGTTCGACCACCAGTCCCGACGTGATCAGCCGCAACGACGCGCAGCGTATGTCCAACGTGCTCGACGGCGTGGTGCTGTCGACGCGGGCCGTCACGGTCGACGGCTCGCAAAGCGGCGTCGGCGCCGCGGCGGGCGGCGTGGTCGGCGGCATTGCCGGCTCCTCGGTGGGCGGGCGGCGCGAATCGGCCATCGTCGGCGTGCTCGGCGCGGTGGCCGGCGGCGTGGCCGGCAATGCGATCGAGCGCGGCGCCACCAAGGAGGAGGCGATCGAGATCCTGGTGCAGCTGAAGAGCGGCGAGCGCCGCGCCATCGTGCAGGCCAGGGGCAGCGAGGCGATCAATGCCGGCGACGCGGTGATCATCGTCACCACCGGCGGCAAGGCGCGCGTGGTGAAGGCGCCGCCGACCACTTCACCGCGCGGCTGAGCGGCGCGCCTTGACCGCAGCCACCGCCCACCACCTCGGGGTGGTGCTGCTGTCGCTGGCACTCGGTGCCTGCGGCACGGTGCCGCTGCAGGAGCGTCTGCTCGCGCCGGGCACCGACGGCAGCGTGGACGCAACCACGCAGGTCTGTTCGGCCTCGCGCAAGCCGAAGGCGATGCCGGTGAGCATGCACAGCGGCGACACGCTCGACACCAAGACGCTGCGCATCGTGTCGTGGAACCTGCACAAGGGCGAGGACGACGGCTGGGAGGCCGACCTGCAGCGTTTTGCCAACGACCACGACGTGCTGCTGCTGCAGGAGGCGGTGCTGAGCACGCCGGTGCGCAACGTGCTCGAGCGCGCGGGCCACGGCTGGCGCATGGCCGGAGCGTTTGCCTACAACGGCGAGGAGCGCGGAGTCATGGTGGCGTCGCGCGCGCGACCGCTGGACACCTGCACGCTGCGCGCCTTCGAGCCGTTGGCGCAGCTACCCAAGTCGGCCATCGTGGCGCGTTATCGCCTTGCGTCGCCCGGCACGACGCTGGCGATCGCCAACCTGCACGGCATCAATTTCACGCTGGGCCTGGAATCCTTTCGCGCGCAGATCGAGGCCGTGGCCGAGGTGCTCGCCGGCCACGACGGCCCGGCGATCCTGGCGGGCGACTTCAACACCTGGAGTCTGGAGCGCCACGAGGTGCTGATCGCTGCCGCCGGGCGCCTGGGCATGACGCCGGTGGAGCTGGTGCCCGACGGCCGGCGGCGCACCTTCGGCCGGCACCTGGATCACCTGTTCGTGCGCGGACTGCGTGTCGTGCAGGCGCAGGCGCCAGAGGTGAAATCGTCGGACCACAACCCGATCCTGGTGACGTTGACGGAACCCTAGACCAGCCCCTGTCTGGCGGCCGATGCTCCCCACTGATCACCCGTTGCGGATGGGCCTGGCCGACGAGGTGCATGCGCGGCCGCCCGAACCGCTCCAGACGCCCGCGCGGGCCACCTACGTGGCGCTGCTGGTCGAACCCGAAGACCGCGCGCACGAGCAGGCACACCTGGCATCGTTGTGCCGCCTGTTCTCGGTGACACCACCGCCCGCGGGCGCCACGCACTTCAACGCCGATCTTGGCGCGATGCGCATCAAGTGGGAGCGGCACGGCGAGTTCTCCGGCTTCACGGTGTTCGCACCTGGCGTTGGTGCGCCGGAGTTCGGCGAACCGGCCTCGTCGCTGCTGCCCTCCGGCTGGCTGGCGGGGTGGCCAGGCCAGACGATGGTGGCTGCGCACGCCGAACTCATCGCGGCGGCACCCGAAGCACCGGACGCGACGCAGCTTGCGCAGTACTTCGGCGGCAACATCGTCGTCGGGGCCGACATCGGCGAAGGCGCGGGCATGGCCTTCACGGATTTCCGCGTGCACCCGGGCGGGTTCAGCCGCTTCGTGCTGTGCAACCGCAGCCTCACGCCGCGGCAGGCGGGGCGCATGCTGCAGCGGCTGTTCGAGATCGAGGCCTACCGAATGATGGCGCTGCTGGCGTTTCCGATGGCGCGGCAGTTGTCTCCGCGCATGCAGGCGATCGAGCGTGCGCTGGCATCGTTGACGGAGCGGATTGCCGCCGGCGCCGGCGACGACGAGTCACTGCTGCAGGACCTGACGCGGTTGGCGGCCGAGGTCGAAAGCAGCCTGGCGGCCAGCCAGTTCCGCTTTGGCGCGTGCCGCGCGTACCACGAACTCGTGACCACGCGCATCGCCGAGCTGCGCGAGCGGCGGCTGCCCGGCGTTCAGACCATCGAGGAATTCATGGCGCGACGCCTCACCCCCGCGGTGGCCACCTGCGCCACCGTGTCGCAGCGTTTGCACGACCTTTCGGAACGCGTGGCCCAGGGCAGCGCGCTGCTGTCGACGCGCGTGGACATCGCACGCGAGCGCCAGAACCAGGCGCTGCTGGTGTCGATGGACCGGCGCGCGAAGCTGCAGTTGCGCCTGCAGCAGACCGTCGAAGGCCTGTCGGTGGCGGCAATCGTCTACTACGTGGTCGGCCTGGTCGGCTACGGCGCCAAGGCGGGCAAGGCGGCGGGACTCAGGATCGAGCCTGACCTGTTGGTCGGGTGGTCGATTCCGGTCGTCGCGATCCTGGTGCTGCTCGCGCTGCGGCGGGCGCGGCGCGCGTTGCACGGAGGCGACATACCCCGCGGGGACGCGCCGGGTTGACGCGGCACGGCGGCCGCGCAGGGCGACGATCTCGCATCGCCCTGCGGGCGAGCGCCGATGCAGCGCTCACCATCCTGGTGGCGGCTCAGCGGTCGCGCCAGCGCGGGCCGTCGTGCCGCTCGAACCGATCGGGGACGCCATCACGATCACGATCGTGGCGCGAGTTGTCGAACCGGTCATAGCGGTTCGGAATGCCGTCGCCGTCGCGGTCCCAGACCGGGTTGTAGACCGGGTCGTAGCGGTTCGGAATGCCATCGCCATCGCGGTCCCAGCGGGTCGGCTGCTGATAGCGCGAACGGTGATACACCGGAGCGGGCTCGGCGTAGATGGGCGCCGTCCATCCGTAGACGGGAGCGGACCGGTTGTACGCCGGCGCGCTCTGGGTGTAGATCGGCGTGCCGATCGTGACCGCCCACTGCACATCGGCCTCACGCGCCTGCGCCACGCCCGCGGCGAGCGCGCCGGTCGCGGTCAGCGCGGCAATGATGAGACGTTTGTTCAAGTTCATGCATCCTCTCCGGTTGCCGACCGTCAGTGGCCGTGCAAACACAACGACTGGGTGCACCGCTGCGACCACCGGGCAATGTCAACGCAGCGTAAAGCTGCGTGAAGCGCTCCGCCGCTGAATCAGTTCCGGCGGACCGGACACCAGGACCGACCAGCCCCAGAATCCGCCCATGTCCAAGCTGTTGTTCGACTTCTCCGACGCGCAGGCCGTGCGCGGCTGGACCGCCATCGACGATCGTGTGATGGGCGGCGTGTCGATCAGCAGGCTGCGACACGACTCGGGCGGCCACGCCGTCTTCGAGGGCGAGGTCTCGCTGGAGCGCCAGGGCGGGTTCGCATCGGTGCGCTGCGCGCCGGGCCACCTGGGCCATCAGGGCGCGGTTGCCTGCGTGATCGACGCGCGCGGCCACGGCAAGCGCTTCAAGCTGAGCCTCATCACCGACGACAGCCTCGACACCGTGAGCTATCAAACCGAATTCGAGCCCTCGACCCACGAATGGCAGGCGATCCGCCTCCCGATCCAGGGATTCAAGGCGACTTTCCGCGGACGCGAAGTGCCCGGCGCACCCGCGCTCTGCACGGCACGGATACGTCAGGTCGGGCTGATGATCGCCGGGCGGCAGGCGGGCCGCTTTGCCCTGGAGGTCCGCTCGATCGGCCTGGCCTGACGACCCAGCGCAGCGCGGGTCCGCAATGGCGGAGCGCCCCGCGCACGCCACGAGGTGACCGACTGAAGCAACCCAAGGGTGCCGCGCCGGCCCTCATGGCGGGCCAGACCACTGCGGCGCTGTTCGAGCCCCGTGGCCGTGCGCACCGTACGGTGGTGGGTATTCGACTTTCGACGTATACTGGTAAGTGTTCAATGACTTACCAGGCGAGACGAACGATGATGCAGACGCGACTACCCACCGAAGAGCGCCAGGCGGAGATCGTGGCCGCAGCGTTGCGGCTGGCGCGCGACGCCAGCCCCGCGCTGATCACGACGAGCGACATCGCCTCGGCCATCGGGGTCACGCAAGGCGCGGTGTTCAAGCACTTTCCGACCAAGGACGCGATCTGGGTGGCTGCCATGCGCTGGGTGCGCGAGGCGCTGATGCAAGGCCTGGAAACAGCCGCCGGCCAGGCGGACACGCCGCTGGACGCACTGTCGGCGATGTTCCGCGCCCATGTCGACTTCGTCATCGCGCACCCCGGCGTGCCGCGATTCATCTTCCATGAACTCCAGCAGCCGATCGACTCCGCGGCCAAGCAGGAGGTGCGTGCCGTGCTGCAGGGCTACCGCAAGCTGCTGCTCGACATCCTGCGGCATGCCGTGCACCAGGGCCAGGTCGCTGCAGATCTCGACCAGGAGGCCGCCGCCACCACCTTTGTGGGGTTGGTCCAGGGCCTGGTGATGCAGGCGATGCTGAGCGGCCGTCCGGGGGCGATGCGCCAGCAGGCGGACCGGGTCTTCGCCCTCTACGTGCGTGCTCTCGGGGAGGCATGATGAAACGCTCGTCGATCGGCATGCGCCGGCTTGTGCTGGCCCTGCTCGCAGCGGCGCTGATCGTGGCGCTGGCCTTCGTCGTCATGCGGTCCGGGCCGCTGGCGCCCACCCGGGTCACGGTCGTGCAGGCCGCCGAGGGCCGGCTCGCGCCCGCGCTGTTTGGCATCGGCACGGTCGAAGCGCGGCGCAGCTACCTGATCGGGCCGACCGTGGCCGGGCGCGTGCGCTCGGTGGCTGTCGACGTGGGTGACGCCGTGAGGGCGGGTCAGGTGTTGGCGGAGATGGATCCGGTGGACCTGGACGAGCGCACGGCCGCGCTGGACGCCTCGATCGCACGCGCCGGCAGTGCCATGGCGGCCGCCGATGCCCAGCGCCGCGATGCGCTGGCCAAGCAGGAGCTGGCGGCGGTGAATGCCCGCCGCTACCAGGAACTCGGAGCGCAGAACTTCATCAGCGCCGGCGCCGTCGAGTCCCGTCTGCAGGAGCAGGCGTCGGCCGATGCCGTCCTGCAGCGCCGCGGAGGCCAACCTCGCCGCAGCGCGTCAGGATCAGCAGCGCCTGGCAGCCGAGCGGGCCGGGCTGCGGCAGCAACGGGCAAACGTGCGCCTGCTGGCGCCCGGTGACGGCATCGTGACCGGCCGCGACGCCGAACCCGGGTCGACCGTCGTGGCCGGCCAGGCGGTGGTGCGTCTAATCGAGCCATCGTCCCTGTGGGTCAAAGTCCGGCTGGACCAGGGGCGGTCGACCGGACTGGCTGTCGGCCTGCCCGCACGCATAACCTTGCGCTCGGCCCCGGAGCGGGCGATCCCAGGCAAGGTCGCGCGTGTCGAAGCGGTGAGCGACAGCGTGACCGAAGAGCGTATGGCGCAGGTGGGCTTCGACCAGCTGCCAGCGGGCCTGTCCGTCGGTGAACTGGCCGAGGTGAGCCTGTCCTTGCCCGCGACGGCGAGCGGCGTGGTGCTTCCCAACGCCGCCATCAAGCGGTTGCAAGGCCAGACCGGCGTGTGGACGATCGAAGCCGGTGCGCTGCGCTTCGTGCCGGTGCGCATCGGCCAGGCCAGCCTGGACGGCCAGGTGCAGATACTCGACGGCGTCAAGCCGGGTTCGACCATCGTCGTTCACAGCGAGAAGGACGTCGGCGCCGACAGCCGGATCACGGTCGTCGAGTCGCTCGCGGGACGCCAGCCGTGATCAGCCTGGCCGGCCGCGACATCGTGCACTCCTGGGGCAAGTTCGTGCTCACCGGGTTCGGCCTGGGCTTGCTGATCGGCGTGACGTTGACGATGGCCGGCGTGTATCGCGGCATGGTCGACGATGCGCGCGCGCTGCTGAACAACAGCGGTGCCGACCTGTGGGTGGTGCAGCAGGACACTCAGGGCCCCTATGCGGAGTCGTCGAGCCTGCGCGACGACGTGGTGCGCAGCGTGCTGGGCATGCCGGGCGTCGCGCGGGCGGCGAACGTGACCTACCTGACGATGCAGGTGCGGCGCACGACAGGTGCCGGGTTCGTCTCCGCGGGCGCGGGTGACGACGACGTTCGCGCCATGGTCGTCGGCTTCGAACCCGGACAGCCGGGCGAGCCCGGCTACCTGGTGGCCGGACGTCACATCACGCGCAGCCACTACGAAGCCGTCGTCGACGTGCGCACCGGGTTCGTGCTGGGGGATCGCATCCGCATCCGGCGCCACGACTACACCGTGGTCGGGTTGACGCGGCGCATGGTCTCCTCCGGCGGCGACCCGATGGTCTTCATCCCGCTGAAGGACGCGCAGGAAGCCCAGTTCCTGAAAGACAACGACGCCATCGTCAACGAGCGCGCGCGCACCGCCGCCAACCCAAGCCTGAACCGGCCGGGCGTGCCCGGGTTGCTGGAGGCGATCCAGACCTCGCAGGCGAACAACCGCAACGTCAATGCCATCCTCGTACAGGTGCGGCCGGGATTCGACCGCGAAGCCGTGGCCGAACCGGTGCGCCGTTGGAAGCACCTCGAGGCCTTCACGCGCGACCAGATGGAAGAGATCCTGGTGGCCAAGCTGATCGCCACCTCGGCCAAGCAGATCGGCATGTTCCTGGTGATCCTGGCAATCGTCAGCGCGGCGATCGTCGCCTTCATCATCTACACGATGACGCTGGGCAAGATCCGCGAGATCGCCGTGCTCAAGCTGATCGGCACGCGCAACCGCACCATCGCCGGGATGATCCTGCAGCAGGCGCTGGGACTGGGCCTGATCGGCTTCATCGTCGGCAAGGTGGCGGCGACGGTCTGGGCGCCGGTGTTCCCGAAGTACGTGCTGCTGGAATCGGGCGACGCGCTGCGCGGGCTGCTCGCGGTGATGGTGATCTGTGCGCTGGCCAGCACGCTGGCGATCCGAGTGGCGCTGAAGGTCGATCCGGCCGCGGCGATCGGAGGCTGAGGTGACCGAACTCGGCATCCGCATCGAGCGCCTGCGCAAGCGCTACGGCGACGGCGACACCGCCGTCGATGCGCTGAAGGACGTCAACATGACGGTGGCGCCGGGTGAGGTCGTCGGCCTGATCGGCCCGTCGGGCTCGGGCAAGAGCACGCTGCTGAAGTGCCTGGGTGCGGTGATCGAGCCCACCGCCGGCAAGATGGTGCTCGGCGGCGACACCATCTACGACGACGGCTGGAAGATCCCCGACCTGCGCGCGCTGCGGCGCGACAGCATCGGCTTCGTCTTCCAGGCGCCGTACCTGATCCCCTTTCTCGACGTCACCGACAACGTTGCGCTGCTGCCGATGCTGGCAGGCCGGCCCAATGGCGAGGCGCGCGCACGCGCCCGCGAACTGCTGGACGCGCTCGATGTCGGGCACCGCGCCCAGGCGCAGCCATCGGAGTTGTCCGGCGGCGAACAGCAGCGGGTGTCGATCGCAAGGGCCCTGGCCAATCGGCCACCGGTGATCCTGGCCGACGAACCCACGGCACCGCTGGACAGCGAACGGGCGCTCGCGGTGGTGCGCATCCTCAACCAGATGGCGACGCAGTACCACACGGCCATCATCGTCGTCACGCACGACGAGAAGATCATCCCGACCTTCAAGCGTCTGTACCACATCCGCGATGGACGCACGCACGAAGAGCGCGGCGAGGGGATCAGCCTTTGAGCAGAAGGCGGCGTTGCAACCGGGCGGCCCAGCGCGATCGAGCGAGGATCGTTCTCGGCTCGCTTGGGTTCCGTTGGCGTCGTTGCGCAATGTCAATCGCACAACATACCTGCATGGGTATCATGAAACTTGATTGTTGGCCAAGGAGCGAAACATGACGAACCTTCGAATGGTGGTGCTGGCGTCCCTGATCGGTCTGTCGACGGGCGTGGTGTTCGCCCAGGCGGGCGGCGGCAAGGGGCCGATGGGTGCCGGGCCGGCGGCCAGCGCGCCGGGCATGGGCATGGGGATGGGTCCCGGCGGTGGTCGTGGCGCGGCGCGCTGGGGTTCGGACTTCACGCCGGGCTGGACCATGATGACCCAGCAGGAGCGCGATGAGCACCGCGACCGCATGCACTCGATGAAGACCTACGAGGAATGCAAGACTTACCAGGAGCGGCACCACGACCAGATGGCGGCGCGTGCCAAGGAGCGCGGCGGCAAGGCGCTGGCACAGCCCCGGCGTGACGCTTGCGCCGGCCTGAAGAAGTGAACGCCTTCGCAGCGACCAGTGCCGCGAGTTGACCCGATCGGCGTGCGTTCGGCCACCGCGCGCCGCTCTGTACGCTGGTCCGCGTGACACGGACCTTGACCGACTTTCCGCGCACCGCCAGCGCTGCGCCGGCCAGCGTGGCGCCCGATGGGTTAGCCTGACGCCATGTTGTCCATTTCGTTGGGCCCGATTGCATTGCCGGTACCGCCCGTGCTGCTGTTGTTGGCCGTGTGGATCGCATCGTGGCTGGCGTCGCGGCTGGCAGCCCGGCAAGCCCGGAGCGCGGACGGCAAGGACTCGGCCGCTGCCGCGGGCAACGCCATCGTCGTCGCGGCGATGCTCGGCCTGCTGGCGGCACGGCTCGCGCACCTGGGGCTGGGTGCCGATCTCTATCTTGCCGCTCCCTGGTCTGCATTCGACGTTCGCGACGGCGGCTGGCATGCGCCCACCGGCGCCGTCGCCGCCGCAGCCTGGCTGGTCTGGCGCGGCCTGCGGGCACCGCTCCTTCGCCGTCCGCTGGCTGGCGCTGCATTGGCGGGGACCATCGTGTGGCAAGCGGCAACGCTGGCGACCGGCGCGCGCGACACGCCACCGATGCCATCGCTGCCACTCACCGAGTTGAACGGCGGTGCGCCGGTGGACCTGCGCAGCGCCGCTGCGGGCCGTCCGGTGGTCGTCAACCTGTGGGCCAGCTGGTGCGGCCCGTGCCGGCAGGAGATGCCGGTGCTGGCGGCTGCGCAGCAGCGCGAGGCGAAGATCGGCTTCCTGTTTGTCAACCAGGGCGAGTCGGATGCCGCGGTGCGCACCTACCTGGCCGGCCTGGGCCTGCCGCTGCGCGAGGTGCTGCTGGACGCGGCGTCGAAACTCGGGCCCACGGTGGGGTCACGCGGACTGCCCACCACGCTGTTCTACGATGCCCAGGGGACAATGATCGATGCGCACTTCGGTGTGCTCAACGCGGCTGCGCTGGAGAGCCGCTTGCGGACTCTGCGCCCGCTGTGAGAGCTCATGTCCTACCTTGATGATCCCCGCGTATTGTTCGCCGCCGAGCGCACTTTGCTCGCGTGGCAGCGCACGGCCATCGCGCTGATGGGTTTCGGCTTCGTGGTCGAACGATTCGGCCTCTTCCTGCGCATGGTCAGCAACCAGCCGCTCTCGTCGTCGCAGCGCGGCTTCTCGCTGTGGCTCGGCGTCAGCCTGCTGATGATCGGCGCCGCTGTCTCCGTGGTCTCGGCCTTGCAGTTCAGAACCGTCCTGCGAAACCTCGGCGAGAAGGAGATCCCGCGTGGCTACTGGACGAACCTGGGTGTCTGGCTCAACTTCGTGCTCGCCGTCGTGGCGCTTGCGCTGGCCGTTCACTTCGTCACCAGTGCCTGACTGAGCCGTTCGATCGCGGCGAGCGCCCCATGTGCGAACTCTTTGCGATGTCCTCCCGGTACCCGAGCACCGTGCGGCTGTCGCTCGAGGAGTTCTCTCGGCATGGCGGCCTGTCGGGCCCGCACAAGGACGGCTGGGGCATCGCCTGGTACGACGAGCGCGAGGTGCGCCTCGTCAAGGAGGTCCACCCCGCGGCAGACAGTGCTTGCGTTCGCTTCATCCAGGGCAACCCCTTCGTCACGCCGTTCGCGCTCAGTCATGTGCGAAAGGCCACCCGGGGCGCGGTGGCACTGCGCAACTGCCAGCCGTTCGTGCGCGAGCTGGGGGGCGCCTGGCACACCTTCGCCCACAACGGCGATCTGTCGGGCATCGAGAGCGCAGCGCAACGTCGGCCGGGGACGTTCCGCCCGGTCGGCGAGACCGATTCGGAGCAGGCCTTCTGCGCGCTGCTCGAACGCCTGAGCCCCCACTGGCGAGCCGAAGCTCCGCCTGGCCTTGCGACGCGGCTGCGGGTGGTCGAGTCCTTCGCCGCCGAGCTGCGCGAGCTCGGGCCCGCCAACTTTCTGTACTGCGACGGCGATGCGCTGTTCGCGCACGCGGATCGTCGCCACCATGACGACGGCACGATTCGCCCGCCCGGCCTGTGGCGCCTCAATCGCCGCTGTCCGGCCGGCGGTGAACTGGCCAGTGACGGCCTTCGCATCGAGGCGCACGGCGCCGAACAGGACGTGGTCCTCTTCGCCAGCGTCCCGCTGACCGCAGAGACTTGGGTGCCGCTGTCGCGCGGGGAGGTCCTGGTGGCCCGAGGCGGGCAACTCGTTCGGCCGAATGACGAAGGCTGCCCGAGTCTTTGATCTTGTTGGTAGGCCGTGTTGGGATCGAACCAACGACCAAAGGATTATGAGTCCTCTGCTCTAACCGACTGAGCTAACGGCCCCTTGAAGGCCAGCGATTGTAGGAGCCGTGCGCTCTACGGCTTTTGCGACAGCGCGTTGCTGACCAGGCGCGACGTGATGTCGACGATCTGGATCATGCGGTCGTAGGCCATCCGGGTGGGGCCGATCACGCCGAGCGTGCCGACGATGCGGCCGTCGACCTCGTAGGGCGCCGACACGATCGACAGCTCTTCGTAGGGCACCACGCCGCTTTCGCCACCGATGAAGATGCGCACACCGTCGGCGCGGCTGGACACCTCGAGCAGGCGCATCAGCTGCGTCTTCTGCTCGAACAGGTCGAACAGCTTGCGCAACGAACCAAGGTCGTTGCCGAAGTCCTGCACGCCGAGCAGATTGCGCTCGCCCGACACCACGAGCTGCTCGGTCTCGTTCAACACGTCGGTGCCCGCCTGCACCGCGGCCTGCATCAGCAGCGCGATCTCGCCTCGCAGGTCGTCGATCTCGGTGCGCAGGCGCTCGCGCACCTCGTCGATGGCCAGACCCGCATAGTGCGTGTTCAGGTAGTTGGTGGCTTCGACCAACTCGCCCTGGCTGTAGTCGCGCGCGGTGACGATGACGCGGTTCTGCACGTCGCCATCGGGCGAGACCAGGATCACCAGGATGCGGCGCTCGCTCAGGCGCAGGAACTCGATGTGGCGGAACACGCTCGGCCGACGCGGCGCGGTGACCACGCCGACGAAGTGCGACAGATTCGACAGCAGGTGTGCGGCCTGCGCGATCACGCGATGCGGCTGGTCGGGGTGCAGTTGCTCGCGCGCGGAGGCGAGGTCGGGCGACAGCGGATCGAAGTCGCCGGTGCGCGCGGTCATCATCGTGTCGACGAAGAGGCGATAGCCACGCGCGGTGGGCACGCGGCCGGCCGACGTATGCGGGCTGGCGATCAGGCCCATCTCTTCGAGATCGGCCATCACGTTGCGGATGGTCGCCGGCGACAGCTCCAGCCCCGAGGCGCGCGACAACGTGCGCGAGCCCACCGGCTGGCCGTCGGCGATGTAGCGCTCGACCAGGGTTTTCAGCAGGGACCGTGCGCGCTCGTCCATCGTGTTTTTCATTGTACGGAGTGCACTCGCCGGCGGTGCGCCCGTTGAAACCCCTGTGGTGTAATCCCGCGCATGAGCAGGCGCTTTCGTCATGCTGCGCTGGTCGGCAAACACCAAGCCGAAGGCATCCGGCCGGTGTTGGAGGAGATCGCCGCGTTCCTGATCCAGCAAGGCCTGCAGGTGTCGTTCGAGCGGCTCACCGCGGAATCCACCCGGGCGAGCGCCTACGGCGCATTGTCGCCCGCCGAAATCGGCGCGCGCTGCGACCTGGCGATCGTGGTGGGCGGCGACGGCACGATGCTCGGCATCGCGCGCGAACTCGCACGCTACGACGTGCCGCTGGTGGGCATCAACCAGGGCCGGCTCGGCTTCATCACCGACGTGCCCGTGGGCCAGATGCGCGAGGCGATCGAGCCGCTGATCGAGGGTGACTTCGAGGAAGAGCACCGCGCGATGCTCGAAAGCGAAGTCTGGCGCGATGGCGGCCGCATCTTCGAAGGCCTGTCGATGAACGACGTGGTAGTCAGCCGCGGCGCCACGGCCGGCATGGTGGAGCTGCGGGTGGACATCGGCGACGAGTTCGTCGCCAACCTGCGCGCCGACGGCCTGATCATCGCATCGCCAACCGGATCCACCGCCTACGCGCTGTCGGCTGGCGGGCCGATCCTGCATCCGGGCATCGCCGGCTGGGTGCTGGTGCCGATCGCCTCGCACACATTGAGCAACCGGCCGATCGTGCTGCCCGACTCGGGCGTCATCCGCGTCGAGATCGTCGCCGGCAAGGACGCCTCGGCCAATTTCGACATGCAGGGGCTCACGAGCCTGCAGCACGGCGACCAGGTGCGCGTGCGGCGCTCCGAGCACCGGGTGCGTTTCCTGCATCCGCGCGGCTGGAGCTACTACGCCACGCTGCGCCGCAAGCTTCGCTGGTACGAGGGCGTCGTGTGATGCGGGGCCGCACGGAACATGCTTAGGCGACTCGTTCTGCGCGACTTCGTCATCGTGCCGGCGCTCGACGTCGAGTTCGACGGCGGATTTTCGGTGCTCACGGGCGAAACCGGTGCCGGCAAATCGATCCTGATCGACGCGCTGCAGCTCGCGCTGGGCAGCCGTGGTGACGTGGGGCTGGTGCGTGAGGGCACCGCGCGCGCCGAAGTCAGCGCCGAGTTCGATGCCGTCCCGGCCGCGCTGGCCCCGTGGCTGGCCGAGGGCGGGTTCGACACGCAAGACGGCCTGCTGTTGCGGCGCACGCTCGACGCGCAAGGCAAGAGCCGCGCCTGGATCAACGGCAGCCCGGCCACGGTCGCGCAGCTGCGCGAGGCCGCCGAACACCTGGTGGACATCCATGGCCAGCACGCCTGGCAAAGCCTGACGCGGCCGAGCGCGGCGCGCGCGCTGCTCGATGCCCAGGCGGGCATCGACACCGCCGAGACCGTGCACCGCCACGCCGCCTGGAAGTCGGCCCGCGAAGCGCTGGAGCGCGCTCGCGAACGCCACGACGAGATCGAGCGCGAGCGCGAACGGCTGGCCTGGCAGATCGGCGAGATCGACCGTCTCGCTCCGGCAGCCGGCGAGTGGGACGAACTCAACGCCGAGCACGGCCGGCTGTCGCATGCGCAGGCGTTGCTCGAAGCCACGCGAAAAGCACTCGACGCCATCGCCGAGGGCGACGCGCACGCCATCGGGCAGGCCGACCGCGCGCTGCTGGCGCTGCAGGCCGTGACCCGGTTCGACGCTGCCTTGCTGCCGATCGTCGACGTCCTGCACGGCGCCCAGGCGCAGCTGCAGGACGTTGCCCACTCGCTGCGCGCCTACCTGCGCGGCGACGGCTTCGACGGCGCGCGCATGGCCGAGCTCGACGCCCGCCTGTCGGCCTGGATCGGCCTGGCGCGACGCTTCCGGCGTCCGCCGGCCGAGTTGCCGGCGTTGCTGGCGTCATGGAAGCAGGAGTTGCAGGCGCTCGACGCCGCCACCGACCTGGCGGCGCTCGAACGTGCGATCGACGAAGCCGAACGGGCCTACCGCGACGAAGCCACTCGCGTGAGTGCGGCGCGCAAGGCCGCCGCGCAGAAGCTGGGTCGTGCGGTCACGCAGGCGATGCAAGGCCTCGGCATGACCGGCGGACGCTTCCAGGTGGGCCTGCCGGCACAGGAGCAGCCGCAAGGCTTCGGTCTCGAGAACGTGGAGTTCCAGGTCGCCGGGCATGCCGGTGCCAGCCCGCGCGCGCTGGCCAAGGTGGCCTCCGGTGGCGAGTTGTCGCGGCTGGCACTGGCGATCGCGGTGACCACCACGCGCGCCGCGTCGAGCGGTGACGACGGCGCGGGCACGTTGATCTTCGACGAGATCGATGCCGGCATCGGCGGCACCGTCGGCGACACGGTGGGCGCGCTGATGAAGCAGCTCGGCCAGTCGGTGCAGGTGCTGGCGGTGACCCACCTGGCGCAGGTGGCAGCTTGTGGCGACCAGCATTGGGTGGTGCGCAAACATCAGGTGGACGGACATGCCGAGAGCACGCTGCAGCGTGCGACCGGTGAATCGCGCGTGGCCGAGATCGCGCGCATGCTGGGCGGGGAACGCCTGTCGGGTACCGCCCACGCGCAGGCGCTGCTGCAAGGCGCCGGCGGTACGCCGCCGCGGGTGCAAACCAGGCGCCGCCCATCGCGCACATGAGCGCCGACTACGTCGCCCGCACCCGACCCGGCCCCGCCGCGCGAGGTGGTGCTGGTGACCGGCATCTCGGGCTCGGGCAAGTCGGTGGCGCTGCATGCGCTCGAGGACGCAGGCTATGTCTGCGTCGACAACCTGCCGCCCGAACTGCTGCGCGATTTCATCCGCCTCGAACACGCGCGCGACACCCATCGCGTGGCGGTGGCCGCGGACGTGCGCGTGGCCCGCTCGCTGCCGGCGCTGGTGCCGCTGATGGACGAGCTGCGCGGCGAAGGCGTGCAGATCCGATCGTTGTTCCTCGATGCCAGCACCGATGCCCTGGTGCGCCGGTTCTCCGAGACGCGGCGCCCGCACCCGCTGGCCAATGCCGCGGCCCACGACACGCAGCACGCGCTGGTGGAGGCGATCGAGCTCGAACGGCTGATGCTGGGCGAGCTGCGCGAAGTGTCCACCGTCATCGACACCAGCCTGCTGCGCCCGGCGCAGCTGCGCGGCTGGATCCGCCGACTGGTGGACGCCCGCAGCAGCGCACTGACGCTGGTGTTCGAGTCGTTCGCCTTCAAGTACGGCGTGCCGCTGGACGCCGACTACGTGTTCGACGTGCGCGTGCTGCCCAATCCCTACTACATCCGCGAGCTGCGCGCCCTCACCGGCGCCGACGCGCCGGTGATCGAGTACCTGCGCGCGCAGCCCGAGAGCGAGGAGATGCTGACGCAGATCGAGGCCTTCCTGCGCCGCTGGTTGCCGCTGTTCCAGGCCGATCAGCGCAGCTACCTGACCGTGGCGATCGGCTGCACCGGCGGCCAGCACCGCTCGGTCTACATGGTCGAGCAGCTCGCGCGCCGCTTCCAGTCGGCCGGCACGACGCTGATGCGACATCGCGAACTGGACGCATCGGATTGAACGACCCCAACACGTTGGCCGCCCTGCCGCTGTTTCCGCTGCAGAGCGTGCTGTTTCCGGGCGCGCGACTCAATCTGCGCGTTTTCGAGGCGCGTTACCTCGATCTGGTGAGCCGATGCATGCGCGATCACCAGCCGTTCGGCGCGGTCTGCCTGCGCCAGGGCTCCGAGGTGCGCGCCGGCGACGAAACCGTGCAGTTCGAGACCACCGGCGTGCTGGCGCATCTGCAGGACGTGGATGCCGAACAGACCGGCGTGCTGCGCGTTCGCTGCCACGGCGGGCAGCGCTTCGAGATCACCGAGCCGGCGCAACAGAGCGACGGGCTGTGGGTGGCGCGCGCCTGGCTGCTCGACGAGGACATCGCGGTGGCCCCGCATGCGTCGCTGATTCCGACCGTGCGCGCGCTGGCCAACGCCATCGGCGCGCTGGAGCGCCAGAGCGGCTCGCCGTTCGGCAAACCCTATCGCTTCGACGACGCGGGCTGGGTGTCCAACCGCTGGTGCGAGCTGCTGCCGATCTCGTTGGCCGCGAAGCAGAAGCTGATGGAGCTCGACGATCCGCTGATGCGCCTGCGGCTGGTGGACGAGTACCTGCGCAGCAAAGGCGTCGTCTAGCGACGTGGGCCGGAGCGGGCTGGGGTCATCGTTGCGCCGGCACGGCACCGATCAGCCGGCGCACCGGGGCCGGCAGGCTCATCGCGAGTGCCTCGTCGCAATCGAACCAGCGCGCGCCGGGCAGCGCCGCCGTCAGCGTCGCGCGACTCGCGGCGTCGGTGCGGGCGGGCAGTTGCCACAGCACCGGCCACAGCCGCCAGTCGAGATGAGTCAGCGTGTGGTCGATCGGCGGCAACTCATCGCCGTGGCCGGCCCAGCCGGCGGTGGTCGCACGAAGCGGCCTGCACGCTGTCGAATTCCGGCAGGCTCCACAACCCTGCCCAGATGCCGCGCTCCGGCCGTCGGACCAGCACCAACTGCTTGCGCCACAACAGCCACAACAACGCGCTGCTCCGCGCGCCGCGCTGAATCCGGCGTGACTTGACCGGCAAGTCGTCGCACGCGCCTGCGCAGCCGCGCCACGCAATCCGAGCGCACCGGGCAACGCGGGCAATCCGGGTTTCGCGCCAGGCACAGCGTGGCGCCGAGGTCCATCAGGCCCTGGGTGTAGGCGGGCATCGATCGGGATCCCGGCAGCAGGTCCTGCGCCATCAGCCACAGCGCCCGCTGGGGGCCCGCCTGCGCCAGGTCGAGATCGAAGCCGAGGTGGCGGGCCAGCACGCGCTTGACGTTGCCGTCGAGGATCGCGGCGCGCTCGCCGTGGCAGAAGGCTGCGATCGCCGCGGCGGTGGAGCGCCCGATGCCGGGCAGCTGCGCGAGCTCGACGCTGGCGGCCGGGAACGTGCCGCCATGCACCTCGACGACCTCGCGCGCGCAGCGATGCAGATTGCGCGCCCGGGTGTAGTAGCCCAGGCCGCTCCACAGCGCCAGCACATCGTCCAGTGGTGCGCGCGCCAGCGAGGCCACGTCGGGAAACACCTGCACGAAGCGTTCGAAGTAGGCGCGCGCCGTGGTCACCTGGGTCTGCTGCAGCATGATTTCCGACAGCCATACGCGATACGGGTCGGATTGCCCCTGCCACGGCAGACCCTGCCGGCCATGCACGCGTTGCCATGCGACGATGCGCCGGGCGAAAGTCTGTGCGCGGGCCTTGCGGCCCATCAGCCAGGCGTCATGCCGCGCCGCCAGCCGTCTCGGCCTCGGCGGTTGCCACAGCCGCGGCCGAGTGCACCAGCGACAGGTGCGAGGCACGCTCGCCGTTCTCGTTCAGGCTCGGCGGCGACGCGGCCAGGTCACGCAGCGCGCCCGCGAGCGCGTCCACCCGCGCCAGCCACTGCTGCAGCCGTTCGTCCTGCGACTGCACCTCGGCGATGCGGTGCTCGAGATCGCCCGACGCGCTCTGGATCCGCTCGAGCGCTTCGCGCCGCCGCTTGAAGCCGCGCCGGCGATCGCGCATCTGCGATTCGATCTGGGCAGTGGTCGACTTGCTCCACATCTCGATGTCGCCCGCGGCGTTTTCGAACACCACGCGCAGCTTGGACACCAGCATGCGCAGGAAGTGATCCATGAAGCCAGGCTCGGACAGGCGCCAGGCGTTGGCCGGACCCAGATAACGCGTGTAGCTCGACTCGATCAGCGCCAGCTCCCGCTCGTAGCGCTCCATGCTGGGCACCGGCGCGGCCACCAGCGCAAAGCCGAAATCGGCGTTGAGCTGCCGAAAGGTGCCGCCGAGCATCTGTTCGATCTCGCCCGCCTTCTGCGTGGACTGCACCATCAGCGCCCGCAGTCGTTCGCACAACGCGACGAATGCCTTGCGCGCGCCCAGCTTGAACCAGCTCGCATCGCTGGCCTTGCGCATCTGGTCGACCTCCTCGCGCACACGGTCGCTGGACAGCAACACCATCACCTGCTTGAGCTGACGGGTGTGCACCGATTTCAACGCCGACAGCCGCACCGTGCAGCGCTCGAAGTCGGCGCTGTCGGCCTGTGCGCGCTCGAGCATCAGCTTGACCTTGGTGCCGCTCTTGCCCCGCAGGCCGCGCAGTTCAGCCGTCTGTTCGGCCAGCTGGCGGCGCTGGTCGTTCAGGCGCCGAACGGCCTGCTGCTGCAGCGTGGCCATGCCATCGACGGCGATCCGGCCGATCACCGCACTGCGCTGGGGCATCAGCTGCGCCGACAGCGACTCTTCGAGCGCCGGCAGGCGGCTGGCGGCCAGCGCCGCGGCATCGCCCGACACCCGCGCCGCCAGCGCGTCGCGTGCCGACAGCGGGAACACGCGCTGCGGATCGACCTGCAGCGTGTGGGCCACCTGATCGCACTGGCGCTGCACCTGCGCTTCGACCTCGGCCGCGGAGCTCAGCGGATCGGCGAGCGCATCGATCTTGTTCAGCACGACGAAGCGCTCCAGCGCGCGGCCGTCGAGGTGCTCGCGCCAGATCTCCAGGTCGGAGCGGGTCACCCCGGTGTCGGCGCCCGAGCACGAACACCGTGGCGTGGGCCGACGGCAGCAGGCCCAGCGTGAGCTCGGGCTCGGCGCCGATGGCGTTCAGGCCCGGCGTGTCGATGACCACCAGCCCGCGCTTGAGCAGCGGGTGCGGATAGTTGATCAGCGCATGGCGCCAGGCCGGCACCTCGACCTTGCCGTCGGCGCTTTGCGGCGGGTTGTCTTGCGGATTCTCGTCGTTCCAGAAGCCCAGCGCGCGCGCCTCCTCGACCGAGACATTGATGGTGCGCTTGACCTCAGCCAGCGCGTCGGCCAGCGGTCCGGAGTCCAGCGCCGGCAGTTCGATGCGGCGCCACAGATCGGAGCGCTCGCGCAGGTCGGCGAGCGACATCGCGCGCAATCGCGTGTCGATCGGCAGCAGTGCGACACCCGCGGGCTGCTCCGGATCCCAGGCCAGTTCGACCGGGCACATCGTGGTGCGCCCCGGCGTGGCCGGCAACACGCGTCGGCCGGCGTCGGCAAAGAAGATGGCGTTGATGAGCTCGGACTTGCCGCGCGAGAACTCGGCCACGAAGGCCAGCACCAGTCGGTCGCTGGCCAGGCGCTGCCGCAACGCGTCGACCTGCACGGTGGACCCGCTGTCGCGCAGTTCGTGGTCGGCCAGAAAAGCGGCGAACTGCTCGACCGCGCGGTCCAGCGCCCGCCGCCAGTCGGCGAGGGCGTCCAGGCGTCGCGCGAGGGTCGATATCATGGTGACGTAGGCACAGTGGTGGGAGCCGGACGATCCTAGCGCAGCGGCTGTGTATGCACCGGTAGGCGATACATCTGCTGACAGGGCCCGAGGCGTGCCCGCCACATAGTGCGCACGCCGGGCCTCGATGGACATTCAGCGGATCTGGCAGCGGGCGCAGTAGAAGGTGGATCGTTGCGCTTGCACGATGCGGCGCACCGGTTGGCCGCACTCGACGCAGGGGCGCCCTTCTCGACCATAGACGAGTGCCTCGGACTGAAATTGGCCCGCCATGCCGTGGGCATCGCGGAAGTCGCGCAGCGTCGACCCGCCGACTTCGATCGCCCGCAACAAGGTACGCCTCAGTGCTTGAAGCAGGCGCTCGGCACGCGGGCGAGAGAGCCGGTTGCAGCGCGTGCGCGGGTCGATGCCGGCCTGGAACAACGCCTCGCAGGCGTAGATGTTGCCGGCGCCGACGACCAGTTCGCCGGCCAGCAGCGCGGCCTTGATCGATGTGCGACGTCGCCGGCACGCCGCGTGAAACGACGCGACGTCCAGCGCTGGATCGAACGGCTCGGGGCCCAGCCTGGCCAGCAGTCGACGCGCAGGATCGGCGTCGAGCGACGACGACCAGACCACGGCACCGAAGCGGCGCGGGTCGGTCAAGCGCAGCGTCCCCGCGGTGGTGACGAGGTCGAAGTGATCGTGCTTGCCGCTCGGCGCGGCCGGGTGATCGACCAGGGCGAGTGAGCCCGACATGCCCAGATGCCACAACAACCCGCCCCGACGTCCGTCGGCCTGCAGCGGCATCCAGAGGTACTTGCCGCGTCGAGCCAGCGCGCCGATGTCCAGTCCGGCCAGCGCGGCGACCCGGCAGCCGAGCGGCCAGCGCAGCGCCTTGCCCGACCGGGCATTCAGCACCCGCGCACCCGCCAGTCGGTCGGCCAGGCTGATTCGCGTGACTTCAACCTCGGGCAGTTCGGGCATCAAGCCATTATCGAGCGCGCCGAATGGGCCTGCGCCCTAGAATGGTCCGGACTTTCGTCGGGAGATCGCCGTGCGTGTCGGCCGTGATTTGCACTGGAAGCTTCGCGCCATGGCGTGTGCCTGGGCGTGCGCCGGCGCGGCCGCCGTGGCACAGACGCCCACGTCGCAGGCCGAGAACTCGCCGCTCGACTCGCCGCTGTTCTACCAGCTGCTGATCGGTGAGATGGAGTTTCGCGCCGGGCGAGCCGGCTCGGCCTACGAGGTCATCCTCGATGCGGCGCGGCGCACCGGTGACGAGAGCCTGTTCCAGCGCGCGGTCGACATGGCACTGCAGGCGCGCGCCGGCGATCAGGCTTTGGCGGCGACCAAGGCGTGGCGACAGGCAAGGCCCGAGTCGAACGACGCCCGCCGCTACCAGATCCAGATCCTGATCGCGTTGAACCGCATCGAGGAGGTCGGCGAACCGTTCAAGGGCTGGATTGCCTCCATGGCGGCGGACCAGCGAGCCGGCCTGATTGCCGCAACCCCCCGTCTGCTGCAGCGGGCCGGCGACCGGAAGCAGGCCGCCTCGTTGCTCGAACAGTGGCTCGCCGCCTACCGCGACGCACCGGACACCCGAACCGCGGCGCGAGTCGCCATCGCGCGCGCTTGGCTCGCGGCCGGCGATGCGCCCAAGGCGCTGGCACTGGCCGAGCAAGCCCAGGCCGACGAACCCGATTCGCAGGCGCCGTTCCTGTTGGCGCTCGATCTGATGCCGATGCAGCCCACGGCCGAGCGCATTGCAACCAGCTTCCTCGCGCGCGACAAGGTCGACAGCGCGCCGCGCCTGGCGTATGTGCGCGCGCTGACCCAGGTGCAGCGTTATGCGGAGGCCGCGCAGCAGCTCGAGCAGCTCACCCGGCTCGAGCCGACCCTGGCGCCACCCTGGCTGACGCTGGGTGCCCTGCGGCTGGACATGCGACAGTTTCGCGAGGCCGAGGCCGCGTTGCTCCGTTATGTGGACCTCGCCGCGAAACAACCCGCACCGCCACCGAGCGCCGACGACGACAGCGGGCCCGATGGCGCCGAAGACCGCGGCCTGACCCAGGCCTGGCTGCTGCTGGCCCAGGTTGCCGAGCAGCGCGGCGACCTCAAGGCCGCCGAAGCGTGGCTGGCCAAGATCGACAGCCCGCAGCGGGCGCTGGAGGTGCAGAGCCGGCGTGCGTCGCTGCTGGCGCGCCAGGGCAAGCTGCAGCAGGCGCGCGAACTGGTGCGTAAAGTGCCCGAACGCACCGAGGAGGACGCACGCGCCAAGGTGTTGGCGGAGGCGCAGGTGATGCGCGACGTCAAACGCTGGAAAGAGGCCGCCGAGGTGCTCGGCGCGGGAAATCAGCGCTTCGCCAACGACCCCGACATGCTGTATGAACAGGCGATGATCGAGGACAAGCTGGAACGCTTTGCCGAAATGGAGCGGCTGCTGCGCCGCGTGATCGAGCTGAAGCCCGACCACCCGCATGCCCACAACGCGCTCGGCTACTCGCTGGCCGATCGCAGCCAGCGGCTGGCCGAAGCCCGCACCTTGATCCAGAAGGCGATGGAGCTGGCACCGAGCGACCCGTTCATCGTCGACAGCATGGGCTGGCTCGAGTTTCGCGCCGGCAACCGCGACGAGGCGCTGCGCCTCTTGCGCAAGGCCTATGCGGCCCGTCCCGACACCGAGATTGCCGCGCACCTGGGCGAGGTGCTTTGGGCCACCGGGCGGCGCGACGAAGCGCGTCGGGTCTGGCAGGACGCGCGCGGACGCGACGCGGCCAACGAGGTGCTGCGCGAAACGCTCGCGCGCCTGAAAGTCAATCTGTGATTCTTGCGCGGGCGCTGGGTCGGGCCGCTGCATGGGCGGCCCTGCTGAGCGGCTGCGCCACCGCAACGTTGGGACCTGGCGACACCGGGCCGTATCTGGCCGGTCGTCTGAGCGTGCGCGTGGACGCCAACCCGGTGCGGGCGGTGACTGCGGCGTTCGAGCTGCGCGGCGATGCCAAGGCCGGCGTGCTGGTGCTGACCTCGCCGTTGGGTGCGACGATGGCCGAGGCGCGGTGGTCGCCAGAATCCACCGTGCTGACGGCTCCCGGCACCCGCACGACTTACGCCGACCTCGACGACCTTGCAGCTCAGGCGCTCGGTGAGCGACTTCCGATGGCTGCGTTGTTCGAGTGGTTGCGCGGCCGCCCCTGGGCCGGCGCACCGTCGCAGGCCCTGGGCGTGGACCAGAGTGGCTTTCTGCAGCTCGGCTGGCAAGTCCGCCTCGACCGCTTTGCCGATGGCGTGGTCGAGGCGCAGCGCGACGCACCGCCGCCGGTGACCGTACGGGCCAGACTGGACCGGCCCGCGCCATGAACGCGCTGTACGACCTGCCGGCACCGGCCAAGGTGAACCTGTTCCTGCACGTCGTCGGCCGGCGCACCGACGGTTATCACCTGCTGCAGTCGGTGTTCGTGCTGATCGACTGGGCCGACGTGCTGCATTTGGAGCGCCGCGACGACGCCCGCTTGCAGCGACACGATCTCGGGCCTGCACTGCCGCCCGACGACCTGTGTCTGCGGGCGGCCCGCGCGCTGCAGGCGGCCAGCGGCAGCCACTTTGGCGTGGACATCAGCATCGACAAGCGCGTGCCCTGGGGGGCTGGACTGGGTGGCGGCAGTTCGGATGCCGCCACCACGCTGCTGGCGCTGAACCGGCTGTGGGGATTGCACTGGCCGGTCGAGCGGCTGCTGCCGCTGGCGTTGACGCTCGGAGCCGACGTGCCATTCTTTGTGGCCGGCCACAACGCCTTCGTCGAGGGAGTCGGCGAACGCATCACGCCGATCGATCTGCCGCCGGCCTGGCTGGCCGTCGTCAAGCCCGAAGCCAGCCTCGGTACAGCCCAGATCTTCGGCAGTGCGGCGCTCGAACGCGCAACCCCGCCTGTTATACTTTCCGACTTTCTTGCAGACACCCAGCTGAGCGATTGCGCAGCCTCCGGGTTCGGCCGCAACGACCTTCAGCCCGTGGCGATCGGCCACTGTGCTGAGGTGGCCCAGGCCGCCGAGTGGCTTCGCTCACGATACGGCAACAGCCGCATGTCGGGTTCGGGCAGCGCAGTGTTCGCAAGGGCCGGCACGGGCGACCAACCCATGGCGACCTGGGCAGCGGAAGAGCTTCCGCCGCGTTGGGTGGGCCGCGTGTGTCGCAGTTTGGCGTCACACCCTTTGCGGGCGTGGGCAGGCTGATCCGGTTGTGGGTGGCGGCGTGAGCCGCCACCGGTGTAGGGGAGTCGCCAAGTTGGTCAAGGCATCGGATTTTGATTCCGACATGCGAGGGTTCGAGTCCTTCCTCCCCTGCCAAATCTTCTGCTGACCTCGTTTCGACGAAGCCCCACGACCTGGACCGCGCCGTGCTCTTCAACACCGTTCTGTTCACCGGCAATGCCAACCCGGCGCTGACCCGCGAAATCGCGGCCGCGCTCGGTGTCGAACTCGGCAAGGCCAAGGTCGCGCGCTTTTCCGACGGCGAGGTCGACGTCGAGATCCAGCAGAACGTGCGCGCCCGCGACGTCTTCGTGGTGCAACCGACCTGTGCGCCGACCAACGAGTTCGTGATGGAACTGCTGATCATGGTCGATGCGCTCAAGCGCGCCAGCGCGCGCCGCATCACCGCCGTGATTCCGTATTTCGGCTATGCCCGGCAGGATCGCCGGCCGCGCTCCACACGCGTGCCGATCAGCGCCAAGGTGGTGGCCAACCTGCTGGAGACCGTCGGCGTCGAGCGTGTGCTGACGATGGACCTTCACGCCGACCAGATCCAGGGCTTCTTCGACATTCCGGTCGACAACATCTACGCGTCGCCCGTGCTGCTGTCGGATCTGCAAAGCAAGGCCTATCCCGATCTGGTGGTGGTGTCGCCCGACGTCGGCGGCGTCGTGCGCGCCCGCGCGCTGGCCAAGCAACTGGGCAGCGACCTCGCGATCATCGACAAGCGGCGGCCTGCGGCCAACGTGTCGGAAGTGATGCACGTGATCGGCGAGACCGAGGGCCGCAATTGCGTAATCATGGACGACATGATCGACACCGCGGGCACGCTGGTCAAGGCCGCCGAGGTGCTGAAGGAGCGTGGCGCCAAGCGCGTGTACGCCTATTGCACCCACCCGGTGTTCTCGGGCGGCGCGATCGACCGCATCGCCGCGAGCCAACTCGACGAGGTGGTGGTCACCAACACCATCACGCTCGGCAAGGACGCGCTCGCCTGCAAGAAGATCCGGCAATTGTCGGTGGCGTTCCTGTTTGCCGAGACGATCCGGCGCATCTCCGATGGTGAGTCGGTGACGTCGCTTTTTGCGGAGCAGAACAGCAATTTCTAGAGCATAAGGCGGGCTGCCAGACGGTGGCCCTTTTCGGTTGCGGTCCGTTCGGGACCGTTTCGTCGGAGTCACCTGGTCGCGGGTGCTCAATCACTTGGAGTGAATCATGAAATTCGTCGCTTTCGAGCGCACACAGCAGGGGTCCGGAGCGAGCCGCCGCCTGCGCAGTACCGGCAAGGTGCCTGGTATTGTCTATGGCGGTGGCGAGCCGCAAACGATCGAGCTCGACCACAACGCGCTGTTTCACGCGCTGAAGAAGGAGGCCTTCCATTCGTCGGTGCTCGAGATGGAGGTGTCGGGCCATCGGCAGAAGGTGCTGATGCGCGACTTCCAGATGCATCCGTGGAAGCACGAGGTGATGCACATCGACTTCCAGCGGGTCGACGACACCACCAAGCTGCGCGTGAAGGTGCCGTTGCACTACTCCGGCGAAGAGAATTCGCCCGCCGTCAAGACCGACAAGTGCCTGATCAGCCACGTGGCCAACGAAGTCCAGATCGAATGCCTGGCGACGCAGTTGCCGGAATTCATCAACGTCGACCTGAGCAATCTGGTGAAGGGTCAGTCGCTGCACGTCTCCGACATCGTGCCGCCCGAAGGCGTGCGCGTGGTCAAGCACGGCACGCAGAACCCGGTGATCGTGGCGGTGACGCTGCCGAAGGTCGAGGAAGAGGAAGCCGCGGCGACGCCGGAAGCCGCTGCGGCGCCGGGTGCCGCGCCCGCGGCGGCGGCGGCAGCCGCCCCGGCAGCTGGTGCCGCGCCGCCCGCGGCGGCCAAGGCCAAGGCCCCGGCCGCCAAGGAGAAGGATGCCAAGAAGAAGTGACCGGGCATCCCCCAACGGAGTGATCCCAAGCCCCACCTCGGTGGGGCTTTTTCATGTCGGGCCGCCACGGATAATCCACCGATGATTCGATTGATCGTGGGCCTGGGCAACCCGGGCACCGAATACGAGGACACCCGGCACAACGCCGGTTTCTGGTGGGTCGACGCCGTGGCGCGCAAGCTGGGCGTGACACTGCTGCGCGACCGTGCGTACCACGGTCTGGTGGCCCGTCTCAATCGCAACGATGGCCCGCTGTGGCTGCTGGAGCCGCAGACGTACATGAACCTGTCCGGCAAGTCGGTGGCCGCTCTGGCGCGATTCTTCAAGATCGCGCCGGCCGAGATCCTGGTGGTCCACGACGAGATCGACCTGCAGCCCGGACATGTGAAGATCAAGCAGGGCGGCGGCGCGGCCGGGCACAACGGGCTGAAGGACATCCTGGCCCAGCTGGGCAGCCCGGACTTCTGGCGCCTGCGCATCGGTGTCGGCCATCCAGGAGTCAAGAGCGAGGTCGTCGACTGGGTGCTGCAGAAGCCCCTGCCCGAACACCGCGTGGCGATCGAGCAGTGCATCCAGCGTTCGCTCGACGCACTGCCGTTGCTGATCGAAGGATCGATGGAGCGTGCCATGATGAAGATCCACACCAAGCCCGCCAAGCCGGCGGCGGCCCAGCCATGAAGGCGCCTGCCGTACTGGGATTGCTGGTCCTGCTGTGCGCCACGGCATCGGCGCAGGAGCGGGTTTATCGCTGCGGTCCGGACGGGCGCGAATACTCGCAGCAACCGTGTGCGGCCGGATGGGCCGTCGACGTGAGCGACGATCGCTCGGCCGCGCAGCACCGTGACGCGCGTGCAGATTGCCGCGCGCGACATTCGGCTGGCCCAGGCGCTCATCAAGGAGCGGCAGCAGCGCGAAAGCGCCGCGTCGCGCCAGGGCGCGGGCCACATCGGCTCGTCGCGCGGCGCCAGCGCTCCAGACCGGGCCCGGCCCAAGGCACCGCGCAAACCGGATGGCCGCAAGCTGCGCGACGACGCCAACATGACGCCGCCGATGAAGGCGTTCGGCCAGTCGGGTTGAACGCCCGCTCGGGCCAACGGCGCCCAATGGGGCGCAGCGGGCTCAGGCGTCGGTGCTGGTGCGCGAGCGCATCAGCACCGTGAACTTCGCCCACAGCCGGTCGCGCGATTCGACGTGCGCGGGGTCCACCGGGATGCAGGCCACCGGGCAGACCTGCACGCACTGCGGTTCGTCGAAGTGGCCGACGCACTCGGTGCACTTGGCCGGATCGATCTCGTAGATCTCGGCGCCGAGCGAAATGGCCTCGTTCGGGCACTCGGGCTCGCACACGTCGCAGTTGATGCACTCGTCGGTGATCATCAGCGCCATCGTGAACTCTCCGTCGGCGCTACGCCGAAACGATGTGGCAACTCAGGCCTCGTCCGTGTTCGACACCCGCTCCTGCAGGCGTCGCAATACCGAAGGGGCCACGAACTTAGACACGTCGCCGCCCAGCATCGCGATCTCGCGCACGAAGGTGCCGCTGACGAACTGGTACTGGTCGGACGGGGTCATGAAGATGGTTTCAACCTCGGGCATCAGCTGTCGGTTCATACCAGCCATCTGAAACTCGTACTCGAAGTCGCTCACCGCCCGCAGACCACGCACCACGACCTTGCCGCCGTTTTCCACCACGAAGTCGCGCAGCAGCCCGCGAAACGCAATCACCTCGATGTTTTCATACGGACGGGCTACCTCGCTGGCGATCTCGATGCGCTCGGCGATCGTGAACATCGTGCGCTTGTGATGCCCGGCCGCCACCGCCAGCAGCAGCTTGTCGAACAGGCGGGACGCCCGGCGCATCAAGTCCTCGTGGCCGAGCGTCATCGGATCGAAAGTGCCGGGGTAGATGGCGATCAACGGGCTGCGTGTGGCCATGGCGCGCTCCTGGTCGGCGGCAGTTTAGCTGTTGCGGCGCAGCACGTGATAGTGCACCGCGCCCGCGCGGTCCTTTCGCCAAACCTCCATCGCCGCAGGCAGGTCGGTCAGGGTGACCGGTGCCTCCAGATACAAGTAGCCGCCGGCGCGCAGCAATTCGGCCGCCGCTCGCAGGGCCGCCGGGCGCCACGGCGCATCAAACGGTGGATCGAGTAGGATGAGGTCGAACGCCGCGGCGGGGCTGGTGCGCATCCACGCCAGCGCGTCGGCGCGCTCGACCCGGACCGCGTTCGCTTTCAAGCGCATCGCGGTGGCGCGCAGGCTGGCCACGAGCTGCGGATCGCGCTCGAGCATCAACACGTCGGCCGCGCCGCGCGAGGCGGCCTCGAACCCAAGTGCTCCACTGCCGGCAAAGGCGTCGAGGCAGCGCCAACCGGTCAGGTCCTGGCCCAGCCAGTTGAACAGCGTCTCGCGCACCCGCTGCGGCGTGGGCCGCAGGCCCGGTTTGTCGAACACCGGCAGCTTGCTGCGCTTCCACAGGCCACCCACGATGCGCACCTCGTTCGGCAGGCCCCGTTTCGCGGCGGCGCCGCGGCGCGCGGCCTTCGGCGCGGTCACTGGCGAACGGCCAGGCCGTGCCGCGCCAGCAGGGCCTTGGCCTGACCGACGGTGAACTCACCGTAGTGAAAGATGCTCGCGGCCAGCACGGCGTCGGCGCCGCCGATGCGGATGCCGTCGACCAGGTGCTCCAGCGCCCCGACGCCGCCCGATGCGATCACCGGCACTGGAACGGCCTCGACCACGGCGCGGGTGAGTTCGAGATCGAAGCCGACTTTCGTGCCGTCGCGGTCCATGCTGGTCAGCAAGATCTCGCCGGCACCCAACTCGGCCATGCGCCGCGCCCAGGCGACCGCATCCAGCCCGGCGTTGCGCCGCCCGCCATGGGTGTAGACGTCCCAGCCAACGCCGCGCGCGACGAGGTCGTCGCCCTGCCTGCGTTTGGCGTCGATGGCGACCACGATGCACTGCGCACCGTACCGATCCGACGCGGCGCGGATTACCTGCGGGTCGGCCACCGCGGCGGAGTTGAAGCTGACCTTGTCGGCGCCGGCATTCAGCAGCCGCCGCACGTCGGCCACCGTGCGCACCCCGCCACCCACCGTCAGCGGGATGAAGACCTGCGAGGCGACCGCCTCGATGATGTGCAGGATCAGGTCGCGGCCGTCGCTGGTGGCGGTGATGTCGAGGAAGGTCAGTTCGTCGGCGCCCTGCTCGTTGTAACGGGCGGCGATCTCCACCGGGTCTCCGGCATCGCGCAGTTCGACGAAGTTGACGCCCTTGACGACGCGGCCGCCGGTGACGTCGAGACAGGGAATGATGCGTTTAGCGAGCATGAGGTGGAGGGTAGCGTTGCGTCAAGCGGCCGCCGCGGATCCGGCTCCGCCGGTCCGCCAGCGGCGCCCCCTCGAGGGGGAGGCGCCGAAGGCGCTCCGGGGGTGGGTCAATCAGCCGCCGTTCAATTCGTCGGCCCGCGCCTGGGCCGCGACGAAGTCCAGCGCACCGTTGTAGATCGCCCGACCGCAGATCACGCCCTCGATGCCCTCGCCTTCAACCGCGCAGAGCTTCTCGATGTCGGGCAGGCCGCTCAGGCCGCCGGAGGCAAAGACCGGGATCGTCAGCGACTGGGCGAGCTTGACCGTCGCGTCGACATTGATGCCGGTGAGCATGCCGTCGCGGCCGATGTCGGTGTAGATCACGCCTTCGACACCGTAGTCCTCGAACTTCTTCGCCAGATCGACCACCTCGTGACCGGTGAGCTTGCTCCAGCCGTCGGTGGCCACCTTGCCGTCCTTGGCGTCCAGCCCCACGATGATGTGGCCGCCGAAGGCGCTGCAGGCGTCCTTCAGGAAACCGGGGCTCTTGACCGCGGCGGTACCGATGATGATGTAGCTCAAGCCGTCGTCGAGGTAGCGCTCGATCGTGTCGAGGTCGCGAATGCCGCCGCCGAGCTGCACCGGGATCGCGTCGCCGACCTCGCGCACGATGGCTTTGACCGCGCTTTCGTTGACCGGCCGGCCGGCGAAGGCGCCATTGAGGTCCACCAGATGCAGCCGCCGGGCACCGGCAGCAAGCCAGCGCCGCGCCATCGCCGCCGGGTTCTCGCCGAAGGTGGTGGCCGCCGACATGTCACCTTGCTCCAGGCGCACGCACTTGCCGTCTTTGAGGTCTATCGCCGGAATCAGCAGCATGGCAGCTCGATCGAGCAGATGCGAAAGGTTCGAGGGGACTCGTGTGGTGGGAGTGCTGGAAGCCAGCCGATGAAGCCGTGCTGCGGCCGTCAAGGCATCCAGGACAGGAAGTTCCGATAGAGGGTCAGACCGTGTTGCGCGCTCTTCTCAGGGTGGAACTGGGTGGCAAAAATGTTATCCCGTGCGATAGCGCAGGTAAAGCGGCCGCCGTAATCGGTTTCGGCCGCAGTGTGGCATTCGTCCGACGGTTGCGCAAAGTAGCTGTGCACAAAATAAAAGAACGCGCCGTCCGGCACCCCGGCCCACAACGCGTGCGGCGCACCGCGCCGGGGCGTCTGCCAGACCTCGTTCCAGCCCATCTGGGGCACCTTGAAGTGGCTGCCATCGGCCTGCAGCCGCCCCTGCAGCTGGAAGCGCCTGCACGCGCCCAGCCACCAGGCCGAGCCCGGCGTGTCCTGCTCCTCGCTGTGGTCGAGCAGCATCTGCATGCCGATGCACACGCCGAACAGCGGTTTGCGCCGCGCCGCGTCGAGCACCGCCTGGGTCAGGCCCGAACGCGACAACTCGGCCATGCAATCGCGGATGGCGCCCTGCCCCGGCAGCACCACGCGGTCGGCCGCGGCCACTTCGTCGGGCGACGAGGTGACGATCACCTGGCTGTCGGTGCCGGCGGCCACGTGCATCAGCGCCTGCGACACCGAGCGCAGGTTGCCCATGCCGTAGTCGACCACCGCCACCGTCTGCGCCATGGTGTCTGGCCCTGTTACAGCGTGCCCTTGGTCGACGGCACGACGCCTGCGCTGCGCGGATCGGCCGCCAGCGCCATGCGCAGCGCCCGGCGCGAAGGCCTTGAACACGGTCTCGCACTGGTGGTGCGCGTTGTCGCCGTGCAGGTTGTCGATGTGCAGCGTGACCAGCGCGTGGTTGGCGAAGCCCTGGAAGAACTCGTAGGTCAGTTGGGTATCGAAGCCACCCACCATGCCGGCCTTGAACGGCACCCGCATGTGCAGCCCGGGCCGGCCGGACAAGTCGATCACCACCCGCGACAGCGCCTCGTCCAGCGGCACATAGGCGTGGCCGTAACGCTGGATGCCGGCCTTGTCGCCCACCGCCTTGGCCACCGCCATGCCGAGTGTGATGCCGACGTCCTCGACCAGGTGGTGGCCGTCGATGTGCAGGTCGCCCTTCGCGTCGACCTGCAGGTCGATCAGCCCGTGGCGCGCCACCTGGTCGAGCATGTGGTCGAAGAAGCCGATGCCGGTGACAAGCTGCGCGGCGCCGGTGCCGTCGAGGTCACGCGCACGTGGATCTGCGTTTCCTTGGTGTTGCGTTGCATCGTCGCGCGGTGCGGTTCGATTCATGCCAGGCTCGCTTTCAGCGCGTCGATCATCAGCGTGTTCTCGTCGGGCGTGCCCACGGTCAGGCGCAGGCAGTTGGCCAGCAGCGGGTGCAGCGCCGACACGTTCTTCACCAGCACGCCGCGCGACTTCATGCCCTCGAACGCGCGCTTCGCATCCGCCACCCGCACCAGGATCATGTTGGCCTCGCTCGGAAAGGCCGTCACGCCGGGGATGGCGCGCAGCGCCGCCTGCAGGCGCGCGCGCTGCTCGCGCAGCAGCGCGGCCTGACGCGCGTATTCATCGGCGTGTTCGAGCGCGAACAGCGTGGCCTCGGCATTGAGCACACTCACGTTGTAGGGCGGGCGCACCTTCTCGATCTCGTCGATCAGCGCCGCGGCGCCGGCCAGGTAGCCCAGCCGCACGCCGGCCAGGCCGAACTTGCTCAGCGTGCGCAGCACCAGCACGTGTTCGTGCGCCGCCATGCGCTGCATCCAGGTGCGCGACGAGAACGGCTGGTAGGCCTCGTCGAACACCACCAGGCCGTGCTGTGCGCCGACCGCGGCGACGATGTCGTCGATCACCGCGTCGTCCCACAGGTTGGCGGTGGGGTTGTTCGGGTAGGCGATGTAGGTCAGCGCCGGCCGCTCGCGCTCGATCGCCGCCAGCATCGCCGCGCGGTCGAGCTCGAAGTCGGCCGTCAGCGGCACGCCGACGAAACGCAGGCCGCGCAGCTTGGCCGACATCTCGTACATCACGAAACCCGGCACCGGCGCCAGGATCGCGGCACCCGGCACGTTGCAGGCCACCGACAGCATGTCGATCAGCTCGTCCGAGCCGTTGCCGAGCATCAGCTTGCAGCCCGCGGGCAGCTGCACGTGGCGCGACAGCGCGGCCACGACGTCGGCCACGCATTGCGCCGGGTAGCGGTTGATCGCCACGCGCGACAGGCGCTCGCCCAACTCGCGCTGCAATGCCGGCGGCAAGCGGAACGGGTTTTCCATCGCGTCGAGCTTGACCAGCCCGGCGCTCGGCTGGATGGCGTAGCCGTGCATCGACTGCACGTCCTGGCGGATCACCTGGCGCAGTCGATCGGCGAGCGCGGCTCACGAGACGCTCCTTGGGGGCAGGCGCAGTTCGGCCGCGCGCGCGTGCGCCTGCAGGCCCTCGCCATAGGCCAGCTCGGCGGCGATCGGGCCCAGATGCTGCGCGCCCGCGGCGCTCGACCTCGATCAGGCTGCTGCGCTTCTGGAAGTCGTACACGCCCAGCGGCGAGCTGAAGCGCGCGGTGCCGGCGGTGGGCAGCACATGGTTCGGGCCGGCGCAGTAGTCGCCCAGGCTTTCGCTGGTGTAGGCGCCCAGGAAGATCGCGCCGGCATGCACGAGCAGCGGCTCCCAGCGCTGCGGCTCGCGCGCGCTGATCTCCAGGTGTTCGGGTGCGATGCGGTTGCTGATCGCGCAGGCCTCGTCCATCGACGCGCGTGCGGATCAGCGCACCGCGGCCTTCCAGCGAGGCGCGGATCACCGCCTGGCGCGGCAGCGTCGGCAGCAGGCGATCGATCGCGGCTTGCACCGCATCGAGGTAGGCGGCGTCGGGCGACAGCAGGATGCTCTGCGCGAGCTCGTCGTGTTCGGCCTGGCTGAACAGGTCCATCGCCACCCAGTCGGCCGGCGTGCTGCCGTCGGCCAGCACCAGGATCTCGCTGGGGCCGGCGATCATGTCGATGCCGACTTGACCGAACACGCGGCGCTTGGCGCTGGCCACATAGGCGTTGCCCGGGCCGGTGATCTTGTCGACGCGCGGGATCGTCGCCGTGCCGTAGGCCAGCGCGGCGATGGCCTGCGCGCCGCCGATGGTGAACACGCGGTCGCACGCCGCGCCACGCTGCGCGGCCGCCAGCACCAGCTGCGATTGCGCTCGCCGTTCGGCGTCGGCACCACCATCACGATCTCGCCGACACCGGCCACCTGCGCCGGAATCGCGTTCATCAGCACCGACGACGGATAAGCCGCCTTGCCACCCGGCACATAGATGCCCACGCGGTCCAGCGGCGTCACCTTCTGGCCCAGCAGCGTGCCGTCGTCGTCGCGGTACTCCAGCTCAGCCCGCAGGCCTGCAGCTGGCGCTCGTGGTAGCGCCGCACGCGGTCGGCGGCGGCCTGCAGTGCGCGACGCTGCGCATCGGCAGCGAGTGCAGGGCAGCGCACGAGGTCGCGCGACGGGCGATTTCCAGCTCGGCGACCGTGCCGCATCGCAGCTGGTCGAAACGTGCAGTGGCCTCGAGCACGCGCCGCGTCGCCGCGGCTGCGCACGTCGTCGAGGATCGAGGCCACGCGCTCTTCGATCGCACGATCCGTCGCCGCCTGCACGTGCAGCAGCCGCTGCAGCCGCGCGTCGAAGTCGGCCTGCCGGGTGTCGAGCCGCGCGATGCGCACGCTGGTCATGTGCTCGGGCTCCGCGCCGCGGCCAGCGCGTCGATCAGCGGCCGCAACGCCTCGCGCTTGAGCTTCAGCGCGGCCGGGTTGACGATCAGCCGCGCGCTGATGTCCATGATGTGCTCCACCTCGACCAGCTGGTTGGCCTTCAGCGTGCTGCCGGTGGACACCAGGTCGACGATCGCATCGGCCAAGCCGGTGAGCGGGGCCAGCTCCATCGAGCCGTACAGCTTGATCAGGTCGACGTGCACGCCCTTGTCGGCGAAATGCTGGCGCGCGATCTGCACGTACTTGGTCGCCACCTTCAGGCGCGAGCCCTGGCGCACCGCGGCGGGGTAGTCGAAGTCGTCGCGCGCCGCCACGCTCATGCGGCAGCGGGCGATGCCCAGGTCCACCGGCTGGAACAGCCCGGTGGCGCCGCCGGCCCGATGCCAGTCGGCGCCGTACTCGAGCAGCACGTCCAGACCGACCACGCCGAAATCGGCGCCGCCGTACTGCACATAGGTCGGCACGTCGGTCGCCCGCACCAGCACCACGCGCAGGTCGGCCCGGTTCGTCGGCAGGATCAGCTTGCGCGAAGTTTCCGGGTCTTCGAGCACGGTCGATGCCGGCACGCCGCGAGCAGCGGCACGGTGTCGTCGAAGATGCGCCCTTTCGACAGCGCCAGCGTCAACATGGCCGCCCCCAGTCCGCGCCGCGCTGGTCATCCGGACGGAGGCATTTCCAAGTGAACGCCGCGGATCCGGCTGCGCCGGTCCGCTGGCGTTGCCCCCCAGGGGGGAGGCGGCCGAAGGCCGCATCGGGGGGGGCTCATCTCACCCTCTCGATGTCGGCGCCCAGCGCACGCAACTTCTCTTCCATGCGCTCGTAGCCGCGATCGAGGTGGTAGATCCGGTCGACCACGGTTTCGCCTTGCGCCACCAGACCGGCGATCACCAGGCTGGCCGACGCGCGCAGGTCGGTGGCCATCACCGTGGCGCCCGACAGTCGTTCGACGCCGCGTACCATCGCGGTACGGCCGTCGATCTCGATATTCGCACCCAGCCGCAGCAGCTCGTTCACGTGCATGAAGCGGTTCTCGAAGATCGTCTCCGAAATCTGCGCCACGCCCTCGGCGATGGCGTCCACCACCATGAACTGCGCCTGCATGTCGGTGGGGAATGCCGGGTACTCGCTGGTGCGAAAGCTCACCGCGCGCGGCCGCCCAGCAGCGCGCACGCGGATTCCGCCCTCGACGGATTCGATCGTCGCTCCGGCGGCGCGCAGCCGCTCGATCACCGCCTCCAGGTGCCCGGCGTGGGCACCGCGCAGCACGACGTCGCCGCCGGCGGCCGCCACGGCGCACAGGAACGTGCCGGTCTCGATGCGATCGGGCACGACGCGGTGCGGCGCGCGCGGCGCCTTCAGCGACTCGACGCCATGAATGCGGATGCGGCTGCTGCCGTGGCCCTCGATGCGCGCTCCCATCGCGATCAGCAGCTCGGCCAGATCGCCCACTTCGGGTTCCTGGGCGGCGTTCTCCAGCACCGTCTCGCCCTCGGCCAGCGTGGCGGCCATCAGCAGGTTCTCGGTGCCGGTCACGGTGATCATGTCGGTCGTGATCGACGTGCCCCTGAGCCGCGCCGCCTTGGCCAGGATGTAGCCGTGTTCGACGTGGATCTCGGCGCCCATCGCCTTCAGGCCCAGGATGTGCTGATCAACCGGGCGTGAACCGATGGCGCAGCCGCCGGGCAGCGAGACGGTCGCTTCGCCGAATCGCGCCAGCAGCGGCCCGAGCACGAGGATCGAGGCGCGCATGGTCTTGACGAGCTCGTAGGGCGCCTCGGGCGAGGTCACCGTCGACGCGTCGACGACCACCTCGTCGGGCCGCTCGCCCGAGCGCTCGGCGCTCGCCCCCATGCTGCGCAGCAGTTTCAGCGTGGTGTTCACGTCCTGCAGGCGCGGCACGTTGGCCAGCGTCACCGGCTGTGGGCACAACAAGGCCGCGCACAGACCGGGCAGCGCCGCGTTCTTGGCGCCCGAGATCGGCACCTCGCCTTGGAGGCGACGTCCGCCGCGGATCAGGAGTTTGTCCATGCGTGGGCTCTGCTGCGCCGCGGGTCCGAGGGGGTCGAATCGTGTCGGCCACCCGGCCGCACCACTTCAGCCACCCGCGGCGACGCGGCAGCGGATGTTCAGTGGTGGTGTGGCGGCCGCGGGTTCTGCGCGGCCCATTCGGCGGGCGTGAGCGTCTTCATCGACAGGGCGTGAATCTGCTCGCGCATTCTATCGCCGAGCGCCGCATACACTTGCTGGTGGCGACGCACCCGCGGTTGGCCGTCGAACGCGGCGGACACGATGGTCGCGAAGAAGTGCCTGCCATCGCCCTCGACTTCCAGGTGCTCGCAGGCAAGGCCGGCCGCGATGAAGCGGCGAACGTCTTCGGAAGTGGGCTCGGCCATGGCGGGATTATCGCGCGCCGCCTCATTGGCGCAGCTTGTAGCCGCTGGCCAGCAGGCGCAGGGCGATCGCCGCCACCACCGCGTAGCTCACGGCCACGACCGACAGGCTGAGCCACGGCGACACGTCGCTGGCGCCGAAGAAACCGCGCCGGAAGCCGTCGATCATGTAGAAGAACGGGTTCAGGTGGCTCAATCCCTGCCAGAACGACGGCAGCGAGTGCACCGAATAGAACACGCCCGACAGAAACGTCATCGGCATGATGATGAAGTTCTGGAACGCCGCCAGCTGGTCGAACTTCTCGGCCCACAGCCCGGCGATGAGGCCGAGCGAGCCGAGCATGGCGGCGCCGAGCGCGCCGAACACGACGATCCACCACGGCTCGGCCAGGCGCGGCGGGCCGAACCAGACGGTGACGGCCAGCACGCCGACGCCGACCACGAGCCCGCGCACCATCGATGCCCCCACGTACGCCGCGTACCAGGCCCAGTGCGACAGCGGCGTGACCAGCAGGAACACCAGGTTGCCGGTGATCTTGCTCTGGATCAGCGAGGAGCTGCTGTTGGCGAACGCGTTCTGCAGCACGCTCATCATCACCAGCCCCGGAATCAGGAACGCGGTGTAGCCGACGCCCGAAAACACCTGGACCTTGTCCTCCAGGACATGACCGAAGATCAGCAGGTACATCACCGCCGTGAGCACCGGAGCGGCCACGGTCTGGAAAGCCACCTTCCAGAAACGCATGACTTCCTTGCGAAACAGCGTGCCGGCGCCGGACAGCCTGGTCATGCGGCGGCCCCGGCCATGATCTCGAGAAATACGTCTTCGAGGTCGGCACGCCCGATCTCCAGATCCTCGATCTTCACGCCACCGGTGCGCAGCGCGGCCAGCAGGGTCTCCACCTCGGTGGCGTCGTGCGCGGCGGCCTGCACGATGCGGCCGGTCACCCGCGCCCGCTGCGCCAGCGCGGCCGGCAGCGCATCGTCGGTCTTGAACCGCAGCATCGTGTGCGCCGTGCCGGCCAGCAGCGCCGACGTCTTGTCCAGCGCCACCACCCGGCCCTGCTTCAACATCGCGATGCGACCGCACAGCGCCTCGGCCTCCTCGAGGTAGTGCGTCGTCAGCAGCACGGTGTGACCCTGGTGGTTGAGCCGGGCAATGAATTGCCACAGCGTCTGGCGCAGCTCCACGTCGACGCCGGCCGTCGGCTCGTCGAGCACGATCACCGGCGGCCGATGCACCAGCGCCTGCGCGACCAGCACGCGCCGCTTCATGCCGCCGGACAGCTGGCGCATGTTGGCGTTCGCCTTGTCGGCCAGCCCCAGGTTGGCCAGCAACTCGTCGATCCACGCATCGTTGTGGCTCAGGCCGAAGTACCCGCTCTGGATGCGCAGCGCCTCGCGCACCGAGAAGAACGGGTCGAACACCAGTTCCTGCGGCACGATGCCCAGCGAGCGCCGCGCCTGCGCGTAGTCGCGCACCACGTCGTGTCCCATGACGGTCACACGCCCCTCGCTGGCCCGGGCCAGGCCCGCCAGAATGCTGATCAGCGTCGTCTTGCCGGCGCCGTTGGGGCCGAGCAGGCCGAAGAACTCGCCGTCCTCGATGTCGAAGCTGACTCCGTCCAGCGCACGCAGCGTGCCGCGGGGTCCGACGTAGGTCTTGACGACCTGATGGAACGACACGGCGGGCATGGCGCGCGATTGTAGGCAGGCTTGTCGCGCGGCCTGTCTGCGCGCAACCGTTGGTGCTAGATTCGCTGCGCCCCGGCTCGACACCGCCATGACCAAACCCACCAAGAAGCCGCGACGCACGGCCGAACGCATTCTCGAAGTGACACTCGAGCTGTTCAACCGGTTCGGCGAGCCCAACGTCTCGACGACGGTGATCTCGGCCGAGATGAACATCAGCCCGGGCAACCTCTATTACCACTATCCGGCCAAGGACGAACTGATCAACGCCTTGTTCGACCGCTACGAGTCCGCGCTCGACGAGCTGCTCGGCGCGGCCGACAGCGTGCGCAACGTCGAGGATGCGTGGCTGTTCTTCCACATGCTGTTCGAGCTGATCTGGAAGTACCGATTCCTGTATCGCGATCTGAACGACCTGCTGAGCAAGAACCGCCGGCTGGAGACGCACTTCCAGCACGTGCTGGCCAACAAGGGCCGGGCGGTTCAGGCGGTGCTCGATGGCCTGCAACGCGGCGATGCGATGCAGGTCGAGGTGAGTGACTCCGGCCCGATGGCCGACTCGATGGTGGTCGTGCTGACCTATTGGCTCAGTTACGAGTACGTGCGCGATCCGCGCAAGGCGCTCGAGCCCGAGAGCGCCGAGGCTGCGCTGACGCGCGGCGCCTTCCATGTGCTGAGCCTGCTGATGCCCTACCTGGGGGCGGCCGAACGCGAGCACCTGACCACGCTGGCCGGCGCCTACAAGGGCAATCACTGAGCTTGCCGCGCGCAAATTTCTTCACCATCACCACAAGACGAGGAGACACGCCGATGGCCAAATGGACCGCCTTTCCCTATGACAACGACGAGTACACCTACGACCTGGCGACGCTGAAGAAAAAGTGGGCGCGGCTGCACGCTGGCGACGCCGAACCGCTGCCGAAAGACGACAAGGTGCTGGCCGCCTGGGCGCTGTACCACGCCGGGGAATTCCAGAAGGCCTACGACGCCGGGCTGAAGATCGGCGGTGCCGGCGTCACGGTGGCCAACAAGGCGCAGTGCATCTACGCCAACTACCTGGAGAAGAGCGAGAAGAACAAGCTCGCGATGTTCCAGGAGGCGGCTGCCCGTGCCGAGGCGCAGGCCGAGGAGGAGCCGAAGAACGCCAACGCGCACTACCTGATGGCCTACGCGCTCGGCCGCTACAGCCAGAGCATCAGTGTGGCCAAGGCGCTGGCGCAAGGCCTGGGCAGCAAGGTCAAGACCGCGCTCGAAGCCGCGATCAAGCTGGCGCCCAAGCACGCCGATGCGCACATCGCGCTCGGTTCATTCCACGCCGAGGTGATCGACAAGGTCGGCAAGCTGCTCGGCAAGACGCAGGGCGCCGACGCCGGCACCGGGCTCAAGATGTACCAGGCGGCGCTGAAGCTCAACCCGACCAGCGCGATCGCGATGATCGAGTACGCCAACGGGCTGGTGATGCTCGAGGGCGACAAGAAGATGGAGGACGCCGAGAAGCTCTACGCCGACGCGGCCGCCTGCGAGCCGCTCGACGCGATGGAACGGCTCGACGTGGAGATGGCAAAGGAAGAGTTGGAGGACTGAAGGCGCTGCGCGGGTCCGCAGTGGACCCGCGATTGCTAGGCCTGCGCCCCCCACGGCAGCATCAGAGACAGCAACAGCAGCTTCTCGAATTCGGGCTCGAACAGGTCGATGATCAACTGCGGCTCTGGGCACAGCCGCTCGTCGGTGATGAGGCCGAACTGCACGCCGCCGGCGTAGCTCAAGATGGACACGCCGATGCCGATGTCGCCCGACGCGGGTACCCAGAAGATCGATTGCCGCAGCGTCGCGCCGCAGAATTTGAGCGGTTCGGCCGGCCCGGGCACGTTGGTCATCACTGCGGTCGCCTTCTTGGCGAACAGGTTCAGGATTGCGTCCTGCACCGGCTTGATCATCAGGCCGGCGATCGACAGCACGGCAAACGCGAGCAGCGGCTGGTAGCTGCCCTTCAACTCGCTCATGCGCTGGCGCACGGCGTAGACGCGCTCGATCGGGTTCTGGATGCCGATCGGCAACACCAGCGGCGCGAGGCCGAACTTGTTGCCGAGCTGCCAGGCCTTCTCCACCGGGCGCAGGTTCACCGGCACCATCGCGCGGATTTCCTTGCCGCTTGGATCATCACCTTGGTCGCGCAGATACTGGCCGATCGCACCGGCCACGCACGACAGCAGCACGTCGTTGATCGAGCAGTTCAAGGCCTTGCCGATGGTCTTCACCGTATCCAGCGGCAGCGGCTCGTTCCAGGCCACGCGCTTGCGTCCGATCGGCTTGCCCTTCAGCCGGGTGGCCGAGTCGTCCGGCATCACGGCCAGCGCCGCCACGTCGCTGACGACCTGGTAGCCGGTTCGCGCCATGTCGAGCGAGCCGAACAGCTGCTTCGGATGCGACAGCACCTCGACCGACTTGGCCACGCCGTCACCGTACATGCCCAGCGCCTTGACCGTGATCTCGGTCAGCGGCTTGACCACCGCGTCGCTCAACCAGTCGTGCTCGCCATCCTCGTCGGCCTCGCGCGCGCGGCGCTTGGGCGGGTCGTTGCCGCCGTCGGTGATCGACAGCGTGACCGAGATCAGCGCGATGCCGTCGCCGATGCAATGGTGGATGCGCGCGATCAGCGCGCTGCCACCGTCGTAGTCCTCGATCAGGTGGAACTGCCACAGCGGCCGGTCGGGGTCGAGCGGCGTCGTCGCCAGTTCAGCGCAGCGCGCCTGCAGCGCGGCGAGCCGGCCTTGCCCCTTGCGGCGCGGCAGTTTCTCGCGCACGACATGGCGCCTGATGTCGAAATCGTCGTCGTCGACCCACGACGCACCCAGCGTGTCGTGCACGACCTTCTGGCGGAAGCGGTCGTATTTCAGCAGCTTGTCGGCAATGCGCTGACACACCGCGTCGTACCCGACCCGCGGGGTCACGAGCCAGACACCCACGATCATCATCAGGTTGACGTCGTTGTCCATGCGCAGCCACGCGTTATCGACACGCGACATGCGTTCAGCGGCCATCGGGTTTCTCCTCGGGTGATGCGTCTGGGGTCGTGGTCACGATGCTGGGTAACATCCGGGGCGTCAAGCTGAGACTTTCACCCACGCCCCACGCATTCAACCGTCCGACCGGGAGACCCGCCATGGCCAATCTCAAGATGGCATTCGAAAAGGCCGTAGCCGACAGCAAGAACCTGCCGGAAAAGCCCGACAACATGACCCTGCTGAAGATCTACTCGCTGTACAAGCAGGCGAGTTCAGGCGACGTCGACGGCAAGCGCCCGGGATTCACCGACATGGTCGGCCGTGCCAAGTGGGACGCGTGGAACGCCTTGAAGGGCAAGCCCGCCGAAGCGGCCATGCAGGAGTACGTCGACCTGATCGAATCGCTGAAGTAACGCGCTACTTCTTCTTGGACACCGTCTTCTTGGCCGGTGCCTTCTTGGCCGACGCCGGCTTCGGCGCGCCCGCGCCGGCCTTGCCGAGCAGGTTGTCGAGGTTCTTCTCGATCTCGCCCTCGATCGTCTTCGAAAACGCGCCGAGCAGGAAGCCGAGCTTCGCATTCAGGTCGAAGTGATCGGCGGCCACCACCAGCGTGCCGTTGACACCGGAGCGTGTGAACTCCACCGTGTCGCTGAATTCACCTTCCAGCACGCTGCATTGCATGTCGAACTTCTTCTCGACATCCTCGGCCCAGGCCCAGGCGATCTTGCGCGCCTTCGCCAGACCCAGGTTGTGCTTGCGGTGGATTCGAATGTCCGGCATCCCAGGCTCCGATCAGGTCAATGGTCAGGGTGCGCGCAGTGTCGCGTGGCGCTCGGCCTTCGGCAATGCGGCCAAACGCCGGACTTCGGCGTAGAAGCGCTCGAAATCGCGCCCTTCGCGCTCGAACAGGCGCTCGAACTGCGGCACCAGTTCGTCGTAGGCCGCCTGGATCGCGAAGGCCGCGTTGTTGGCGCGCTCGAACCAACCGTCGTAGCCCGTGTAGCCGCCCCAGCGCTCGGTCTTCAGTCGCCCGTAGTCGGCGCGCAGCGTGGCCAGACGCTCGGCCTTGCGCGCCCGTTGCGTGGCCGCCTCGGTGCCGCTGCGGTAGATCGCCTCGAGATCGGCCCTGGCCTGCAGGGTCAACGCTCTGAATTCACGCCGGCGCTGGTCGAATTGCCGATAGGCGTCGCGTGCCTCGGCGGGCGCCTCGGTGTCGAGCCAGCGCGTGCCGCCGAGGCGCTCGACGGCGGTGGCGAACGACTCGTTGAACATCGTGTCGTCGCTGGCATACACCACCTGGTGTGCGAGCTCGTGGAAGATCAGGCGCGCCAGTTCGCCGTCGATCCAGTTGATGAAGGTGTTGAGCAGCGGGTCGCCACCGAGCCAGTTGGTCCAGCCGAGCGTGGAGTACGCCGGCACGCCGTAGACGAGCGTCTCCCAACCCTGCATGCGCAGTTCAGCGGCCAGCGCGTCGGCGGCGGCGCGATCGAAGTAACCGCGGTAGCCCACGCAACCCATGACCGGAAAGCACCAGGTCTTGAGCGTCAGCGACAACTCGGGCGCGGCCACCACGTTCCACACGGCGGCGTTGCGCTTCAGGTCGGCATAACGACGGTAACTGGCGTTGTCGGGAAGCTTGAGTTCGCGCACCGAGAAGTCGCGCACACGCTGGCTCAGCGCCAGCCGATCACGCAGCGAAGCCGGCGTGGCGGGGTCGTCCAACCAGGCGGGCACCGGCCTGGCCGCCTGCATCAGGCCGAGATGGCCGCCGACGCTCTGCGCGTAGTAGCCGAGCGACGAACAGCCGCCGAGGGCACACGTCGCCGCCACCAGCACCGCCGTCGCGCCCGCGAGCCCGGCCATCATCCAGCCGATTCGTCGCACCGGCATCACGCCAGCGCCACCTCGACCAGGCAGTCGTAGAAGCACGGTGCGCGACCGATGTCGGTCAGGCGCTGGTGCGTCAGCTCGTTGACGTTGGTGCCGTCCGGGCCGAGCTTGCGCCACCACACGCCAAAGCCGTTCACCACGCCCGGCCGCGCGCGGTCGGTCACCGCCACGGTGCACTGGTACGAGCCACGCTCGTTGAACACACGCACCCGCGCGCCGTCGGCGATGCCACGCGTCGCGGCGTCCTGAGGATGCACCTCCACCTGAGGCTGGCCTTCGATCGCGCGCAGGCTCGCGACATTGACGAAGCTCGAGTTCAGAAAATGCCGCGCCGGCGGCGAGATCATCGCCAGCGGAAACCGCCGGGCCAGCTCGGGCGCCGTGCGCGGGCTTTCGTAATTGGCCACGTAGTCGGGCACGCCCAGCCCCGGTGCGTCGACCTGGACGCGACCATCGGACGTCGGAAAACCGCCGTGCGCAAACGGCGCATCGGGAAGCGGCAGCCTGACCCAGCCACATTGGCGCAGCGCGTCGAAATCGAGCGCGCGCAACGCGGCGCGGGCAAGCTGCTCGTCGCTGTCGGCCAAGCACGGGTCGTCGAAACCCATGCACCGTGCCAATCGACGGAAGATCTCGCTGTTGGGCAGGGCCTCGCCGAGCGGCGCGATCGCCGGTTCGTTGAACAGCACGTAGCTGTGGCCATAGGCCGTGTGCACGTCCAGGTGTTCCAACTGGGTGGTGGCCGGCAACACGTAGTCGGCGTAGTCGGCGGTGTCGGTCTGGAACTGCTCGAGCACCACGCAGAACAGATCGTCGCGCGCGAAACCAGCCACCACCTGGCGCGACTGTGGCGCCACCGCCAGCGGGTTGCTGTTGTAGACCACCAGCGCCTCGACACGAGGCCCGAAGCCGGGGCCGGCTTCGCGCAGCAGATCGTCGCCGATGGTGCTCATGTTGATCGTGCGCGGCCTGCGCCCGGCCAGCAGATCGGGTCGTTCCAGCGCCACGGTGTCCTTCACGTCGCGAAACCAGCCCGAGCTCGACAGCAGCAGGCCGCCGCCACGGTGCCGCCAGGCGCCGATCAGACAAGGCAGCAGCGCGATCAGACGCACCGCGTTGCCGCCGCCGTGCGCGCGCTGCATGCCGTAGTTGAGCCGGATCGCGGCCGGCGCGGTGGTGCCCAGATCGCGGGCCAAGCCCCGCACCACCGCGGGCTCGATGCCGCACTCGGCCGCTGCACGCTCGGGGGTCCACGCCATCGCACGATCGCGCAGCGCGTGCCAGTCGCCCACATGGCGGTCGAGGTAGTCGTGGTCGAGCCAGTCGTTCTCGATCAGCTCGTGCATCAGGCCCAGCGCCAACGCCCCGTCGGTGCCGGGCAGCAGCGCCACATGCTGGTGGCATTTGTCGGCGGTTTCAGTGCGCCGCGGATCGATGCACACCAGGCGGGCGCCGCGGCGCTTGGCCTCCTGTGCGTAGGTCCAGAAGTGCACGTTCGAGGTGATCGAATTGCTGCCCCAGATGAGGATCAGCCGGCTCTCGGCGAAGAACTCGACGTGCATGCCGACCTTGGCGCCATAGGTGGCGATCAGCGCGTCACCGCCGGCCGACGAGCAGATCGTACGGTCCAGCCGCGAGGCGCCGAGGCGGTTGAAGAAGCGCGCCGCCATGCCCTCACCCTGCACCAGTCCCATCGTGCCGGCGTAGCTGTACGGCACGATGGCTTCGGGCGCGCGCGCGGCGATGGCGCGCAGGCGAGCGGCGATGTCTTCGAGCGCGTCGTCCCAGCTCACGCGCTCGAAGCGCCCGCTTCCCTTCGGCCCGACTCGGCGCATCGGGTGCAGCAAACGATCCGGGTGATGCGTGCGCTCGGCGTAGCGGCTGACCTTGGTGCACAACGCACCGTGGGTCGTCGGATGCTCGGGGTCGCCTTGCATGCGCGTGACACGCCCATCCTCCACCGTCGCCAGCCAGGCACAGGTATCGGGACAATCGTGCGGGCATGCCCCGCGCACGACGCGGGCTCTGGCGGTTGTGGCGGCGCTCATGCGCTGACTTTGCCACAGCTTCGGGACTCGATCGGCAGCGCCCCGGGCGCGATGACGCCGACGGGCACCTGCAACGCACGGTCACAATCCGGCGTCCGATCGGCACGCCGGGCCGCGCCGGCGGCTGTCCAATCGCAGCGTCGGCCCCACGCCGCTTGGTTAACTATTCACGCCGCGGGCGTTCTGCATCGATGCAACGCAGCCGCAAGCCAATTTGCAGCTTGTACGCGGGCAACATGGAACCTACCCTGCGATGTATCCCCGGGCCGGCCATCGCCGGCATGACGCCATGGAGATCCAGATGATGCACCGACGCAAGGCACTGCAGACCCTCGGCGGCGTGGCCGCTGCGATCGCCTCCCCGGCGGTCCTGTCGGATCCGCGCGCGAAGATCCTGATCGGCCAGTCGGCGGCGATGACCGGCCCGGCCGCCCAATTGGGCATCCAGTTCCAGGCCGGCGCCAAGTTGCTGTTCGACAAGGTCAACGCCACCGGCGGGATCAATGGCAAGTCGATCGAGCTGAAGACGCTGGACGACGGCTACGAGCCCGATCGCTGCGCCGCCAACACCAGGAAGCTGATCGACGAGGATGTGTTTGCGCTGTTCGGCTACATCGGCACGCCGACCTCGGTGGTCGCACTGCCGCTGTCGACGAACGCCAAGATTCCCTTCCTCGCCCCGTTCACCGGCGCGCAGGCCTTGCGCGAGCCGCTGAACCGCTATGCGTTTCACGTGCGGGCGTCGTACTACGACGAGACCGCCCGTATCGTCAATCAGCTCTACGCGGTGGGTATGAAGAACCTTGCCGTGTTCTACCAGAACGACGCCTATGGCCAGGCTGGCCTGGCCGGGGTGAACCGAGCCCTGGCCGCCGTGGGGTCCAAGCCGGTGGCCCTGGGCACGGTGGAGCGCAACACGGTCGACGTCGGTGCGGCGGTAAAGTCGATCATGGCGGCCAAGCCGGAAGGCGTGGTCCAGATCAGCGCCTACAAGAGCTGCGCTGCCTTCATCCGCGAGGCCCGCAAGACGGGCACGGGTGCGCAGTTCTACAACGTGTCGTTCGTCGGCACGACCGCCCTGGCCAACGAACTCGGCCCCGACGCGCGTGGCGTCGTCGTCAGCCAGGTCATGCCCTACCCGTTCGCCGCCGTGACACCGCTGTCGAGCGAGTTCGTCAAGGCCGCCTCGGCAGGCAAGGTCGAGATGAACTACAGCAGCATGGAAGGATACGTGGCCGCAAAGGTCTTCGTCGAGGGTCTGCGCCGCGCCGGCGCCAACCCCAACCGCGAAGGCCTGATCACCGCGCTGGAAAGCATGCGCGACCTGAACCTGGGCGGCTTCTTCGTCGACTTCAGCCCGACCAAGCACGCCGGTTCCAGCTACGTGGACCTGACGATCCTGACCAGCGACGGGCGCGTGCGGCACTGAGGCGCGCGCCGGCGACGACGGCTGGCGGCGGGCGGCGCCGACACCCGGGTTGACCCGGACTCGCGTCGGGCGCCAGGTACCGCTTGCCGGGATAACCTGCGGCCCGCCGCGCCGGCACCGCAGCGGTAAGATGGCTTGGCCACCTGCGAGGCCAGTCATGAAACTGATCGACTCGATCGTTGCCGAGACGGCGTCCATCGTCACGATGCGCCGCGACATCCATGCCCACCCCGAGCTGTGCTTCGAAGAGCAGCGCACGTCCGACCTGATCGCGCAGGCGCTGGAAGGCTGGGGCATACCGGTGCACCGGGGCTTGGGCAAGACTGGCGTCGTGGGCATCGTCAGGAACGGCAGTTCCGGCCGGGCCGTTGGCTTGCGCGCCGATATCGATGCGCTGCCGATGAGCGAGCACAACCGCTTCGCCCACGCCAGCCGGCACGCCGGCAAGATGCACGCCTGCGGTCACGACGGCCACACCGCGATGCTGCTGGCCGCGGCCAAGCACATGGCCAAGCACCGGCACTTCGATGGCACCGTGGTCCTCGTGTTCCAGCCGGCCGAAGAGGGCGGCGGCGGCGCGCGCGAGATGATGAAGGACGGTCTGTTCGACAGATTCCCGATGGAAGCCATCTTCGGCGCGCACAACTGGCCGGGCATGGCTGTGGGCCAGTTCGCGCTGCGCGACGGTCCGGTGTTCGCATCCAGCAACGAGTTCAAGATCACCCTTCGCGGCAAGGGCGCCCACGGCGCGATGCCGCACAACGGCATCGACCCGGTGCCGGCGGCGTGCCAGATGGTGCAGGCCTTCCAGACCGTCATCAGCCGCAACAAGCGGCCGCTGGACACCGGCGTGATCTCGGTGACGATGATCCACACTGGCGAGGCGACCAACGTGATCCCGGACTCCTGTGTCGTCGAGGGCACGGTGCGCACGTTCACCACCGCGGTGCTCGATCTGATCGAACGGCGCATGAAGACGATCGCCGAATCGACCTGCGCCGCATTCGAATGCGCCTGCGAGTTCTCGTTCACCCGCAACTACCCGCCGACCGTGAACCACAAGGCCGAGACCGACTTCGCGCGCCGGCTGCTCGGCGACGTGGTCGGTGCCGACAACGTGCTCGAGTTCGAGCCGACGATGGGCGCCGAGGATTTCAGCTACTTCCTGCAGGGCAAGCCGGGCTGCTATTTCCTGATCGGCAACGGCGACGGCAGCCACCGCGAGGGCGGCCACGGCATGGGCCCGTGCATGCTGCACAACCCCAGCTACGACTTCAACGACGACCTGATCCCGCTTGGCGCGACGGTCTGGGTCCGACTGGCCGAGGCCTGGCTGTCCGGGCCGCCTCGCGGCGGCTCGCGCTGAGGTCGGGCTGCATGAGCGACGACGCCGAAGGATTCGCACAGAGTTATCAGGAGGCGCGGCAGAAGTTCCTGGCGGCGGCGACGACGGCCGGCCTGGCCGTCACCAGCCAGCGCCACCCACTGCGCGGCCGCGACGGCGAGGAACTCGCGCTGGACGTGACGCGTGCCGGACGCGATGGACGCGCCCGCGGTGCTGCTGCTGAGCAGCGCCTGCCATGGCGTCGAAGGCTTCTGCGGCTCGGGTGCCCAGGTGGCCTTGCTGCGCGACGGCAGCTTTCAGCAGCGCGCACGCGACGCTGGCGTGGCGGTGCTGTATCGTGCATGCCCTCAACCCGTACGGTTTCTCCTGGTGGCGGCGCGCGACGCACGAGAACGTCGATCTCAATCGCAATTTCCAGGATTTCTCCAAGCCGTTGCCGCGCAACCCCGCTTATGACGAGGTGGCGCACCTGATCGTGCCGGATCAGTGGCCGCCCAGCCCGCAGATCCAGGCTGCGATTGAGCGCTACATCGCCGAGCGGGGCATCAAGGCCTGGCAATCGGTGATCTCGGGCGGGCAGTATGACCATCCGAAGGGCTTGTTCTTCGGCGGGCGCGAACCCACCTGGAGCCACCGTACGCTGCGCCAGGTGCTGCAGGAACATGGCCGTCGTTGCGCCAGGCTCGGTTGGATCGACTTCCACACCGGGCTCGGGCCCAGCGGCCATGGCGAGCGCATCTTCGCGTGCCGCGACGATGCCGTGGCGCTCGAGCGCGCGCGGCGGTGGTGGGGGCCCGAGGTCACGTCGATCTACGACGGATCGTCCAGTTCCGCCAGACTGACCGGCCTGATGTGGCTGGCGGCCTACGAAGAATGCGCCCAGGCCGAATACACCGGCATGGCGCTGGAGTACGGCACCGTGCCCGTCCTCGACGTGATGGATGCGCTGCGCGCCGACCAGTGGCTCGAACTGCACCCGCAGGCCGCCGACGCGCAGCGCGAGGTGATCAAGCGTCGTATGCGCGATGCGTTCTACACCGATACCGACGAGTGGAAGGTCGCGATCGTGGCTCAAGCCCGCGAGGCGTCTTTCCAGGCGGTTCAGGGGCTGGGCGGCCGCTGACGGCCGCACGGGGCGTCAAAGGTCCGCACCGCGGCCGCCGATGCGGCGCCAGCCGGCCACGAAAGCGCGCTGCTCGTCGGTCTCGGGTGATTCGGCCACACGATCGCGCTTGGCCACGGCCTGCCACTTGCGCGCGAGCAACGCGAGCGCCTCCTGCGGCGCCAGCCCCGACTCGACCAGCAGGCAACCCACCACGGTGCCGGTGCGCCCAGCGCCACCGTGGCAGTGCAGGTACAGCCGGCGCTCGGGCTCGGACAGCACACGCTGGATCGCCGACAGGATCGTTCGCATCCGGTCCGGGCTCGGCACGCCGTAGTCGGCGATGCCGAAACGCTGCCAGCGCCGATCGGTTTGCAGCCACTCGCGGTAAGGCGGCAACCCTTCTGTCTCGGCAGTCAGGTCGATGAAGTCGGTCAGCCCGGCGGCCTGCAGCGCGGCCAGATGCGCATGCGGATACTCGCCGGCCAGCAACCGGTCGGGCACGACCCAGTAGCAGTTCCCATGCGGCCGCGCCAGCGCGTCGCCGGCCGAATCGAACGCCTCGTGCGCCACCGGTCAGTGCGTCAGGATCTTGGACAGGAAGTCCTTCGCCCGATCGCTCTTCGGATGGTTGAAGAACTCGACCGGCGTGTTCTCTTCGACGATCTGGCCCTGGTCCATGAAGATCACGCGGTCGGCAGCTTGGCGCGCGAAGCCCATCTCGTGCGTCACGCACAGCATCGTCATGCCCTGCTTGGACAGGTCGACCATCACCTCCAGCACCTCGTTGATCATCTCCGGGTCGAGCGCCGAGGTCGGCTCGTCGAACAGCATGATCTTCGGCGTCAGGCACAGCGCCCGCGCAATGGCCACGCGTTGCTGCTGGCCGCCGGAGAGCTGCAGCGGGTATTTGGCGGCCTGCTCGGCGATTTGCACGCGCTGCAGCTGCTGCATCGCGCGGTCCTCGGCCTCCTTCTTGGGCATCTTGCCGACCCACATCGGCGCCAGCGTGAGGTTCTCGAGCACGGTGAGGTGCGGAAACAGGTTGAATTGCTGGAACACCATGCCGACTTCGCGCCGCACCGCGTCCACCGCCTTGACGTCGTCGGTCAACTCGACGCCGTTGACGACGAGACGGCCGCTCTGATGCTCCTCGAGCCGGTTGATGCAGCGGATCAGCGTCGACTTGCCCGAGCCCGACGGGCCGCAGATGACGATGCGCTCGCCTTTGGGCACCTTCAGCTGGATGTCGCGCAGCACGTGGAACTGGCCGTACCACTTGTTGACGCCTTCGAAGAGGATGATCGGCTGTTCGTTGCTCATGGTGGCCTTCATTGCCGACGCATGCCGGTGTTGAGATAGGCCTCGACCCAGCGGCTGTAGCGCGACAGGGCGAAGCAGAAGACGAAGTACACCGCGGCGACGAACAGCTGCCCTTCGAGGAAGAACTTGCGCCAGTCGGCATCCCCGAGCGCAAGCTGCAGCGCACCGGTCAGGTCGTACAGGCTGACGATGGTGACGAGCGAGGTGTCCTTGAACGTGCCGATGAAGCTGTTCACGATCGCCGGCACCACCAGACGCAGCGCCTGCGGCAGCACGATCTTGCGCACCGTCTGCCAGTAGTTCAGGCCGAGCGACTGCGCGGCCTCGACCTGGCCCTTGGGCAGCGCCTGCAGTCCGCCGCGCACCACCTCGGCCAGATACGCCGCCGCGAACAGCGTCATGCCCACCAGCACGCGCAGCAGCACGTCGATCGTCATGCCCTGCGGCATGAACAGCGGGAACATGAACGAGGCCATGAACAGCACCGAGATCAGCGGCACGCCGCGGATCAGTTCGACGTACAACACGCACACCGCGCGGATGGCCGGCAGGTTGGAGCTGCGGCCGAGCGCCACCAGGATGGCCAGCGGAAATGCCACCACCAGGCTCACCACCGACAGCGCCAGCGTCAGCGGGAAGCCGCCCCAGCGCGACGTCTCGACGAGCGTGAGGCCGAACACACCACCGCGCATCAGCATGAAGCACACCGCCAGGACCACGATCCACAGCGCCGCGAGCCACGGTTTCCAGAAGGACCGCAGGCAGCTGGCCACCAGCAGCACCATCAGGCTGGCGCAGCGCCAGCAGCGGCCGCCATTGCTCCTCGAAGGGGTATCGACCGAACAGGATCAGCCGCCCCTTCTCGGCGATCACGCCCCAGCAGGCGCCGGTTTCATGCGCCGCCCGGCAGGCCGCGTTGTCCGGCGCCACCACGGCATGCAGCACCGACCAGCCGAACAGCGGCGGCACCAGCCACAGCAGCACCGCCAGCGTCACCAGCGTGGCCAGCGAGTTGGCCCAGCCGTCGAACAGGTTGCGCCGCACCCAGGCGACGGCGCCCTGCACCGCCACCGGCGGCTCGCGGCTGGCGATCGGCGTGTAGACGGTACCCGTCATACCCGCCCCTGCCTATTCGCACCGGTGCGGCGCAAGCGATGAGCACGCCCAAGCGAACACCGCGGATCCGGCTGCACCGGTCCGCTGGTGTTGCCCCCCGGGGGGAGGCGGCCGCAGGCCGCTTCGGGGGGGACCATTCACCGCTCCTTGATCGCCGCGCGGCGGTTGTACCAGTTCATGCCCGCCGACGTGAGCAGCGACAGCGTCAGGTAGCAAGCCATCACCAGCGCGATGCACTCGATCGCGCGGCCGGTCTGGTTGAGCGACGTGTTGGAGATCGACACCAGGTCCGGATAGCCGACGGCCACCGCCAGCGAGGAATTCTTCGTCAGGTTCAGATACTGGTTCGTCATCGGCGGGATGATCACGCGCAGCGCCTGCGGCAGCTGCACGAGCCGAAGCTCCTGCGCCCGGGTGAGGCCGAGCGACACGCTGGCCTCGTGCTGGCCGAAGGCGACCGACTGGATGCCGGCGCGCACCACCTCGGCGATGTACGCCGCGGTGTAGGTGGTCAGGCCGATCAGCACGGTCAGGAACTCCGGCGTCACGGCGCCGCCGCCGACGACGTTGATCTCGGTCTTTTCCGGGAGGTCGACGCCCCCGGGCGCGCCCCCGATCAGCCAGCCGATGACCGTGGTCAGCACGACGATCAGCACGCCCGGCACGACGACCGGCCGCGGCCGCCCGGTGCGCTCGAAGTGCGCCCGCACGTGCCGGGCCCAGCCCCACACGCCCAGCAGGCCCAGCGCCAGGCCGAGCACCGTGAAGACGTGGCCGTCGCTCCACAGCGGATGCGGGAACTGCAGGCCGTTCTTGCTGAAGAAGAAGCCGGGCAACGGCCGCAGTGCCTCTTCGATCGGCGGCAGCTTCTCGGTGAGCACGAAGTACCAGATGAACAGCTGCAGCAGCAAAGGCACGTTGCGCAGCAGGTCCACGTAGGCGCTGCTGAGCGTGCGGATCAGAAAGTTCTTCGACAGCCGGCCGATGCCCACCAGCGTGCCGAGCACCGTGGCCGCCAGGATGCCGAGGATGGCCACCCGGAAGGTGTTCGACAGTCCGACCAGAAAGGCCTTGCCGTAGCTCTCCGACGAATCGAAGGGCACCACGCTTTCGCCGATGGCGAACCCGGCCGGCTGGGTGATGAAGTCGAAGCCGCTCTTGATGCCGCGCACCCGCATGTTGTCGAGCGTGTTGTGCAGCAGGTAGGCCGCCGCCAGCACGATCAGCGCGAGCACGACCACCTGGTACAGCAGGCCCCGGAAGGCCTTGCTGCGCCAGTTGAACGACGACGACTTGCTCGGGGGTGCGGCCATCAACCGGACAGGGTTCGCCTGCGGCGAACCCGCCTATGTTGTTCGCGTGGCGTTATCTCACCGGCGGGGCGTACATGAAGCCGCCCTTGCTCCACAGGTTGTTGGCGCCGCGCGGCAGCTTCAGCGCCGACTTCGGGCCGACGTTGCGCTCGAAGATCTCGCCGTAGTTGCCCGTGGCCTTGATGGCGCGGTACGCCCAGTCCTTGTCCAGGCCCAGCAGCTTGCCGGTGTCTTCGGAGGTGCCGAGGATGCGCTGGATCACCGGGTCCTTGCTGTCGGCCTTGAGCTGGTCGACGTTGGCCTGCGTGACGCCGTACTCCTCGGCCTCGATCAGCGCGAACACGACCCATTTGACGATGGCGAAGAACTCGTCGTCGCCGCGGCGCACCGACGGGCCCAGCGGCTCCTTGGAAATCAGCTCGGGCAGGATCACATGGTCTTCCGGGTTGCCGGCTTCCTTGTTGCGCACCGAGGCGAGGCCCGAGGCGTCGGTGGTATAGGCCTGGCAGCGACCGGCGAAGTAGGCCTTGTTGGTGGCCTCCTGGGTCTCGAACACCACCGGCTTGATGCCCAGGTTCGCGGCCTTGGAGTAGTCGGTGAGGTTCTTCTCGGTGGTGGTGCCCGACTGCACGCAGACCGTGGCGCCCTTCAGTTGCTTGGCCGACGTGATCTTGCTCTTCTTGGTGACCATGAAGCCCTGGCCGTCGTAGTAGGTCACGCCGGTGAAGTGCAGGCCCAGCGAGGCGTCGCGCGTCAAGGTCCAGGTGGTGTTGCGCGACAGCACGTCCACTTCGCCGGACTGCAAGCGCCGCGAAGCGCTGCGAGGCATTCAACGGCACCCACTTGATCTTGCTGGCGTCGTTGAGCACGGTCGCGGCCACGGCCTTGCAGATGTCCACGTCCAGGCCCGCCCAGTTGCCCTGGCTGTCGGCGGCCGCAAAGCCGGGCAGGCTCGGGTTCACGCCGCAGACCAGCTGGCCGCGCTGCTTGATGGCGTCGAGCGTCTTGCCGGCGTGCGCGGCACCCACGAAGGTGAGTGCCAGCACGGCGGCGATGGTGTGTTTGAACATGGTGCGTCCTTCCAAGTGGCGTGATGCCGGGATTGTCGTGATCGCGGGCGCCAAGGCAAACCGAGCAAACACCGATGCACGGAACGTGCCGGGTGTGTCGATCTAGGGCATTACCCTAGCTTCGCAGACGACCCAGCAGCCCGGCGGTGGAGGCATCCAGCCCTGCGACATCGCCGGACGACATGCGCGGCAGCAACTCATTGCACAGCGCCTTGCCGAGCTCGACGCCCCATTGGTCGAAGCTGTTGACGCCCCACAGCGCGCCGCTGGTCAAGACGCGGTGCTCGTACATCGCGAGCAATGCACCCAGGCTGCGCGGCGTCAGCGCATCGAGCACCAAGGTCGTGCTGGGGCGATTGCCCGGGAAGGTGCGGTGACGGGCCAGTTGGTCGGCGTCGAACGTGGCCGAGGCGGTGGGCACACGCTCGGCGCGCGCCTGCGCGGCGGTCTTTCCCACCATCAGGGCCTGGCTCTGCGCCAGGCAATTGGCCAGCGCCTTGCGGTGCAGGTCCCGATGCGGGTGGCTGGGTTCGCGCACGGCGATGAACTCCACCGGGACGACGTCCGTGCCCTGGTGCAGCATCTGGAAGTAGGCATGCTGCCCGTTGGTGCCGGGCTCGCCCCACACCACCGGGCTGGTGCCGAAAGGCACCGAGTCGCCCTGCCAGTCGACGCGCTTGCCGTTCGATTCCATCTCCAGCTGCTGCAAGTAGGCCGGCAGACGTTTGAGTCCCTGGTGGTAGGGTGCCACCGAGCGGCTGGTGAATCGATGGAAGTTGCGGTACCAGACGTCGAGCAGGCCCAGGCGCACTGGCAGGTTGCGCTCGAACGGCTCGGTCGCGAAGTGACGGTCCATCGCGTGCGCTCCGGCGAGCAGCGCGCGGAAGTTCGTTGCACCAATGGCGATCGCGATCGGCAGCCCGATCGCGCTCCACATCGAGTAGCGGCCACCGACCCAGTCCCAGAAACCGAAGGTGGTGGTGATGCCGAACTGCGCCGCCGCGGGCAGGTTGGTGGTGGTGCCGACGAAGTGCCGCGCAATGTCGCGGCCACCCTGATCCAGGAACCACTGGCGGGCGACGGCGGCGTTGGCCATCGTCTCCTGCGTCGTGAAGGTCTTGGAGGCGATGATGAACAGCGTCGACTTCGGCCGCAGGCGCTTGAGCACCGGCGTGATGTCGTGACCGTCGACGTTGGAGACGAAGTGGCACTCGATGTCCGGGTGCGTGAAGGACTCCAGCGCCGGCACCGCCATCTGCGGCCCCAGGTCGGAGCCGCCGATGCCGATGTTGACGATCGCGCGGATGCCGCTGCGCGCCGTATCGCGCACGCCTTCGGCGTAGGCGAGCATCGCATCGAGCACCGCGTGCACCTCTGTCGCATGCGGGGCGCCGCCCGCCGGTGCCCGCAACGCCGTGTGCAGCACCGCTCGGCCCTCGGTGCAATTGACCGGTTCGCCCGCGAGCATCGCGTCACGACGACCGGCGAGGTCGCATTCGTCGGCCAGTTCGATCAGCAGCTTGTGTGTGGCCAGATCCCACAGGTTCTTCGACAGATCGGCAAACACTTCCGGCGCCTGGCAGCTGAAGGCGTCGAAGCGGCCGGCGTCGCGCGCGAACGCCTCGCGCAAGTCCAGCTCGCGTCCATGCGCCTCGAAATGGCCCTGCAGCGCACGCCAGGCCAGCGTGCGATCGCAGCGCGGCGCGGCGGGCTTCATGCGAGCTCCGCGATCATCTTGTCCAGCCGCGCCGAGTCGGCCGCGAAGGCGCGGATGCCCTCGGCCAGCTTGTCGCTGGCCATCGCATCGTCGTTGTGCGCGTAGCGGAATTGCGCCTCGTTCCAATGCACCTCGGGCAGTGGCATCGACCTCGCCGCGGCCGGATCGAGCCGCCGCGCCAGCGGCGCGTCGCTGCGCTGCAACTGCGCCATCAGCTCCGGGCTGATGGTCAGCAGGTCGCAGCCGGCCAACGCCGCAATCTGGCCGACGTTGCGAAAGCTCGCACCCATCACCTCGGTGCGGATGCCGTGGTGCTTGTAGTGGTTGTAGATGCGCTCGACCGAGCGCACGCCGGGATCGTTCGCGCCGGCGTTGGCGGTTTCGTCCCAGCCCGGGCCGGCCGTCTTCTTGTACCAGTCGTAGATGCGGCCGACGAACGGCGAGATCAGCGTCACGCCGGCGTCGGCGCAGGCCACCGCCTGCGCAAAAGAGAACAGCAGCGTCAGGTTGCAGTGGATGCCTTCGCGCTCGAGTTCGGCAGCCGCCTGGATGCCCTCCCACGTGGACGCGATCTTGATCAGCACACGATCGGCGGCGATGCCCTGCTGCCGATACAGCGCGGCCAGGCCCCGCGCCCGGGCCAGCGTGGCCGGCCGGTCGAAGGACAGCCGCGCGTCGACTTCGGTCGACACCCGGCCGGGCACGATGCGCAGCATCTCGCGCCCGAAACGCACCAGCACCGCATCGACCACGGCCTCGTGCGGCCGACCGCGATGCGCGGCCACCGTTTCGACCAGCACCGGGGCGTGTTGCGGCTGCAGCACGGCCTTGAGGATCAACGACGGATTGGTCGTGGCATCACGCGGTGCAAACTGCGCCAGTTGATTGAAGTCGCCGGTGTCGGCCACCACGGTGGTGAATTGCTTGAGCTGCTCGAGCTGGTTCATGGTGCTGACCGCGACGGGCGCGGCGGGGTTCGCGCGCATCGGCAATTATCAGCGTCACCGGTGCGACCCTGGCGCGGACAGGCGAATCAGGCCGCCACCACCGACAGGCCGTGCCCGGCCAGGCTCAGCGTCAGCGCGTCGCCGCCCTGCCAGGGGCACTCGACATCCGGCGAGACGACGAACAGGCTGCCCAGCTCGGTGTCGATGGTCAGTTCGAGAAAACTGCCCAGGTAGGCGCACTTGGCCACCCGCCCGGCCAGCCCGGCCAGCCCTGCGTCGGTGATGCGCCACGCTTCCGGCCGCACCGCGACCTTCACCGGACCGGCCTTCACTGCATGTCGCGGCGTGAATCGCAACGGACCGAGCTGCACCTGCCCGTCGGCAAGCGCCTGCGCCGAGAACAGCATGGCCTCGCCCATGAAGCCGGCGACGAACTCGCTGTGCGGCAGTTCGTACAGCTGCTGCGGCGTGCCGGCCTGCGCAATCGAGCCGGCATCCATCACGACGATCTGGTCGCTCACCGCCAGCGCCTCGGCCTGGTCGTGCGTGACGTAGGCCACCGTCAGGCCCAGGCGCTGCTGCAGGCTACGGATCTCCTCGCGCATCGAGCGGCGCAGCCGCGCATCGAGGTTCGACAGCGGTTCGTCGAACAGCATCACCGACGGTTCCAGCACCAGCGCCCGCGCCACCGCCACGCGCTGCTGCTGTCCGCCCGACAGTTCACTCGGCAGCCGCTGGTCGTAGCCCGCCAGGCCGACGTTGTCCATCGCAATCTGCGCCCGACGCAGCGTCTCGTCCTTGCCGACGCCGATCACCGACAGGCCGTAACCGACGTTCTGGATCACGTTCATGTGCGGAAACAGCGCGTAGCTCTGGAACACCATGCTCACGTTGCGCTCGGCGGGGCCCAGCGTCGTCACATCCTGGCCGTCGATGAGGACCTGTCCGGAGGTGGGCGCATCGAGCCCGGCAATCATGCGCAGCATGGTCGTCTTGCCGCAACCCGAGGGCCCGAGGATGGTGGTCAGCGTTCCTTTGGGCACGACCAGGTCGATGCCCTTGACAACCAGCGGCGACCTGGCGTCACCGTAGCGTTTGGTGACCCGGCGGAATTCGATGCTCATGCGGTCTTTCTGCGGCCGAGCTTGCGCTCGCCGACGAGGAACTGGATCAGCGCGGTGGCCAGCGACATCAGCACGATCAGCACCGTGCAATACGCCAGCGCGACGCCGTAGTCGCCGTTGCCGACACGGCCGATGATGTAGGTGGTGGCCAGCTCGTTTTCGGCCGTCACCAGGAAGATCACCGCCGACACCGTGGTCATGCTGCGCACGAAGCTGTACACCAGCGCCGCCACCAGCGCGGGTTTGAGCAACGGCAGAACAACCCGCCGCAAGGTGGTGGCCGTGCCCGCGCGCAGCATCGTGGAGGCCTCGTCGAGCGACTTGTCGAGCTGCTTGAAGCTGGCCGTGCCCGCGCGCACGCCGACCGGCAGATTGCGGAACACGAAGCACAACACGATGATCAGTGCGGTGCCGGTGAGCTCGAACGGCGGCACGTTGAATGCCAGGATGTAGCTGACCCCGAGCACGGTGCCCGGTATCGCGAACGCCAGCAGCGCCGCGAATTCGAACGCCCGCTGCCCGGCGAACTGCGTGCGCGCCAGCAGCCACGAGATCAACAGGCCGATCGACGCGCAGATGCGGCGCCGCGATGGCCGACAGCCTGAGCGTGGTGAACAGCGAGTTCCACGCCGTGCCGGCCCAGACCACCCCGTGCTCGCCCCACTGCAGGTCGAACGCGGTCTTGAAGTGCGCCAGCGTGGGCGTGTAGTCGCGGCCCCAGGTCTGCACGAAGCCGCCCATGAACGCGAACAGGTACACCACCACCGTGAACAACAGCCATGGAACAGCGACGCCGTGGCACAGCCGCCGCACGCGATCGGGCAGCGGCATCGCGACGCCGGCGTCGCCCTTGCCCGAGACGGTGGTGTAGCTGGTCTTGCCGAGCACCCGCTGCTGGATGAAGAACACCGTCAGCGCGAAGACCGTGAGGATCAGCGCCAGCGATGCGGCGCGGCCCTGGTCGTACTGCGCGCCGACGATGGCGAAGAAGATGTCGGTGGACAGCACCGAGTACTGGCCGCCGACGATGATCGGGTTGCCGAAGTCGGCGATGCTCTCGATGAAGCCCACCAGGAAGGCATTGGCCAGGCCGGGCTTCATCAACGGCAGCGTCACGGTGGTGAAGGTGCGCCAGCGCGAGGCGCGCAGGGTCTGCGCCGCCTCTTCCATCGACGGGCTGATGCCCTGCACCACGCCGCGCATGATCATGAAGGCGATCGGCGTGAACGCGAACATCTGCGCCAGCCACACGCCGAACAGGCCGTAGAACCAGCGGGTGGGCGTGATGCCGAAGGCCCACTCGAGCGCCTGATTGACGAGCCCGGCACGGCCGAACAGCAGGATCAGGCCGAGCCCGACCACGAAGGGCGGCGTGATGATCGGCAGCAGCGCCAGCACGTTCAGCGGCCGCGCCAGCCGGCGCGAGCCGCGTTCGGCCATCAGCGCGATGAAGGTGCCCATGGCTGTGGTGCCCGCGGCGGTGAGCAGCGCGAGGAACAGGGTGTTCCAGGCCACGCCGCAGCGCACCCCGCCCGCCAGGCACGACAGGCCCCACACACGTTCGTGCGCGAGTCGCTCGATCAGCGCGCCAGGCGAGAACTGGCCGGCTTCGTCGAGCCACGCACCGATCAGCGACTTGCCGACCGGCAACGCGACGAACAGCAGCAGCAGCGCGCCGCAGAACACCACCGCGGCCGCGACGAACAGGTCACCACGAAAATAGCCCAGCCGCGCAAGGCCCGCGCCGAGCAACATCAACAGGGCCAGCAACGACAACGCGCCGCCCAGCCCGATGCCGATCTGGCCCGCCGGCAAGGCGCCGAACAGGCTGTCGAGCCATGGGTAGGACCAGCCCTGCGCACCGATGGCAAAACCGCTGGCGAGCAGCGCGAACAGCCCGATGCCCGCGGCCGCGCACAGCAGCCGGCCCTGCGCACGGCCGGCTGGCCACGCCGCCGCGACGGCCAGCAGCCCGAACGACGCGCCGGCCGACCACAACCAGGGTTTGCCATGGCGCAGCGCCTGCACCAGCGCGCTGGCGGTCTCGGCGCCGCCGAAGCTGCCCGGCAGCGCTTGCCACAGCGACAGGTTCTGCGGAAAGTACCAGGGCAGCACGGCAAATGCCGCCGCGCCCAGCAGCCACCAGCCCCAGACCACCCGCCGCGTGCGCACCAGGCCCCGCTGGGCCATGCGGATCATCGCGCGCTCAGCGCGGCAGCGAGTTGACGTCCTTCTCCCACTTGCTGATCAGGCGGCGGCGCTCGGCGCTGGCCCCGTACTTCGCGTAGTCGTAGTCGATGAACTTGATCTTCTTGAAGTCGGGCACCCGCGGATCGATCGGCGTGGACTTGTTGCTCGGCAGCTGGAACTGCTTGGAGGCGGCGCCGAACTGCTGCGCCTGCGCGGTCAACGCCCACTCGTAGAACTTCTTCGCGTTCTCCAGGTTGCGCGCGCCCTTGATGATCGACATCGAGCCGATCTCGGCGCCGGTGCCTTCGGCGGGCGTGACGGTCTCGACCGGAAAGCCCTGCATCTTCTCGCCCGGGCCATCGTGCACGAAGCTGATCGACACCGTGGTCTCGCCGCGCGCCACGGCCTTGATCGGGCCGGTGCCCGAGCGCGTGTACTGGGAGATGTTCTTGTGCAGGGCCTTCATGTAGTCGAACGCCTTGTCCTCGCCCATCAGCTGCACCAGCGTGGCGACCATCGTGTAGGCCGTGCCGCTGGACGCGGGGTTGGCCACCTGGATCTCGCCCTTGTACTCGGGCCTCAGCAGGTCGGCCCAGCTCTTGGGTACCGGGAGCTTCTTCTTCGCGAGCAGCTCGGGGTTGTAGCCGAAGCCCAGCGGGCCGGAGTAGATGCCCACGGTCTTGAATCCGGACTGCGATGCTTGCTGCTGGGCCCAGCCGTGCAGCTGCGACAGCACCGGCGACTTGTACTCCAGCGACAAACCCTGCTCGGCCGCCTGCAGGTGCGGATCGCCGGTGCCGCCGAACCACAGGTCGGTCTTCGGATTGGCCCTCTCGGCAATCAGCTGCGCCAGCGCTTCGCCCGAGCCCTTGAGCGCCATGTTGACCTTGATGCCGGTGGTCTTCGCGAACACCGTCTGGATCATGTTGCACCACTCGGCCTGCACCGAGCAGATGACGTTCACCTGCCCGGCGTCCTGCGCCAGCGCGCTGCCGCCGACCCACAGCGCGGCACAGACAGACCATTGAATGATTCGCATGACGGACTCCTCCTTCATGGCGGCGATGGTAGCCATCGCGCCTGGGCCGCAGCGTCTCGGCCGCATCGGAAAAACCCGGTGCGCGTTGACGCGCCGCTGAAACTCGTGGATCATCTTGGGTGAAACTAAGTTACACGCCCATTGGTGATCACCCCATGTCGTTCGATCTTGTCCTGTTCGGTGGCACCGGCGACCTGACCTGGCGCAAGCTGCTACCGGCGCTGTTCCAGGCGTTCCGGCACGGCAAGCTGCCGCGCGACGGCCGCATCCTCGCGGTGGCGCGCGACGCGCGCAGCGACGACGCCTATCGCGCCTTCATCCGGGAGCGCTTCGCCGAGGTGGAGAGCGCCAAGCGGCCCAACGAAGACGAGTTCGCGCGCTTCGCAGCGTTGCTGTTCTACCGGCGCATGGACCTGTCGCGCGGCGACGACTATGCCGGCCTGAAGACCTGGCTGGACGAGCGCAACGCCAACACCGTGGTGATGTACCTGGCGACCAGCCCGCATCTGTTTCCGGTGGTCTGCGCTCAGCTCGGCGCCGCGGGACTGAACGGCCCGCAGGTGCGCGTCGTGCTCGAAAAACCGCTCGGCCACGATCTGGCCAGCGCACAGGAGATCAACCGCATCGTCGCCGGCGCCTTCAGCGAACGACAGGCGTTTCGCATCGATCACTACCTGGGCAAACCGTCGGTGCAGAACCTGTCGGCGCTGCGTTTCGGCAATGCGCTGTTCGAGCCGCTGTGGCGGCGCGAGAGCATTGCCAGCATCCAGATCACGCTGGCCGAGAGCCTGGGCGTGGGCACACGCGGCGACTTCTACGACCGCACCGGCGCGCTGCGCGACATGATCCAGAACCACGCGCTGCAGCTGCTGACGATGATCGCGATGGAACCGCCGTCGACCAACGACGCCGATGCGATCCGCGACGAGAAGCTCAAGGTGCTGAAGTCGCTGAAGCCATTCACTGCCGACATGGTCGCGCGCGACGTGGTGCGTGGCCAGTACAAGGCCGGCACGGTGGATGGCACGCCGGTGCCGGGCTACCTCGACGAGGCCAAGGTGCCGCAGGACAGCACGACGGAGACCTTCGTGGCCTTGCGCGCGGAAGTGCAGAACTGGCGCTGGGCGGGCGTGCCGTTCTACCTGCGCACCGGCAAGCGCCTGGGTGCGCGGCTGGCGCAGATTGCGGTGAACTTCAGGCCGGTGCCGCACCCGATCTTCCCGGGTTCGGCACGCGCCAACAAGCTGGTGATCAAGCTGCAACCCGAGGACGGGCTGGAATTGCACCTGCTCGCGTCGAAAGGCAGCAGCCAGGGCGAATCACTCGCTCCGGTGTTCCTCGATCTCGATTTCGACAAGGCGTTCGCCGCCGAACGCGTCGGCGCGTATGAGCGGCTGCTGATGGACGCGTTGGCCGGGCGGCTGAACCTGTTCGTCCGCAGCGACGAGCAGGAACAGGCGTGGCGCTGGGTCGAACCGATCCTGCACGCCTGGTCGAACGACGCCGCCGGCCCTCGGCCCTACGCGGCCGGCACCTGGGGCCCTCCGGCATCGAGCGCGATGGTCGCGCGCGATGGCTGCGTCTGGGACGAGGAACAGTAGGCCCAACCGACGAGATGCTCGACCGCATTCGCGCCGCGATACCCGCGTTGCCGCCGGCAGAGCAACGCGTCGCGCGCCAGTTGCTGGCCGATCCGCGCGGGTTCTCAGTTCAACCCGTCACCGAACTGGCGCGGCTGGCGCAGGTGAGCAAACCGACCGTGGTGCGTTTCTGCCGCAGCGTCGGCTATGCGGGACTCGCCGACTTCAAGCTCAAGCTGGCCGGCAGCGTCAACGAGGGCGTGCCGTTCGTGCACTGCTCGGTCAATGACGGCGACACGCCGGCGGAGCTGGTCGTCAAGGTGGTGGACAACGCGGTGGCCGCCTTGTTGAAGTACCGCAACGCGGCCGGCGCACAGGCGTTCGCGCGTGCCATCGACGCCTTGACCGACGCCGCGCGCCAAGGCCGGCGCATCGAGTTCTACGGGGTCGGCAACTCCGGCATCGTGGCGCAGGACGCGCAGCACAAGTTCTTTCGTCTCGGCGTCCATACCGCCGCCTGCAGCGACGGGCACGTGCAGATCATGAGCGCGACCATGCTGCGCGCGGGCGACTGTGCGGTCGTGATCTCCAATTCGGGCCGCAGCCGCGACCTGCTCGACACGGCCGAGATCGCGCGCAAGAAGGGTGCGACGCTGATCGTGATCGGCGCCAGCGACTCACCGCTGACCAAGATGGCGCTGACGGCCAACCAGATCGCGTTGGCCGCAGACCACTCGGAGGATTCGGATCGCTACAGCCCGATGGTGTCGCGGCTGCTGCACCTGGTGGCCATCGACATCCTGGCCACCGGTGTCGCGCTGCGACTGGGCAGCGCAGCGTTGCGCCCGATGCTTCAGGAGATCAAGCGCACGCTGCGCGCGAAACGCTACGTCGACGCCTGAACCGTTGGCGGCGCGGCAAAGGCCAGCAGCGAATCCACACCGTACAGGCGCACCAGGTCGGTGAGCTTGGCCGGCGCGCCCTGGATCTCGAATCCCTTGTTCCAACTGCGCGCCATGCGGCGGCATTCGAGCAGCACGGCCACCGCCGCGCTGTCGAATGCGCGAAGTGCCGACGCGTCGACGATCAGCGTCGCCGCATCGTCGGACTTCAGGGTCTGCTCGAACATGCGCAAGGCCACCATGGCCTCGCGCAGCGTCAACGTTCCAGGTAGCACGAGCAAGGCAGCGGACTCCGAAATGCGTTCAGTTCTTCGCGGGAGCCGACACGCTCTTGTTCTTCTCCGACAGGCGGGCGATCAGCGCATCGACCCCGCCGGCGCTCAGGTCCTTAGCGAACTGGCTGCGAAAGCTGTCGGTGGCCCACAGGCCGAGCACGTTGAAGTCGTAGATCTTCCAGGCGTCCCCGGTCTTCTCCAGCCGGTAGTCGAGCTGGATCGGTTCGCCCTTGTTGACGATGTCGGTACCGACGACGAGTTCGGCGGCATCGGCCGCGCCACGCAGCGGGCGCACGCGAACGGTCTGGTCTTTCACCTGGGTCAGCGCGCCCGAATAGGTGATGATGAGGTAGGTTTTGAACTCCTCCATCAGGTGCTTCTGCTGCTCGGCGCTGGCACTGCGCCACTGCGGCCCGACCGACTTGACGACCATCCGCTGCAGGTTCACGTTGGGCATGACCTTGGTGTCCACCAGCGTGCGGATGCGCGACACATCGCCGGCCTGGATGGCCTTGTCGCCCTTGACCGTGTCGATCACCTCGTTGGACAGCTGCAGGATGAAGGCGTCGGGCGCGACCCCGGCCGCGAACGCAGCGGCGCTGATGCAAAGCGTGGCGCTGACGATCAATCTGGCAATCGAATTTAGAAACATCTCGTTTCCTTCAAACCGGTCGGTTGACCTGCATCACCATAACGCATGCGCCGTCCCCCCGGTTCACTTGGGGGGATCGGGTTCGGATTCGGTTTCCGGCTCCTCCGGGGGATCGCCGTCGTAGACGAGGTTGCGCCGGCGCGCCAGATACCCGTCACGAATCAAGGCGTATTTGTCGAGCGCCACTTCGTCGATCGCCCGCGTGGCCGACAGCAGGCGCGCGCGCGTGCTCACCAACTGCAATACGGTGGCTGGATTGCGATCACGCGGCTCCTCGAGCAGCGCCGTCGGCGAGACCTGCAGGTCCAGCGTCAACGCGGCAGCGTCGCGGAAGTTGGACGGCCCCAACAAAGGCAAGACCAGGTAGGGGCCGGTTCCGAAACCCCACCGGCCGAGCGTCTGGCCGAAGTCCTCGCTGCGGCGCTCGAGCCCTGCATCGCTGGCGATGTCGAACCAGCCGCCCAGGCCGAATGTGCTGTTGACCACGAAGCGAAAGCCCATCTCGATGGCCGCCACCGGCTTGGCCTGCAGCAACTGATTGGCCGCCGACCACAGGTCGCCGATGTTGGCGAACACGTTGTCGACCCCCGTGCGAATGAATTGCGGCACGACGGCCTGGTACCCGATGGCCGCCGGCTTGAGCACCGCGCTGTCGATGGCTTCGTTGAACGAGAAGACGGCGCGATTGACGCCTTCGAGCGGGTCGCCGCGGTTCGCCGTGGTCGCGCAGCCGCCCAGACCGAAAAGCATCAGCGTCCAGAACAGACGGCGTGCCATGCGCGTCATTTCTTCTTGGCTCCGGCCTCGCTGCCCGCGTCGGACGCCTTGTTGAACAGGAACTGGCTGATCAGCGACTCGAGCACGACGGCCGATTGAGTCTGCTGGATGATGTCGCCGGGAGCCAGGCTCTTGTCTTCGCCGCCGGCCTCGAGGCCGACATACTGGTCGCCGAGCAACCCCGACGTGAGGATCTTGGCGGAACTGTCCTTCGGGAACTGCAGGTCACGATCGACCTCCATCGTCACCAGGCCCTGGAAGGTCTTCGGGTCGAGGCGGATCGACGTGACGCGGCCGACCGTGACGCCGGCGCTGCGCACGGGCGCGCGGGGCTTCAGGCCACCGATGTTGTCGAAGCGTGCGCTCAGCGTGTAGCTGTCGCGTGAGCCGAAACTCGCGAGGTTGGCCGCCTTCAGAGAAATGAATGTCAGCGCCACCAGCCCGAGCAGGACGAACAGCCCCACCAGCGTTTCGATGCCCTTCTTGCTCATGTCCTAGCCCCCTTGAATCACGGTGTCGAAAACATCAGGGCGGTGAGGATGAAGTCCATCCCGAGTACCGCCAACGACGACACCACCACGGTGCGCGTGGTCGCATAGGCCACGCCCTCGGGCGTGGCCTGGGTTTCATAGCCCTGGTACAGCGCGACGAAGGTGCAGATCACGCCGAACACGGCGCTCTTGACGACGCCGTTGCCCACGTCGCGCCAGATGTCCACGCCGGTTTGCTGGATCGACCAGAAGTTGCCCGGGTCGATGCCGATCAGCAGCACCGCGACCACCCAGGCGCCGATGATGCCGATCGCCGAAAACAGCAGCGCCAGGACGGGCATCGCGACAATGCCGCCGATGAAGCGCGGCGCCAGCACCCGAGCGCGCGGGTCGATGGCCATCAACTCCATCGCCGCGAGTTGTTCGCCGGCCTTCATCAAGCCGATCTCGGCGGTGAGCGAGGTGCCGGCGCGCCCGGCGAACAGCAGCGCCGTCACCACCGGCCCGAGCTCGCGCACCAGCGACAGGTTGACGACCAGCCCGAGCGACTCGGCCGCGCCGTAGTTGACCAACGCGTAGTACATCTGCAGCGCCAGCACAAAGCCGACTGCCAAGCCCGACGCCAGGATGATGATCAGCGATCGGTTGCCGATGGCGTGGATCTGGGCCACGACCAGGCTGAAGCGGCGAAGCGCCGACGGCGAGAAGCGCAGCAGGTCGACGAAGAAGTAGGCTGCGTGGCCCAGCGAGAGCAGCCACTGCAGCGTGCGCCCACCGATGCGCGGCGATCCAGTCGGTCACGGGTTGATCCCCAGTTCCTCGGCCAGCGGGCGCGCCGGATAGTGAAACCGCACCGGACCATCGGGTTCACCGCGGATGAACTGGCGCACCTCGGCATCGTCCGACTCGCGCAACGTGTCCGGCGTGCCAAAGGCCACGACCTTGCCGCCCGACGACATCAGATAGGCAAAGTCGGCGATGGAAAAACACTCCTGCACGTCGTGCGACACGATCAGCGAAGTGGCGCCCGTGGCGTCGTTGAGCTTGCGGATCAGGTTGGCCGCCACGCCCATCGAAATCGGATCCAGCCCGGCGAACGGCTCGTCGTACATGATCAATTCGGGGTCGAGCACGATCGCGCGGGCCAGCGCGATGCGCCGCGCCATGCCACCGGACACCTCGGCGATGCGCAGCTTGGCCGCGCCCCGCAGCCCGACCGCATTGAGCTTCATCAGCACGATGTCGCGGATCATCGACTCGGCCAGATCGCTGTGCTCGCGCAGCGGGAAGGCCACGTTTTCGAACACGGTCAGATCGGTGAACAGCGCGCCGAACTGGAACAGCATGCCCAGGCGCCGCCGCAAGCGGTACAGCTGCTCCTTGTCGTGCGCATCCACCGGCTCGCCATCGAACAGCACGCGCCCGGCGTTGGCCGGGTGCACCCCGGCGATCAGGCGCAGCAGCGTGGTCTTGCCGCAGCCGGAGCCGCCCAGGATCGCGGTCACCTTGCCGCGCTGGAACTTCAGGCTGACGTCGTTGAGGATCGTTCGGCTGGCGTCGTACCCGAAGGTCACACGCTCGATCTCGATCAGGGTGTCGGAGTTCAAGAGCCGTTGGTGCCGCGGCGACGCGACCTCTTCTTGGTGATTTGTTGAACGGGGCCCGTCGGGCCGTCAAAGCGCCGCAAGCATAAGGGATACCCCGATGCCTGCGCTTTTCGGTGTGTTGCGAGTCGGTTGCCGCGCAACACCAGCGCCTGACGGACGGCTCTTCTGCCGGTTCAGCGCGGCAGGTCGCTGGAGCCCATCAGGAAACGGTCGATCGCGTGTGCGGCCTGCCGGCCTTCGCGAATCGCCCAGACCACCAATGACTGGCCGCGACGCATGTCGCCGGCCGCGAACACCTTGTCGACGCTCGTCGCGTAGCCAGTGCTCGCTTCGGTGGAAGCCTTTGCGTTGCCCCGTGCATCGCGCTCGATCCGGAACGCGTCCAGCACGGTGGCCGGCGGGCTGACGAAGCCCATGGCCAGCAGCACCAGGTCGGCCGGGATCTCGCGTATGGAGCCCGGAACCTCAGACATCTTGCCGTCGTTCCAGACCACCTGGACCGTTTGCACCGCCTTGACCTTGCCCTTTTCGCCGAGGAACGCCTTGGTGGCGATCGCGAACTCACGCTCGCAGCCCTCCTCGTGGCTCGAGCTGGTGCGCAGCTTGATCGGCCAATACGGCCAGACCAGCGGCTTGTTCTCCTGTTCCGGCGGCATCGGCAGCAGCTCGAACTGGGTCACGCTGACTGCACCGTGCCGGTTGCTGGTGCCGACGCAGTCGCTGCCGGTGTCCCCGCCGCCGATGACGACCACCCTCTTTCCGAAGGCCGACAACTGGCCCTTGACCTTGTCTCCGGCGATGACCTTGTTTTGCTGCGGCAGGAACTCCATCGCGAAGTGCACCCCGTCCAGGTCGCGCCCCGGTACCGGCAAGTCACGGCTGACCTCTGCGCCGCCGGCCAGCAGCACCGCGTCGAATCTGCGCCAGCAGTTCGTCGGCGCCCACGGTGTCCTTCGCCCAGTTGGTGATGCGGCCGGTGTCCGGGAGGCTGGCCACCAGCACGCCGGTGCGAAAGGCGACGCCCTCGGCCTGCATTTGCTGCACCCGCCGATCGATGTGCGACTTCTCCATCTTGAAGTCGGGTATGCCGTAGCGCAACAAGCCACCGATGCGATCGTTCTTTTCGAGCACCGTGACGCCGTGGCCGGCGCGTGCAAGCTGCTGCGCCGCCGCCAGACCCGCAGGACCAGAGCCGACGACAGCCACCGTCTTGCCCGTCTTGCGCACCGGCGGCTGCGGCTGGACCCAACCCTCGGCCCAGGCGCGATCGATGATCGCGTGTTCGATCGACTTGATTCCGACCGGGTCGTCGTTGACGTTCAACGTGCACGCCGCCTCACAGGGCGCGGGACACACCCGACCGGTGAACTCCGGGAAGTTGTTGGTCGAGTGCAGCACCTCGATCGCGGAGTGCCAGTCGTTGCGGTACACGAGATCGTTGAAGTCGGGGATGATGTTGTTGACCGGGCAGCCGCTGTTGCAGAACGGCGTGCCGCAGTCCATACAGCGCGCACCCTGGATCTTGGCCTGTTCGGCAGTCAGGCCGATCACGAACTCCTTCCAGTTCTTGACCCGCTTGGCGACCGGTTCGTAGCCCTCTTCCAGCCGCTCGTACTCGAGAAACCCTGTGACTTTGCCCATGATGTCGTTCGCTGATTGATCGGTGGGGACGCCGCTACTTGGCGGGGACGACGCGTTCCTTGGTGCCGGCGGCCTTGGCCTTGGCGATGGTCGCGTGAGCATCTTCGGCGGCCTTGCGCTCGCCCAGCGCGCGGCGGTACTCGTGCGGGAACACCTTGACGAAACGCGCGCGCGCGTCGACCCACTGATCCAGGATGTCGCGCGCGCGCAGGCTGCCGGTCCAGCGATAGTGGTCTTCGATCAGGCGCCGCAATTGCTGCTCGTCGGTCAGAGCGTCATGCCAGGTGCAGGCCTGCGATCGCCGCCTTCTGCTCGTCAGCCGCAACGACCTTGTCCAAGGCCACCATGGCGGTGTTGCAGCGCTTGGCGAACTGGGCATCGGGGTCGTACACATAGGCCACGCCGCCCGACATGCCCGCCGCGAAATTGCGTCCGGTCGCGCCGAGCACGACGACGGTGCCGCCGGTCATGTACTCGCAGCCGTGGTCGCCGGTGCCTTCGACCACCGCGCTCGCACCCGACAGGCGCACGCGCGAAGCGCTCGCCCGCCACGCCGCGGAAGAACGCCTCGCCGCCGGTCGCGCCGTAGAGCACGGTGTTGCCGACGATCGTGTTCTTGGTTGCGTCGCCGCGGAAGTCGATGCTCGGCCGCACCACCACGCGCCCGCCCGACAAGCCCTTGCCGGTGTAGTCGTTGGCATCGCCGATCAGGTACAGCGTGATGCCGTTCGCAAGGAACGCGCCGAAACTCTGGCCACCGGTGCCTTCCATCTGGATGAACACCGTTTGGTCTGGCAGGCCCTCGGGGCGCTGGCGAATCAGCTCGCCCGACAACATGGCGCCGACGCTGCGATTGCCGTTGCGCACCGCCTCGATCAACTGCACCTTCTCGCCGCGCTCGATGGCAGGCCGGCACTTCTCAATCAGGCGCAGATCCAGCGCCCGACCCAGACCGTGGTCCTGCGGTTCGACATGCCGTCGCGCGACGTCCGCCGCCACCTGCGGACGGTGGAAGACGCGCGAAAAGTCCAGCCCCTTGGCCTTCCAGTGCGCGACGCCCTTGCGCGTGTCCAGCAGGTCGGTGCGGCCGATCAGATCGTCGAACTTGCGGATGCCCAGCTGCGCCATGATCTGGCGCGCCTCTTCGGCGACGAAGAAGAAGTAGTTGACGACATGCTCCGGTCGACCGGAGAACTTGCGGCGCAACACCGGATCCTGCGTGGCAACGCCGACAGGACAGGTGTTGAGGTGGCATTTGCGCATCATGATGCAGCCTTCGGCCACCAGCGGCGCGGTCGCGAATCCGAACTCGTCGGCGCCCAGCATCGCGCCGATCACCACGTCGCGCCCGGTCTTCATCTGGCCGTCGGCCTGCACGCGCACGCGCCCGCGCAGCCGGTTCAGCACCAGCGTCTGCTGGGTTTCGGCCAGGCCCAGCTCCCAGGGCGTGCCCGCATGCTTGATCGACGACCAAGGCGACGCGCCGGTGCCGCCATCATGGCCAGCAATGACCACGTGGTCGGCCTTGCACTTGGCCACGCCCGCGGCAACGGTGCCGACGCCGACCTCCGACACCAGCTTCACGCTGACGCTGGCGCGCGGATTGGCGTTCTTCAGATCGTGGATCAGCTGCGCCAGGTCTTCGATCGAATAGATGTCGTGGTGCGGTGGCGGCGAGATCAGGCCCACACCAGGCACCGAGTGGCGCAGAAAGCCGATGTAGTCGCTGACCTTGCCTCCGGGCAGTTGGCCACCTTCGCCTGGCTTCGCGCCCTGCGCCATCTTGATCTGAACTTGATCGGCCGACACCAGGTACTCGGTCGTGACGCCGAAGCGGCCCGAAGCAACCTGCTTGATCTTGCTGCGCAGGCTGTCGCCGTCGTTCAACGCGTAGTCGGATTCGATCACCTTGGCGCCGATCACATCCGACAGCCTGGTGCCGGCCCGGATCGGAATGCCGCGCAATTCGTTGCGATAACGCGCCGGGTCTTCGCCGCCTTCTCCGGTATTGCTCTTGCCGCCGATGCGGTTCATGGCCACCGCGAGGGTGCTGTGCGCCTCGGTCGAGATCGAACCGAGCGACATGGCACCCGTCGCGAAGCGCTTGACGATTTCGGACGCAGGCTCGACCTCCTCGATCGGGCAGGCCTTGATCGGTTCGACCCTGAACTCGAACAGGCCGCGCAAGGTCATGTGTCGACGCGACTGGTCGTTGATGATCTGCGCGAATTCCCGATAGGTCTCGAACCGGCCTGAACGGGCGCTGTGCTGCAATTTGGCGATTGCGTCCGGCGTCCACATGTGCTCTTCGCCGCGCGTGCGCCAGGCGTATTCGCCGCCGGCGTCGAGCATCGTCTGCAGCACCGGATCGGAACCGAAGGCCGCCCGATGCATGCGGATCGCCTCCTCGGCGACTTCGAACACGCCGATGCCCTCGACCTGTGAGGCGGTGCCGCGGAAGTACTTGTCCACGAACGAGCGCCCGAGTCCGATGGCCTCGAAGATCTGCGCCCCGCAGTACGACATGTAGGTGCTGATGCCCATCTTGGACATGACCTTCGACAGGCCCTTGCCAATGGCCTTGATGTAATTGGCACAGGCCTTTTCGGCGCTGAGGTCACCCGCCAGCGTGCCGCAGATCTCGCCCAGGGTTTCCAGCGCGAGGTAGGGATGGACCGCCTCGGCGCCGTAACCGGCCAGCACGGCGAAGTGGTGCACTTCACGCGCCGATCCGGTCTCCACCACCAGACCGGCCGTCGTGCGCAGGCCTTCGCGAACCAGGTGGTGATGCACCGCCGACAGCGCCAGCAACGCCGGGATCGCCACATGATCGCGGTCGAGGCGCCGATCGGTGATGATGATGATGTTGTGTCCAGTTCGGATCGCATCGACCGACTCGGCGCACAGCGACGCGAGCTTGGCCTCGACCCCTTCGGGGCCCCATTGCAGCGGGTAGGTGATGTCGAGTTCGTAGCTGCGGAACTTGCCCGACGTGTGCCTGCTCGACGCCGCGAAGCCGCGCCATGTCGTCGAAATCGAGGATCGGCTGCGTGACCTCCAGGCGCATCGGCGGGTTGACCGCGTTGATGTCGAGCAGGTTCGGCTTCGGCCCGATGAAACTGTTGAGCGACATCACGATCGACTTCGCGGATCGGGTCGATCGGCGGGTTGGTCACCTGGGCGAACAACTGCTTGAAATAGTTGTACAGCGGCTTGTTCTTGTCGGACAGCACGGCCAGCGGCGAGTCGTTGCCCATCGAGCCGACCGCCTCTTCGCCTTGACTGGCCATCGGCGCCAGCAGGAACTTCAGGTCTTCCTGCGTGTAGCCGAAGGCTTGCTGCCGGTCGAGCAACGACTCGCGTGGCAGCTCGGCTCTGGCCTGGCCTTCGATCGAATCGAGCCGGATCCGCACCGTTTCGATCCACTGCCGGTACGGCTTGGCGAATGCGAGCTGATGCTTGAGTTCGTCGTCGTCGACGATGCGGCCCTGCTCGAGATCGATCAGGAACATCTTGCCGGGCTGGAGGCGCCATTTGCGCACGATCCGGCTCTCGGGGATCGGCAGCACGCCCGACTCGGAGGCCATCACCACCATGTCGTCGTCGGTGACGCAGTAACGGGCGGGGCGCAACCCGTTTCGATCCAGCGTGGCGCCGATCTGTTTGCCATCGGTGAACACCATGGCGGCCGGGCCGTCCCATGGTTCCAGCATCGCGGCGTGGTACTCGTAGAAAGCGCGTCGGCGCGCATCCATCAGCTCATGCTGCTCCCAGGCCTCCGGAATCATCATCATCGCGGCGTGCGCGAGCGGGTAGCCGGCCATCACCAGCAATTCGAGCGCGTTGTCGAATGTGGCGGTGTCCGACTGGCCCTCGAAGCTGATGGGGTAGAGCTTCTTGAGATCATCCCCCAGCACGGGCGACTTCATCACGCCCTCACGAGCGCGCATCCAGTTGAAGTTGCCCTTGACGGTGTTGATCTCGCCGTTATGGGCCACCATGCGATAGGGGTGTGCCAGTGGCCATTCGGGAAAGGTGTTGGTCGAGAAGCGCTGGTGGACCAGCGCCAATGCCGACGTGACACGCGGATCCTGCAGGTCCCTGTAATACTTGCCAACCTGATCGGCGAGCAGCAGGCCTTTGTAGATCACTGTCCGGCAACTCATGCTCGGGACGTAGTACTCGCGACTGTGGGTCAGCTTGAGCGCCTGGATCGCGCTGGATGCGGTCTTGCGGATGACGTACAGCTTGCGTTCGAGCGCATCGGGCACGATCACGTCGGGCCCACGCCCGATGAAGATCTGGCGGATGATCGGCTCCTTTTGCCGCACGGCCGGCGACATCGGCATCTCGCGGTCGACGGGCACGTCGCGCCATCCGATCAGGATTTGCCCCTCGGCCTTCACGGCGCGCGCGAGTTCTTGCTCGCAGGCGAGGCGCGAGGCATGTTCCTTGGGCAGAAAGATCATGCCGACGCCATATTCGCCAGGCGGCGGCAGGGTGACGCCCTGTGCCGACATCTCGGCTCGGTAGTACTCGTCGGGAATCTGGATCAGGATTCCGGCGCCGTCGCCCATCAACTTGTCGGCGCCGACCGCGCCGCGGTGGTCGAGATTCTCCAGAATCAAGAGTCCCTGCTGGATCAGGTGGTGCGAACGCTCCCCCTTGATGTGCGCGACGAATCCGACGCCGCAGGCGTCGTGCTCGTCCGAAGGACGATACAGGCCGCGGTCGAAGAGGCTGTCGATCTCGCCTTGGCTGGCAACCTGGCTGTCCGTGCGCGGCGTCATCGTGCTCTCCCCATCCATGTGGTGCTTCCCGCGAATCTACTGCACCGCAGCAAGGTCAACAAGCGCAATTAAATGGGGTCAGACACCAACAAGAATTCAGAATCTGTCGAGACAGTCATTAAATGGGGACATGTACTGCGTGCCTGCGATCAGGGGCGTCTTGTCGGCGGTCGCCCCCGTGGCCGCGGCAGCAATGGGTGTGTTGTCCTAGGACGCAGGGTCTCCAGGTAGCGGGCGGATGCCAGCGCCCAACCCATCTGAGTTGCTGTCGAGATGATCTCGACCCTCTTGGGCGGCAACGGCTCGTCAAGAAGTCGAGCGTATGCCGCCGCCCGGTCGAAAGGGGTATTGCCCAGTTCCCAGAAGGTCGCTGAGTCGGTCAGGAAATGGGCTCCGCCAAGACCGACGTGATGTCGTGCGCTGTTCCACTCGTAGGCCTCGGCCTTGACTGCGAGGCCTTCGCGCACCGAAGCCTGCTCGACGAAGATCATCGCCTCGAGTTCATGGCGGCCGTGCTCCACCACTGTCGAGCGGAACCGTCCGTCCCACAGCGTTCCACTGCGCGCATGGCGCCGATTGAAGGCGACGGTGTAGCGCCGACCCGCGAGCTGCATCATGCGACCCAGCGCCTCGCTGACGGGAGGGGTCAGCAGCAACCAGATCTGGCCCGGCAACAAGGCAAAGGCATGAACGGCCACCTTTTCGCGCATCTGGGCGTCGCGGAGCGCAGCCAAGAACTGGGCGCGATCGTTGTCGTCCAAAAACACGGCCTGCCGATTGTGGCCGCGGTGAACGACGAGGTGGACCTCGCCGGCGATCGCCAATCGCGGCAGCCTGGCCACATCAACCTCTCGCGAGCGCGTGCGGTTCACGCAGGAGTGGGAGCTCAGCGAAAGCCCGTCGGCCCGTCAGTCGCTCATGCTCGCGCAGCGCAAATCGATCTGTCATGCCAGCCACATAGTCGGCCACTGCACGGTGCCGGTCTGCGCGCCTGGCGAAATCCTCGGGCATCTCGTCGGCAGCGGACAAATAGGCCTCGAACAGCTCTCGCGTCACCAAGCGCGCAATGTCGGTGGTCTGGACCACGTGCGGATGCCGGTACAGCCGCTGGAACAGGAATGTCTTGAGCGCCTGGTTGTCCCGCTGCATGTCGATGGAAAACCGGATCAATCGCCCCTCGGCTCTCGCGTCGTCGCTGCAGGCGAGCTTTGCCTGCGCGATGGCCAGGGTGGCGCTCTGGATCACGTCGTCGACCTGGGCCGACAACATCCGCCGAACGGTCTCGAACAGCAGGCGCCGATCGCCACCATCGGCGAGCGCGGGAAACTCGCGCACAGCCGCCGCGCGATGCCGCCTGAACAGTGCCACGCTGTCCAGCTGCTCGATCAACAGCAGCCCTGATCGCACGCCATCGTCGATGTCGTGCGCGTTGTAGGCGATCTCGTCCGCGAGGTCGGTGAGCTGGGATTCCAGCGTGGGCTCGCCGCCGTTCAGAAAGCGGTAGGCTGGCCCCTGCGGCTCAGTCGCCTCCAGCCGCGCTGCGTCGCGGCGAGAACAGTGCTTCAGAATGCCTTCGCGCGTCTCCAGGCACAGATTGAGGCCATCGAATACGGGATATCGATGCTCCAAAGCATCCACCACGCGCAGGCTTTGCAGGTTGTGTTCGAACCCGCCATGTTCGCGCATGCATCCGTGCAGCGCGTCCTGCCCGGCATGTCCGAACGGCGCATGCCCAAGGTCATGTGCCAGCGCCACGGCCTCGATCAGGTCCTCGTTCAGACGCAGACTGCGCCCGATCGAACGCCCCAATTGAGCCACCTCGAGCGAATGCGTCAGGCGGGTTCGAAACAGGTCGCCCTCGTGATTGACAAAAACCTGCGTCTTGTAGACCAGTCGTCGGAATGCGGTGCAGTGCACGACCCGATCCCTGTCGCGCTGGTAGTCGTCCCTGCCGCGAGGTGGAACCTCCGGGTACCGGCGTCCGCGCGAGCGCGCTGGGTGGCTGGCATACGCCGCGAGTCGGGCTACAGCGTCCATCAGACTGCCACGCCGTGCGCCAACACCTCACGCACGATGGGCTCGGGCGCCGTCTTCACGATGGCACTGCCGCGTCCGCGCAACAGGACAAACTGAATTTCCCCAGAGAGCGCCTTCTTGTCGATGCGCATCAACTCCAGATAGCGGTCCGGGCCGAGCGCGGGGCCGTGCACCACCAGACCGCAACGAACCAGCACGCTGCGCAGCCGGCGTATCGTGGCGTCGTCGATCATGCCCAGCCTGGACGAGAGGTCCGCTGCCATGACCATGCCGCAGGCGACCGCTTCACCGTGCAACCATGCGCCATAGCCGAGACCAGCCTCGATCGCGTGGCCGAATGTGTGGCCGAAGTTCAGGATTGCGCGAACAGCGCCTTCGCGCTCGTCGCGCCCCACGATGTCGGCCTTGATTTCGCAGGAGCGGCGAATCGCGTGTGCCAGTGCCGAGGGAGCGCGGGCCAACAGGTCATCCAGGTGTTCTTCGAGCCATTCGAAGAACGACCAGTCGGCAATCGGGCCGTACTTGATCACTTCGGCGAGCCCGGAGCGAAATTCGCGTGCCGCCAAGGTGGTCAGATGATCAAGATCACACAGAACACGCAACGGCTGGTGGAACGCACCGATCATGTTCTTGCCCATCGGGTGATTGATGGCCGTCTTGCCACCCACCGACGAATCCACCTGCGCCAGCAACGTGGTCGGTACCTGGACATAAGGTACCCCGCGCATGAAGCATGCCGCTGCAAATCCCGCCATGTCGCCCACCACGCCTCCCCCGAGCGCATAGACGGTGGTCCGGCGGTCACAGCCGGATCGAAGCAATGCGTCGAAGATCCGATTGAGGGTCGTCCAATCCTTGAATTGCTCGCCGTCGGGCAATTCGACAACATGCACCCGTCGATAGCGACCCACAAGCGCCGTGCGAAGACTGTCGAGGTGCAGCGCTGCCACGACTTGGTTGGTGACGATCATGGCGTCGCCGGCGCCGGGCAAGCCGTCGTAACTCGACGGCGCGCCGACCAATCCGGGACCGATCAAGACCTCGTAGCTCCGGTCGCCCAGTTGGACGATCACACGCGAAACACCATCCAACGCTCGGCTCATGCTCCCAAGTGTAGGCGGGCACCCACGCCGCCGCCAAAGCTCAGGGCTCGGTGCGTTCGGACCCGACTGTCGATGGCACCTGTGACGGATCGACAAGTCCTGCCAACTCCAGCTGCATCAGGATCATGCCAACCAGCATCCTCACGGTCGGCCGGCCCGTCTCGATCACGAAATGGGCCGTGGTGCGATACAGCGGATCACGTTCACGGTACAGATCGCGCAGCCGGCGCAAGGGATCGTTCACCTGCAGCAACGGGCGGTGCGTGTCGTGCCGCAGTCGCCGAAACAGCTCCTCGGGCGTCGATCGCAGGTAGACCACATGCGTTCGAGCAGCGAGGAGCAGGCGATTGGGTTCCCGCAATACAACACCGCCGCCGGTGGCCAGCACCTGGGTTGGCACGTCCAGCAGGGCCGCGAGAACCTGTTGTTCGACGTCGCGAAAGGCGGCCTCGCCGTGCTGCTCGAAGTAGCTTCTGATCGAGCACCCCAGCCGGTGTTCGATCTGAACATCGCTGTCGACGAATGGCCAACCCAGCTTTCGGGCGACTTGGCGACCGACTGTGGACTTGCCACAGCCGGGCATGCCTATCAGAGTGACGATGGGCACGCGAGCGCCGCGGGGGGCGTTCCTATGGCGCTGGCAGTAGCCAAGTCATATGTCGATTGCCCATTATCGAGCAGCGGCGCGATCTGTCACAACCTTGGGAGTCAGGAACACCAGCAGCTCGGTCTTGTTCGCGGTGCGAACGGTGTTCTTAAACAGGTTGCCGAGTATCGGTACATCGCCGAGCACCGGAACCTTGTTGACTTCGTCGCGCTCGTTCTGGGTAAAGATGCCGCCGATGACAACGGTGCCGCCGTTTTCGACCAGGACTTGGGTCTTGACGTGCTTGGTGTCGATAGCGAAGCCCGCTGAAGTGTTGCGACCCACGCTGTCCTTGTTCACGTCGACGTCGAGTATGACGTTGCCCTCGGGAGTGATCTGAGGCGTGACCTCGAGCTTGAGGTTGGCTTTGCGGAACTGTATCGAGGTCGCTCCGCTCGAGGTCGCCACCTGGTAGGGAAGTTCTTCGCCCTGCTCGATCAATGCCTTGACCTGATCGGCAGTGATCACACGAGGACTCGAGATGATCTTGCCTTTCCCGTCGGCCTCCAACGCCGAGAGTTCGAGGTTCAAGAAGCGCTGCGACGCTGCGCTAAACAGAGAAAGTGCGATGGACGCTGCCGACGCTCCACCGAGCGCGCTGGCGTTGGCGGGCAAGTTCACGAACTGCGTGTTTGGAATGTAGCTTCCAGGCGTGATGACCGCCTGGCCGGTCGACTCACCGACTCCCAGGTAATTGCCGCCAAAGCCTATCCGGTTATTGCCACCGATATTGAAGCTTCCGGCGCCGTTGTCCAGGGCGCCCAGCTTGACACCCAAGGCCCGACCAAATTTGTCGTCAGCCTCTACGATTCGGGCTTCGATCAGCACCTGCCGGACCGGAATGTCGATCTTCGTGATCAGCGCCTGGATCTCTTCGAGCTTGGACGGAATGTCGGTCACGAAGAGCTGGTTCGTTCGCGATTCGCTGATCACACTTCCGCGCGGCGACAGTATCCGCGCGGCCTGGCCGCTCGACGAACTGGCGCCCTGCCCTGAAATACCCTTGGCGACTTCCTCAGCCTTCGTGTAGTTCAACTGGAACGACTGGGTACGAACCGGCTCGAGGTCCGTGATCTTCTTGCGTGACTCGAGTTCGAGGTGCTCCTTTGCCGCCAACTCGTCCTTCGGAGCAATCCACAGCACATTTCCTGACTTGCGTACGCCGAGCCCCTTGCTCTGCATGATGATGTCCAGCGCCTGATCCCAGGGTACGTCCTTGAGGCGCAGCGTCACGCTGCCTGTGACGGTGTCGCTCGTGACCACGTTGAAATTCGTGAAATCGGCAATCACCTGCAGCAGCGCGCGGACCTCGATGTTCTGGAAATTCAGGGACAGCTTCTCGCCAGCGAACCCTGGACCTTGCGTCAGCTTGTTCGGGTCAACCCGCATCGGCCTGACTTCGAGCACGAACTGATTGTCGGTCTGGTACGCGCTGTGCTCCCAGGCGCCACGCGGCTCGACCACGAGCCGAACCCGGTCGCCGCTCTGGAACGTCGCCACCGACTGAACCGGCGTGCCGAAATCGGACACGTCCAGCCGGCGCCGAAGCGCGTCGGGCAGGGTCGAGCGCAGGAACTCGACGATCAGGCTCTGGCCCTGCTGACGGATATCCACACCCACCTGCGTACTGGCCAGGCCCACGATCACGCGGCCGGCACCATCCGGTCCGCGCCGGAAATCGACCTCGCGCAGCGGCAACTGTTCCCGGTTCTGTGGGGCCGCAAACTGCACTGGCTCACCGGTACTGGCCGCCGCGGACGTCGACGCCGAACCCTCCAGCACCACCACCAGGGCCTTGCCCTGCAGTTCGGCGCGGTAGTTTGCCGGCTGCTTCAGATTGAAGACCAGGCGCGTGCGATCCCCGGCCTGCGCCACGCTCACGGTGCGCAAATTGCCTTGATTGATATCGACGGTTGAGCGACCCAGCCCATTGCCGATTCCCGGCAGGTCAATCGCCACCCGGGGGGGCGCTTGGACGGTGAATCCGTTGGGCACCGCAGCCAGCGCCTCGGCGAACTCGATCCGTACGACTTCCGAGTTGGCCTGCTGGGAACTCGTGATCGCCTGTATCGTGTTCTGCGCCCAGCCGAGCAACGGCGCGGCAATACCCAGAACAAACGCGGCTGTTCGGACGCGCCACTTCGGCATGTTGGGGTTCTCCTGCTTCTGATTCATCGCGCCTTCTCCTGGAGCTGCAGCGAACTGGGACGTTCGATCCATTCGCCCGCCGCGTCCTGAACGATCTCCCGCAGCGCAATTTCGGTTTCAGTGATCTTGGTGATCTTGCCGTAGTTCTGACCGAGGTAGTCGCCTACCTTCACCTGGTAGAGCAGGCTGTCGACCTTCAGCAGCGCAAATGGTCGCCCTTGCTTGGTCACGCTGCCGACCATGGACATGCCGTCCAGGGTGAAGAACTCCAGCGGTTCCTTGCGCCGGTTCAGCTCAGCCGCCAGCAGCGAATTGGGCTGCCGCGCCTCCTGCTTCAGCGCGACCGACAGCTTCTGAGCACTGAACGGCTCGACAGCTTGCGCACTCGAATACGGCGCCGGGTCGAACTTCTTCGGCGGAATCAGTGCTGTCACACTCGGCTTCGCCTCGCGGCGTTGCTGATCCATCCATCCCTGCAGCTCGTCCGTGTCTGCTGTGCAGCCCGCCAGCTGTCCACTGACCAGGACCGCCAACACTGCAAGGCTGGTACGGCGCCCGCTCATTTCTTGGCTCCTGCGGACTTCGCGGTCTGCACCTTGCGCTGCGCATTCACCTCTGTGGCGTCAAGATAGCGGTAGGTTCGTGCCGTTGCGTCCATCGTCAGATTGCCGCTCGTATCGCGTGGCGCCGCAGCGATATTCAGATTGTGCAAAGTCACGATGCGGGACAGGTTCGCAACGTCGGCCGCGAAAGACCCGATGTCGTGGTAGCGCCCGCTGATCCGGATGGTGATCGGCAACTCGGCGTAGTACTCCTTGACTTCCACCTGCCCGGGACGGAACAGCTCGAACTGCAGGCCGCGCCCGAGGCCGGCCTGGTTGATGTCCGACAGCAACGCATCCATCTCCGCCTTGCCCGGCAGTTGCTTCTCGAGCTGGGTGACGTACTCCTGCACCTGAAGCTTTTGCTTGCGCAATTCGGTCAAGTTGACCGCTTGTCCAAGCTTGGCCCGATAGTCAGATTTCAGAGCGGGTTCGCGGTCTCGTTCACCCTGCAGTTCATCGGCGGCACCGGTCAACAATCCGAACCAGCCCAGCACCACGACAACCAGCACTGCACCCAGCCACGCAGCGGCCTTCGGCAGTGCCGGCCATTGCCCAGGTTCCTTTGGATTCAGCCCGCGGAACTGCGATGCAGCGTGATCGAGAAACGTCGTCACGTCGAAGTTCATTTGGCGCGTCTTGCTTGCCATTGCTTGCGCCTCCTTAGGCCGACTTCGCCACGATCGGCGCACTTGCCGCGGGAGCAGGCACCGGCGCTGCCGGCCGCTTGAGCGTGACCCGCATCGAAAAGTCGAACAGGCGGCGCTGCTCGCGGCTGGCGGTCTGTACGTTGATGGCCTTGATCTCGACCAACTCCGGACGCTCGAGCCACTTGGAGTTGTACTGCGTGTTGCGCAGGAATTCGGACACGCGCTCGTTCGTCTGTGCCACTCCAGTCACCGTGACCACGATGCCGTTCTGGCGAATGGCCGTCAGATAGATGCCTTCTGGAGTCTGCTTGACGAGTTCATCCAGCAGATATACCGGAACGTTGCGATTGGTCTGAAGATCTTCGACCGCCTTCTGCCGTGCCTTCAACGCCTCGATTTCGGCGCGCAGGTTGGCGATGTCCTTGATCTGCGCTTCCAGCCGCGCGATCTCGGTCTTGAGAAATGCATTGCGCGACTGCTGCGCTGCGGTGAGTTGCTGCAGCACCGAGTACCAGATGCCGACGATCACCAGGCCGGCCACGGCCGCGACCCCGATTCCAATGAAGAACGAGCGCTTGCGCGCACGCCGTTTCTCTTCACGGTGCGGGAGTAGGTTGATCAGGATCACTGGACAAACCTCCGCATCGCCAATCCGCATGCGGTCAGGTACGACGCTGCTTCGCGCCGCATCTTCGCTTCACGGATGCCTGAACCCAGCCGCATGCTGTCGAATGGATTGACCACCATCGACGCAAATCCGGTCAGCTCTGTCACGCGGTCTTTCAGGCCCGGCAGCGTGGCCGTGCCACCGGACAGCATGACGTAGTGGACCTTGTGGTGCGGCGTGCTGGTGAAGAAGTACTGCAACGCGCGTCCGATCTCCTGCGACAGGCTGTCGACGAAGGGCACCAAGATCGATGCCTCATAGTCCTCAGGCAGGTCGCCAGCCAGCTTCTTGGCCTCGGCCTCTTCGAACGAGAAGCCGTATTGCCGTGAAATCAGCTGCGTCAACTGCGAGCCGCCGAACGCCTGGTCTCGGTCGTAGAGCATCTCTTCGTCGCGCAGGACTTTGAGGCTTGTGGTGTCCGCGCCGATCTCGAACAGCGCCACCAGCGCGTCCTTGCCTTCGTTGGGCAGCGACGACACCACGCGGCCCATGGCCAGACGCGATGCGTGCGACTCGATATCCAGGATGACCGGCTTGAGGCCGGCGGCCTCCGCCAAGCCCTGCCGATCCTGCACACGATCCTTGCGCGATGCCGCGATCAGCACCTCGACATCACCCACCGACGTCGGGCTAGGGCCGATCACGCAGAAGTCGAGGCTGACCTCATCCAGCGAGAACGGGATGTATTGATTGGCCTCCGATTCGACCTGCAGCTCGAGCTCTTCCTCGCGCAAGCCGGCCGGCAGCATGATCTTCTTGGTGATGACCGCGGACTGCGGCATCGCCATCACGACCTGCTTGGTCTTGGTGCCGCTCTTCTGCACCACCCGACGCACAGCGTCGGCAACCTCGTCGAACTTCTCGATCTGGCCGTCGGTGATCCAGCCTTTTTCAAACGGCTCGGAAGCAAACCGCTCAAGAACAAACTCACCACCAGAGGTTTGTCCAAGCTCGACCAGTTTGGCGCTCGACGAACTGATATCGAGGCCGATGATCGGCGGATGCTTGCGGCCCAGCAGCAGGTCCAGAAAGCTCACAGAATGGGTCTCCCAACACGCAGAGTGGAGCGGGTTGAACTCTTAATAAGTTACTTCAATGCTAGCAGTAAAGCCTTTGTGCACCAAAGAAAAATTCCCGATGCAGCGACCCGACTCGTTGTGATTCTCCGACGTCCGGCTGCATAGGTGAACCAACCCTATTACAGCCCGTGGGGTTCAATCCGGCGACCTTCGGAATGAGTCGAGAAGCAGTTCACACTTCAGTGCCGTTTGAAGGAACCCGCTTCCTATAATCCCTCGCAATCTATGGATGACACAGCGCGACCCGAACCGGGGCCCAGCCCCGAGCGTCGGTTCGATCCGATGAAGAAGTGGCCGGGTTGGGCGCGGGTGTCGGTGCGGGTGGCCGGGTGGGTGGCTGGCCTGGGTGCAGCCGCGGCCCTCACGGTGGCGGCGCTGGTCGCAGTGGCGCTGTCGGTGGCCTACCCCAACCTGCCGGAGATCGGCGGGTTGAGCGAATACCGGCCGAAGTTGCCGTTGCGGATCGTCTCGTCCGACGGCCAGGTGCTGGGCGAGTTCGGCGAAGAGCGACGCAACTTCACGCCGATCGGGCAGATTCCGAAGGTACTGAAGGATGCTGTCCTGTCGATCGAGGACGCGAATTTCTACGAGCACAGCGGCGTCGACTACAAAGGCGTTCTTCGGGCCGGCATTGCCAGCCTGAGCGAGTTCAAGAGCCAGGGCGCGTCGACGATCACGATGCAACTCGCGCGGAACTTCTACCTGTCGACCGAAAAGACATTCACGCGCAAGATTTATGAGATCTTGCTTGCGCTGAAGATCGAGAGTCAGCTCACGAAGGAGCAGATCCTCGAGGTGTACATGAACCAGATCTATCTGGGTCAGCGCGCCTACGGGTTTGCGGCCGCCAGCGATGTCTATTTCGGCAAGCCGCTGAACGAGCTCTCCGTGGCCGAGGCCGCCATGCTGGCCGGCCTGCCGAAGGCGCCGTCGGCCTACAACCCGATCGCCAATCCGCGGCGCGCAAAGGCTCGACAGCAGCACATCATCGACCGCATGGTCGACAACGGCCATATCACCGCGGAACAGGCGGAATCGGCCCGGCAGCAGACGCTGCGCTACCGAGTCAGTGGCGAAACCAAGGTCCATGCCCAATACGTTGCCGAGACCGTGCGGCAGCTGATTTGTGCCCAATACGGCGACGAGTGCTACTCCCGCGGCCTTGTGGCACACGTGACCGTCAATGCCGCGGCGCAAGAGGTCGCGTACCGCGCGCTGCGGCGTGGCCTGATGGACTACGAACGGCGACAGGTCTATCGCGGACCCGAGGCCTACGTCGACCTGCCGTCCGACCCCAAGGAGATCGACGTTCGCATCGCCGAGGCGCTGGCCGACCATCCGGACAATGACGAACTCCATGCCGCAGTCGTCACCGAGTCCTCACCGAAGAAAGTCGTCGCTGTACTGCAGACAGGCGAGGCCATTTCGGTGGCCGGCGAGGGATTGCGCCCGGTCGCCTCCGGGCTTTCTGAACGCGCCGACGCGAAGAAGCGCATCCGTCGTGGGGCGGTTGTGCGCGCCATGCGTGGCCCCAAGGGCGAGTGGACGCTGACTCAGCAACCCGAAGTCGAAGGCGCGTTCGTGGCCCTGAATCCCAACGACGGGGCGATTCAGGCGATGGTGGGCGGCTTCGACTTCGACAAGAGCAAATTCAATCACGTCACGCAGGCCTGGCGCCAGCCAGGCTCCAGCTTCAAGCCGTTCATTTATTCGGCCGCGCTCGAACGGGGCTTCACGCCGGTGACTGTGATCAATGATGCGCCGCTGTTCTTCGACGCCTCCGCCACAGGCAGCCAGCCCTGGGAACCCAAGAACTACGACGGCAAGTTCGAAGGCCCGTTACCGCTGCGGCAGGCTTTGGCCAAGTCCAAGAACATGGTCTCGATCCGAATCCTGCAAGCCATCGGGCCGACCTACGCGCAGGACTGGATCGGCCGTTTCGGCTTCGAAGCGGACAAACACCCCGCCTTCCTGACCATGGCCCTCGGCGCCGGGACGGTCACGCCGCTGCAGATGGCAACGGCTTACGGCGTGTTCGCCAATGGCGGATTCCGCGTCAACCCGGTGCTGGTCACGCGGGTCACGGACTCCATGGGCCGCACTCTGCAGCAGACCCAGCTGCCGGTGCTGGATGAATCGATGCGCACGGTCGATGCACGCAACGCTTTCATGATGACCCAGTTGCTGCAAGAGGTGACGCGCAGCGGC
>CAWFCV010000033.1:0-101345 GCA_963814435.1 uncultured beta proteobacterium
GGCGTGCTTTGCCTTCTCGCAGGCCGGCAATCCAAGTCACAGGGCTTCACGGTCGTCGGCTGGATTCTCGTCGGATTCGGGGCTTTGGGAGCCGTGCACGGCGTCCCGTACTACTACGCGGCGTATCGCCACGCCAGCGAGGCCCGCAGCCACTTCAAGGCACTTTGCGAATCCAAGGCAGTGGTCTCGTTGCCCGCTCGGCCCGTGTTGCACGGGTGTTCTCTGGAGCGAGACGGGTCAATCGCGTGCAAGTCACCTGGCCAGTCGCGATCACTATCGCGACTTTGTCGGCCCGAGCCAAGGTCGGTACATAGAGATAGAGCAACCTGCGAGCTCAGGAGGCTTTGACGCCCCGTCGGGACGATAGGCGCGGCCTTGACTTGATGAACGACGTTCGCCCGGAACCACGGCCGGAACCGACCCTGCCTTTCGAGGTGCGCACCCGGGTGATCACAACGCCCGAGGACAAGCGATATGAAATTGAGGGCATCGAGACAGTGATTGTGGACAGAAGCAACGGGCAGCCGATCGCGCGGCGGGTTGTCTTCGGCCGGATGGATCGGACCACCCCAGGGGAGCCCCTCAGAGAGACTTGCCCAGCGCGGGCGATCGAACCGGGCGACTGCGATCTCAGCGGATGCACAATCTTGCCCTTCGTCTTTGCTGCTGTCCGGCCGCAAGTGCCCACAGACCTGTCGAAGGCCTTTCACCTATACGGTGGCGCTGGCCCGAAGGACGTTGCACTGCGGCTCGGAGATCATCATCGGTCCCGGTATCAGAGAAGGCGATGTTCAGTGGCAGATGGATCAACCGGGCATCACCAGCGCCACGTTCAGTGTGAACGCCACAGACGAGACGTTGGTGTGCGACAGCTATGGCTACTCATCCAGCCACACTTTTCGCTTCTCTGACAGCGGCAAGGCCTACTCCATGGAGGCGGAGCAACATAACTCGGGAGAAGCCAAGGTCTCACGAAGGCCGCTGCTCGGCAGCGTGCGGGAAGTGCCGTCCCGACGTTTCTAGAGTGGTCGCGCCACTTTGCCGCACAACATCGAACTGTCGGTGCGGTTCCGGACAGCTGATCGACCGGTACGTAGGAAACTTGCGTCACTGCGTAGGGTGCAACCCATGACAAGAGACGCTGATCGGAACGCGATGCAACGCCCGCAAGGGGACAAAGCCGTGCGCAAACGGTTCTGGACAGCTCATGCGCTGTCGTTTGCGGCACTGGCTCTTTGGCTGCTCTCGCTGCCGCTGGTTGTCTACTCAATGTACGGGACGCGCCCACCCGCGACGGGAGCGGAAGTACTCATGTTGGGGTGGCTCGGGCCGCTGAGCGGAATCTTCGCTTGGTACGCAAACCCGGCGTTTCTCTGGGCGCTCCGCGGGGTGTGGGTCCGCAAGCCGTCTGTCATCGCGGCACTGCTGGGCGTCTTGATCGCGCTCGACACGTTCCGACTAGGTCGAATCCTCACAGACGAGGGAGGTGGCACCGCAGCGGTGTATGGTTTCGGATGGGGGGCCGTTCTTTGGGCGCTCTCGCTTTGCGTGATGCTCATGGCGACTGCCGCCGCAGCGCAAGTAGCCAACATCGAGGAAAGGCCAGCGCCTTTGGCGAGGGATCGCTTCTTCCTGATTTCGGCTGTTCCTTTCGTCTTGGTCGCGTTTGCAGCGGGATATCACGCACTACAGGACCGAGCGCGAGCGAATCCCGACGAGCGTGTGCGTCTCGCAGGCCTGGCATTCAAGCGATGGCCAGTCTGCACAGCCCCTGGGCCAAAGATCAGCGGCGATCCCATGGCTCTCGCCGGTCCATTGGAGCTACAGCTGTCGAGCGACCAAACTGGAACGATGCCCATCCGCGGTGTCACGACACTCATCGGGTGGGGTGTGCCGGTGGTTCGCTTCGAGGGTCGCGACTATGTCCGCGCTGGAAGTCAGAAGCAGGTCGAACTCAGATCCGTTCCAGGCGCGACGCAGCCCGTTGCGACGCTGAAGGCAGGCAGTGTTCGGTCGGAAGGTGCGCTGGGTTTTCAGGTCTCGCTGGTGGACACACGCGACCAGCGCACGGTCTTCGACCACACTTGGCGTTCGGAGCACAGTGGACTGCACTACTGTCCGACCACGGGCTCCTACGGCAAGCCTGATGAGCAGCCCCGCATGATCGTCACCGAGGCGCTCAGCCTGAAAGCCCCGTTGCTCGATGCCACCGAGCCGCAACATGCGATCCTCAAAGCATCGGCCCGACCCGTGGTGTACGAGGCATCGGCAACGAAGGGCCCTGCGTTCCGATTGCCCCCCCAAGGCGTTCGCGGCACCCCGAGCCAGTGGCAAGGCAACCGCGATTGCCCGGACGACATCGGGTGGGCGCCGATGGGCGGCACGCCGGGTGCCATCGACATGGAGGCGGGGTGGCCTTTCATGATCGGCCAGACCGCCTGGCACCTTGGCAGCAAGGATCAGTACATGGCATGGTGCGGACGAGACACCGTCTATCTGTACCAGAGCTGGGGCCGCAGCGAGGGCACCAGGATATTCATCGATGCCAGATCGCTGCCCGACTTTCGGCCGAAGTGGCGCTACACGATTGACATCAACGGGCCGCCGATTGGCGCTGGCCCATGGGATGTGGCCTTGGCGGGTGTGGACGTTGCACAGGGTCGCCTCGCCCTCACGCTCAAGAATGAGCAAGCGCGGGCAGCGGTAGTGGCCGAGGCCGAATTGCCACCCAAGTAGGTACCTCGTCCCGTCCGGCCCGGCCGAGCCGGCCCACAGTAGCATCACCCCTCGCAACGCCCCGGAGCCACCCCATGAGCAGCAACGATCGCCAAGCCATCGAGCAGATGGTGCAGACCTACCTCGACGGCCTTTACGAAGGTGATGCCGACAAACTGGCCAGCGTGTTTCACGACACCAGCGTGCTCACCTACGAGCAAGACGGCAAGCTCGTGGTGCTGCCGCGCGAGCAGTGGCTGAAGATGGTGCGCGAGCGGCCGAAGCCCAAGGACAAAGGCTTGCCGCGCGACGACGTGATCTTGATGATCGACCAGTCGGGCCCGACCACGGCATTCGTGAAGCTCAAGTGCCAGATCCCGCCGCGCTACTTTACCGACTACCTGAACCTGCTGAAGATCGACGGGCGCTGGGTGGTGGCGCAGAAGGTGTTCGCCACCGTGAACAAGCCATAACACCTCGCCGACGCCTGCCAGGCGGGCGGCACGCGCCCTCAGGCCATCTTCACGGCCGTGCCGCCCACGGCCACCATCATCATGCCGTTCTTCTCGCCGAGCACCTCGCAGTCGAAGTCGACGCCAACCACGCCGTCGGCGCCGAGTTCGCGCGCGGCGGCGATCATGTCTTCGACGGCGGCGTCACGTGCGCCGGACAGAGCACGCTCGTAGCCGCCAGCGCGGCCGCCGACGACGTCGCGCACCGACGAGAACAGGTCGCGGAAGATGTTGGCGCCGATGATCGCCTCGCCGTGCACGATGCCGAGGTACTTTGCGACGCGCGCAGCGTCGTTGTCCGGGACGACGGTGGCGATGAAGAAGCCGTTGTACCGAGCGACGTGTCGCCCTGCAGTCGCCCGGATGTCTGCGGTTGCGGCAGTGAGGGATGAAAGCGCGACAGCGCATCAGCAGCACGGCGCCGGCGAGCGAGCACGCATGCGCGCCCACGCTACTTTGCTTGCGAGCGGAACTGCTTCTTCCAGATCTTGTCGAGCTCCGCGGTGACGGCCGGCGGTGGGTTGCCGATCAAGGTCGACTTGCCTTTCTGATGGACCTTGCCGTACAAAGACATCCTGGATGCCGGACCACAACAGAACCACGTTGTGGTCGTAGCAGTCGTGGTTCTTGCAGGTGTAGAGCATCACGTATTCGTCGTTGGCCACCTTCATCGCCTGGCCCTCCGAACTCGGGCCGTCGAGCTTGGCGAGCCACGGCTCCTTGACGAGCGGGCCGAGCGCCTTGTGGTAGACCGCTTTTGCTTTCGCGTTGTAGAGAAGGCCGGCCGCGGTGAGCGCTGTCAGTGCGTAGCCCTTGAAGATCTTGGCTGAGTTGCCCGTGCCTGCCGCCGCTGCTCCGGGCGCGGCGTTGCGGTTCGGGTCGCAGTGCCGTGCACGCTTGCCCTTGAGGGCTGCCGGCAATGCGGCCATCACCTTGGGTCCGCCCTCGACCGCGGCGAACAGGCCCGAGGCGTTGCGGTAGAACACGAAGACCAGCGCTTCGCCGGGGGCGATTTCGCCGGTCAACGCGGTTTGGAACTCCGGAGGCGCAGAAGCACCGAAGTACGCAGGTGCTGGCTTCACGTTGCGCCCCGTCAGCACCGCTTTGCCGCCGTCCTGCACCACCAGCGAATCGCCCAGGTACTTGAGCTGCGGAAGCATGTAGTTCGAGCAGTCAGGCGCCAGCACGCCGCCGTAGAGCTGCATCGACTTCGTGTCGATCTTGGTCTGCGCCCAAGCAGGAACGGCCGCCGCGGCGGCGATCAGCATGGCGCCTACAAGCAGGCGGTTCGTCTCGCGCACGGTCTTTCGGCGTCAGTCGGCTGATCGCCAGTCGGGTGAGGCGGCGCGAGCGGCGTGGGCCTCGGCGAGCCGCTGCCGGTGCAGCTTGAAGAACAAGCGCTCGCGCAACAGCCAAAGCACGACGAACACCACCGCCAGCCACAACGCGACGGGCGAACCGGGAACCGCGAATGCGAGCGCGGCCGTGGCTGCGATCCAGGTCAGCGCGAACGCGCGAATGCCTCTGAACTTCGCGTTCTTGATCGCGAAAATCTGGTCGTCCGAGAGGCCGGCGTACTTCCGCTCCTGCGAGATCGCGTAGGAGTCGCGCACTGGGAAGAAGATGCGGTCGAACCTCCTGAAGAGCCAGTGCAGGATGAAGACGGCGACGATCGCGGCAAAGATCGAGCCGCCGCTCGATTTGTTGAACGCGTTGATGGGCGACGTCGACCACGTGTTGTTGAAACCGGTCATGAGTATCTGCGCGACCAGGCCGCCAACCAGCAGGAGCCGCACGATGTGGCGGACGATGCGGTAAGCCCTGAACCGGGACAGAGCGCGTTCGGTTCTGATGCCAAAGGTGGCCGTTGCGATCCCGCCGATCAACATGGCGAACAGGGTGCCCATTTGCGCCGAAGGCGAGATCGCGAGAACGATGAGGGCGCCGACCGCCGCACCTGCTGCGACGATGGCCCCCACCGCCGGATACATGACGGCGAGAATCGGCGCCATGAGCAGCATCGTGAATCCGACGCCGTCCACCTCGGTCTTCGGCGCCGGAGGTCCGGCGAGTGCCTTCCTTTGGTCGTGGACCGACTTGCCTGCGTCATAGTCGGTGCGGTCCATGTCGGGGCGCCACGGAATGTCTTGCATCCCAGCCTTGTAGTCATCTTGACTCATGGTCTTTGCTCCCGCGCCGCACGACGAGCGTCCCGATTGCTCTAGCATCGCTCATCCGCGCGCAGGGAACCTACTGCAGGGTCACATCTAGGTGAAGACCCGTAGCTCAACTGCGTGGTTCGGCCAGTGACGCGGCGTGGCGCCGCCGCCATGATCGCGTCGCACCAACGGCACGCCGAGGCGGGCACAGCGCCCGCATCAAGGGGAAAGCTGGCGACGATGTGCGTACACGATCGCTTCGTTTCGCTCGCGGCGCGCTGGGCCGGACGATGAGCTTCAGTGCCTCGTTCCTCGTGACGCTGGCACTGTTGCTGCCCGCCGTGGCAGCGCGCGCGCAGAGCGACTGGATCGATCTGTTCCCCTCCCCAACGATCGTCGCGCATGCCGCCTTCGAGGAGCTCAAGGTGACCGCGCAGCGCGGCAACGCCGGCCTGACGACCGACGACGACTCGATCGCGATCAACCTAGCCGGCTCCTTCGTGGTCTTGCGCCAGCTGCTTTTCCTCAAGAGCAACGCCGAGATGGGAATGCTGCCGCAGCGAAAAGACAAGATCCGGCGTCTGGCAGCCGCGTATGCACAAGCCGAGTTGACGATCGGCCAGGGCGCCGCGGGTCGGCGCGGCTATATCTGGCGCGCACCACCTACCGGCATGGGCTGCGCCGGCGATCAGCGCTGCTACAAGCGCTGGTTCGACCTCCATCTCAATGCGAGCACCTCGCGCGCCGAGTATCGCCAGCGGCTGCTGCAACGCCTGTTCCCGTGCAGCGAGATGGCGACTGAGTTGTACGAGCTGCGCCAGAGCCGCGCTACGACGATTCCATTCTTCCCGTCGCCGTCGGTTACGCTGCAGATCGAGCCCGAACTGGTCGGCCAAGCGCCCCCCGGTTGCGCGGCGATGGGTGGCGACCACAACGGCAACGGCTTGTGCGACGACTGGGAGCGTGTGGCGGTGACCGCGAGCCAGCCCGGCGCGGCGCAGCCCATCGCGGTAGTCGCCTCCGCCTGCAGCCCCAAAGTCGAGCTGAGCTCGATATGGCAGAGGGACTCCACGACCATCGAAGTCAGCTTCAAGCGCTTGGCGCCCACGGAGACGGGGGTTCCTGTTATCCATCTCTTTCGGGGAAACCGCACGGCGCCGCAGGACGAGCCCATCGCGGTCTCCCGCGTGGCCATCGCGAAAACTCCTGCTGCCACGGGAGCCCCCGAGGTGGCCCTGATGACCACCCAGTCTGATCTGAAGCCCATTCCTGCAGTGCCGTGGCTGTCAGCGGTCTCGGTCGCGCGCGACAACCATGTGAGCAATGCGGTGACCTGCAAACAGACAATCCGCGTTCCCATTCTGGCGCTGGCGCGCGCCGATCCGGTGGGCTACTTCGGTCCTTACCCGGACGCCGACAGTGCGGCGTGCGCAAGCGCCGCCCTCGCCAGAGCCATGACCGATCGCAGAGCATTGATCTTTCGGCGGGAGATTGCGGTCGTCATACTCACTGCTCGGGCGAAGAGCGACTACTACCTGTCGTCCTTCGTCGAGGGGAATCGGTTCAGTGTGCAAGACGCTCAGTTCAAGCAGGCGGTGAACCAAGCGGAACACTTCCGCTGCCGATCGCCGTGGTCGGCTCCCGATGTCCACTACGCCGGTACCGTTCACACCCACATACATTGGCTCATCGACGGCAACGATTTCTCGAGTCCCGACATCGAGGACACACTGAGAAGCAAGAAGACCTGGCCCGACTACGAGCGCAATTACCTCGTCGGAACCGATGACCGTGTCTACAGCTTCGACGGCTCTCGGCAGAGAGTCGTCGCGTGCCCACCAACCCGCAGCGGCCCGTAAAGCGGCAGCGCCGACGGCCTCGCCTCACCGCGCCGGCAACCTTGCTGCCACCAGCATCCCCAGCCCATGATCCCGGCCGCCACCCCCACCTTGGACGCATAACTGCCAGTGCGGTCGATCGCCCCCGCCAGCACAGGCAGGCCGATCGTGTGCTCACCTGCTAGCAAGCCGGCAAGCTCGTGGTGCTGCCGCGCGAGCAGTGGCTGAAGATGGTGCGCGAGCGGCCGAAGCCCAAGGACAAAGGCTTGCGGCGCGACGACGTGATCTTGATGATCGACCAGTCGGGCCCGACCACGGCATTCGTCAAGCTCAAGTGCCAGATCCCGCCGCGCTACTTTACCGACTACCTGGACCTGCTGAAGATCGACGCGCGCTGGGTGGTTGCGCAGAAAGTCTTCGCGACCGTGAACGAAGCCATAGCGCCTCCAATTGCGGGCGATGACACGGCCTCGCGCGGGTGCCAGGGCCTCGGCTGGCTACTTCTTCGCGGCGTAGGCCTCCAGCAGCAGGTTCTGCTCCGGCATGTCCTGCAGGATCAACCGGCCAAGCGACGTGTCGCCCTGCAGTCGCCCCGACGTCTGCGGTTGCGGGAGTGAGGGATGAAAGCGCGACAGCGCCGTCACCCGCTCTTGAAATATGGGCGCTGGCGCCGGCCCGGGCGGACGCGCCCACACATAACGTGATCGCCTGCAGCATGCCGTTGACGTCGAAGTCGTACAGCGATGCCTTGACGCGCGGATCGTCGCAGGCGCTGCCGCGCAGGTCGAGGCGCAGATTGTTGGTGTTCGGCACCTTGCCTTCGACGGGCGCTTGCGTGTAGCGCACGCTGGCCATCGCCCGCACCTGGTCGACACCGGCCGCGCCGAGCTTGTCGAGCAGCGTGTTTCGGCAGACCTCTGGCGGCGGGCGCGACGGTGCTGGTGGCAGCTCAGTGGCCGCGCTGTTCGACGGCCCACCCTGCGCGGCTGACCTGGCGCCGTCTACCCGCACCAGCACGCAGTTCTCTCCAGCGAGAATGCGGTTCGGATTCGTGACATCGAAGCCCCACACCTTGGTGCCCCCGGCCGGTATGGCGGCGATGATCTGTGGGCCCGCGCTGCGGTAGGCGATCGGTCCTTGCGCCAGGCCGGCGAGCCCGCTTGTCGAGAAAGTCGTCGGCGCAAACTCGGTGACGCCGCTGCCGAACAGCATCTCGCAGCCTGCGCGGGGGTTGGTGAGCAATGCCATGAACTGGTCCTTCTCGCTCTTGGGGCGGGTGGCGCCTTCGACGCGCCAGCGGCCGAGCAGGACATTGCGTTGGTCCGGCAGCGGCGCCGAGCGCAACAGCTTCTCGCGAAACGCCTTCATTTCCGCGCTTTCCTTGGCGTCTGCTTCGGCCTGTGAACGCCGGAGCGCATCAAGGCGACTGCGGTCCTCGGGGCTGAGCTCGTTGCTTCGGTCGGGCCATATGACCTGCCCGCCTGCCGAGGTGGCCGTGAGCAACCACAGCGTCACCAGCACCGCCGTTGCGCAACCTGCAGCATCTCGCACGGTACCGCCCCTCCACGATTCGCAGCGTTGATTCAGCCGCGCCACTTTACCGACTACCTGCGGCACGCGCCCTCAAGCCATCTTCACGGCCGTGCCGCCCACGGCCACCATCATCATGCCGTTCTTTTCGCCGAGCACCTCGTAGTCGAAGTCGACGCCGACCACGCCGTCGGCGCCGAGTTCGCGCGCGGCGGCGATCATGTCTTCAACGGCGGCGTCACGTGCGCCGGATAGCGCGCGCTCGTAGCCGCCTGCACGGCCGCCGACGACGTCGCGCACCGACGAGAACATGTCGCGGAAGATGTTGGCGCCGATGATCGCCTCGCCGTGCACGATGCCGAGGTACTTTGCGACGCGCGCAGCGTCGTTGTCCGGGACGACGGTGGCAATAAAGAAGCCGTTGTCGGTGCGAGAAAACCAGCCCATCGTGTGCTCCCGGAGTGACCTGCGATGGCGCGACGATACCGCGGGGGCGGCCCAGGCGATACCGGTCCGGTGAGCGACCGTGTTCACAGACAAGTGCTCCAATGCGGGGACACACCGGGGAGGAACCGATGGATCGAAAGCAGAGCAAGCGGGTGGCGGCGATTGGCGCGTCTCCACGCAGAGGCACTCCATGAGCAAGCTGCTCGACATTACGCTCTTCATCGATGGCACGTGGAACAAGCCTTCCGGTTCTGAGCCAACCAACGTCCACGCACCGGCCCGCCCGACATCTAACCCCATCCACGCGGGCGTGACGCAGCCACCAGGCCCGACTCACCTGCGATGCGGCCGATCTGGTTCTTGTGCCAGTACTGCGCGATCGCGCCGGCGGCGAGCCCCGAGACGATGCCGTAGCCGATGCCGATGCCGATGAGGCCGAGGGCGAAGGCGGCGCTCACCGGCGTGGGGTTCAGCATCAGCAGCATGGCGCCCGCGAGCGAGCACGCATGCGCGGCCACGCCCACGCACGCGGCCGCGAAGTGATCGACCAGCCATCCGCCGCCGATGCGGGCGGCGCCGACGGCCCCGGTGACGAAGGTGGTCGCGCCCACCGCGAACGCCGCGGCGCCGCCGTAGGCCTGCACGATCGCGGCGGCCTGGCTCAGCACCGTGAGGCATGGTGGGGAGCCGCAGACGTGGAGGTTGGGTGTCTGCATGGGAGTGTCGCGTGACACAGACTGACCCAGTTCGTAGGCTTGACCACAGCTATGTGGACTTGTCGGCTCCTTGGCCGCGGTATCGCCGCTCATACGCCAGCGCAGCTCTCGCCTTGTGGTACCTTGGTAAGGCAAGATCTCCTCGATGCTCATGCTCATAGAGGCGGGCGATAACAGCGTAGGGAGGAAATTTCATGCAAGCCACCGTGCCGGCCTACCTTCAAAGCTGGTCACTTGAACTTTCCGCGCGCGCGAACCGTGTTCGACAACTCATTGGTGATGCGCATTGGTTGTCGGACGGCCATCACAAGGAAGAGCTTCTACGCGACTTCCTGGCGCGATACATGCCTCGCGATCTTCTACTCGCTCGAGGATTCGTAAAGTCCACCGTCGATCTGAGTCTTTGCTCGCCTGAGGTCGACATTCTTGTCAGTGACCCTTCTCTGAATCCGCCTCTGTTCTCTGAAGGCGGGCTACAGATCGTCGATGCAAGCTCTGTGCTGGCACTCCTGGAGATCAAGACAACGTTCTCTAAGGCAAAGCTTAAGGAGGCGGTCCTGTCAGCTGCTCGCACCCTCAGTTTGATCAATAGAGCGACAAACAGTCGAACCGTTTACTCCCTCGTTCACTTCTATGCGGGACAGCACAGTGCCGATGCTGCGCTTACCTCGTTGAACGACTCACTCAGCGAAGTAGCCGCGCTAGGTCGCCGGGAAGGCTGGTTCCGACCCAACTGTCTACCCAATTCAGTGAGTGTCATTGGGGAGTTCGCCATCTTCCTGACGAACAACGACAACAATGAAGTCGACTGCCGCCTTTTCGAAGCCAAGCATCTAAGTACGGCATGTGTGCTCGCAGATCTACTCGGTCACATTCGCCGCGTGCGAGGGGGTGCATCCATGGGCGGTCTTGACGATGTCGTTGAATCAATTCAGTTCTCACAGCCCGTTCGCCGCAAGGTTCTGATCTAGGGACAGGTATGGATTCTTTCAACGAACTGTCCCTCGCCGATGCGATCGCATCGTTGCGCCGTCGACCCGGCCTATTGATTGGGCCGGCGGCCACACGAGCGCCAGGCGACCTTCTGGCTGTGCTTCGGGCGGCCTGCAAAGCGATCAAACTTGATGCCGGCATCGAAGGATTGGCTGAGAGCAACTATGGAGCCTTCATCGACAAGGTCCGTGCTGAACAACCAATGAAGGCCGCTTCGCTTGAGAGCGAGATCCGGAGCGGCATTCTCGCTCTCCGGCCCGCGCCAGATATCAACCATCTTGCATGGGCGTTGTGGTCGGCGTGTGCGTCGTTGACAGAGGACATAACTTTCGAGACTGCACTTCGTACCCATCTTGATGCGGTTCCAGGCACCCGTACTCTCACCGTCATTGACGAGCCAAGGGTGTCCCCCCCGCTGCGGACGATCCCTGTATACAAGTTGCTGGGCAACGTGCTGTCCGGTTCACCGGAAGGGGGTTTGGCGCTAGCGGATGCCGACTTACTCATACGGCAGCAGGTTTGGAAGGGTCTACTTTCGACCTTCTCCGACCACGTACGAGAAGCCCCGCTCTTCGTTGTTGGTCTTGCACCAAAACTCCCACTTGTTCGGCAGCTACTGAGCGTGCTGCTGTCCATGCCTAACCCCCGCCCGAGCGTGCTCCTCTTTCTCAAGAACGACCCTTGTCTGTCAGATCCGACTGTATTGAGTCTTTGCAAGCGCTTTGCGACGACAGTTGTCGATGCATCGCTGAGGGAAGTCTGCGCGCAATTGACTAGCTTTCAGGAAGCAACTACCAGTGGCTCACCGAGTGCCGCTCAGATGAAAGGCACATTGGGCGAGGTTGTCGCGCGACACTCTCACGTAGTAGCGCTTGTGCCAGCCGCACCCGGGCGACAACCCTCTCCGATGGAGTTGCCGCGCGTCGTGGAGGCCCTATTTCGTCCCGCCGCCATCGACTGGAGACCTTTTCAGCACAACCTAGACGTGCGTCGCACGGTCGCGGACCGTTTGCTTAGAGAGATCAGGTCGCAAGCACTGGACGCGGTTACTGCTGGTACGCGCGTAGTACTGCTACGTGGCGAAGCCGGGGTCGGGAAGTCCACAGTCTTGAAGCGCGCTGCAATAGAGGTCGCTCAGGTCGAGAACACCACAGCGCTCTGGTGCAATCGCTCGCTAGCTTCGACTGGGCCGCGAGTGTTTCGGGCACTGGCCCGAGATCTGCGTGAGTGGGCAAGTGACAAGGGGAACGCTGGTCGCCAGTACATCATTTTCTGCGACGACCCTTGGGGTCTGCGGCTAGACGTCTCCGAGCTCACGTCAGCGTTTGAAGATTTCGGGCAGCCGCTAGTGTTCGTCTACGCGGTACGAAACACAGAGTACGGCACAACAGACTCGATCAGCATTTCAAGCTCCGCGTCAATCAATGCGGACATCGAGGTTCCTTACGAGCTTGACGCTGATGAGCTTCCGTTGCTGGCTCAGACGTTGGTAGCTATCGGCGCGGCCAAAGACCTTGATTCCGCCACGCGCGAAGTCAGCCGAGTGCCATCTCGGCAGTCGAGCGACGTACTTTGCAGCATGTGGTACCTCATCCCAGAGACACGACTGCAGCTAACCGAGTCGCTTCGCGACGAATATTGTCGCCTCGGTGCCGTGAGAGACGCCATTGGTGATCTTGCCTCACGAGTGGCAAACAGTAGTGCCGTCGCGCATACCGCTTATGAGCTTGTCACAGTGACGAGCAGCCTGGACATCGGCCTCCCCGTCGAAGTCCTTGTGCACGCCCTGTCGATAAGTTACGGAGACTGGATTGACACCGTCGGGCCAGGCCGCCCGTTGTGGGGTTTGCTGTACGACGTGCGTGACGAAGAAAACGAGACGATCGTCTACTTCACACGCAACGAGGTCGTCACGCGCGTCTTGTTGGAGTTGGTCAATGGTCCGGTCGGGCACGCTGGCGAGTTCGGCGCCCTAAAGCGTTTGCTGATGGCATGCAATGGCGGCTCGATGATCTATCGAAACTTCGCGCTTGGAATTCTCATCCGGGCACGCAAGAAGCTCGCTGAGTTTCTCAGCTACGAGCAGGGCATGGAGCTATTTGACATTGCCGCGTCCGCCCTGCCGTTTGAGGATCGAGCCCTTCAGCATCATCGAGGGATCTGGATCCAAGACGTCGGGAAGAACGACGAAGTTGCATATCGACAGTTTGAAAAGGCGCTAGCCACTGAGGTCTACCCAGGATCCGATCGCGACGCACCAAAGGAGCATATTCATACCTCAATGGCAGCATCCGCGGTCAAGCTGATCAGAAATGGACAGCAAGACGCCGAACGTGGTGTTGTGTTGGTAAGCGAGCATCTTCGTCAAGCAACAAGCGCGAGATTTTTCAATCCGCACACTTCGCACGTCTCGGCCAGCTTGCTATTCGACCTGGCTAGGATCGCCGGCCTGTCCGCGAATGAACCAGGGGCGTACGTTCACGTGGTTGGATCTCTACAAGAGATAGAGCGAGCTCGGCAGATAGTTGGCGCGAGAAAGGAAGCCGGTTTTCAGAAAGACCTGGAAATGATGGCTGATCTGGAACGTCGAGTGCTTGGCGCGATTCCTGATGCGACGGAACTCGCGACGTTTGCCAAGGACTTGTTTGAGAAGACGGGAAGCCAAGCTGGGTTCGAGGTGACAGCGAGGCGTATGCTTGTCGAAGCGACTGAGACATCAAAGGGCCGAGACTTCAATCAAGTCAATGAGTACCTGAATCGATGCATGGAGGCAATTGAAGCCAAGAACTCTCTACCCACACCCGATCTCTTGGTTGTTCGCGTCGACCTGATGATTAGGTGGGCGCTTCAGCGCTTTCGACCGGTGGATTGGGAAGCTCTTCGTGATGATCTCAGAGATATTCTCATGGGGCCGCGATATCGAGACGACGTCATGCGCACCTTTTACTATGCAGTTGCGCTGTTTCACTGCAAGGAGATAGCTGAGGCAAATGCCTTGTTTGCGACCTTGCGCCGCTGGCAGCCGACGGCCTTTGGTACGCGTGAGATTCGTTGCTTCTTTCAGGGCGAGGATGGGAATCCTCGCAGGTTCCAGGGAACGTACAAACTTGAGCAACGGTGGTACTTCGAAGTACCGGAGCTCAATGCCGCGATCTTGTCCCGGCCGCCGCCAACTTTCGGCTCTGGTGCCACGGCGCACGCCTATCTTGGCTTTGCGATCAATGGCCCACTAGCGCAAGCGGATCGACCTGACGCCAGGGACCTAGCGCACTAGTCGGTTGGGATCGATGTTGAAGCAACTTATCCCACCCACCCCCTCGCATTCCCAAACATCCGCATCCACGGACTCCGCGCCGAGCGTTCGCCACTCGTCCAGCTCATCTGCACGTTGCGGAACACGCGCTCCGGGTGCGGCATCAGCACGGTGAATCGGCCGTCGGCGGTGGTCACGGCGGTGAGGCCGTCAGGGCTGCCGTTGGGGTTGAACGGATAGGTCTCGGTCGGCTTGCCCGCGTTGTCCACGAACCGCATCGCCCGATGCACCGCCTTCGCGTCGCCGCGCTGCGAAAAGTCCGCAAACCCTTCGCCATGCGCCACCGCAATCGGGATGCGGCTGCCTTCCATGCCCTTGAAGAAGATGCTCGGGCTCGGCAGCACCTCCACCAGTGACAGCCGCGCCTCGAACTGCTCGCTCTTGTTGCGCGTGAACTTGGGCCACGCCTGCGCGCCGGGGATGATGGGGCTCAGCGCGGCCATCATCTGGCAGCCGTTGCACACGCCGAGCGCAAACGTGTCTTGCCGCTGAAAGAACGCCGCAAACTGCTCGGTGAGCGCGGGGTTGAAGAGGATGCTCCGGGCCCAGCCCTCGCCCGCGCCCAGCGTGTCGCCGTAGCTGAAGCCGCCGCAGGCCACGAAGCCCTGGAACTGGCTCAACCGCGCGCGGCCCGTTTGCAGGTCGCTCATGTGCACGTCGTAGGTCTCGAAGCCGGCGCTGTGCATCGCGTAGCTCATCTCGAGGTGCGAGTTCACGCCCTGCTCGCGCAGGATGGCGATCTTGGGTCTTGCCTTGCCGTTGCTGATGTACGGTGCCGCCACGTCTACCGCGGGGTCGAAGGTGAGGTGCAGGTGCAGCCCGGGGTCGCTTGCCTCGCCGGCGGCCGCGTGCTCGGCGTCGGCGCAGGCGGGGTTGTCGCGCTGGCGGGCGATGCGCCAGCTCACCTCGTCCCACGCCTGGTGCAGATCGCGCAGGCTGGCGCTGAACTGGGTTTTGGCGTCGCGCCACACCTCCACCACGCCGCGGTCGTTGAGGTGGCCTATCGCGTGGCTGTGGCGGCTCAAGCCGTGGCGGCGCAGGCGTGGCAATCACGGCGTCGCGCTCGGCGCGCTTCACCTGCACCACCACGCCCAGCTCTTCGTTGAACAGCGCTTCGAGCGTGAGCTGGTTGCGGCGCTCGCCCACTTGGCCCGCCCAGTTCTTGGAGTCGCCCACTTCGGCGCGGCTGTCGGCGATGCCGTCGCCTTCGGTCACCAGCAGGTCCACGTTCAGGCTCACGCCCAGCTTGCCCGCAAAGGCCATCTCGCACACTGTCGCCCACAGGCCCCCGTCGCTGCGGTCGTGGTAGGCGAGCAGCTGGTTCGCCGCGCGCAGCTCGTTGATGGCGGCCACCAGGGCCTTGAGCAGCGCGGGGTCATCCACATCCGGCACGCCGTTGGCGGCCAGGCTGCCGAACTGGCCGGTCACTTGCGCCAGCATGCTGCCGGCCATGCGGCGTTGGCCCTGGCCCAGGTCGATGAGGATCAGCGTGCTTTCTTCGATTTGCAGCTGCGGCGTCAGCGTGCCGCGCACGTCAGGCAACGCCGCGAAGGCGCTGACGATCAGGCTCACCGGTGCCGTCACCTGCTGGGGCTGGCCTTGTGCGTCGGCCCAGCGGGTGCGCATCGAGAGGCTGTCCTTGCCCACCGGGATGCCGATGCCCAGTGCGGGGCAGAGCTCCAGGCCCACGGCGCGCACGGTGTCGTAGAGCGCGGCGTCTTCGCCGGGCTCGCCGCAGGCGGCCATCCAGTTGGCGGAGAGTTTCACGCGCGCTAGCTCGATCGGCGCGGCCAGCAGGTTGGTGATGGCCTCGCCCACCGCCATGCGGCCGCTGGCCGGGGCGTGCAGCGCGGCCAGCGGCGTGCGCTCGCCCATGCTCATGGCCTCGCCGCGAAAACCGCTGTAGTCGGCCAGCGTCACCGCGCAGTCGGCCACCGGCACCTGCCACGGGCCCACCATCGGGTCGCGGTGGCTCAGGCCCCCCACCGTGCGGTCGCCGATGGTGATGAGAAAGCGCTTGCTCGCCACCGTGGGGTGGCGCAGCACGCTGAAGCACACGTCGTCGAGCTTCATGCCGGTGAGCTCGAGCGGCGCGTCGTCGCGGGCCACGCGCTGCACGTCGCGGTGCACCTTGGGCGGCTTGCCCAGCAGCACTTCGAGCGGCATGTCGATCGTGCGCTCGCCGCCGGGGCCGTCTTCCAGCACCAGCGTGCGCTCGTCGCGCGCCACGCCCACGATGGCGTACGGGCAGCGCTCGCGCGCGCACATCTGCTCGAAGAGCGGCAGCAGGTCCGGGTTCAACGCGAGCACGTAGCGCTCCTGGCTCTCGTTGCACCAGATCTCTTTCGGCGCCATGCCCGATTCTTCGAGCGGCACCTGGCGCAGGTCGAACGTGGCGCCCTTGCGGGCGCCGTCCACCAGCTCGGGAAAGGCGTTGCTGATGCCGCCGGCGCCCACGTCGTGGATGGCGAGGATGGGGTTGGTGTCGCCCAGCAGCCAGCAGTGGTTGATGACCTCTTGCGCGCGGCGCTGGATCTCGGGGTTGCCGCGTTGCACGCTGTCGAAATCCAGCGCGGCGGTGTTGCTGCCGGCGGCCATGCGAGCTGGCCGCGCCGCCGCCCATGCCGATGCGCATGCCCGGGCCGCCCAGCTGCACCAGCAGCGTGCCGGCGGGGAACGGCGATCTTGTGCGTCTGCGTGGCGCTGATGCTGCCCAAGCCCGCCCGCGATCATGATCGGCTTGTGATAGCCGCGGCGCACACCGGCCACCGGCTGCTCGAACACGCGGAAGTAGCCGCCCAGGTTGGGCCGGCCGAACTCGTTGTTGAACGCGGCGCCGCCGAGCGGCCCCTCGGTCATGATCTGCAGCGCGCTGGCGATGTGCTCGGGTTTGCTGGGGGCGCCTTGCTCCCACGGCTCGTTCGTGTCGGGCAGGTACAGGTTGCTCACGCTGAAGCCGGTAAGCCCGGCCTTGGGCCGGGCGCCGCGGCCGGTGGCGCCCTCGTCGCGGATCTCGCCGCCGGCGCCGGTGCTGGCGCCGGGGAACGGCGAGATCGCGGTGGGGTGGTTGTGGGTTTCCACCTTCATCAGCACATGCGCGGTCTCGGCGCGCGCGCCGTAGACCGGCGCGTTGGTAAAGCCCTGCGGCGCCCAGCGCTCGATGGGGCCGCCTTCCATCACCGCGGCGTTGTCGCTGTAGGCCACCACGCGTGCCCTGCGGGATTCGTGGCCTCGGTGTGGCGGATCATCTGGAACATCGAGTGTTCCTGCGGCTGCGCCGTCGATGGTGAAGCGCGCGTTGAAGATCTTGTGCCGGCAATGCTCGCTGTTGGCCTGCGCGAACATCATCAGCTCCACGTCGGTGGGGTTGCGTTGGAGCTTCTTGAACGCGTGTTCCAGGTAGTCGATCTCGTCGTCGCTGAGGGCGAGGCCGAACTCGGTGTTGGCTGTCACGAGCGCCGCCCTGCCCTGGCCCAGCACGTCCACATGCGCCATCGGCTGCGTGGGCTGGTGGTCGAAGAGGTGCGCCGCGGCCTCGGCGTCGAACGCCACGCTCTCGGTCATGCGGTCGTGCAGCAGCGCTGCGCAGGTCTGCAATTCAGGTTCAGTGAGCGCCTTGGCGCCGCGCAGAAAACCGCCTTCGAGCGTGAAGCGCCACTCGGTGGTGCGCTCGATGCGCCGCACCGGCGCGGCGCCGCAGCTGTGCGCGATGTCCGTCGCCTTGCTGGCCCAGGGGCTCACGGTGCCCAGCCGCGGCATCACCACGATCACCGCGCCGTCGGTGGGGCCGCTGTAGGGCTCGCCGATCTGCAGCAGCGCGCTCACCTTGTCGTGCACATGCCGGTCGAGCGGCTCGTCGGCCGCCACCCAGTAGGCATGGCGGGCATGGACGGCGGCGATGCGGGGCACCGCGATCTTCAGGCGGGCGAGCAGCGCTTGGGCGCGAAAGACGGAGAGCGCGTTGCCGCCCTCCAGGTGCAATAGGTTCGAGGGCAGCGGCATGCGGGTGGGCGGGTCTGGCTGGGCCTACGCTCGCCCAGGGCGGGCGGCGCGGGCGAATGGCATGGATTCTAGGCGGCAGCGCCGACCGGATCGGCTGCTGCGCAATGCGATCTGGTACTGGGAAGACTGAGCGGTAGACGCCGCCTGGTGACGAGTCCGGTCGAAGTCCGCGTAGACAAATCATCCACGCCGTGAATGATTGTCATCCACGGCACGGTCGAGTCGGCCCTCATGCTTCAGACCGTCGACATCCCTGGCGTAGAAAGTCCCCTTCGGGACCAAGGCGGTCGCATCATGGTTGCCGGCGCGGGCGATGGTCAATCCACGCCGCGATCCAGGCGATGGGCGGGCTTTCCGCCCCAATGGGATAATCCCGCGCCATGTCCATCACCCTCAAAACCGCCGAAGACATCGCGGGCATGCGCATCGCCGGCCGGCTGGCTGCGGAGGTGCTGGACATGCTCGCGCTGCACATCAAGCCGGGCATCACGACCGACGCGCTCGACAAGCTGGCGCACGACCACATCGTGCACGTGCAGGGTGGCATTCCCGCGCCGCTGAACTACGCACCGCCGGGCTACACGCCGTACCCGAAGTCGATCTGCACGTCGGTGAACCATCAGGTGTGCCACGGCATCCCGAACGACCGGCCATTGAAGAACGGCGACATCGTCAACATCGACATCACGGTCATCAAGGACGGCTGGCACGGCGACACCAGCCGCATGTTCATCGTCGGCGAGGGCTCCATCGCGGCCAAGCGGCTGTGCACGCTCACCTACGAAGCCATGTGGAAGGGCATCGTCAAGGTGAAGCCCGGCGCGCGGCTGGGCGACATCGGCCACGCGATCCAGTCGTTCGCCGAGAGCCAGGGTTTCTCGATCGTGCGCGAGTTCTGCGGCCACGGCATCGGGCGCAAGTTCCACGAGGAGCCACAGGTGCTGCACTACGGCCGCCCCGGCACGCTGGAAGAGCTGGTGCCCGGCATGGTGTTCACGGTCGAGCCGATGATCAACGCCGGCCGGCGCGAGATTCGCGAGCTCGGCGACGGCTGGACCATCGTCACGAAGGACCGCTCGCTCTCGGCGCAGTGGGAGCACACGGTGGTGGTCACCGACACCGGCTTCGAGGTGATGACGCTGTCGGCCGGCAGCCCGGCGGTGCCGGATTTCGTCGCCGCCGTCAGCCCGTCGGCGGCACCCAAGCCAACCACTGCCGCCGCGCCCGCCACGATTTCGGGCTAGAGGATGTTGGCCCCCACGCTCACTTCGTTCGCTGCCCCCCGAGGGGGCGCAGCCGGCTTGGGGCGGCCCGGCGCCGGCTGCATGTTGGCCCCCACACTCACTTCGTTCGCTGCCCCCCAAGCCGGCTGACCGCGCTCATGTCCGCCACGGTTGACGAGGCCCAGCGCGCCGCAGTGGGAGTCGGCGCACTGCGCGCGCAGTTCCGCGACGGCAAGGCGGCGCTGATCCAGCACTTCCTGCAGTCGCGTGCCACCGCGCCGGCGGCGGCGCGCCTGACGCGTGCGATCGCTCGGCATGTCGACACCGCGTTCACCGACCTGTGGTCGCGCTGCGCCATGCCGCCGGGCGCGGCGCTGGTGGCGGTGGGCGGCTACGGCCGCGGCGAGCTGTACCCGCACTCCGACATCGACGTGCTGGTGCTGCTGCCCAACCACGGCAGCGCGGTGGCGAGCGCGCCGCACGAGGCGCTGCGCGCGGCGATCGAAGGCTTCATCACCGCGTGCTGGGACGTGGGGCTGGAGATCGGCTCGTCGGTGCGCACGGTGGACGAATGCGTGGCCGAGGCGCGCGCCGACGTGACGGTGCAGACGTCGATGCTCGAGTCGCGCTTCCTGTGCGGCCAGCGGCGGGTGTACCGCCAGTTCAAGCACGCCACCGAGAGCGCACTCGACGCCAAGGCGTTTCTGCGCGCCAAGACGCTGGAGATGCTGCAGCGCCACGTGAAGTACGAGGACACGCCGTACTCGCTGGAGCCCAACTGCAAGGAAAGCCCGGGCGGCCTGCGCGACCTGCAGGTGGTGATCTGGGTGGCGCGCGCCGCCGGCCTGGGGCGCACCTGGGCCGAGCTGGCCGCCAACGGCCTGGTCACCGCCTACGAGGTGCGGCGCCTGCACCGACACGAGGGCACGATCCGGCTCATCCGCGCGCGGCTGCACGCGGTGGCGCAGCGCCGCGAGGACCGGCTGATCTTCGACCTGCAGACGGCGGTGGCCGCCAGCTTCGGCATCAAGCCGACGAAGACGCAGCGCATCTCCGAGGTGCTGATGCACCGCTACTACTGGGCGGCGAAGGCGGTGACGCAGCTGAACCGGATCCTGATGCTGAACATCGAGGATCGCATCAACGCATCGGAAGACCAGGCCATGCGGCCGATCAACGAGCGCTTTCTCGACCGCAGCGGGCTGCTCGAGGTGGCCCGCGACGACCTGTACCAGCACGACCGGCACGCGATTCTGGAGACCTTTCTCGTCTTCCAGCAGAACGCCGGCATCCAGGGCCTGTCGGCGCGCACGCTGCGCGCGCTGTACAACGCGCGCGCGCTGATGGACGCCGCCTACCGGCGCGACCCGCGCACGCGCGAGCAGTTCATGGAGATCCTGCACCAGCCCTCGGGGCAGACGCATGTGTTCCGGCTGATGAACCAGACCTCGGTGCTGGGCCGCACGCTGTGGCCGTTCCGCCGCATCGTCGGGCGCATGCAGCACGACCTGTTCCACGCCTACACGGTGGACCAGCACATCCTGATGGTGCTGCGCAACGTGCGCCGCTTCTTCATCCCGGAGCACGCGCACGAGTACCCGTTCTGCTCGCAGATCGCCTCGCAATGGGACAAGCCGTGGGTGCTGTACGTGGCGGCGCTGTTCCACGACCTGGCCAAGGGCCGCGGCGGCGACCACTCCGAGCTCGGCGCGATGGAAGTGCGGCGCTTCTGCCGCGACCACCGCATCGAGCGTGCCGATGCGCAGCTGATCGAGTTCCTGGTGCGGCACCACCTGACGATGAGCCACATCGCGCAGAAGGAGGACCTGTCCGACACCGAAGTGATCCTCAGGTTCGCCAAGCTGGTGGGCACGCCGCAGCGGCTGGCCACGCTGTACCTGCTGACGGTGGCCGACATCCGCGGCACCAGCCCGAAGGTGTGGAACGCCTGGAAAGCCAAGCTGCTGGAAGACCTGTACCGCCTGGCGCTGCGCGCACTCGGCGGCGCCCCGCTGAACCTGGAAACCGAGATCGAGGCGCGCAAGCACGAGGCGCAGCAGCTGCTTGCGCTGCGCTCGGCGCTGCCCGGCACCGAGCAGCCGTTGTGGGGCACGCTCGACGTGAGCTACTTCGCGCGCCACGATGCGTCGGAGATCGCCTGGCACGCGCGCTCGCTGTGGCGGCACGTGAAGACCACCGTGCCGGTGGTGAGCGCGCGGCCGTCCCCGGTGGGCGAAGGGCTGCAGGTGCTGGTGTACTCGCCCGACCGGGCCGACCTGTTCGCGCGCATCTGCGGCTATTTCGACAGCGCGGGCTTCTCGATCTGGGACGCGAAGATCCACACCAGCCGGGCCGGCTTCGCGCTCGACACGTTCCAGATCGTGCACCCGGGCTACGAAGCCGACGACCACGCCGGCCACCGCGACCTGATCTCGCTGATCGAGACCGGCCTCGCGCACACGCTCAGCGAGGAAGGCCCGCTGCCCGAGCCGCGCCAGGGCCGCCTGTCGCGGCGCGTGCGCTCGTTCCCGGTGACGCCGCGCGTGAGCCTGCGCCCCGACGAGCGCGCGCAACGCTGGATCCTCGAGGTCAGCGCGAGCGACCGCACGGGGCTGCTGTACGGCATCGCGCGCGTGCTGGCGCGCCACCACGTGAACCTGCAGCTGGCGAAGATCTCCACGCTGGGCGAGCGGGTGGAAGACACCTTCCTGGTCGACGGCCCGGCGTTGCAGCACAACCGCCACCAGATCGAGATCGAGAGCGAGCTGCTCGACGCGATTTCGCCGCCGACATCGTGACCGCGAATCCGTGACGCCGAAACAGATCACCGCAGTCGAGGCCGTGCCGGCGCTCGAGCGCTTCGACACCGTGATCGACGTGCGCTCGCCGGCGGAGTTTGCCGACGACCACCTGCCCGGCGCGGTGAACTGGCCGGTGCTCGACGACGAGCAGCGCGCGCGCGTCGGCACGCTGTACGTGCAGGATTCGCCGCTGGCCGCGCGCCAGATCGGCGCGGCGCTGGTGGCGCGCAACATCGCGGCGCACATCGAGCAATGGGTGCAGGGCCGCTCGCGCGACTGGCAGCCGCTGGTGTACTGCTGGCGCGGTGGGCAACGCTCGGGCTCGATGGCCTGGTTTCTCGGGCAGATCGGGTTTCGCACGTCGCAGCTGGCCGGTGGCTACAAGGGCTTTCGCGCGCTGGTGCGCGCCGAGCTCGCCGAGCTGCCGCAGCGCTTCGACTTCCGCGTGCTCGCCGGCCGCACCGGCAGCGGCAAGACGCGGCTGCTGCAGGCGCTGGCCGAGCATGGCGCACAGACGCTCGATCTCGAGGCGCTGGCCTGTCACCGTGGCTCGGTGCTCGGCGGCCTGCCGCATCAACCGCAGCCGTCGCAGAAGCGCTTCGACACGCTGCTGTGGCAGGCGCTGCGGCGCTTCGACGCGGCGCGGCCGGTGTTCATCGAGTGCGAAAGCAAAAAGGTCGGCAGCCTGCAGCTGCCCGACGCGCTGGTGCAGCACATGCGCCTGGCCGGCCGCTGCCTGCGCGTGCAGATGGGCGACACGGCGCGCATCGAGCTGCTGCTGCAGGAGTACGGCTTCTTCGCGCAGGATACCGAGCGCTTCTGCGGCCTGCTCGACGCGCTGATCGACCTGCAGGGCCGCGAACGCATCCAGCGCTGGCAGGCGATGGCGCGCGCCGGCCAGTGGGCCGAGCTGTTCGCCGAGCTGATGCGCGACCACTACGACCCGCTGTACGAACGCTCGATGCAGCGCCACTTCGCCAGCCTGCCCGACGCGCCGGTGGTGGATCTGGCCGACGGCGGCAGCGCGGCGGTGGCGGCCGCGGCGCGCACGCTGCTCGCATGAATTGACCACCATCAAGACCGTGCCGCGGCCCCGCGGCGAAGATGCGCTGCCATGCCCGACCGCCAAGCCCTAGCCGAGTCGCAACGCTACGCCGTGCGCACGATCGAGGCGACGCGGCCGCTGCGCTGGCTGGGGCTGGGCTGGCGCGACTTCATGCGCTGCCCGGTGCCGGGCCTGCTGCACGGGCTGGCGCTCACGCTGTTCGGTGCGGTGCTGCTGGTGCTGGCGCGCGACCGCTTCTGGTTCCTCGCCGGGGCGTTCAGCGGTTTCCTGCTGATGGCGCCGATCGCGGCGACGGGGCTGTATGCGCTGTCGCGCGCGCTCGAGCGCGGCGAGCCCGCCACGCTCGGCGTCGCGCTGCGCAGCTGGGTGCCGCGCGACCACCGGCTGGTCTCGTTCGGTGTGTTGCTGTCGATCGCGGGCACCGGCTGGGTGCTGACCTCGGCCTCGCTGATCACCGGCTTTGCCGACGCGCCCGTGCGCAACCCGGCGGACTTCATCCGCTACGTGGTGCTGAGCGATCGCTCGTGGCTGTTCGAGGCCTGGCTCGCGCTCGGCGGCGCGCTGGCGGCGCCGGTGTACGCCTCGAGCGTGGTGGCGATCCCGCTGCTGCTCGACCGGCCGATCGGCGTGATGGCCGCGGTGCTGACGAGCTGGCGCTGCGTGCTGGCCAACCCGGTGCCGCTGGCCCTGTGGGGGGCGCTGCTGATCGCGCTGTCCGGGCTCGGCATGATCACCGGCGTCGGGCTGGTGATCGTGGTGCCGTGGCTCGCACACGCCAGCTGGCATGCCTATCGCGAGCTGGTTCAGCCCGCGCCGGCCGCGGCGCATTGAGCGCGCGCCATGTTCGGCTTCACCGAGGAGCAGATCGCCAATTTCGGGCTGACCTTCGGGGTCGGCGCGTTCATGCTCTACATGGCGTTCATCATCTGGCAGCTGGCGCGCGAATCGAAGGCCGGCCGCTTCGGCACGTTCGTGCTGTTTCTCGCACTCGGCTTCGGTCTGCTGGGCTTCGTGGCCAAAGGCATCATCAAGCTGTTCATCGGGGGCTCGAGCTCGTGAGTGCGGCGCTGCCGCCGGCCGGCGCCGCACCGCTGCGCCGGCACAGCTGGTTCGACGACGCGCAGGCGGTGGTAACCGGCACGTTGTTCGTCGCCCTCGCGCTGATGATGTTTCGCCAGGCCGGGCTGATGACCGGCGGCACCGCGGGCATCGCGCTGGTGCTGCACTACGCCAGCGGCTGGCGCTTCGGTGCGTTGTTCTTCGTGGCCAACCTGCCGTTCTACTGGCTGGCCTGGCGCCGCATGGGCCGGCGCTTCACGCTGAAGACCTTTGCCGCGGTGGCGCTGCTGTCGCTGCTGTCGGAGCTGCTGCCGCAGTGGCTGGCCATCGAGCGCGTGAACCCGCTCTTCGCGGCGCTGGCCGGTGGCCTGCTGGCCGGCGCGGGTTTCCTGATCCTGTTTCGGCACCGCGCGAGCCTGGGCGGCGTGAACGTGCTGGTGTTGTGGCTGCAGGAGCGCCTGGGCTGGCGTGCCGGCTACACCCAGCTGGCGCTGGACCTGTGCATCCTGCTCGCGTCCACGCCGTGGGTCGACGCGCGGCGGCTCGCGCTGTCGGTGCTGGCCGCCGCGGCGATGAACGTGGCGCTCGCGGTGAACCACCGGCCCGATCGATACGTGGCGTTTTGACGGCTGCAGGTTAGGCTGCGGGCATGACGTCGACCCGCGCGCTGCTGGCCGAGGTGCGCGCCTGCCGCCTGTGCGAAGCGCACCTGCCGCTCGGGCCGCGGCCGGTGCTGCAGCTGCACCCGCAGGCGCGCATCCTGATCGCCGGCCAGGCGCCGGGCCGGCGCGTGCACGAGTCGGGCGTGCCGTTCGACGATGCGAGCGGCGAGCGGCTGCGCAGCTGGCTCGGCGTGACGGCCGCGCAGTTCTACGATCCGCGCCTGTTTGCCATCGTGCCGATGGGATTGTGCTATCCCGGCACGGGCCGCTCGGGCGATCTGCCGCCGCGGCCCGAATGCGCGGCAACGTGGCGCGCGCGCCTGCTGGCGCAGCTTGGCCACATCGAGCTCACGCTGGCGATCGGGCGTTACGCGACCGACTGGCACTTCGACGCAGCAGCGGCCCCGCTGACCGAGCGGGTGAAGGCCTGGCACACACACTGGCCGTCACGCCTGGCGCTGCCGCACCCGAGCCCTCGCAATAACCTCTGGCTCAAGCGCCATCCGTGGTTCGAGCAGGAGCTACTGCCGGTGGTGAAAAGGCGAATCGCCGAGATCACCGGTCGCCAGAAACAAGAAAGCCGGCGAACGCCGGCTTCCAAGCCCTGACTGGAGCTCCCTCACGGAGGGGGCGCGGGGGAGTGGTGTGTTCACCCGCAGGGCTGAGTTGCGAAGCAGCTCAGCCCATGTGGAGTCCACCGTTGCACGAGAAGTCGGCCCCGGTGGTGAAACCCGAGTCCTCGCCGGCGAGCCAGGCGACCACCGAGCCGATCTCGTCGGGCGTGCCCAGGCGCTTGACCGGAATCGTGGCGACGATCTTCTCGAGCACCTCGGGCTTGATCGCGCGGACCATCTCGGTGCCGATGTAGCCCGGGCTCACGGTGTTGACGGTCACGCCCTTGCTCGCCACCTCCTGGGCCAGCGCCATCGTGAAGCCGTGCATGCCGGCCTTGGCAGCGGAGTAGTTGGTCTGACCGGCCTGGCCCTTCTCGCCGTTGACCGAGGAGATCTGGATGATGCGGCCCCAGCCCTTTTCGATCATGCCCGGCACTACCTGCTTGGTGACGTTGAACATGCTGGTGAGGTTGGTGTTGATCACCGCGTCCCAGTCGTCGCGGCTCATCTTCACGAACATGCGGTCGCGCGTGATGCCGGCGTTGTTGACCAGCACGTCGATCACGCCGTGCTCGGCAATCGCCTTGGTGAACGCCTGCACGGTGGAATCCCAGTCGCCGACGTTGCCCACCGACGCGTAGAAGGTGAAGCCCAGGGCCTTCTGCTCGCCCAGCCACTTGTCGAAGTCACGCGTCGGGCCGCAGCCCGCGATGACCTTGAAACCTTCCTTGTGCAGCCGCTGGCAGATCGCGGTGCCGATGCCGCCCATGCCGCCAGTCACATACGCCACTTTCTTTGCCATTGCTTGCTCCTTGAATATGTGGTGATGACGCGATCAGCGTGATGCGCCGCGCGCCTTCGGTCAAGCGGGTTCGCCCGCAGATCGGTCGAGTTATCGCTCGACGGTCAGGGCCACGCCCATCCCGCCGCCGATGCACAGGCTTGCAATGCCCTTGCGGGCGTTGCGACGCTGCATTTCATGCAACAGGGTCACCAGGATGCGGCAGCCCGAGGCGCCGATCGGGTGGCCGATGGCGATCGCGCCGCCGTTGACGTTGACCTTGCTGGTGTCCCAGCCCATCTCCTTGTGCACGGCGCAGGCCTGTGCGGCGAAGGCTTCGTTGATTTCCAGCAGGTCCAGGTCGGCGGGCTTCCAGCCGGCACGCTCGAGCGCCCGGCGCGCCGCCGGCACCGGGCCCATGCCCATGATGGCGGGGTCGAGACCGGCCGACGCGTAGCTGGCGATGCGCGCCAGCGGCTTGAGGCCGAGCGCCTGCGCCTTCTTGGCGCTCATCACCATCACCGCGGCCGCGCCGTCGTTCAGGCCCGACGCGTTGCCGGCGGTCACGCTGCCGGCCTTGTCGAAGGCCGGGCGCAAACCGGCCAGCGCGTCGGCGCTGGTCTTCTTGTTGATGAACTCGTCGTTGGCGAAGACGATCGGCTCGCCCTTCTTCTGCGCGATGCTGAACGGCACGATCTCGTCCTTGAAGCGCCCGCCTTCCTGCGCGGCGGCGGCCTTCTGCTGGCTGGCCAGCGCCAGCGCGTCCTGCTGCTCGCGGGTGACGGCGTACTTCTTGGCCACGTTCTCGGCGGTGATGCCCATGTGGTACTGGTTGTACACATCCCACAGGCCGTCGACGATCATCGAGTCGACCATCTTCCAGTCGCCCATGCGCTGGCCGTCGCGGCTGCCCTGCAGCACGTGCGGGCTCATGCTCATGCTCTCCTGGCCGCCGGCGATGATGATCTCGCTGTCGCCGTCGCGAATGGCTTGCGCTGCCAGCATCACGGCCTTCAGGCCTGAGCCGCAGACCTTGTTGATGGTCATCGCCGGGATCGAATTGGGCAGGCCGCTCTTGATGAGCGCCTGGCGCGCCGGGTTCTGCCCGGTGCCGGCCTGCAGCACCTGGCCGAGGATGACCTCGCCGATCTGCTCGCCGCTGACGCCGGAGCGCTCGAGCAGCGCCTTGATCACGGCCGCGCCGAGTTCGGAGGCAGGCGTTTTGGCCAGGCTGCCGCCGAACTTGCCGACCGCGGTGCGGGCGGCGGCGACGATGACGATGTCGGTGCTCATGGAATCTCCTTCTTGAATTTCATCGTCAGGCTTTTGCCTTGACGTAACGGCCCGGCGCGGGCTCGATGGCCTTGTACTGGCGATTGCCCGGCGACTTGGGCGCGGGAATCTGCTTGCCGGCGTGGCCGTTGAGCCAGCCGGACCAGTCGGTCCACCAGCTGCCGGGCTTTTCGCTGGCGCTGGCAAACCAGTCGTCGGCCTTGGCCGGCAACTTGTCGTTGACCCAGTAGTTGCGCTTGTTCTTGCTCGGCGGATTGATCACGCCGGCGATGTGGCCGGAGGCGCCGAGCACGAAGCGCGGCTTGCCCTTCATGACACGGGTCGATGCGTAGGCCGCCGTCCACGGCACGATATGGTCTTCGCGCGACGCGTAGATGAACACCGGCGCCTCGATCCGGCCGAGATCGACCTTTTCGCCGCAGACGGTGAGCTGGTTGGGCTGCTTGAGCTCGTTCTGCAGATAGGTGTGGCGCAGGTACCAGCAGTACATGGGGCCGGGCAGGTTGGTGGCGTCGCCGTTCCAGTACAGCAGGTCGAACGGCGGCGGGGCTTCACCCTTGAGGTAGTTGCCCACCACGTAGTTCCACACCAGGTCGTTCGGCCGCAGGAAGCTGAAGGTCGTGGCGAGTTCCTTGCCCTTCAGCAGGCCCGGGCCGCTGGGCGCCTGCTCGCCGATGGTCATCTCGCGCAGCTGCACCGACGGCTCGTCGACGAAGACGTCCAGGATGCCGGTGCTCTCGAAGTCGAGCAGCGTGGTCAGCAGCGTCAGTGACGTGGCGGGCTGCTGGCCGCGCGCGGCCAGCACCGCCAGCGCGGTGGCGATGATCGTGCCGCCGACGCAGAAGCCCAGCATGTTGAAGCGCTGCTTGCCGGTGATGCCCTGCACCACCTCGATCGCCCGGATCGGACCCTCCGCGATGTAGTCGTCCCAGGTCTTGTGGGCGAGCGACGCGTCGGGGTTGCGCCAGCTGATCACGAAGACGCGGTGGCCCTGCTCGACCGTGTAGCGGATCAGCGAGTTCTCCGGCTGCAGGTCCATGATGTAGAACTTGTTGATGCACGGCGGCACGAACAGCACCGGCAGCTCGTGCACCTTGGCCGTCAGCGGCTTGTATTCGATGAGCTGGAACAGCTCGTTCTCGAACACCACGCCGCCCTCGGTGGTGGCCACGTTGCGGCCGACCTCGAACACCGTGGTGTCGGTCTGCGACACGTGGCCTTGCTGCAGGTCGTTCCACAACTGCCGCAGGCCCAGCGTGATGCTCTCGCCCTTCGAATCGAGCGCCTTGCGCTGCGCTTCGGGGTTCAACGCCATGAAATTGGCCGGGCTCATCGCGTCGATCCACTGCTGCACCGCGAAGCGCACGCGTTGGCGCGTCTTCTCGTCGCCTTCAACGGCGTCGGCCATCTGCATCAGCGTGCGCGCGTTCAGCAGGTACATCTGCGCGGTGTAGGCCGAGGCCGGGTTGGTCGCCCACTCCTGCGCGGCGAAGCGCCGATCCGGCAGCGCGGGTGCGTCGGCGCCGTCGCCCTGCAGGCGCAGCAGCGTGTTGTTCCACAGGTCGGTGGCCTGCTTGAGGTAGTCGCCCTGCAGGCTGGTCAGCGATTGCATCGGCAGGTTGAGCCCGGACATCGACTTCCAGATGTCGCCCACCGCCGCGCCGAGTGCTCGCGCGCTTTCGGCCTTTTCCGATGAACGCGGATCGTCTTTCGCCTTCAATTGCCTGTCTCCTTGGCTGCTCGGCTCGACAACCATGCCGGCCGGGCGCTGTCTATGATGAACCTCATTTGTACCCAGACAAGCTTACCGGAAATTGACCGACGTTCCGTTTAGCGGTGCCAATTCCCATGTTATGAAATGATCATCGTCGCCGTCGCGTGGATCTTCGTGGTGGTGCTGGCCGCGCTGGTGGAGGCCAGCGCGCCGCAGGGCAGCGTGCTCGGTGCGCTGGCCACACTGCTGTTCTACGGCGCGATCCCGCTGTCGATCGTGCTGTATGTGATGCACATGTCGGCGCGGCGGCGGCGGCAACGCCTCGAGCGCATGGCCGCGGGTCGCGCACTAGCGGCGGCGAATCCAGACGGCGGCGGCCATGCGCCCGGTGGCGCCGTCGCGGCGGAACGAGAAGAACCGTGACGCGTCCTCGACGGTGCACCAGCTGCCGCCACTGACCGAGCGCACGCCGCAGGCCTGCAGGCGGTCGCGCGCCAGGCCGGCCAGATCGGCGCGCCAGCGCGGCGAGCCATCCGGACGCGGCCGATAGACGAATCGCGGCCGATCGGCGGCCGCTGCATCCGCGCCGAACGCCGCCAGCACATCGGCGCCGACCTCGAACTCGCGCGGCCCGATGCAGGGTCCGAGCCAGACCGCGAGCTCAGCCGGTGCGCAACCGGTGGCCTCGCACAGCGTGCGTGCGGCCGCCTCGACCACGCCGGCGGCCAGGCCGCGCCAGCCGGCGTGTGCCGCGGCCACCGCGCGGCCCTCGGGTGCCGCGAGCAGCACCGGCAGGCAGTCGGCCACCTGCACCACACAGGCCACGCCGGGCTCGTCGGTCCACGCGGCATCGGCCACCGGCGACGGCGCATCGGGCTCAACGCAGCGTAGACGCACGACGTCGGCGCCATGTACCTGGCGCAGGTAAACCGGCTGCGCGCCGAGCGCGTCGGCGAGCCGCTCGCGATTGCGCTGCACGTCGGCGGGCGCGTCGCCGCAGGCGAGACCGAGATTCAGGCTGTCCCACGGCGCGGCGCTGACGCCGCCGCGCCGCGTGGTCATCAGCGCACCGACACGCGCACTCGCGTTCCAGTCCGGGCGCAGCGCCTCACTCAGCATCCGGACAGGCCGAGGGCTGCGTCTTGCCGAATGCGTCGAGCTGCATACAGGCGTCGAACACGCGCATCACCTGCGGCACGTGGTCGGTGCGACAGTCGAAACGGCGGGCATTGAAGATCTGCGGCACCAGGCAGCAATCGGCCAGCGTGGGCACATCGCCATGGCAGAAGCGCGCCGGCGCGGCGGTGAGCTGGCGCTCCACCGCCTCGAGGCCGGTCTCGACCCAGTGGCGGTACCAGCGATTCTTGTCGTCCTCGCTGACCTTGAGGTCGCGCGTCAGGTAGCGCAGCACGCGCAGGTTGTTCAACGGGTGGATCTCGCAGGCGATGTCGAGCGCCATGGCACGCACCCGGGCGCGCTGCACCGGATCTTTCGGCAGCAGCGGCGGCTTCGGGTGGGTCTCTTCGAGGTACTCGATGATGGCCAGCGATTGCGTCAGCGTGGCCTCGCCGTCGCGCAGCAGCGGCACCAGCCGCGCCGCCGACACCGCGGCATAGGACTCGTTGAACTGCTCGTTCCTGGGCAGGTGCACCGCCTTGTAGTCGTAGGCCAGGCCCTTGAGCGCGAGCGCGATGCGCACGCGGTACGACGCCGACGACCGGAAGTAGTTGTAGAGCTCCATCGCTGGCGCCTCTACCTGACGGCCACACGCAGCGTCCCGAGGCCGGCAATCGCGCCTTCCATCATGTCGCCACGCACCACCGCATTCACGCCGGCAGGCGTGCCGGAATAGATCAGGTCGCCGGGCTGCAGCGTCCAGAGCGCCGACAGGTGCTCGATGGTCTCGGCCACGTTCCAGATCAGGTCGGCCAGGTCGCCCTTCTGGCGCAACTCGCCGTTCACCTTGAGCGTGATCGCGCCGCGCGTCAGCTCGCCGGTCTTGCCGATCGGGAGCAGCACGCCGATCGGCGCGCTCTGCTCGAAGGCCTTGCCGGTGCACCACGGGCGGCCCTGTTTCTTGGCCTCGTTCTGCAGGTCGCGCCGCGTCATGTCCAGGCCCACCGCATAGCCCCAGATGTGGCCCACCGCATCGGCGGCCACGATATCGCGCCCGCCCTTGCCGATGGCCACCACCAGCTCGATCTCGTGGTGCAGGCTCTTCGTCAGGCTGGGGTACTCGATCGTGCCGGTCTCGCCCTCGCGCACCGGCACCACGGCGTCGGCCGGCTTGGTGAAGAAGAACGGCGGCTCGCGGCCGGTGTGGCCCATCTCCTGCGCGTGCTCGACGTAGTTGCGACCGACGCAGTAGATGCGGTGCACCGGAAATTCGCGGCCATCTTGCGTCGGCACCACAGCCGGCGGGGCCGGATTGAAGACATATGTCATGGTTGGCTCGATCCTGAAATCCGTTGGGCCTACCGATGATGCCACGTGCGCTGCCGGGCGTGACCCCCGCGCTACACTGCCCGCTGACATGTTGGAACCGCGACGCATCAAGCATTGCCGTGCGTGCGGTACGTTGGTGGATTATCGAGTTCCGGCCGACGACAACCGGGAGCGCGCGGTCTGCGGGGCCTGCGGCACGATCCACTACGAAAACCCACTGAACGTCGTCGGGACGGTCCCGGTCTGGGGAGAACAGGTGCTGCTGTGTCGCCGCAACATCGAACCGCGCTACGGCCTGTGGACTCTGCCGGCCGGCTTTCTCGAGCTGGGCGAAACGATCGCGGCCGGCGCCGTGCGCGAAACCGTGGAGGAGGCCGGTGCGCGCATCGAACTGCAGGATTTGTTCACGTTGCTGAACGTGGTGCGCGTCGGCCAGGTGCATTTCTTCTACCGCGCGCGCATGCTCGACACCACGCTGGATCCGGGGCCCGAGACGATCGAGGCACGCCTGTTCCGCGAGCACGAGGTGCCCTGGGATGAAATCGCGTTTCGAACCGTGCGCCAGACGCTGATTCACTTCTTCGATGACCGTCGCCGCGGTCAGTTCGAACTGCACTGCGCCGATATCGGATGACGATGGACACGGTCACCGCCAAGAACCTGCTGGAGCCGGCTGCCAGGCCCGCCGCGCCGCCGGCTCCAGCGTTGCAGCCGGCGGCCGCCGGGGCCGCCGCGCGTCTGCGCGAAGACCTGATCCACCCCGATCCGCTGCTCGACTGCCTGATCGCGATCTGCCGCCTGCACGGCGTGGGTGCGTCACGCGCGTCGCTGTCGGCCGGGCTGCCGCTGGTGGCCGGGCGCCTGACGCTGGAGCTCGCCGAGCGCGCGGCTGCGCGCGCGGGCATGTCGGCCCGCCTGCAGCGGTTGGCGCTGAAGGCGATCGACCCGGCCACGCTGCCGGCGGTGTTGATCCTGCAGGACAACCGCGCCTGCGTGCTGCAGTGCTGGAGCGCCGACGGCAGCCAGGCCCAGGTGCTGCTGCCCGAGACGGCGCAAGGCTCGGTGAGCCTGTCGCGCGAGGAGCTCGCCTCGCGCTACACCGGCGTGGTGCTGTTCGTGCGCCCGCATTTCCGCTTCGACACGCGGGCGCCCGAGCGCCGCCCGGGGCGCGCCGGCCACTGGTTCTGGAGCGCGGTGCTGGCGCAGCGCTTCGTCTACCGCGACGTGATGCTGGCCGCGCTGCTGGTGAACCTGTTCGCGCTGGCGCTGCCGCTGTTCTCGATGAACGTCTACGACCGGGTGGTGCCCAACCGCGCGGTCGAGACGCTGTGGGCGCTGTCCATCGGCATGGCCCTCGTGCTCGGCGCCGACCTGGCGCTGCGCAAACTGCGCAGCCGATTCGTCGACGAAGCCAGCGCGCGCATCGACGTCGAGTTGTCGTCACGGCTGATGGAGCGCGTGCTCGGTATGCGGCTGGAGAACCGGCCCGAGTCGGTGGGCTCGTTCGCGTCGAACCTGCGCGGCTTCGAGCAGGTGCGCGACTTCATCGCGTCGAGCACCGTCACGGCGCTGATCGACCTGCCGTTCGCCGCGTTGTTCCTGCTGGTCACGCTGTGGATCTCGCCGTGGCTCGCGCTGCCCACGCTGCTGGTGTTCCTCGCCATCCTGGTGATGGGCACGATCGCGCAGCACCGCCTGCATGAGCTGGCGGAGACGACCTACCGTGCGTCGGCACAGCGCAACGCGACGCTGATCGAAAGCCTCACCGGCATCGAGACCATCAAGACACAGGGTGCCGAGGGCGTGATCCAGGCCCGCTGGGAGCAGGTGAATGCGTTCCTCGCCCGCGTCAACGTGCGCATGCGCGGGCTGTCGTCGGGCGCGATGTACGGCGCCGGCACGCTGAGCCAGGTTGCCAGCCTGGCGGTGGTGATCGTCGGCGTGTACCTGATCGGCGAGCGCGAGCTCACGATGGGTGGCCTGATCGCCTGCAGCATGCTGGCTGGCCGCGCGCTGGCGCCGGCCGGGCAGATCGTCGGCCTGCTGATGCAATACCAGAGCGCGCGCACCGCGCTCGAATCGCTCGATGCGCTGATGGCCAAGCCGGTGGAGCGACCGACGCCCGAAGAGGGTGGCCAGCCGTTCATCCAGCGCCGCGAGTTCAAGGGCGAAATCGAATTCCGCGGCGTGCGCTTCAAGTATCCGGGCCGCGACGATCTGGCGCTCGACGGCGTGAGCTTCCGCATCCAGCCCGGCGAGCGCGTCGCGCTCATCGGTCGCGTCGGTTCGGGCAAATCGACCATCCAGCGTCTGGCGTTGGGCCTGTACCAGGCCAGCGACGGCGCGGTACTGCTCGATGGCACCGACATCCGCCAGCTCGACCCGGCCGACGTGCGACGAAACCTGGGCTACGTGTCGCAGGACGTGCTGCTCTTCTATGGCTCGCTGCGCGACAACGTCACGCTCGGGCTGCCCTATGCCGACGACTCGGCCATCCTGGCCGCCGCCGAGACGGCGGGGCTGGCGGACTTCGTAAACCGCCACCCGCGCGGCTTCGACATGCCGGTGGGCGAGCGCGGCGAGTCGCTGTCGGGTGGCCAGCGCCAGTGCGTGGGCCTGGCGCGCGCGCTGCTGCACAACGCACCGATTTTGTTGCTCGATGAGCCGACCAGCGCGATGGACTTCTCCACCGAGGCGCACATCACCACCCGCATCTCGGCCTGGGCCCAGAACAAGACGGTGGTGCTGGTGACGCACCGCACCTCGCTGCTGTCGATGGTGAACCGCGTGATCGTGATCGACGGCGGCAAGGTGGTCGCCGACGGCCCGCGCGATCGCATCATGGAAGCGCTGCAGACCGGGCGCATCGCCAAAGCCGCATGACGCCGAGCACGCCCAGCGCTGCCAAGCCGCCTGCCGCGTTCGTCGGCGCGGGGACGTTCGGCTGGCTCGAGGCGATTCGCGTGCGCCTGGAACCGCTGACGCAGCGCCTGCTCGGGCCCACGCTGAGCGAGGCCGACGCCGCCAGCAGCGGCGTGCGCAGTTTCGAACATGAGGCCGACGCACTGATCTCGCGCCAGCGCACACGCGGCGCGCAGACGCTGGTGCGCGCGGCCGCGCTGGCCGTGCTGGTGCTGCTGGTGTGGGCGGCGCTGGCCCCGGTGGACGAAGTCACGCGCGGCGAGGCGCGCGTGATCCCGTCCCGGCAATTGCAGGTGGTGCAATCGCTCGACGGCGGCGTGGTGGCCGAGATCCTGGTGCGCGAGGGCCAGCTGGTCGAGGCCGGCCAGCTGCTGCTGCGCATCGACGAAACCCGCGCCGGCGCCGGCGTGCGCGAAAGTGCCGCGCAGGGCTTCTCGCTGCGCGCGCGCGCCGCGCGGCTGCGCGCGCTGGCCGAAGGCACGCGTTTCGTGCCACCCGCGGCGCGCGACGACGACGAACGCCGCGTATTGCTCGACGAGCGTCGCCTGTACGACTCGCGCCTGAGCGAGTTGTCGACGCAGCTGTCGATCAATCGCCAGCAGTTGGCGCAGCGACAGCAGGAACTGAACGAAATGCTGTCCAAGCGCTCGGCCGCCCAGCGCGGGCTCGAGCTGACGCAGCAAGAGCTGGCGCAGACCCGCCCGCTGCTGGCCACCGGCGCGGTGTCGCAGGTGGACGTGCTGCGCCTGGAACGCGACGTGGTGCGCTTTCGCGGCGAATCCGAGCAGGCGACCGCGCAGATCGCGCGGGTCGAGGCATCGATCGGCGAGGCCCAGCGCAAGACCCAGGAGACCGAACTCGCCTTCCGCAACGATGCCAGCAAGGAACTGGGCGAAACCATGGGCAAGCTCAATGCGCTGAACGAAGGCGCGGTGGCGCTGGTCGACCGCGTCGACAAGGCGCAGGTCAAGTCGCCGGTGCGCGGCCGCGTGCAACGGCTGCTCGCCAACACCGTGGGCGGCGTGGTGCAGCCGGGCAAGGACATCGTCGAGATCGTGCCGCTGGACGACACGCTGGTGCTCGAGGCGCGCGTGGCGCCCAAGGACATCGCCTTCATCACGCCGGGCCAGGCCGCGACGGTGAAGTTCACCGCGTACGATTTTTCGATCTACGGCGGGTTGGAGGCCAAGGTCGAGAACATCTCGCCCGACAGCGTGATCGACGAGCGCGGCAACGCCTACTACCTGGTGCGCGTGCGCACCGCCAAGGCCGGCTTCAGCGACAAGCTGCCGATCATTCCGGGCATGACGGCCGACGTCGAAGTGCTCACCGGCCGCAAGTCGGTGCTGGCCTACCTGCTCAAGCCGGTGCTGAAGATGCATTCGCGAGCGTTGAGCGAGCGGTAATTCCGCACGGCCATCCGGCACGGCCAAATCGCACGGCCGCCGGGCCACGCACAGGCCCCACTGGGGTGCCGAAGCTGCCTTCTCCATCACGCTGACACATTTGGTGACGGCCTTCACGCCGCCCTGTATGCAGCCGGCTAAGAGAAGGCCGATCTCAACTTATTCTCGCGGTCGATTGCGTCTGCGTGCGCAAAGGCCCAACCATGCCCACCATGAACAAAATGCAATTTGGAACCGTCTCCGAAATCTGGGGCAAGGCATGGGTGCGTCAGCCCCAGGGTGGATTCCGCGTGCTGCACGTGGGCGACGTGCTGGTGAAGGGCGACGTGGTACTGACGGCGCAGAACGCGATCGTGCGGCTCGACGAATCCGATGCGGCGCCCGCGACGAACGTCGCAGCCAGGGCCGCCGCCAAACCGGCCGTTCTCGACGACGTGGATCGCGTCATCGATGCTGTCAACCGTGGCGAGCCGCGCGAGGCGCCCGCAGCGGGACTGGCCGGTGGCGACGGCAGTGGACTCGAGCCCGGTTTTCGCGTCGAACGCATCGCCGAACTGCTGACGCCGGCTGAGCTGGCGCTGCCGCGCGTGGATGGCGAGCAGCGCGAGATTCGCCTGGTCGAGTCCAATCCTCCGCCGGAATTGACGACCGGCGTGCTGGCGCTGAGCCCGACCGACATCCAGGCCTTCGAGCAGGGCCCCAACGTCGCCATCGGGCTGACGGCGCCCACCGGCACGACGCTGGTTCGGATCGACACCGTGCCCTCGATCGGGCAACTGGTGATGGCCAACGGCACGCCGGTGACACCGGGTGCCACGCTGACAACGACACAGCTGAGCGGCCTGGTCTACGTGCCGCCCGCCGACTATCTGCCGGGCAGCCCGGTGGGCGTCGTCCGCTACACGGTGAGCAACGGGCCCGCCGTGGCCACCGGCGTGGTCAACATCGACGTCATCGCCGTCAACGACGCACCGGTGGCGGTGGCCGGAGCCGCCAGCGGCAACGAAGACAGCACGATCCCCGTTGCGCTGCTGGGCACCGACATCGACGGCACGATCGCGAGCGTCGTGGTCGACCGCCTGCCGACGTTCGGCACATTGCTGCTGACCGACGGCGTGACGCCGGTTGTGCTTGGCCAAAACCTGTCGAGTGCGCAGGCCGCCAGCCTGCTGTTCCGCCCCGACGCGAACCAGTTCGGCAACACGTCGATCGGCTTCTCGGTGATCGACAACGCCGGCGCGGTGTCGACGAGCGCCAACTGGTCGCTGAGCGTTACGGCGGTCGATGACGCACCGTCGGCCAACGCGGACACGTTCACGGTGGCCGAGGACGGATCGGTGTCGATCGATGTGCTCGGCAACGACGCGGACGCCGAAGGCAGCCCGCTCGCCATCACGCACGTCAACGGCAGCGCGCTCGTCGACGGTGGGCCCTCGGTCGCGGTGGCCCACGGCAGCGTGCAGCTGGCCGGTGGCCAACTGGTGTTCACGCCGGCGCCCGACTACAACGGGCGGGTCACGCTTCACATACACCGTCTCCGACGGCGTCAACGCCACCACGGTCAACGTGAACGGCAACGTCACGCCGACGGGCGACGCACCGGTCGCGCAGCCCGACAGCTTCACCGTGGCCGAGGATGGCTCGGTCGCGATCAACGTGCGCGGCAACGACGTCGACGTCGACGGCGACACGCTCACCGTCACGCGGGTCAACGGCAGCCCGATCAGCGAAGGTGGCGCGGCCGTCGCGGTGCCCAACGGCAGCGTGCAGCTCATCGGCGGCCAGCTCGTGTTCACGCCGGCGCCGAACTACAACGGACCGGCCGGTTTCACCTACACGGTGTCGGACGGCACGAACGCGGTCACGGCAAACGTGACCGGCAGCGTGAGTGCCGTGATCGACTCGACCACCGTCACGCTGTCCTCGCCGACCAACGGCGCCGCCCTCGTCGAGGGCGGCTCGATCACCTACGCCGCCACCGTCGGCGCCCCGGTCACCGGCTCCGACCTGGTGCTCACCCTGTCCAACGGCCAGTCGATCACCATCCCGGTCGGCGCCTCCACCGGCAGCGTGACTTTCACGCTGCGCCCCGACGACGCCTATGCCCAGGGCACCGACTCGCTCAGCGTGTCCATCGCCAGCACCGCGGGCGCCAGCTTCGAGGCCGTCTCGGCCACCGGCACCGTGGCCAACACCATCGTCGACGATACCGACTCGACCACCGTCACGCTGTCCTCGCCGACCAACGGCGCCGCCCTCGTCGAGGGCGGCTCGATCACCTACGCCGCCACCGTCGGCGCCCCGGTCACCGGCTCCGACCTGGTGCTCACCCTGTCCAACGGCCAGTCGATCACCATCCCGGTCGGCGCCTCCACCGGCAGCGTGACTTTCACGCTGCGCCCCGACGACGCCTATGCCCAGGGCACCGACTCGCTCAGCGTGTCCATCGCCAGCACCGCGGGCGCCAGCTTCGAGGCCGTCTCGGCCACCGGCACCGTGGCCAACACCATCGTCGACGATACCGACTCGACCACCGTCACGCTGTCCTCGCCGACCAACGGCGCCGCCCTCGTCGAGGGCGGCTCGATCACCTACGCCGCCACCGTCGGCGCCCCGGTCACCGGCTCCGACCTGGTGCTCACCCTGTCCAACGGCCAGTCGATCACCATCCCGGTCGGCGCCTCCACCGGCAGCGTGACTTTCACGCTGCGCCCCGACGACGCCTATGCCCAGGGCACCGACTCGCTCAGCGTGTCCATCGCCAGCACCGCGGGCGCCAGCTTCGAGGCCGTCTCGGCCACCGGCACCGTGGCCAACACCATCGTCGACGATACCGACTCGACCACCGTCACGCTGTCCTCGCCGACCAACGGCGCCGCCCTCGTCGAGGGCGGCTCGATCACCTACGCCGCCACCGTCGGCGCCCCGGTCACCGGCTCCGACCTGGTGCTCACCCTGTCCAACGGCCAGTCGATCACCATCCCGGTCGGCGCCTCCACCGGCAGCGTGACTTTCACGCTGCGCCCCGACGACGCCTATGCCCAGGGCACCGACTCGCTCAGCGTGTCCATCGCCAGCACCGCGGGCGCCAGCTTCGAGGCCGTCTCGGCCACCGGCACCGTGGCCAACACCATCGTCGACGATACCGACTCGACCACCGTCACGCTGTCCTCGCCGACCAACGGCGCCGCCCTCGTCGAGGGCGGCTCGATCACCTACGCCGCCACCGTCGGCGCCCCGGTCACCGGCTCCGACCTGGTGCTCACCCTGTCCAACGGCCAGTCGATCACCATCCCGGTCGGCGCCTCCACCGGCAGCGTGACTTTCACGCTGCGCCCCGACGACGCCTATGCCCAGGGCACCGACTCGCTCAGCGTGTCCATCGCCAGCACCGCGGGCGCCAGCTTCGAGGCCGTCTCGGCCACCGGCACCGTGGCCAACACCATCGTCGACGATACCGACTCGACCACCGTCACGCTGTCCTCGCCGACCAACGGCGCCGCCCTCGTCGAGGGCGGCTCGATCACCTACGCCGCCACCGTCGGCGCCCCGGTCACCGGCTCCGACCTGGTGCTCACCCTGTCCAACGGCCAGTCGATCACCATCCCGGTCGGCGCCTCCACCGGCAGCGTGACTTTCACGCTGCGCCCCGACGACGCCTATGCCCAGGGCACCGACTCGCTCAGCGTGTCCATCGCCAGCACCGCGGGCGCCAGCTTCGAGGCCGTCTCGGCCACCGGCACCGTGGCCAACACCATCGTCGACGATACCGACTCGACCACCGTCACGCTGTCCTCGCCGACCAACGGCGCCGCCCTCGTCGAGGGCGGCTCGATCACCTACGCCGCCACCGTCGGCGCCCCGGTCACCGGCTCCGACCTGGTGCTCACCCTGTCCAACGGCCAGTCGATCACCATCCCGGTCGGCGCCTCCACCGGCAGCGTGACTTTCACGCTGCGCCCCGACGACGCCTATGCCCAGGGCACCGACTCGCTCAGCGTGTCCATCGCCAGCACCGCGGGCGCCAGCTTCGAGGCCGTCTCGGCCACCGGCACCGTGGCCAACACCATCGTCGACGACGCCGACTCGACCACCGTCACGCTGTCCTCGCCGACCAACGGCGCCGCCCTCGTCGAGGGCGGCTCGATCACCTACGCCGCCACCGTCGGCGCCCCGGTCACCGGCTCCGACCTGGTGCTCACCCTGTCCAACGGCCAGTCGATCACCATCCCGGTCGGCGCCTCCACCGGCAGCGTGACTTTCACGCTGCGCCCCGACGACGCCTATGCCCAGGGCACCGACTCGCTCAGCGTGTCCATCGCCAGCACCGCGGGCGCCAGCTTCGAGGCCGTCTCGGCCACCGGCACCGTGGCCAACACCATCGTCGACGATACCGACTCGACCACCGTCACGCTGTCCTCGCCGACCAACGGCGCCGCCCTCGTCGAGGGCGGCTCGATCACCTACGCCGCCACCGTCGGCGCCCCGGTCACCGGCTCCGACCTGGTGCTCACCCTGTCCAACGGCCAGTCGATCACCATCCCGGTCGGCGCCTCCACCGGCAGCGTGACTTTCACGCTGCGCCCCGACGACGCCTATGCCCAGGGCACCGACTCGCTCAGCGTGTCCATCGCCAGCACCGCGGGCGCCAGCTTCGAGGCCGTCTCGGCCACCGGCACCGTGGCCAACACCATCGTCGACGATACCGACTCGACCACCGTCACGCTGTCCTCGCCGACCAACGGCGCCGCCCTCGTCGAGGGCGGCTCGATCACCTACGCCGCCACCGTCGGCGCCCCGGTCACCGGCTCCGACCTGGTGCTCACCCTGTCCAACGGCCAGTCGATCACCATCCCGGTCGGCGCCTCCACCGGCAGCGTGACTTTCACGCTGCGCCCCGACGACGCCTATGCCCAGGGCACCGACTCGCTCAGCGTGTCCATCGCCAGCACCGCGGGCGCCAGCTTCGAGGCCGTCTCGGCCACCGGCACCGTGGCCAACACCATCGTCGACGATACCGACTCGACCACCGTCACGCTGTCCTCGCCGACCAACGGCGCCGCCCTCGTCGAGGGCGGCTCGATCACCTACGCCGCCACCGTCGGCGCCCCGGTCACCGGCTCCGACCTGGTGCTCACCCTGTCCAACGGCCAGTCGATCACCATCCCGGTCGGCGCCTCCACCGGCAGCGTGACTTTCACGCTGCGCCCCGACGACGCCTATGCCCAGGGCACCGACTCGCTCAGCGTGTCCATCGCCAGCACCGCGGGCGCCAGCTTCGAGGCCGTCTCGGCCACCGGCACCGTGGCCAACACCATCGTCGACGATACCGACTCGACCACCGTCACGCTGTCCTCGCCGACCAACGGCGCCGCCCTCGTCGAGGGCGGCTCGATCACCTACGCCGCCACCGTCGGCGCCCCGGTCACCGGCTCCGACCTGGTGCTCACCCTGTCCAACGGCCAGTCGATCACCATCCCGGTCGGCGCCTCCACCGGCAGCGTGACTTTCACGCTGCGCCCCGACGACGCCTATGCCCAGGGCACCGACTCGCTCAGCGTGTCCATCGCCAGCACCGCGGGCGCCAGCTTCGAGGCCGTCTCGGCCACCGGCACCGTGGCCAACACCATCGTCGACGATACCGACTCGACCACCGTCACGCTGTCCTCGCCGACCAACGGCGCCGCCCTCGTCGAGGGCGGCTCGATCACCTACGCCGCCACCGTCGGCGCCCCGGTCACCGGCTCCGACCTGGTGCTCACCCTGTCCAACGGCCAGTCGATCACCATCCCGGTCGGCGCCTCCACCGGCAGCGTGACTTTCACGCTGCGCCCCGACGACGCCTATGCCCAGGGCACCGACTCGCTCAGCGTGTCCATCGCCAGCACCGCGGGCGCCAGCTTCGAGGCCGTCTCGGCCACCGGCACCGTGGCCAACACCATCGTCGACGATACCGACTCGACCACCGTCACGCTGTCCTCGCCGACCAACGGCGCCGCCCTCGTCGAGGGCGGCTCGATCACCTACGCCGCCACCGTCGGCGCCCCGGTCACCGGCTCCGACCTGGTGCTCACCCTGTCCAACGGCCAGTCGATCACCATCCCGGTCGGCGCCTCCACCGGCAGCGTGACTTTCACGCTGCGCCCCGACGACGCCTATGCCCAGGGCACCGACTCGCTCAGCGTGTCCATCGCCAGCACCGCGGGCGCCAGCTTCGAGGCCGTCTCGGCCACCGGCACCGTGGCCAACACCATCGTCGACGATACCGACTCGACCACCGTCACGCTGTCCTCGCCGACCAACGGCGCCGCCCTCGTCGAGGGCGGCTCGATCACCTACGCCGCCACCGTCGGCGCCCCGGTCACCGGCTCCGACCTGGTGCTCACCCTGTCCAACGGCCAGTCGATCACCATCCCGGTCGGCGCCTCCACCGGCAGCGTGACTTTCACGCTGCGCCCCGACGACGCCTATGCCCAGGGCACCGACTCGCTCAGCGTGTCCATCGCCAGCACCGCGGGCGCCAGCTTCGAGGCCGTCTCGGCCACCGGCACCGTGGCCAACACCATCGTCGACGATACCGACTCGACCACCGTCACGCTGTCCTCGCCGACCAACGGCGCCGCCCTCGTCGAGGGCGGCTCGATCACCTACGCCGCCACCGTCGGCGCCCCGGTCACCGGCTCCGACCTGGTGCTCACCCTGTCCAACGGCCAGTCGATCACCATCCCGGTCGGCGCCTCCACCGGCAGCGTGACTTTCACGCTGCGCCCCGACGACGCCTATGCCCAGGGCACCGACTCGCTCAGCGTGTCCATCGCCAGCACCGCGGGCGCCAGCTTCGAGGCCGTCTCGGCCACCGGCACCGTGGCCAACACCATCGTCGACGACGCCGACTCGACCACCGTCACGCTGTCCTCGCCGACCAACGGCGCCGCCCTCGTCGAGGGCGGCTCGATCACCTACGCCGCCACCGTCGGCGCCCCGGTCACCGGCTCCGACCTGGTGCTCACCCTGTCCAACGGCCAGTCGATCACCATCCCGGTCGGCGCCTCCACCGGCAGCGTGACTTTCACGCTGCGCCCCGACGACGCCTATGCCCAGGGCACCGACTCGCTCAGCGTGTCCATCGCCAGCACCGCGGGCGCCAGCTTCGAGGCCGTCTCGGCCACCGGCACCGTGGCCAACACCATCGTCGACGACGCCGACTCGACCACCGTCACGCTGTCCTCGCCGACCAACGGCGCCGCCCTCGTCGAGGGCGGCTCGATCACCTACGCCGCCACCGTCGGCGCCCCGGTCACCGGCTCCGACCTGGTGCTCACCCTGTCCAACGGCCAGTCGATCACCATCCCGGTCGGCGCCTCCACCGGCAGCGTGACTTTCACGCTGCGCCCCGACGACGCCTATGCCCAGGGCACCGACTCGCTCAGCGTGTCCATCGCCAGCACCGCGGGCGCCAGCTTCGAGGCCGTCTCGGCCACCGGCACCGTGGCCAACACCATCGTCGACGATACCGACTCGACCACCGTCACGCTGTCCTCGCCGACCAACGGCGCCGCCCTCGTCGAGGGCGGCTCGATCACCTACGCCGCCACCGTCGGCGCCCCGGTCACCGGCTCCGACCTGGTGCTCACCCTGTCCAACGGCCAGTCGATCACCATCCCGGTCGGCGCCTCCACCGGCAGCGTGACTTTCACGCTGCGCCCCGACGACGCCTATGCCCAGGGCACCGACTCGCTCAGCGTGTCCATCGCCAGCACCGCGGGCGCCAGCTTCGAGGCCGTCTCGGCCACCGGCACCGTGGCCAACACCATCGTCGACGACGCCGACTCGACCACCGTCACGCTGTCCTCGCCGACCAACGGCGCCGCCCTCGTCGAGGGCGGCTCGATCACCTACGCCGCCACCGTCGGCGCCCCGGTCACCGGCTCCGACCTGGTGCTCACCCTGTCCAACGGCCAGTCGATCACCATCCCGGTCGGCGCCTCCACCGGCAGCGTGACTTTCACGCTGCGCCCCGACGACGCCTATGCCCAGGGCACCGACTCGCTCAGCGTGTCCATCGCCAGCACCGCGGGCGCCAGCTTCGAGGCCGTCTCGGCCACCGGCACCGTGGCCAACACCATCGTCGACGATGCCGACTCGACCACCGTCACGCTGTCCTCGCCGACCAACGGCGCCGCCCTCGTCGAGGGCGGCTCGATCACCTACGCCGCCACCGTCGGCGCCCCGGTCACCGGCTCCGACCTGGTGCTCACCCTGTCCAACGGCCAGTCGATCACCATCCCGGTCGGCGCCTCCACCGGCAGCGTGACTTTCACGCTGCGCCCCGACGACGCCTATGCCCAGGGCACCGACTCGCTCAGCGTGTCCATCGCCAGCACCGCGGGCGCCAGCTTCGAGGCCGTCTCGGCCACCGGCACCGTGGCCAACACCATCGTCGACGATACCGACTCGACCACCGTCACGCTGTCCTCGCCGACCAACGGCGCCGCCCTCGTCGAGGGCGGCTCGATCACCTACGCCGCCACCGTCGGCGCCCCGGTCACCGGCTCCGACCTGGTGCTCACCCTGTCCAACGGCCAGTCGATCACCATCCCGGTCGGCGCCTCCACCGGCAGCGTGACTTTCACGCTGCGCCCCGACGACGCCTATGCCCAGGGCACCGACTCGCTCAGCGTGTCCATCGCCAGCACCGCGGGCGCCAGCTTCGAGGCCGTCTCGGCCACCGGCACCGTGGCCAACACCATCGTCGACGACGCCGACTCGACCACCGTCACGCTGTCCTCGCCGACCAACGGCGCCGCCCTCGTCGAGGGCGGCTCGATCACCTACGCCGCCACCGTCGGCGCCCCGGTCACCGGCTCCGACCTGGTGCTCACCCTGTCCAACGGCCAGTCGATCACCATCCCGGTCGGCGCCTCCACCGGCAGCGTGACTTTCACGCTGCGCCCCGACGACGCCTATGCCCAGGGCACCGACTCGCTCAGCGTGTCCATCGCCAGCACCGCGGGCGCCAGCTTCGAGGCCGTCTCGGCCACCGGCACCGTGGCCAACACCATCGTCGACGACGCCGACTCGACCACCGTCACGCTGTCCTCGCCGACCAACGGCGCCGCCCTCGTCGAGGGCGGCTCGATCACCTACGCCGCCACCGTCGGCGCCCCGGTCACCGGCTCCGACCTGGTGCTCACCCTGTCCAACGGCCAGTCGATCACCATCCCGGTCGGCGCCTCCACCGGCAGCGTGACTTTCACGCTGCGCCCCGACGACGCCTATGCCCAGGGCACCGACTCGCTCAGCGTGTCCATCGCCAGCACCGCGGGCGCCAGCTTCGAGGCCGTCTCGGCCACCGGCACCGTGGCCAACACCATCGTCGACGATGCCGACTCGACCACCGTCACGCTGTCCTCGCCGACCAACGGCGCCGCCCTCGTCGAGGGCGGCTCGATCACCTACGCCGCCACCGTCGGCGCCCCGGTCACCGGCTCCGACCTGGTGCTCACCCTGTCCAACGGCCAGTCGATCACCATCCCGGTCGGCGCCTCCACCGGCAGCGTGACTTTCACGCTGCGCCCCGACGACGCCTATGCCCAGGGCACCGACTCGCTCAGCGTGTCCATCGCCAGCACCGCGGGCGCCAGCTTCGAGGCCGTCTCGGCCACCGGCACCGTGGCCAACACCATCGTCGACGACGCCGACTCGACCACCGTCACGCTGTCGGGCTCGGCCAGTGCGGTCGAAGGCACCAACGGCAGCTACACCGTCTCGCTAACCAGTCCCGCAGGCATCGACGTCACCATCAACCTCGCCTACAGCGGCACCGCGGCCAACGGCGTGGACTACACAGGAGTGGCCTCGGTCACCATCCCCGCAGGCGCGTCCAGCGTGACCTTCGACATCGCCACGCTCGACGACGCCTTCGCCGAGAGCGGCGAGAACTTCACCGTCAGCCTGGCCTCGGCCAGCGGCGGCAACTTCGAGAACCTGATTCTCAGCGGCAGCGCCAGCAGCGTGACCACTGCGATCGTCGACGAAGTCGTGCCAGACACTGTGCTGGTGAGCCTCGCCGGCCCGGCCACCGTGACCGAAGGTGCTTCGACCGGCAACTACACCGTCACGTTGGGCCAGGCTGCCGTCACCGCGGTGACCGTCAACCTCACCTACTCCGGCAGCGCCGCCAACGGCAGCGACTACACCGGCGTGGTCAGCGTCACCATACCCGCCGGCGCGGTCAGCGCCACTTTCAACCTGGCCACGCTCGATGACGCCTTCGCCGACAGCGGCGAGACCATCGTCGTCGGCCTGGGCACGATCTCAGGCGGCGGCTTCGAGGCCATCGCCGCCAACCCCGCCAGCAACTCCGTCACCACCACCATCGCCGACGAGGCCGTGCCCGACATCACCACCGTGTCTCTCGGCGCCACGGCTTCGGTGGCCGAGGGCGGCAGCATCGTCTACACCGCCACGCTGACCAACCCGGCGCAGACTCCGGTGACGGTGACGATCACCGGTGGCTTCACGATCGACATCGCCGCCGGCAGCACCACCGGCAGCACCACCGTGGCCGCGCCGAGCGACGACGTCTTCATCGACGCCGGCTCGGTGAGCCGCAGCATCACATCGGCCACCGGCGGCAACTTCGAGAGCCTGGTGACCAATCCGGCCGCAGCAACGACAACGATCACGGACACCATCGACACCACCACGCTGAGCCTCACTGGCGCAGCCACCATCGTCGAGGGCAGCAGCGGGACCTACACCGTCTCGCTGACCAGCCCGGCGGCCACCGCAGTCACCATCAACTTGAGTTACGCCGGCACCGCCAGCAACGGCACCGACTACACCGGGGTGGCCTCGGTCACCATTCCTGCGGGCTCCTCCAGCGCCACTTTCAACATCGCCACGATCGACGATGCGCTGGCCGAGTCAGGCGATGCCTTCACCGTCAGCGTCACCTCGGCCAGCGGCGGCAATTTCGAGAACCTGGTTCTCAGTGGCAGCGCCGACAGCGTGACCACGGCGATCGTCGACGAGGCGGTGCCCGACACGGTGCTGGTGAGCCTGTCCGGCCCGGCCACGGTCACCGAGGGTGCCACCACCGGCAACTACACGCTCACGCTCGGCCAGGCGGCAGTCACCGCGGTGACCGTGAACCTGACCTACTCCGGCACCGCCGCCAACGGCAGCGACTACACCGGTTTGGTCAGCGTCACCATCCCGGCCGGCGCGGTGAGCGCGACCTTCAACCTGGCCACCCTCGACGACGCCTTCGCCGACAGCGGCGAGACCATCGTCGTCGGCCTGGGCACGATCTCAGGCGGCGGCTTCGAGGCCATCGCCGCCAACCCCGCCAGCAACTCCGTCACTACCACCATCGCCGACGAGGCCGTGCCCGATACGGTGCTGGTCAGCATCACTGGACCGGCCAGCGTGACCGAAGGCGCCACGACCACCGCGTACACCGTCAGCTTGAGCCAGGCCGCAGTGACAGCGGTGACGGTCAATCTGAACTACGGCGGCACGGCCACCGGCGCAGGCAACGACTACACCGGCGTGGTGAGCGTCACCATTCCGGCGGGCTCCACCAGCGCGACCTTCACGCTGCCGACCACGAACGACCTGCTCGACGAACCCGACGAAACCATCGTGGTCTCACTGGGCGGCATCAGCGGCGGCGGCTTCGAGGCCATCGCCGCCCATCCGACCAACAACATCGTCACGACGACCATCGCCGACAACGATCCGACGCCGACGCTCGTGATCAACGACGTCACCGTCAACGAGGTGGCGGGCACGGCGACCTTCACGGTCACGCTGTCTGCCGCGTCGGGCCAGGCGGTCAGCGTCAACTACGCCACCGGCGGCGGCACCGCCACCGCGGGCAGCGATTACACCAGCACGACGGGTAGCCTGACATTCGCCGTCGGCGGACCGCTGACCCAGACCATCACGGTGCCGATCACCAACGATACGCTGACCGAGGTCACCGAGACCTTCAACGTCACGCTGTCGGGCGCCGTCAACGCCACCATCGCCGACGCGACCGGCGTGGGCAGCATCGTCGACAACGACGCATCGCCGGTGCTCGACCTGGACGCCAACGATTCTTCAGGCGTCGCCGGCGCCAACTACAACACCACGTACACCGAGAACGGAGCCGCGGTGGCGATCGCCGATGCCGACGTGGCGATCAGCGACGTCGACTCGACGGCCATCACCGGCGCCACGATCACGCTGACCAACGCGCAGGCCGGCGACGTGCTGGCCGCAGGCTCGATGCCCGCGGGCATCACGGCCAACGTGGTGGGCAATACGGTCACGCTGTCCGGATCGGCCAGCATGGCCAGCTACCAGACGGCCATCCGCGCCATCACCTTCAACAACACCGGCGAGAACCCCAGCACCACTGCGCGCAACATCACCGTGACGGTGACCGATGGCACCACCAGTTCCAACGCCGCCGTGACCACCGTCAACGTGGTGGCGGTCAACGACGCGCCCGACACCAACAACGTCAACGTCACCGGCAATGAAGACACGCTGATCAGCGTGGCGCTGTCCGGCTCCGATGTCGACGGCCCCGTGGTCGGGTTCGTCATCAGCAGCCTGCCGGCCAACGGCACGCTGTACGCTGATGCGGCTCAAACCGTGACCATTGCCGCCGGCGACGTCGTCACAGGGCCCGTCTACTTCAAACCCTACAGCGACTGGAACGGCTCGACCAGCTTCCAGTACGCTGCGCGCGACGGCGGCAGCCCGGTGCTGACCGATGCAACGCCCGCCACGGTGACCATCACCGTCAGCCCGGTGAACGACGGTGTGCCGGTGGCGGTCGCCGACACCTTCGGCACCGTGCTCGGATCGCCGATCACCATCACACAGGCACAGTTGCTCGCCAACGACGTGTTGCGCGACCATGCCGCCATCACCGGCACGGGCGCGGTCAGCGGCGGCACGCTGGTCAACAACGGCAACGGCACGTACACGTTCACGCCGTCGGCGGCCGGCGCCGGAAGCTTCAGCTACACGCTGACCGATGACGACGGCCAGACCAGCACGGCCACGGTGAACATCACCACCTTCGCCACCCGCGACGACCTGGTCACGGTCTACGAAAGCGCACTGCCCAGTGGCACCGGCGGCGGTGTTCGCATGGTCAGCGGTAACCTGCTCAGCAACGACCCCGGCGCCACGTCGATCACCAGCGTCGGCGGTGTCACCGACGGCGGCGCCGCTGACCTCGACAGCCGCGCCGGCTATGTCGGCGTGCAGCAGGTGATCGGCGGCGTCAACGCCGGTGTGCTGACCGTCGACGTTTCAGGCGCGGGGTTGGGTGACTACACCTACACCCTCAACGACAACGTCGACCACAGCGCCGCGGCCAACAACAACAGCCTTACGTCGGCGATCAGCTATGTCACCAACACCGGCAGCGGCAATGTGCAGGTCACGATTGTCGATGACCGCCCTCAAGCCTTCGACCGCACGGTAGAGGTGACCGAGGACGCGCTGCCCGCGTACAACCTGGTGCTGGTGCTCGACGTGTCGGGCAGCATGACGTCACAGGGCGCGGGCGGTGAGGTACGCCAGGTCAACGCCGACGGTACGGTGACCATCACCACGCGCCTGGACATGGCCAAGGCGGCGCTGGTCGAGTTGGTGACGCAGTACTACAACCAGGCACAAGCCGTCTCGGTCAAGCTGATCACTTTCTCGTCGACGGCCACGATCCTAAATGGCAACGTGGCCTACACCGACAAGGCCACGCTCATCGCCGCAATCAACGGCATCACCGGTTCGGGCGGCACCGACTACACCGACGCACTGAATGCCACGAAGACGGCGTTCGGCACCGTCGACCCGGCCAAGCAGAACATCGTCTACTTCCTGTCCGACGGCGTGCCGACGGAGCAGGACACGACCAATCCCGCCACCTCGACCGGCTATGCCACGTTCGTCAACACCAACGGCATCAACTCGTACGGCGTGGGCATCGGCAGCGGCATCTCGAACACCGGCCCGTTGAATGGCATCCACAACGTCGACGGCGACGGCAACGGTGTGGTGGATCCGGCGATCATCGTGCCCGATCTGAACGAACTGGCCAACACCCTGATCTCCACGGTGCCCACCGGCACCGGCGGCAGCGTGGTCAGTGGCGGCGGCGTCAACAACGTGCTCGGCGCCGACGACGGCTACATCCAGACCGTCACCCTCGCGCTCGATACCGACGGCAATGCCGCCACGCCGCAGGTCAACGTGACATTCACCTACAACCCGGCGACCAACCAGATCAGCTGGCCCGGTGGCGTGCCGGCCGGGTCGCCGCTGACCGGCGACACGTTGACGCTCAACGGAACCAAGGGCTTCACCCATGGCACGCTGACGTTCAACTTCGCCACCGGCGAGTACACCTACTTCACCAACGGCGTGGCAAACCAGGGCGACAGCTTCAACGTGCAGTATGTGGCGCGCGACAACGACGGCGACACGACGTCGCCGACCACGCTTACCTTCAGCGTCGTCGATGGTCATCCGAACGCGCGGCCGGACATCGACACACTCTTCGCCAACGAGACCAGCTACACCGGCAACGTGGTCAGCGGCCTCAGCACCGACGGCGGCATCGCGGTCGGCAGCCTGACCACCGACTTCAGCGCCCAGGGCTCGGGCGCGGACAAGGTGGTCGACGGGGCGCAGGTCACCTCGATCGTGTTCCAGGGGCAGGCCTTCAACCTCGCCACCAACGTCGGGCCGACCGCGGCGCTGGGCGGCACCTACTCGGTGACCAACGGCGTGCTGACCTGGACGCACGCCAGCAACGGCAGCAGCCTGCGCTTCACCAGCGACGGCGCCTACGAGTACGTGCCGACGGCCGCCGAAACGCCGAGTACGCCGTCGACCGGCCCGACCACCGTCACGCTGACCGGTGCGAATGCCAATGGCACGAGCCTGACGATCGGCGCACTGACGTTTACCGGCATCGCGCGCAATTCGGCTCTGGAGACGGCGGGGGTGCGTCGCACCAGTGGCGACGGCATCGGCGTCAACACCAGCAGCGGCGGCACCGATAACAACACCCGGATCGGCAACCTCGAAACGCTGGTCATCCGCTTCGATACGGCGACCAATCCCTTTGGTGTCGAGAACGTCGTCATCGATCCCGACGACAGCAACAGCAACCTCGGCGGCTCGGTCGCGCTGACCTACACCGTGTATCACATCGATGGTCACGTACTGGGGCAGTTCTACAGCAACTCCGAGGCCGCAGTCACCGTGCCCCCCGAGTTCAGCAACATCGGGCGCATCGAAATCACCGCCAACAGCGACGCCAACGCCAGCATCGGCTCGGTGAGCTTCAACTCGATCACCAACAGTGCGGTCGCGGCGATCGCACCGATCGAGATCGGCTACACGCTGACCGATACCGACGGCGACACCAGCAGCTCGACCTTGACGTTGCGGGCGATCACCAACTCGATCGCCGGTGACGCCGGCAACAACACGCTCACCGGCAACAGCGCCAACGACTTCATCAACGGCGGCACCGGCAACGACACGATCGACGGCGGCGCGGGCAACGATCTGCTGGTCGGCGGCGCGGGCAACGATACCCTCACCGGCGGTACCGGTGCCGACATTCTGCGCGGCGGTGACGGCAACGACGTGCTCGCCGGCGGCGACGGCAACGACCTGCTCGCCGGCGGCGCCGGCAACGACACGATGACCGGGGGGGCCGGGGCCGACGTGTTCGTCTGGTCGCTGGCCGACCGAGGCGCGCCGGGCACCCCGGCCGTCGACACGGTGCAGACCTTCGACAACGCCACCGCCGGCAGCGGAGGCGACGTGCTCGACCTGCGCGATCTGCTGCAGGGTGAGGCCCACGACGCGATCAGCGTGGGCAACCTGCAGAACTACCTGCACTTCGAAACCGCGGGTGGCAACACCACGATCCAGATCAGCAGCGGCGGCGGCTTCGTCAACGGCTACAACGTGGGCGCGGTCGATCAGACCATCGTGCTGCAGGGCGTGAACCTGCTGTCTGGCTTCTCGACCGACCTACAGGTCATTCAAGACCTGCTCAACCGCGGCAAGCTCGTCACCGACGGGCCGTGACGCGGGCCCGACGAGGCCACACGCCTGGCCCGATCCTGACGCCGCCTATGCGTCGATTGCCGGCCCGGTGGCACCGTCAAAGCCCATTTGCCACAGGCTGCGCAGGTCGGCCTTGTCGTGAATCGCCTCGGCGAACACCGCCAGCCCGATGCCCTTGAGCAGCAGCACCAGCCCTTCGGTGTGGCGGCGCAACGCATCGTCCTGCGAGATGCCACCGAGAAAACGTCCGTCGATGCGCACGTAATGCAGACCGAGTTCGTACAGGCGACCGATCGACGACAGCGCCGCGCCGGCGTGTTCCAGTCCCACGCGCACCCCCAGGGCACGCCAGCGCCGCGTCAAGTCCTGCACCAGACCAGGGTGCGCTACGGCCAGGGCCTCCGGCAGGTCGATCCACAGATGGATGGCCTCGGCCGGTGCCGCAGCCAATCGCGACGTGAGCAACGCGACGCTGTCGCTCGACAGCAGCGTAGCGGCGGCCAGGTTAATACAGCGGTCCACACCGTCACCGGCAATCTGCGCCAGCGCCAGGTCAAGCGCCCGCTCGTCCAGCGCGGCCGTCAGACGACTGCGCGCGGCCAATGCCAGCCAGCGCGCGGCTGGAGCGGGCGGGCCACCATCCTGCAGTTGCACCCGCAATGGGCAGTCGAGCTGGATCATCGCGCCGTGCGCGTCGCGCACCGGGTAGCCCGCCAGACCGACGCGTCCGTGCGCCAGCGCGTCGCCCAGCGCCTTCTGCCAGCCGGCTTCGCCCATCGCGGGTTGGTCGTCCTCGCAGCGTTCGGTCACCGCAGTGAACGGCCCTTGGCCTTCGGCACGCGCCAGCGCCTCGTCGGCCAGGGCCAGGGCCCGGTGCAGGCTGGTGCCGGGTGACACCTGAACGGCACCGCCGACCACCACCACCTGCGCGTCGCCATGCGGCAACGACTTGTGCAGCGCGGCCAGCAGCGAAGCCGCCGTGTCGGACACGGCGTCGGGCCCGGTCACGCACACCGCGAGGTCCGAGCCGTTCAGACGTCCGAGCAGGTGCTGCTGCGGCGCACTGGACTGTCCGGTCAGCGTGCGCGCGAGCGAGCGCAGCAGTTCGTCGGTGGTCGCGTGACCGAGCCTGCGGTTCAGGCCGTCGAGACCCAGCACGCGCAACAGCACGAGGCCGATGCCTTGCGGGCCAGCAGCGTCAAGCCGTTGCTGCGCCTCGAGCATGAACTGCCGCCGGTTGTTCAGACCGGTCAGCGCGTCGGTCTGCGCCAGGCGGCGCAGGCCCTCCAACTGCTGCGCCTGCGCATTGAACAGCGCGCCCAGGCGTTGCACCATGGTATTCATGCTGCGTGCCAATGGCCGCAGGTCGGCCACCTTGGGCTCGCTCACGGTCACGAAGCGTCCCTCTTCCAGCGCCCGTGCCTGGGCGACCGCGGCGTCCAGCGGCTTGCGGATCACGCCCAGCCCCATGGCGGCCAGCACGGCACCCAGCGCGCCCACCAGCGCCAGCAGCAAGCTCGCGCGCACACCCGCCACCCACAGCGAGTCGAGCGCATAGGCCGACTGGCTCACCAGCTCGAGCGTGCCGATCGCGCGCCAGCCGTCCGAGACCTGCGCCACGCCGGCATCGGCCTCGATCGGCAACACGCTGGCCAACCAGGCGGGCGCGGCACCGCGCTGCACTGCCGCTTGTCGCTCGAACACCGCCTGCCCGGTGCTGGCGCGCAGCGTGATGCGGCGGTAGTGTCCGGTATCGAACTGCGCAGCCAGCACCACCTCCATCAACGAGGGATCACCGTGCTGCTGCGACAACGCCAGCGCCAGCGATTGCGCGTTGTCGCGGTTCTTCAGGCTCAGCTGCGTCTGCAGCGTGTCACGCGCGGCGAGCAGCGTGGTGACCACACCGGCCAGAAGCGCCAGCAACACCACGGCGAGCATCAGCAGACCTACACGGCGGATCAACGACATGACCACACTCCATCGAAGCAACAGTACATCACAGGAACCCCTCGACACGCGCCTTGACCAGCACGTCGCGCCAACGCGAAAGACGAGCCACCGGATCGCCAGCGCTCTGCGCACCCGTGCCTTGCCACAGGCCCTCGCTGTTGAAGCTGAACACCGGCGTGAGGTCGGGTCGACGCGAGGCCGGCCTTATCTCGGTCACCAGGTTGTCCAGGATCAGCGGCTCGGCCTGCGGCGTGGCGTAGTACGCCAGCACCATGTGGGCCTGACTCGGTCCACCCGCGCCGCCGATCTGCAGCCGCACGTACACCAGGCGCAGCCGCGCCGGCGGCACGCCCACGGCGAGCAGGCTGAAGTACTTGGCGATCGCGAAGTCCTCGCAGTCGCCCATGCCTTTGTCCAGCGTCTCGAGCGGGCTGGCCCAGTAGTCGACCTGGTTCCACACCTCCTGGTCGTCGCGAAAGAGCACGCGCCGATTGAAGAACTGGTTGATGGTTGCCAGGCGACGCCGTGTCGTCGGCCTCGATCAGCCCGGTCAGCACCGGGTGCAACTGTTGCAGCGCCTGCACGGCCTTGGGGCCGATGCGTTGTGCGGCCGATGCCGCGCGATCGGCGTCCCAGGCCCGTGGCGCGACACAAAAGGTCGCGGTGCACAGCGCCAGCAGCACGGCGTGCAGCCACGATCGAACTGCCGCACGACGACTGGGCTGGTCGGATCGCATGAATGGTGGTCGGCGCGGACATCGGCCGAACGCCCACGGCGCCACGTCGACCTGCCCTCCAGGGGCTTTCGTCTGCCACGGGCACGGACTTGAGGTCGCCCATCACCGATCGAGTCGATTCCCCGTCCAACCGTGAAACACTTTGCTACCGAAGCGTGACATCCGTCGGACATCTGCGCCCGGGCCTCGAAAAGCCCGTGCATCGCCCGCCTACACTTGCCGACGCCATCTCGACATCTGTGCGTGGTCCAGGCGGATGGATAACAACGAAACCGACATGACTCCGATCTACCGAAGTGTTGCCCTCGCGGCGTGGCTGATCAGCGTGCCTGCGCTTGCACTGGCGCAAGGTGCGGACGCCATGACCGACGCCGCGCGACGCGCCATCGAGACCAATCCCGACGTCACCGCGCGGCTGAACAGCGTGCGCGCGTCGCTCGACGCGATCGATGTGGCCAAGGGTGCCCGCCTGCCGCGAGTGGACGCCGAGGCCACGGTCGGACGAACCGACGATCGCATCAGCACGCGATCGCCGCAAAGCGCCAGCCTCGACCGCAACGGTGCCGCACTGACCATCACGCAATTGCTGTGGGACGGCAATGCGCTGATGCAGCAGATCAGCCGCCTCGATTTCGAGCGTCAGGCACGCTGGTTCGAGTTGCTCGACACGACTGAGCAGATTGCGCTGGAGGCTGTGCGCGCGTATGTCGACGTGCTGCGCATGCGCCGCCTCGTGGACCTGGCGGAGGACAGCTATGTCCAGCACCGCTATGCGTTCCAGCAGATCCAGTCGCGCGTGCGCGCGGGCGTCGCACGCGGCGTCGACCTCGAGCAAGCCGGGGCTCGCCTGGCACTGGCCGAATCCAACCTGACCACCGAGGCCTCCAACCTGCACGATGTGGTGGCCCGCTACATGCGGCTGGTCGGCGACGCGCCGGCGCAGCGGCCGGTGCGGCCCACCGTGCTCGGCACGGCCATGCCGGCCACCGGCCAGGAGGCCATGGTGCTGGCGCTGCGCAACAGCGCCGCGATCAGCGCCACGATCGCCTCGCTGCGCAGCGCGCGCGCCTCGGCGCGCGAACGCGAGAGCGCGTTCCTGCCCCGGATCGAGGCCAAGGTACGCGCCGGGGCCGGTCGCAATTTCGACGGTGTGCCCGACCAGAAACACGATGTCAGCGCCGAGTTGACGCTCAACTGGAACCTGTTCAACGGCGGCGCGGACCAGGCGCGGGTGCGTCAGCAGACCAACCTGATGAACCAGGCCGCCGACCTGCGCGACAAGGCCTGCCGCGACACGCGTCAGACCGCAGCGATCGCGTTCAACGACGTCAGCAAGCTGGCCGAGCTGATGGGTGCGCTGGATCGCAACGTGCTGGCCATCGAAAAGGCCCGCGACGCTTACCGGCAGCAATTCGAGATCGGGCAGCGAAGCCTGCTGGACCTGCTGAATGCCGAGAACGAGCTGTACACGGCGCGCCGCGCCTACGCCAACGCCGACCACGACCGCCTGGTGGCGCAAGCGCGCATGCTGGCCGCGATGCAGGAGCTGACGCCCCGGCTGGGCCTGCGTGGCCCGATGATGGCCGCCGACGCCGGCATCGCCAACTGGAGCGCGGGCGACGATCTGCCGACTCGCTGCCCGGCGGTGATCGCCGAGGTGCTGACGACGCCGCGCAGCGAACTCGATGCGCGTGCACAGCGCCTGATCCAGGCGGCTCCACCGCCGCCTGCGCGGCAGTAAGCCCTTCAGCGCCGCGGCGGCGGCACGTCGGTGCAGGTGCCGTGTGCGATCTCGGCGGCCATGCCGATCGACTCGCCCAGCGTCGGATGCGGATGGATCGTCTTGCCGATGTCCACCTCGTCGGCGCCCATCTCGATGGCCAGCGCGATCTCGCCGATCATGTCACCGGCATGCGTGCCGACCATGCCGCCCCCGAGGATGCGGTGCGTCTGCGCGTCGAACAGCAGCTTGGTGAAACCTTCGTCGCGCCCGTTGGCAATCGCGCGGCCCGACGCCGTCCAGGGAAAGTGGCCCTTCTTGATCGCGATGCCCTTGGCCTTGGCTTCGTCTTCGGTCAACCCGACCCACGCCACCTCGGGATCGGTGTAGGCCACGCTCGGGATCACGCGCGCGTCGAACTGCGCCCTGCTCAACGCGGCGTCGCCGTTCAAGGCTCCGGCTGCCACTTCGGCGGCCACGTGCGCCTCGTGCACAGCCTTGTGCGCGAGCATCGGCTGGCCGACGATGTCGCCGATGGCGAAGATGTGCGGCAACGTTGGTGCGCATCTGCACGTCCACCGGAATGAAGCCGCGATCTGTGACTGCCACGCCGGCCTTGTCGGCCGCGATCTTCTTGCCGTTGGGGCTGCGACCCACGGCCTGCAGCACCAGGTCGTAGCGCTGCGGCCTCTGCCGGCGCGCCCTCGCCTTCGAACCTGACATGGATGCCGTCGGCCTTGGCCTCGGCGCCCACGGTCTTGGTCTTGAGCATGATCTTGTCGAAGCGCGGGGCGTTCATCTTCTGCCACACGCGCACCAGGTCGCGGTCGGCACCCAGCATCAGGCCGTCGAGCATTTCGACGACATCCAGGCGCGCGCCGAGCGTGGAGTACACGGTGCCCATCTCCAGACCGATGATGCCGCCGCCGACGATCAGCATTCGCTTCGGCGCGTGCTGCAGCCGCAGTGCGCCGGTGGAATCGACGATGCGCGGATCGTCGGGCAGGAACGGCAGGCGCACCGCCTGCGAACCCGCCGCGATGATGCATTGCTTGAATCGGATGGTCTGCGTCTTGCCCGTCTTGGCCTGGGCCTCGCCGGAGGTCTCTTCCACCGTCACATGGTTCGGGTCGGCGAAAACGCCGTACCCGCGCACGATGGTGACCTTGCGCATCTTGGCCATCGCGCTCAGCCCGCCGGTGAGTTTGCCCACGACCTTGTTCTTGTGCGCCAGCAGCTTGGGCAGCTGCAACTTCGGCGCAGCGAATTCGACACCCAGATCGGCGAAGTGCTTGACCTCGTCCATCACCGAGGCCACATGCAGCAGTGCCTTCGACGGGATGCAGCCGACGTTCAGGCACACGCCACCCAGCGTGGCGTAGCGCTCGACGAGCACCGTCTTCAGTCCCAGGTCAGCCGCACGGAACGCCGCCGAATAGCCGCCGGGTCCCGCGCCGAGCACCAGCACGTCGCATTCGAGGTCGGCGCCCGCCGGTGTAGCGGGCCGCCGCCGGGGCCGGTTGCGGCGGCGCAGGCGGTTTGGACTCTGCCGGGGCCGCCGCGGCGGGCGCAGGCGCGGCGACTGCGGCGCCTTGCGCTTCGAGCGCCAGGATCACCGAGCCCTGATTGACCTTGTCGCCAAGCTTGAGCTTCAGCGCCTTCACCACGCCGGCATGCGACGACGGGATCTCCATCGACGCCTTGTCGCTCTCCACCGTGATCAGGCTCTGCTCGGCAGCCACCGTGTCGCCCGGCTTGACCAGGATCTCGATCACCGCCACGTCCTTGAAGTCGCCGATGTCGGGCACCACTACATCGATCAACGCCATCTCGTTCAACCTTTCAGTTTCAGGGTGTGGACCTTCACCGGTCCGGCCGAGTTCTTGTCGAACTCGCAGCCCGCGCGCACGCCCAGTTCGGCGACGTCGCGTGCGCTCTTGGCCTTGTCGAAGCCCGCGAACATCGCACCGAGCGCGAAACTGCGCCCGGAGCCGATGGCCCAGAAGCGGTCGAACTCGAACACCTCGCGGTACGAGTACACACCGAAGATGCCGCAGGCGTTGGCGATCAGCGCGGTGAACTGGCTGCTCTCGTAGGGGTCGCTGTCCTCTTCCTTGGGGTTGAGGAAGAACTGCTCCTTGAGCTTGGGGTGCAGTTTCAGGAAGGTCTCGAACACCGCGTCGCGCGAGTTCAGCCGCAGCTCGTCGGCCGGCAGGCTGCCGAGCGCCTTGCGCAGCACCGGAAAGTGCGCGGTCGTGCCGGCCATGCCGAACCACGACTCGCCGACACGAAAGACCTTCTCGTTGATCTCGTAGCCGTGCGCCAGCCGCGTGTCGCCGAACGTGACCAGCGAATCGGCGGCGATGGCGACCTGTCCCGCCTTGCGAACCACTGCAACCGTCGTCACGGCGCGGACTTTCGCCGGGCCGCTCCAACCGGGCCGCCCGTCACGGCGGTCGACGCCAGGGGCGCGTGGGGGCTCACAGGATCACCCGCCTGAAGTCGGCCAGGATGCCGGCGAAATAGGCGTTGAACCGCGCCGCCGCGGCACCGTCGATCACGCGGTGATCCCAGCTCAGCGACAGCGGCAGCATCAGGCGCGGCACGAACTGCTTGCCGTCCCAGCGCGGCTCGGTGTTGCTGCGGCACACGCCCATGATCGACACCTCGGGCGCGTTGATGATCGGCGTGAAGTAGCGCCCGCCGATGCCACCAAGCGAGCTGATCGAGAAGCACCCGCCGCTCATGTCGGCCGGCGACAGCTTACCGTCGCGCGCCTTCTTGGCGAGGTCGCCCATCTCCTGGCTGATCTGCAGCACGCCCTTCTTTTCGGCGTCCTTGATCACCGGCACGACCAGACCGTTGGGTGTGTCGGCGGCAAAGCCGATGTGGAAGTAGTTCTTCAGCACCAGTTGCTCGCCGTCGATCGAGGCGTTGAACTCGGGAAACTTCTTCAGCGCCGCGACCGATGCCTTGATCAGAAACGCGAGCATCGTGACCTTGACGCCGGTCTTCTCGTTCTCCTTGTTCAGCTGCACCCTGAAGGCCTCGAGTTCGGTGATGTCGGCATCGTCGTGGTTGGTGACGTGCGGAATCGTGACCCAGTTGCGGTGCAGGTTGGCGCCGCTGATCTTCTTGATGCGAGACAGGTCCTTGCGCTCGATCGGGCCGAACTTGGCGAAGTCCACCTGCGGCCAGGGCAGCAGGCCGGGGAACGCGCCGGCACCGGCTGCGGGTGCCTTCGCCTTCTGCGCCTCGGTCTGCACGGCGCCGGACATCACGCCCTTCACGAAGCCCTGCACGTCGTCGTGCGTGATGCGGCCTTTCGGCCCGGAGCCCTTGACCTCGGCCAACGGCACACCGAGTTCGCGCGCGACACGGCGCACCGACGGCGAGGCGTGCGGCAGCGCGCCGCTGGGGGCGCCGGGTTGATGGGGCATCACCGGCGCGGGCGCGGCGGCAAGCGCCGGTGCAGCAGCCGGCGCGGGCGCGGCGGGCGCCGCAGCAGCCGGGTCGCCCGCCGCGCCGCCTGTGGCCTCGACGATCGCTACCGGCGCGCCCTTCGACACCTTGTCACCGAGCTTGACCAACAGCTGCTTCACGATGCCGGCGTGCGACGACGGGATCTCCATCGAGGCCTTGTCGCTTTCCACCGTGATCAGGCTCTGCTCGACCTTGATGACGTCGCCGGGCTTGATGAAGATCTCGATCACCGCCACCTCGGCGAAGTCGCCGATGTCGGGCACGAGCACCTGCACCGGACCGCTCGAAGCGGCAGTTGCGGCCAGCGTGGGCGCCGCGGGCACGGGTGCGGGTGCGGGCACCGGTGCGCCCATCGGCAGCGGCGGCTGGGCCGGCGTCGCCGCCGCCGACGCGCCCTCGGTCTCGAGCATCAGCAGCACCGAACCTTCATTGACCTTGTCGCCGAGCGCGACCTTCAGAGCCTTCACCACGCCGGCGTGGCTCGACGGGATCTCCATCGAGGCCTTGTCGCTTTCCACTGTGACCAGGCTCTGCTCGGCCTTGACCCGGTCGCCCGGCTTGACCAGCAGCTCGATCACGGCGACGTCCTTGAAGTCCCCGATGTCGGGGACCTTCACTTCCACCATTGCCATATTCTTGTCTCCGTCGTTTTGTCAGGCGAACAGCGGGTTCAGCTTGTCGGCCTTGAGCTTGTACTTCTTGATGGCCTCGGCCACCTTGGCGGCCGGCACGGTACCCTCCTCGGCCAGTGCCTTCAGCGCGGCCACCACGATGTAATGGCGGTTGACCTCGAAGTGCTCGCGCAGCTTGCTGCGGAAGTCGCTGCGGCCGAAGCCGTCGGTACCCAGCACCTTGTAGTTGCGGCCCTTGGGCAGGTGGGCGCGAATCTGCTCGGCATAGGTCTTGACGTAGTCGGTCGATGCGATGACCGGCCCCGCGAACGGCGCCAGTTGCTGGGCCACGAACGGCACGCGCGGCGTCTCGGTGGGATGCAGCAGGTTCCAGCGTTCGCAGTCCTGACCGTCGCGCGCCAGCTCGTTGAAGCTCGGGCAGCTCCAGATGTTGGCAGCCACGCCCCATTCGGACTCGAGCAGGGCCTTGGCCTCGATGCTCTCGCGCAGGATCGTGCCCGAACCCAGCAGATTCACGCGCGGCGTCTTCTTCGCGCCCTCCTGCAGCAGGTACATGCCCTTGATGATGTGCTCTTCGGTGCCGGCCTTCAGTCCGGGCATCGGGTAGTTCTCGTTGAGCAGCGTGATGTAGTAGAAGACGTTGTCCTGCTTCTCGACCATGCGCTTCAGGCCGTGGTGAATGATCACGCCAACCTCGTGCGCGAAGGTCGGGTCGTAGCTCACGCAATTGGGGATCGTGCTCGCGAGCACATGGCTGTGGCCGTCTTCGTGCTGCAGCCCTTCGCCGTTGAGCGTGGTTCGCCCCGAGGTTCCGCCCAGCAGGAAGCCGCGCGCCTGCATGTCGCCGGCGGCCCATGCCAGGTCGCCGATGCGCTGCAGGCCGAACATCGAGTAGTAGATGTAGAACGGGATCATGATTCGGTTGTTCGTCGAGTACGACGTGGCCGCTGCGATCCAGCTGCACATGCCGCCGGCCTCGTTGATGCCCTCCTGCAGGATCTGACCATCCTTGGCCTCGCGGTAGTACATCACCTGGTCCTTGTCGACCGGCGTGTACTTCTGCCCTTCGGGGTTGTAGATGCCGATCTGACGGAACAGCCCCTCCATGCCGAAGGTGCGCGCTTCGTCCACCAGGATCGGCACCGTGCGCGGCCCGAGCTGCTTGTCGCGCAGCAGCGTGGTCAGGAAGCGCACGTAGGCCTGCGTCGTGCTGATCTCGCGCCCTTCGGCGGTAGGGTCGAGCACGGACTGGAACGTGGCCAGCGTCCGGCACCTGCATCTGCTCGTCGGCACGCGTGCGGCGCTGCGGCAGGTAGCCGCCGAGAGCCTGGCGGCGCTCGTGCAGGTACTTCATCTCCGGCGTGTTGTCGGCCGGCTTGTAGAAAGGGATCTTCGGCAGTTCGCTGTCGGGGATCGGGATGTTGAAGCGGTCGCGGAAGTAGCGGATGTCGTCGTCGGTGAGCTTCTTGGTCTGGTGCGCGGTGTTCTTGCCCTCGCCGGCCCGGCCCATGCCGTAGCCCTTGACCGTCTTGACCAACAGCACCGTGGGCTGGCCCTGGTGCGAGTTGGCACGGTGGAACGCGGCATAGACCTTCGGCGCATCGTGGCCGCCGCGGCGCAGCGCCCAGATCTCCTCGTCGCTCATCTTGGCCACCATCTCCAGCGTGGCGGGCGAGCGACCGAAGAAGTGCTTGCGCACGAAGGCGCCATCGTTGGCCTTGAAGGCCTGATAGTCGCCATCGAGCGTGTCCATCATGACCTTGCGCAGCGCGCCGTCCTTGTCGCGCGCCAGCAGCGGATCCCAATTGCTGCCCCACAACAGCTTGATGACGTTCCAGCCCGAACCACGGAACTCGCCCTCGAGCTCCTGGATGATCTTGCTGTTGCCGCGCACGGGGCCGTCCAGCCGCTGCAGGTTGCAGTTGATCACGAAGATCAGGTTGTCGAGCTTCTCGCGCGCGGCCATGCCGATCGCGCCCAGGCTTTCCGGTTCGTCCATTTCGCCGTCGCCGCAGAAGACCCAGACCTTGCGCTTGGAGGTATCGGCAATGCCGCGCGCGTGCAGGTACTTGAGAAACCTGCGCCTGGTAGATCGACATGATCGGCCCCAGGCCCATCGACACCGTGGGGAACTGCCAGAACTCGGGCATCAGCTTCGGGTGCGGGTAGCTGGACAGTCCCTTGCCGTCGACCTCCTGGCGGAAGTTGAGCAGCTGTTCCTCCAGATGCGCCCCTCCATGAAGGCGCGCGCGTAGATTCCCGGCGCCGAGTGGCCCTGGATGTACAGCAGGTCACCGCCGCGCTCGGTCGTGTCGGCATGCCAGAAGTGATTGAAGCCCGCGGCGAACATGTGCGCCAGCGACTGGAACGAGCTGATGTGGCCGCCGAGGTCGCCGCCGTCGGCCGGGTCGAGCCGGTTGGCCTTCACGACCATCGCCATCGCGTTCCAGCGCATGTAGGCGCGCAGGCGCTCTTCGAGATCCAGGCGGCCGGGGCTGCGCTCCTCCTCGCTCGGCTTGATCGTGTTGACGTACCCGGTGGTGGCCGAGAACGGCTGGTCCACGCCGTGCTGGCGCGCCTCTTCGAGCAGCTGCTCGAGCAGGAAGTGCGCTCGCTGGGGGCCCTCGGCGGCGAGCACGGCCGACAGCGCGTCGAGCCACTCACGCGTCTCCTGCGCGTCGGGGTCGTTGGCGGCCGGGCCGAACGGCGAATCGGGCATTGCGGACATGCTGGTCTCCTATGGCGGATCGGTTTTTTGACGTTGGGCGCGAGTTTCGCACAAAGCGGTCAGATTTCAAATAGTGCGACTGCATTTCACATTATGAATATCTGATTGATTCGGAGGGGCCGCCAACCCAGCGTGGCCGGGATAATCCGACGATGGACCTGCGACCCGAGGCCAAACCGCCGTTGCCGACGAACCCCACGCTGGGGCAACGCCTGATCGGCCGTTGGTGGCGCCGGCAGACCCCAGCTCGACAGGATCGGTTCGCCACGTTCGGCCCGCTGGTGTCGGTGCTGCTCTTTCTGGCCGCCATCATCTCGGCCTTCTGGTACCTGCGCAATGAGGAATTCGAGCGTGAGGCCGAGACCGTCAAGCGTGATGCCGAGATCGCGCAGCAGCAGATCCGTCTGCACCTGATCGAAAACCAGGAGCAGCTCGTACAGCTGGCGCGCCAGATCGTGACCAAGGAAATCGACGCCGACGAGGTGCAGCGTCTGGCCAGCGCGTTCGGCGCCGAGCGTCCCGAGATCAAGCAGCTCACATGGCTCGACGCGCTGCGCCGGCGTCGCGCAAGCTACACCTCGCCGGTGGCCGACCCCGACACCCACCCGCTGGGCACCGCCGAAGAACGCGGCCGCGCGCTCAGCGGCCGCAGCAGCGAGGCCGAGTGGGCCTTCATCGCGGCGCGCGACACGCGCCAGCCGGTGTATTCGCGGCCGTTCAGGGACAGCCTGGGCACGCCGGTGTTCCAGACGCATGTGCCGCTGCTGATCGGCGGCGTGTTTGCCGGCGCGCTGGTGGTGGAGTACTCGGTCGAGGGGCTGATTCGCCACTTCGTGCCGCCTGAAGTGGCGCGACGCCGTGCGATCTCGGTACTCGACGAGGGCGGCACCGTGCTGGCGAGCACGGTGATGCCGATGCCGGGCAACGCAACCACGCGCGCGCCGATCGTGCACGACGTGCCGCTCACGCCGTCGGCGCACGGCGTGATCCTGCGCGGCAGCGGTTATCGCACCTCGGTGGGCCTGGTCGGCAACACGCTGTTCTGGATGGTGCTCGCGCTGTCGGGCCTCACCGTCTGGATGCTGCTGGGCACCTGGCGCCACATGCGCCGCCGCGCCCAGATTCAGGGCGCGCTGGTTCAGGAGACCAACTTCCGCCGTGCGATGGAGAACTCCATGCTCACCGGCATGCGCGCGATGGATCTCGAAGGCCGCATCACCTACGTGAACCCGGCGTTCTGTGCGATGACCGGCTTCGCCGAGCCGGAGCTCATCGGCCGCATGCCGCCCTACCCGTACTGGCCCAGCGACCGCATTGAAGAAAACTCGCGCCTGCTGCAGCAGGAGCTGCAGGGCCGCAGCCCGGCCGGCGGCATCGAGGTCAAGGTGATGCGCAAGGATGGCGTGCTCTTCGACGCGCGCATGTACGTCTCGCCGCTGATCGACGCGCGCGGCAAGCAAACCGGTTGGATGACCTCGATGACCAACATCACCGAGGCCAAACGCATCCGCGACCAGCTGTCCGCCTCGCACGAACGCTTCACCACCGTGCTCGAAGGGCTGGACGCGGCGGTGTCGGTGCTGTCGGTGCAGCAGGGCGAATTGCTGTTCGCCAACCGCTCGTACCGCTTGTGGTTCGGCGCCGACTCGCGCGGCCACGCCCAACTCGCCAGCGGCAGCCTGCCGGTGCAAGGCTATGAGGGTGAAGGGGAAGACACGGTGGACGGGCTGTCGGGCTTGCCGGCGCAGGAGCTCACCAAGGTCGGCGCCGACCCGCGCGAGGTGTACATCGAGTCCCTCGACAAGTGGTTCGACGTGCGCTCACGCTACCTGCAGTGGACCGACGGCCGGCTGGCACAGATGCTGATCGCGACCGACGTGACCGCGCGCCGCCGCGTCGAGGAGCAGGCCGCGCACCAGGCCGACAAGGCGCAGGTGTCGAGCCGACTCATCACGATGGGCGAGATGGCGTCGTCGGTGGCGCACGAGCTGAACCAGCCGCTGACCGCGATCACCAATTACTGCAACGGCATGATCTCGCGCGTGCGCGGCGAGTCGATCGGCCGCGAGGACCTGGTGGCTGCGCTGGAGAAGACCGCGCGCCAGGCCGAACGCGCCGGCCACATCATCCAGCGCATCCGCGCCTTCGTGCGCAAGAGCGTGCCGCAACGCCAGGCCGCGCAGGCGCGGCAGATCGTCGACGACGCGCTCGAGCTGGCCAGCATCGAGCTGCGCCGGCGCAACGTGGCGATCCACAGCTACGTGGCGCAACGCATGCCCGACCTGATGGTCGACCCGATCCTGATCGAGCAGGTGCTGCTGAACCTGGTGCGCAACGCCGCCGAAGCCATCGACAACGCGCAGATGCCTGCAGCGCGGCGCTTCATCGAACTGCGCGTGGTGCCGCGCCACACCGCCGAGGAAGGTGGCGTGATCGAGTTCAGCGTCACCGACACCGGCCCGGGCCTGCCCGACGAGGTGATCAGCCGGCTGTACGAGGCCTTCTTCTCGACCAAGGCCGAGGGCCTGGGCATCGGCCTGTCGTTGTGCCGCTCGATCGTCGAGTCGCACCGCGGGCGGATCAAGGCGCAGAACCTCTACAATGGCAGCCGCCGTGTCGGGGTGCCGATTCTCCTTTGCCCTGCCGGTGGAAATCCCGGCGCGCTCCGAATCCGAATCGCCGACCGCGGCCCCGGATGCGGCCGACAATCCAGCTGCCATCACATCTCCATGAGCCTGATTCCCAAGAAGGGCACCGTGTACGTCGTCGATGACGACGAGGCCGTGCGCGATTCACTGCAGTGGCTGCTCGAAGGCAAGGACTACCGAGTCAAGTGCTTCGACTCCGCAGAGTCGTTTCTGTCGCGCTTCGATCCGCGCGAGGTGGCCTGTTTGATTGCCGACATCCGCATGGACGGCATGAGCGGCCTGGAGTTGCAGGACCGGCTGCTCGAACGCAAGAGCCCGCTGCCGGTGGTGTTCATCACCGGTCACGGCGACGTGCCGATGGCCGTCACGACGATGAAGAAGGGCGCGATGGATTTCATCGAGAAGCCGTTCAAGGAAGAAGAACTGCTGCCGCTGGTGGAGCGCATGCTCGACCAGGCACGCTCCGCCTTCAGCCAGCACCAGGAGCAGGCCAGCCGCGACGCGTTGTTGTCGCGCTTGACGACCCGCGAAGCGCAGGTGCTCGAGCGCATCGTCGCCGGCCGGCTGAACAAGCAGATCGCCGACGACCTGGGCATCAGCATCAAGACGGTCGAGGCGCACCGCGCCAACATCATGGAAAAGCTCAACGCCAACACGGTGGCCGACCTGCTGAAGATCGCGCTCGGCGCATCGGGGGCGACCAAGGCCTGAGTCCGGCCCGGCGCCATCGGGTTCGAGGCCGCTGCGACCAGCGGCCTCGCGCATTCGGCAAGGAGATTTCAGGTATGGCGGCTCAACTGATCGACGGCAATGCGCTGGCTTCGCGCATACGCGCCGAGGTGAGGTCCCGCGTCGACCTGGTGCGAGCTCGCGGCGTCCAGCCCGGCCTGGCCGTGCTGCTCGTCGGCGACGATCCGGCCTCGGCGGTGTACGTGCGCCACAAGGTCAAGGACTGCGAGGCCAGCGGCCTGTACTCGGTGCTGGAGCGCCACCCGGCCAGCCTGAGCGAATCGGAACTGCTCGTGCGGGTGCGCGCCCTCAACACCGACCCGCGCATCCACGGCGTCCTGGTGCAGATGCCCCTGCCCAGGCACATCGACGCGCACAAGGTGATCGAGGCGATCGACCCGGCAAAGGACGTCGATGGCTTCCATGTGCTGAACGCCGGCGCACTGCTGGTGGGACGGCCGGGATTCAAAGCCTGCACGCCATACGGCTGCATGCGCCTGATCGAGACCACCGGCGTGACCCTGCGCGGCAAGCACGCGGTGGTGATCGGGCGCAGCAACACGGTCGGCAAGCCGATGGCGCTGATGCTGCTGCAAGCCAACGCCACCGTCACCATCTGCCACAGCGCGACGCCGGACCTCGCGCAGCACACGCGCAGCGCCGACATCGTGGTCGCCGCCGTGGGCCGGCGCAACACCTTGCGCGCCGAGATGGTCAAGCCTGGCGCCGTGGTGATCGACGTGGGCATGAATCGCGACGACACCGGCAAACTGTGCGGCGATGTCGATTTCGCCTCTGTGTCCGAGGTGGCGGGTTGGATCACCCCCGTACCGGGCGGAGTCGGGCCGATGACCCGCGCCATGTTGTTGGTCAATACTCTCGAAGCGGCGGAACGCGCCGCAGCCTGAGTCGAGGCTACTCACGAGGCAGTACAACCCCATGTCAAACCCCTTGCTGCAAACGACCGGCCTGCCTGCTTTCTCCGGCATCCGACCCGAGCATGTGACGCCCGCGGTGGACAGCCTGTTGCAGGACGCCGAATCCGCGCGCCAGCGCGCCGGTGGCGCCGACGTGCCGGCAAGCTACCAGGCGCTGGCGGCGGTGCTCGACACAGCGGTCGAACGGCTGTCGCGGGTGTGGGGCACGATCGGCCACCTCAATCAGGTGGCGGACACGCCGGCATTTCGCGCCGCCTACAACGCGAACCTGCCGCGCGTCACCGACTTCTTCAGCCGCCTTGGCGCCGACGAGCACCTGTATGCCAAGTACAAGCGCATCGACCCGGTCGCTGAAGGGCTCGACCCCGCGCAGCGTCGGGTGCTGGACAACACGGTGCGCGATTTCGTGTTGGCCGGCGCCGAGCTGAAAGGCGCGGACCGTGTGCGCTACCTGCAGATCCAGGATCGTCTGGCCGAGCTGAGCCAGCGGTTCGAAGAGCATGTGCAGGACGCCACCGACGCCTTCGTGCTGTTGGTCGACGAAAGCCGCCTCGACGGCGTTCCCGGCGACGTGCGCCAGGCCGCGCGCAGCGAGGCGCAGACGCGCGGCCTCGATGGTTTCGCGCTCACGTTGCAGTTTCCGCGCTGGATGCCGGTGATGCAGTACGCGACCGACCGCGCGCTTCGCGAATCGCTGTACCGCGCCTACTTCAGCCGGGCCAGCGACCTGGGGCCGCCCGAGTTCGACAACAGCGAATTGATGTCGCAGCTGCTGCTGCTGCGGCAGGAGGAGGCCCGGCTGCTGGGCTTTCGCAGCTACGCCGACCGCTCGCTGGCCACGAAGATGGCCAAGTCACCCGACCAGGTGCTGCAGTTTCTTCACGACCTGGCCCGCCGCGCGCGCGCCCAGGCCGAACGCGACGTGGCCGACATGCGTGCATTCGCACGCGACAGCCTCGGCGTCGACGAGCTGATGCCGTGGGATCACGAATTCGTGTCCGAACGACTGCGTCAGTCGCGCTACGCGTTCAGCGAACAGCAGGTCAAGCAGTACTTCACCGCGCCGCGGGTGCTGCACGGCCTGTTTCGCATGATCGAGACGCTGTTCGAGGTGCGGATCAGCGAAGAGCCCGCCGAGGCGTGGCACGACAGCGTGCGGTTCTTCCGCATCGAGCGCGAGGGACGTCTGGTGGGCCAGTTCTACCTCGACCTGTATGCGCGCCCTGGCAAGCGCTCCGGCGCGTGGATGGACCACGCCCGCGGCCGGTGGCGGCGACCGGACCAGCCGGGCACCGTGCAGACGCCGGTGGCCAATCTGGTGTGCAACTTCGCCGCGCCGATCGACGCTCAGCCGTCGTTGCTGACGCACGACGATGTGGTGACGCTGTTCCACGAATTCGGGCATGGGCTGCACCACATGCTCACCTGCGTCGAGGAGCTGGCGGTCGCCGGCATTTCCGGCGTGGAGTGGGATGCGGTGGAACTTCCGAGCCAGTTCATGGAGAACTTCTGCTGGGAGTGGGACGTCGTCTCGCGCTTGAGCGCCCACCGGATCGACGGCACACCCCTGCCGCGCGATCTGTTCGACCGCATGTTGTCGGCCCGCAACTTTCAAAGCGCGCTGGGCCTGCTGCGCCAGGTGGAATACGCGCTGTTCGACATGCGCATCCACCTCGATCCCTCGGCGGCCGGCCGCGTGCAGGCGGTGCTCGATCAGGTGCGCCAGGAAGTCAGCGTGCTGGCCGTGCCGCCGTTTCGCCGCTACCAGCACAGCTTCTCGCACATCTTTGCCGGCGGCTACAGCGCCGGCTACTACAGCTACAAATGGGCCGAAGTACTCTCGGCCGACGCGTTCAGTGCCTTCGAGGAATCGGGCCTTTTCGACGCCGAAACGGGCCGCCGCTACCGCCGCGAAATCCTCGAGGTCGGTGGCAGCCGCGACGCGATGGACAGCTTCAGGGCTTTCAGAGGTCGTGAACCAAGTATCACTGCCCTGCTCCGCCATCAAGGAATCGCTTGAGTCGCAGGCGAGCCTGGGCTAGATTGCGTCGCATGAGTCTCCTGCGCACTTCCGCCGCCGCTTGGGTCGGGTTCTTGCTCGCCCTGCCCAGCCATGCCTTGTACAAGGTGGTCGGCCCGGACGGACGGGTCACCTACACCGATCGGGCGCCGACCGCCGAACTCGGACGCATTCAGCCGCTAGGACGCGATGGCAGCGCTGCGGCCGAAGCGTCGCCCAACGCCGCGCTGCCGCTGGACCTGCGGCAAATCAGCACACGGTTCCCGGTCACGCTGTACACCGCACCCGATTGCCCGCCCTGCGAAACCGGGCGGCGCCTGCTGCAAACGCGCGGCATCCCTTATGCCGAACGTCGTGTTTCGACTGACGACGATGCCGAGGCGATGAACCGCATCACCGGCGGGCGCTCGGTGCCCACGCTGATGGTGGGCACCCAGGCCTTGCGCGGTTTGTCGGACACCGATTGGCACGCCTATCTCGACGCCGCGGGCTACCCGCGTGAGTCGAAGTTGCCGCGCGGCTACCAGCCGCCCACGGCCACGCCACTGGTGGCGCGTGAGGCCGAGCCGAAAGCCGCGCCGGCGGCGGCCCGCGCCGCGTCGGCGCCGGAAAACACCGCGGCCGCCCCGACCGCGCCGCCGCCTTCGCCCACCGGCATCAAATTCTGAGCCGTCGCGCCGGCCAGCTGCCCATCGCGGTGGCCGAGCCCACGCTCCAGAACAATGCCGCGACGCCCACCGCTGCACCGGCCAGGCCGAACACCAACGGCAGCACGCTGCTGGACAGATTGATCACGATCGAGCGCAAGGCGATCGCCTCGCCGTGACGTGCCGTCGGCGTCAGGTGGTGCAAGCCCGACATGATCATCGGTTGCACCGAACCCAGCGTGACGCCCAGGCACATGGCCAGAGCCCCCATCAGCCAGGGTGACGCGACGAACGGGTAACCCGCGAACACCAGCCCGGTGCCGATCATCGCCACGCGCAGCACCACCACTTCGCGCATGCGGTGCGCCAGTACCGGAATGATCAACCGCACGCCGGTGACCGCCAGCGTGAAACTGCCGAGCACGAGACCGATCGTCGAGGCGCTGAAGCCGCGTTCGTGCCCGAGCACCGGCACCGCGAACGTGTGCACGTCCCAGCAGGCCGACAGCAGCAAGTTCACCAGCATCAGCCGCTTCAAGCCCGGAAGGCTGAGCAGGTCCCAGGCCGTTCCCGCGCGCGGCGGTCGCGCCGCGGCCGGCGGCGAGCGGGGCACGCGCCGCGCTGCCACCAGCGAGACGACCGGCAACAGCAGCAGCACGGCAAACGCCACCTGGAAGCCGGCTGCGTCGATCGCAAACCCGGCCACCACCGGTCCGATGACGTTGGACATCGACGGCGCCATGCCCAGCCAGCTGAACACGCGCATGCGCTGCACGCTGTCCATCGCGGCCTGTCCGGCGGTGCGTTGGATCGCGATCAACCCGATGTTGGTGCCCGCGCCGGCCAGCGTGGCGGCCACGCACAGCGCCGCGAACTGGGTGTCTCGATCGAGCCAGGTGCCTGCCAGCGCCACCAGCACCCCCACCAGCGTGAAGCCCACCGCCAGCTTGACGGGCCGGTGGTAGCCGTGGCGATCGGCCATGCGGCCGGCGCGTAGCGCCAGCATGACCGGCGCCACCGCAAACAAGGCCATCAACACGCCCACCGCCAGCGCGCTCCAACCTTCGTGCAATGCCAGCAGTGGGCCGGCCATGCGCAGCCCGGCCATTGCGCTGTGCAAGCCGAGCTGGCTCAAGATCAGGGCCCACAACACCGGGCCGAGCGTCGGTGCCTGGGCCTGGTTGTCGGTTCGCGCCGGCTCAGGCACCGTTGCCCGCTCCCTGCGCATCGGCCGGTGCGTCGTCCGGCATGCCGGGCAACAGCTGCTGCGTGCGAGCATCGGGCAATGCCTCGACGTTCTTCAGCTGCCTGGACATCGCCCGCGTGCGCTGCTCGGCATCACCGATGGTGTTGCTGGCCTCCTCGAGCTTCTTCTTCGTCCGGGCCAGCACGTCGCCGAACTTGGCGAACTCGGTCTTCACCGCCCCCAGCACCTCCCAGACCTCGGCCGAGCGCTTTTCCAGCGCCAGCGTGCGAAAGCCCATCTGCAGGCTCGTCAGCGTGGCCAGCAAGGTGGTCGGTCCGGCCAGCATGACCTTGTGCTCGCGCTGCAGGCCTTCCACCAGACCGGGCCGCCGCAGTGCCTCGGCGTACAGGCCCTCGGTCGGCACGAACAGGATCGCGAAATCGGTGGTGTGCGGCGGCGACGACGTACTTGTCGCGGATGGTTCTGTGCTTCCAGCCGCAGCCGGGTCTCGATCGCCTTGGCCGCCAGTTCGGTCGCGGCGGGGTCGGCCCGCTCGTGGGCATCGAGCAGGCGCTCGTAGTCGTCGCGCGGGAACTTGGCATCGATCGGCAGCCACAGCGGTTCGCCATCGCTGCGGTGCCCGGGCAGACGGATCGCGAACTCGACGCGATCGTTGCTCCCCGGTACGGTGGCCACGTTGGTGGCGTACTGCTCGGGCGTGAACACCTGGTCGAGCAACCCGGCGAGTTGCACCTCGCCGAAGATGCCGCGCGTCTTCACATTCGTCAGCACGCGATTCAGCGAGCCGACGTCGCGCGCAAGGCCCTGCATCTCGCCCAGACCCTTGTGCACCTGCTCGAGGCGGTCGGCCACCTGCTTGAAGCTTTCGCCCAGGCGCTGCTCGAGCGTGGCGTGCAGCTTCTCGTCGACCGTCACGCGCATCTGCTCGAGCTTCTTCTCGTTGCCGTCCTGCAGCGACGACAGGCGCGTCTCGACCGACGCCTTCACTTCCGCCAGCCGCCGGTCGTTGACCTCGGACAGCTGGCGCAGCTGGTCGACCAACGATTCGGCGAATCGCTTCAGCGCCGCGTCCTGGGCCTCGCGGGTGAACAGCGATTGCTGCGCCAGGCCTTGCTGGACAGCCTGCAGCTGAAGGCGAAAGGCCTCGATCTGTTCGGTCTGGTTGCGGGCCAGGTCGGTGCTTTGCGCCAACAGCGATTGCTGGAACGTGGCCAGGCCGCTCTGGTGCTCCTGGCGCGTCGCGGTCGCGCTGCGCGCCACCTCGTCGCGCAGCTCGCGCTCGAGCCGTTCGCTGTCCTGCCGCGCCGCTGCCTGGATGCTCCCGCCCATCGCGAGCAGGCCGGACGCGTCGGACCGACGCCACAACAGCCACAGCAACAACACAGTGTTGAGCGCCAACAGCGCCCACACGATCCATTCGGTCATGCAACGATTGTCTCAGCCTCGCCGGACAGCCCATTCACAAGCCCGGTTGCCAACGCTTGCCGTGCAGCACTCGGGGTTGATCGGCTGCGGTGGCGCGGCGCCGGTCAGTGCGGCATCCAGCTTGTCGACAGCGCAGCCCACCATCGCGGGACGGTTGGCCTCGCTGGCTGCTGAGGCACCCATTCGGTGTCGTCCGCATTGGTCTCGACCTCGAAGTGTTCGCGCAGCCGTGCCGCGGCCTGCGGGAACACCGCGCGCGCAACGGGGATCTGTTGGCGACGCAAGGCGATGCCGATCAGCGTGTCGGCACCGCCGTAGCGCTGGCGGGCGCCGCCGAACCGCGCGGCGCGCTGCCGGGGTGGAACCCGATGAGCGCCAGCATCACGAAGAAACCCACCACGTAGGCCACCGCCACGTGCCAGCCATGGCGCAGCCACTGGCCGACGCTGCGCGCTTCGGGGTACATGTTCGACAGCGCGACGCCGGCCGACGAGCCGAACCAGATCATCGAACCGCCAAAGCCCACCGCGTAGGCCAGGAAGCCCCAATCGTACCCGCCTTGCTTGAGCGCCAGCGCGGTGAGCGGGATGTTGTCGAACACGGCCGACAGGAAGCCCAGGCCCAGCGCACTCGGCCACGACGCAGCGGGCAGCTTCTCGACCGGCATCATCGAGGCGCACAACACCAGCGACAGCAGGAACACCGAGCCCTTGAAGGCACCGGGCAGCAGGCTCCAGTCGGGCTTGCGCATGGCGGCGGTCAGCAGGATCGCCACCCACACCGCGGCGCCGAGGAACGGGAACAGGTCGGACACCGCGTTGAACCGCGTGTTGACCACCACGTTCACGACCACCGCCGCCACCAGGATGAAGGCCACGACGCCCGACCCGCAGCCAGTCGACCGGCGGATGCCGGCCCTCGTGCTTCTGGATCGGTGAGTAGCTTCTGTTGCTGCAGCGACGCCGGAATGCCGAAGATCACCAGCGCGACGCCGGAGGCGATGAAGGCCTCGAGCACTTCGAGCGGGTGGATCCCGGCAATCCACATCATCGTCGTCGTGGTGTCGCCGACCACGCTGCCGGCGCCGCCGGCGTTGGACGCCGCGACGATTGCCGCCAGGTAGCCGATGTGCACCTTGGCCCGGAACACCGTGTGCGCGATGGCGCCGCCGATCATCGCCGCGGCGATGTTGTCGAGAAAGCTCGACAGCACGAACACCAGCACCAGCAGCACGAAGCAGCCCTTCCAGTCGTCGGGCAGCCATCGCGGCAGCACCGCGGGAATCTCGGTGTCCTCGAAATGCTTGGCCAGCAGCGCAAAGCCGAGCAGCAGCAACAGCAGGTTGATCAGGATCACCCACTCGTGCAACAGGTGCGAGCCGAACCCCGCCACGCCGGCGCCGGTCTTGAACGGCGAGAAGACGATCTTGTACAGCGCGATGACGATGGCGCCGCCGAGCGCGATGCGCAGTGTGTGGGCATGGAACAGCGCCACGCCGGCCAGCACACAGCCGAACAGGATGAATTCAATCGGCACCGGCCCGATCGCCGGTCCGCTCAGGGCAGCTGGGCTCATCGTCTCCTCGGAGGTTGTTGTTCAATCCAGGAACCGGACGAACTGTTCCACAGCCGCGCGCGCGGTGAACAGGGTGTTTTCGATGGCTTGCTGGTCTGGCAGGTCAGCAGCCGTTTGCGATACACGCCCAACTTGCGACGGGCATGGGCTAGGCCCGTCACGGGGTGGGTTGTTCCATCGCTGCCCCGGCGGTATCGCGCGGCGCCCGCCAGGCCTGCGCGCTGCGCTGGGCCTCCTGCACGGTGCGAAGGTGCAAGCCCACCGTGGTGTCGATGTCGGCGCCATAGCCGCCGGCCATCGCCACGGCCACCGGTATCCGGCGCGCACGCAGCGCGTCGAGCACCCGGCGGTCTCTCTCGGCCAGTCCGTCGCTGCTGAGCTTCAGACGGCCCAGCCGGTCGCCTTCGTGCGGGTCGGCGCCCGCCAGGTAGAACGCCAGCCCGGGCATCGCCGCGTCATGTCGTCGCCAAACCTCGGCCAGCGCCCGGTCCAGCGCATCGAGGTAGGGCGCGTCGGTACAGCCGTCGGGCAGTTCCACATCCAGGTCACTGTTCGCCTTGCGAACCGGGAAATTGCGGGCACCGTGCATCGACAACGTGAACACGGTCGAATCGTCGGCGAAGATGGCCGCCGTACCGTCGCCCTGGTGTACGTCGAGGTCGATGACCAGCACGCGCAGCAGTCGCCGCTGGCCGCGATGCACCTCGGCCTGCATCAGCCGTGCTGCCACCGCGGTGTCGTTGAATACGCAATAACCGGCGCCGCGGTCGGCATGCGCGTGGTGCGTGCCGCCGGCCAACTGGGCGGACACGCCATCGTGAAGCGCGGCCCGCGCGGCCGAGATCGTCGCGCCAACCGATCGGCGCGAGCGCTCCACCAGCGCAGGCGACCACGGCAGTCCGATCGCGCGCATCGCCGCGTCGGGCAGGCGCCCTTGCAGCACGTCGTCGATATAGGCCGGATGATGAGCCAGCGCCAGTTCGCCCTCGCTGGCCCGGAGCGCCTCGCGCAGATCGATCCCGGGGCACTCGCGCCGCACCCGCTCGACCAGCCGGCCGTACTTGGGCATCGGAAACCGGTGCCCCGTCGGCAGCGTCAGCGCGAATCGGTCGGAGTGGAAGACCTGCATCGTGCGCCGATTGTGCTGTCCAATGCCGCTGCCCGCCGCCAGCTGCGAAGGGCTCAAGATTGACCGGCTTCTAGAACGTCCCCCCTAGATTGTTGCGTTGCAGCAAAAACCGCTTGCAATCGGTGTCTGGGCCCCTATACTTCAGTCCATGTTGCAGCGCAGCATGCGTGCAGCAAGAGCCCGAAACCCCCATCCATCCAGGAGATTGAACATGCTGACCGCCGAACAAGTCGTTGCCGCCAACAAGGCCAACGTTGAAACCCTCTTTGGCCTGACCAACAAGGCCTTCGAAGGCGTGGAAAAGCTCGTCGAGTTGAACCTGCAAGTGGCAAAAGCCGCTCTGGGCGAAGCCGCTGAAGGCACCAAGGCCGCCCTGTCGGTCAAGGACGCGCAAGAACTGCTGGCCCTGCAAGCCGGTCTGCTGCAGCCCAGCGCCGAAAAGGCCGTGGCCTATGGCCGTCACCTGTACGACATCGCCGCGTCGACCAACGCCGAAGTCGCCAAGGTTGCCGAGACGCAAATGGCCGACCTGCAGAAGAAGTTCATGGCCAGTGTCGACAGCGCGATCAAGAACGCGCCGGCCGGCACCGAGAACGCCGTGTCGCTGGTGAAGTCGGCGATGGCCGCTGCGAACAACGCCTACGAAAGCGTGCAGAAGGCTGCCAAGCAAGCCGCTGACATCGCCGACGCGAACTTCCAGGCCGTGACCAACACCGCGGTGAAGGCCAGCCAGGGCGCCGCCAAAGGCAAGCGCGCCTGAGTCGCAGGCTTGAAAGATACGGACACGAGACCCATCTGAACTGTGCTCACGGCTTCGTCCGTGAGCTTGGCGCAAAGGTTGTCTCCTCGGTACCTTCTCGAATACGTTCAGGGTACCTTTGGCCCGGTGGCTTGCCACCGGGCCATTTTTCTTGCCGACGCTGGCTTGGCCCGGACGCAGCGCTTAGGTCGATATCGACATATGCAACAAACAAGATTGTTCTTCCGCTGAATATCAAAGCTCCATAGAGTCGCCCGAATCGTTCGCGACAGCCGTCGCGGAGGCTTTGGAGCGTTTCCAGTGGACTGGGTGGCGATCGTCAGTGGATTCGGAGTCGGCGCCATCGTCGGCCTGACCGGTGTGGGCGGCGGCTCGTTGATGACGCCGCTGCTGATCGGCGGCTTCAATCTGAGCCCGGCGCTGGCCATCGGCACCGACCTCTGGTTCGCCGCCATCACCAAGAGCGGCGGCGTGGCCGCCCATCACCGCCAGGGCAGCGTCGACTTCCGCATCACCGGCCTGCTGCTGTCGGGCAGCATTCCCGCCGCGCTGGGCACGATCGCCTGGATGCACGCCAGCGACATCACGCGCAGCCATGCCAGCGCGCTGACCTGGGCGTTGGGGCTGGCATTGCTGCTCACCGCGGTGACCGTGGCCTACCGCCGCGCCTGGCACGCGGTGGGCTTGCGCCTGGAGCGCTGGCTGCCCCAGCGTCGCAAAGCTGGTTTCACCGTGGCCAGCGGCGCCCTGCTCGGCGTGCTGGTATCGCTGAGCTCGATCGGCGCCGGCGCGATCGGCGCCACGCTGATCCTGTTGCTGCACCCGCACCTGCCCACGCGCCGACTGGTGGGTACCGATATCGCGCACGCGGTGCCGCTGACGCTGGTGGCTGCGGTGGGCCACGCCAGCCTGGGCCATGTCGACTGGCCGCTGCTCGGCTGGCTGCTGATCGGCTCGCTGCCGGGCATCTGGTTGGGCGCCCGGCTGGCCCACGCGATACCCGAGCGCCTCGTACGCACGCTGCTCTGCGGCGCCCTGGTGACCGCCGGACTGAAGGTGATGAACTGACATGTACACATACACCGAATTCGACCGCCACCTCGTGCGCGCCCGCGCGGCGCAGTTTCGTGACCAGCTGCAGCGCCGGCGGTCGGGCGAACTGGGCGAGGACGAATTCCGCCCTCTGCGCCTGCAGAACGGCTGGTACGTGCAGCGCCACGCGCCGATGCTGCGCGTCGCGGTGCCCTACGGCGAGCTCTCGAGCCGGCAGATGCGCCAGCTGGCGCACATCGCGCGCGCGCACGACCGCGGCTTCGGCCACTTCACGACGCGGCAGAACCTGCAGTTCAACTGGATCCCGCTCGACCAGGCCGCCGACGTGATGGACCTGCTGGCCGAAGTGGACATGCACGGCATCCAGACCAGCGGCAACTGCATCCGCAACATCACCAGCGATGCGCTGGCCGGCATCGCCGCCGACGAAGTCGTCGATCCACGACCCTATTGCGAGATCCTGCGCCAGTGGAGCACGCTGCATCCGGAGTTCGCCTTCCTGCCGCGCAAGTTCAAGATCGCGGTCACCGGCGCCCGCGAGGACCGTGCGGCGATCGCCTGGCACGACATCGGGCTGCAGCTGCTGCGCAACGAGGCGGGCGAGGTGGGCTTCAAGGTCTGGGTGGGCGGCGGCATGGGCCGCACGCCAGTCATCGGCAGTCTGGTTGCCGCGTTCGTGCCGTGGCAGCAGATCCTGGTGTTCATCGAGGCCATCGTGCGCGTCTACAACCGCTACGGCCGGCGCGACAACCTGTACAAGGCGCGCATCAAGATTCTCGTGAAAGCCGAGGGCCAGAAGTTCCTCGATGCGGTCAACAGCGAGTTCCGCGCCATTCTCGAGCACGACCGCGATGGTGCCGCACACGTGATCCCGACTGCGGAGCTGGAGCGCGTGTCACGCAGCTTCGCCACGCCGGCCGGCCTCGAATCGCTGCCGATCGAAGCATCGACCGGCACTCCGGGCGATGCACCGCTGGCCTACACACGCTGGCTGGCGCGCAACGTGCACGGCCATCGGCTGCCCGGTCTGCGGGCCGTCACGCTGTCGCTCAAGCGCGCCGGCCAGGCACCCGGTGACGCCACCGCCGCGCAGATGGAACTGGCCGCCACGCTGGCCGATCGCTTCAGCCAGGGCGAACTGCGCGTCAGCCACGACCAGAATCTGCTGCTGCCCTGGGTGCAGGAGCATCAGCTGCGGGCGCTGTGGCAGGCCGCCAGGGAGGGCGGCTTTGCCACGCCCAACATCGGGTTGCTGACCGACATGATCGCCTGCCCCGGCGGCGATTTCTGTGGCCTGGCCAACGCGCGCTCGATACCCATCGCCGCGGCCATCGAGGAGCGCTTCCACGACCTCGACCTGCAGCACGACATCGGCGACATCGATCTGCACATGAGCGGCTGCATGAACTCTTGCGGCCACCACCACAGCGGCCACATCGGCATTCTCGGCGTCGACAAGGACGGCGCCGAGTGGTACCAGATCACGCTCGGCGGCTCCGATGGCTCGACGCTGTCCGGGCCGTCTGCTGCCGGCAAGGTCATCGGCCCGTCGTTCTCGGCCAACGAAGTGCCTGATGTGATCGAAGCCGTGATCGACCGGTACCTCGCTCACCGCCAGGCCGGGGAGCGCTTCATCGATGCCGTGCGGCGCCTGGGCGTCGCGTCGTTCCGCGCCGCCGCCGATGCGGCACGCCGCAGCACCGCGGTCCACGCCGAGCCGGCCCTGGCCTGAGATTCAAGGAGCCCTGCATGAGATTCATCGATCCGGCGCGTGACGACTGGCCTGCAGCGGGCACTGCTGCCACGCCCCACGGCGGCCCCGTGCTGCTCACCTGGGCCCAGTGGGAGGCATCACGCGCGGCCTGGCCAGCGCAGGCACGCGTCGGCGTGCTGCTGCCCAACACCGTGGATGTGGAGAACCTGCACGCCGACCTGCCGCGCTGGTCGCTGGTGGCACTCGAGTTTCCGAAATGGACCGATGGCCGCGCCTACAGCCAGGCCCGGCTGCTGCGTTCGCGCCTGCGCTTCGGCGGCCAGATCCGCGCCACCGGCGAGGTGCTGGTCGATATGCTGCCGCTGCTGCAACGCAGTGGCTTCGACGCGGTGCAACTGCGCGTCGACCAGAGCCTCGAATCGGCGCAGCGCGCGTTGCGCTTCTTTGCCAGCCACTATCAGGGCGACGTGCTGGAGTCACGCCCGCTGTTCGCCCGCCACGCCGCATGACCACTACCGCTTCCGCTCTGTCACTGTACGCTCACGAGACCGCCGAATTCGGCGCGCGCGTCGCCCACACCACGGCCATTTTGCAGTCGGCGGCGAGCGATCACGCCGGGCACATCGTGCTGGCGTCGAGCCTCGGCGCCGAAGACATGGTGCTCACCGACCTGATCGCGCGGCACCATCTGGCCATTCCGGTGGCCACGCTCGACACCGGGCGGCTGCATGCCCAGACGCTGCAGCTGATTGCGCGTGTCGAACGCCGCTATGGACTGACCATCGAGCGGCACGCACCGCAGCAGGAGGCCGTGCTGGCCTTCGTGCGGCGCAAAGGCCTCGACGCGATGTACCGCTCGATCGAGTTGCGCAAGGCCTGTTGCGCGCTGCGCAAGCTGGAGCCATTGGCGCGCATGATGGCCGGCCGCAAGGCCTGGGTCACGGGCCTGCGGCGCGAGCAGTCCGGCGCGCGCGGCGAGGTGCCGTTTTCCGAACTCGACAGCGCGGGCCGGCTGAAACTCAACCCGCTCGCCGATTGGCGCTGGGCCGATGTGTGGCACTACATCGCGCTGCACGACGTGCCCTACAACCCGCTGCACGACGCGTTCATGCCGAGCATCGGCTGCGAGCCCTGCACACGCGCGATCGCGGTGGGCGAGGACTTTCGCGCCGGGCGCTGGTGGTGGGAAAGCGAGGGCCAGAAGGAATGTGGCCTTCACGTCGGCGGCGATTCGCATCGCACCGGCGATGTGGGGGCCGTTTCAGCGGCCGGCCGCAGCCAACCGCAACGTCGCCACGAGGCCACCACATGAACGCCCGCGTCGACGTCGAACAGCTGCTGCCTCAGATCGACCACGGCCACCTCGACTGGTTGGAGGAAGAGGCGATCTTCATCCTGCGCGAATCGGCCGCGGCGTTCGAGCGTCCCGCGCTGCTGTTCTCGGGCGGGAAGGACTCCTGCGTCGTGCTGCGCCTGGCTGAAAAAGCCTTCAAGCGCCACGAGGGCAGCGGCCGGTATTCGGGCCGCCTGCCGTTTCCGCTGCTGCACGTGGACACCGGCCACAACTTCCCCGAGGTGATCGAGTTCCGCGACCGCCTGGTCGACGAGATCGGCGAGCGCCTCGTCGTGGCCGAGCTCGAAGACTCGATCGCCCGCGGCACGGTGCGTCTGGCCGACCCGGGTGAATCGCGCAATGGCCACCAGAGCGTGACGCTGCTGGAAGCGATCGACACGCACCGCTTCGACTGTCTGATCGGCGGCGCGCGGCGCGACGAAGAGAAGGCCCGCGCGAAGGAGCGCATCTTCAGCCACCGCGATGCCTTCGGCCAATGGCAGCCCAAGGAGCAGCGGCCCGAACTCTGGACGCTGTTCAACACCCGCATCCGTCCTGGCGAACACGTGCGCGCGTTTCCGATCAGCAACTGGACCGAGCTCGACGTGTGGCTGTACATCGCGCGCGAGCGCATCGCTCTGCCCGACCTGTACTACGCGCACCATCGCGAGGTGGTGCGCCGGCGCGGGCTGCTGGTGCCGGTGACCTCGGTCACGCCGCCACGCAACGGCGAAGCCGTCGAGCACGCCCGGGTGCGCTTCCGCACGGTTGGCGACATGACCTGCACCTGCCCGGTGGAAAGCGACGCGTCCAGCGCGGCCGACATCGTCGCCGAGACGCTCACGGTGACGATCAGCGAGCGCGGCGCCACGCGCATGGACGATCGCACCTCCGAGTCCTCGATGGAGCGGCGCAAGAAGGAGGGCTATTTCTGATGTCTGCCGTGCTGGAGCAACGCCCTGCCCCGCGCGCCGACGCGTCGGACTCCCCCGGCCCGCGTGCGTTGCGCTTCCTCACCGCCGGCAGCGTCGACGACGGCAAGAGCACGCTGATCGGCCGACTGCTGTACGACAGCCGCGCGATCCTCGCCGATCAGCTCGACGCGCTGCACGCCAGGGCGGCCGGCGAGGCGATCGACCTGTCGCTGCTCACCGACGGGCTGGAATCGGAGCGTGAACAGGGCATCACGATCGATGTGGCGTTCCGCTACTTCGCGACGCGGCGGCGCAAGTTCATCATCGCCGATGCGCCGGGCCACGAGCAGTACACGCGCAACATGGTCACGGCCGCCGCCGGCAGCGACGCTGCGGTGGTGCTGGTGGACATCACCAAGATCGACTGGCACGCGCCGACGGTGAGCCTGCTGGCGCAGACGCGGCGCCACGCGCTGCTGGCCCATCTGCTGCGCGTGCCCAGCATCGTGTTCGCCGTGAACAAGCTCGACGCGGTAGACCGGCCACAGGCGGCGTTCGAGGCGGTGCGCCACGCGCTGCAGGCGTTCGCCCGCGATGCCGGCCTGTCCAGCCTGGCCGGCATCGTGCCGGTGTCGGCGCTGCGCGGCGACAACGTGACGCAGCCGCTGCAGGCTGACTGGTTCGACGGTCCCACGCTGCTGGCGCTGCTGGAGCAGCTGCCCACCGCCCAGGAGCCCAAGCACGGCGACCTGCTGCTGCCGGTGCAATACGTGGCGCGCGACAACGGTCAGGCCACCGGCCACCAGCCGCGCACCCTGTGGGGGCGAATCGCGCACGGCGGCGTGCGCGTGGGCGACTCGGTGCAGCTGTTTCCCAGCTGCGAGATCGCGCAGGTGCAGGATCTGCGCCGCGCCGGCCACCGCGTCGATCACGCCGTGGCCGGGCAGTCGGCGGGCCTGGTGCTGGACCGCCAGCTCGATGTGTCGCGCGGCGACTGGATCGCGGCGCCCGGCACCTTGACGCCCACCACCCGGGTATCCGCCACGCTGGCATGGCTGGACACCGAGCCGGCACAGGTCGCTCGGCGCTATTGGGTGCGCCACGGCAACCGCTGGGTGCAGGCGCGCATCGTGTCGATCGACCATCGGCTCGACATCCACAGCCTGACGCCCACCGAGGCCCACGAACTCTCGGTCAACGAGATCGGCCGGGTCACGGTCGAATTGCAGCAGGCATTGCCGCTGCAGCCCTATGCGGCCCATCGCACCGCCGGTGCGCTGATCGTGGTCGACTCGGCCAGCCACCGCACGAGCGGCGCGCTGCTGGTCGACGCGCTACAGTGAGCGCATGAGTGAGAGTACCGTCGGTCGGGTGATCTTCGTCGGCGCGGGCCCCGGCCCCGCCGACCTGATGACGCTGCGCGGTGTGCGCGCATTGGCCGCGGCCGATGTGGTGCTGCACGATGCGCTCACCGACACCGCCTTGCGCGTCCACGCGCCGCGGTCGTTGTGGATCAACGTCGGCAAACGGGGCTACCGGAACTCGGCGGTGCAAACCGAAATCAACGCGCTGATGCTGCGTCATGCCGGCCAGGGCGCCACGGTCGTGCGCCTGAAGGGCGGCGACCCCAGCATCTTCGGCCGCCTGGAAGAAGAGCTCGACGCGCTGCGAGCGGCCGGCATCGCGGCCGAGGTGGTGCCTGGCGTCACCGCCGCACTGGCCGCGGCAGCCGGCGCACTGCGCCCGCTGACGCGCCGCGGCACCGGGCGCAGCGTCAGCCTGAGCACGGCGGTCACCCGCGAGGGCGAGCTTGCGGCCGGCCGGCGGGCCGACACCGAGGTGTACTACATGGCCGGCCGCAAGCTGGCGGAGCTGTCGCGCCGCCTCGTGGCCGCGGGCTGGAACGCCGACACGCCGGTGCTCGTGGTGTCGCGCGCGCTGTGGCCCGACCAGATCGCCAGCGATCACGTGGTGTCCCGGCTCGCCGAGGCCAGCGTGTTGCACGCCGGCCGCCCTGCCGTGGTGACGGTGGGGGTGGGCGCGTCGCCGGTCGGCGGCAAACCCCTTCACGTTGACCGGCATCACGAGGCCCGGCGCAGCGTCGGGCCGTAAAATTGCCCGCTCGCCCCGCCGCCGCCCTGCCGGGCGGCATGGCGTGGCCGCTCGACGCGGCCGGCATCGTGAACCGGCCCCTTCAACCACACACACAACTCAGCCCAACGCTCATGACCCACGTCGTCCTCGAATCGTGCATCCGCTGCAAGTACACCGACTGCGTGGACGTGTGCCCGGTCGATTGTTTTCGCGAAGGACCCAACTTCCTGACCATCGACCCCGACGAGTGCATCGATTGCGCCGTGTGCATCCCTGAATGCCCGGTGAACGCGATCCTGCCCGAGGAGGACGTTCCGAACGATCAGCAGCACTTCATCCAGCTCAATGCCGAGCTGGCCAAGAAGTGGCCCAGCATCACCAAGCGCAAGGCCGCGCCAGCCGACGCCGACGAGTGGAAGGACGTGAAGGGCAAGCTGCAGCATCTGGTGCGCTGACGCGCGTCGCGCCGCGAACCCGCACGGAACATGGATACGCTCGTCACCGGCGCCATCGCCGACGCGGCCGGCCGCCCCGACGGGCCGATCGAGACCGATGCCGTCATCGTCGGGGCCGGGCCGGTGGGCCTGTTCCAGGTGTTCGAGCTCGGCCTGCTGGAGATCAAGGCCCACATCATCGACTCGCTCACCTATCCCGGCGGCCAGTGCATCGAGCTGTATCCCGACAAGCCGATCTACGACATCCCGGCGGTGCCGATGTGCACCGGCCGCGAACTGACCGACAACCTGCTCAAGCAGGTCGAGCCCTTCGGCGCCACCTTCCACCTCGGTCAGGAGGTGAGCCTCGTGCGCAAGCGTGACGACGGCCGCTTCGACGTGGCAACCTCGCAGGGCACACGCTTCGTCACCAGGACGATCTTCATCGCCGGCGGCGTCGGCTCGTTCCAGCCGCGCACGCTCCGGATCGACGGCATCGATCGCTTCGACGGCACGCAGCTGCACTACCGCGTGCGCGACCCGGCACCGTTCGGCGGCAAGAACCTGGTCATCGTCGGCGGCGGTGACTCGGCGCTGGACTGGACGATCAACTTCGTGGCCGACGGCCCGCACAAGGCCGAAAGCGTGATTCTGGTGCACCGCCGCGACGACTTCCGCTCGGCGCCGGCCAGCGTGGCCAAGATGCGCGAGCTGTGCGAGTCCAACGAAATGCAGTTCCTCGTCGGCCAGGTCACCGGCTTCGACGAGCGCGACGGCCGCATGACGGCGCTCAAGGTCACCGGCGGCGACGGCGTCACCCGCGTGGTGCCGGCCGACATGCTGCTGGTGTTCTTCGGCCTCAGCCCCAAGCTGGGCCCGATTGCCGAATGGGGCCTGACCGTCGAGCGCAAGCAGCTGGTGGTGGACACCGAGAAGTTCGAGACCAATGTGCCGGGCATCTTCGCGGTGGGCGACATCAACACCTATCCCGGCAAGAAGAAGCTCATCCTGTCGGGCTTCCACGAGGCGGCATTGGCGGCCTTCGGTGCTGCGCCCTACGTGTTCCCGGAAAAGCGCATCATGCTGCAGTACACGACCACCAGCCCGAAGCTGCACAAGGTGCTGGGCGTGGAGACGCCGGCGTTCGACTGAAGCCGCGGATCACCGCGCCGATCGAAGGGCCCGCGGTTGCGGGCCCTTCTTGTTGCGCATAATGTCCGGGCCGTGTGCATCGCCTGCACACGGCCTTCGCTAGGGGTGCTGGGCCCGCCACCGCGGGTTCGGCTGAGAAAGTCCCTTTGAACCTGAATGAGGTAATCCTCGCGCAGGGAAGCAGCTCCGATGCGGCGCGCCACCGGGCGCCAACCGACCTCCGGTTTGCCGACCTGCCATCGACATGGAGTTCGACGATGGCATTCCGATCAATCGCACTCGCACTCGCGATCGCCGCCTGCGCCACGGCCGGCCACGCGCAAGATGGCGCGCAGACGGTCACCGTGACCGGGCGCACCGTGCCGAGCGCCGACGTCGCCGGCTTCGACGACGTGCCGCTGTCGCGTGCGCCGTTTGCCGCCACCACGCTCGGTGCCGGTGCGATCAAAGATGGCGGCATCACGCAGCTGGCCGCCGGCACGCGGCTCGATGCCGGGCTGAGCGACGCCTACAACGCCGAAGGCTACTGGAGCAACTTCACCATCCGAGGCTTCACGCTCGACCCCCGCGCGAACGTGCGCCGCGACGGTCTGCCGATCAACGCCGAGACGGCGCTGTGGCTGGGCAACAAGCAGTCGATCGACATCTTGAAGGGCACGAGCGGGCTGCAATCGGGCACCAGTGCGCCCGGTGGCCTGGTGAACCTGGTGGTCAAGCGGCCGGTGGGCACCGTGCGCAGTGCGGCGCTCGACTGGCAGAGCGCGGGCAGTGCTGGGGCCTCGGTGGACATCGGCGACCGCGCCGGGCCGCAGGACGCCGTCGGTTGGCGCATCAACGTCAGCCACGAGCGGCTCGACCCGCTGTTGCGATCGGCACGCGGCACGCGCGACGGCGTGGCCTTCGCGGGCGATTGGCGCATCGCGCCGGGCTCGCTGCTCGAGGCGGAGTTCGAAATCAACCGCCAATCGCAGCCCAGCCAGCCCGGCTTCAGCCTGCTGGGCAGCACCGTGCCCGACGCGCGAGGCGTCGACCCGCGCACCAACCTCAACAACCAGCCGTGGTCGACGCCGGTGGTGTTCAACGGCCGCACCGCATCGCTGCGCTGGACACAGGCGCTGGCGGGCGGGTTGCAGTTCAAGGCGCATGCGATGACGCAGCGCCTGCGCAGCGACGATCGCATCGCGTTTCCTTTCGGCTGCTCGGCCGAGGGAGCGTTCGATCGTTTTTGCAGCGATGGCACGTTCGACTTCTACGACTACCGCAGCGACAACGAACGCCGCCGCAGCGACGCACTCGATCTCAGCCTGGGCGGCGCAGCAGCTTGGATGGGTGCACACCGTTACGCCGCAGGCGTGCTGGCGAGTCGGCAGGAGACGCGCAACCCGAAGCAAGCCTTCAACTTGGTGGGCACTGGCACCATTGACGGCCTGAGCGTCGTGCCGCCGGATCCCACGCTGACCACCGACACCGCCGACCGCGATGAACGCAGCGTGGAGCTGTACGCGCGCGACCAGTGGGCACTCACGGCGCAATCGAGCTTGTGGCTCGGACTGCGGCACACGCGACTGTCGCGCACCAGTCTGCCCAAGGACGGCAATCCGCCCACCGACTACGACCAGTCGTTCACGACGCCCTGGCTTGCCGTGTCGCACCGCCTGGGTGAGCAGGTCACGGCCTACGCGAGTTGGGGCCAGGGTATCGAATCGACCGTGGTGCCGAACCTGCCGACCTTCGCGAACCCCGGCCAGGCGTTGCCCGCGCTGAAGAGCCGGCAACTCGAGGCCGGCCTGAAGGGCGACAGCGGCGACATTGGCTGGAGCCTGGTGGTTTTCGATATCAAGCGGCCACTGGCCGCCGACATCTGCGCCGCGTTGTGCGAACGCGTGATCGATGGCGAGCAACGCCACCGCGGTGCGGAGGCAGCCGGCGAGTGGCGACTGGGCGGCTGGTCGCTGCAAGGCAGCGGCACCGCGCTGCGGGCCCGGCGCGAGGGCGCCACCAACGCGGCCGTCAGCGGCCTGCGCCCACCCAACGTGCCCGAGCGCAGCCTGCGTGCCCAAGTGGGCTACCAACTGCCGCAGTGGCCGGGTGCGTCACTCAGCGCCGCCGTCGCCTACGAAGGCCCGCGCGATGTGCTGCCCGACAACTCGGCCACGATCGGTTCCTGGACCCGCGTGGACCTCGCGGCGCGCGTGGTGCAGAAGCTCGACACCACCACCCTCACCTGGCGACTCGGCGTTGACAACCTGACCGATCGGCGCGCCTGGAAGGAGGCCGCCTACCAGTTCGCGCACGCCTACTTGTTCCCCATGCCGCCACGCACTTGGCGCGCGTCGGTGCAGGCGGCGTTCTGATTACACTGGGTGGCTGGCTATAATTCCAAGCTTGTTCCCCGATAGCTCAGTTGGTAGAGCGCCGGACTGTTAATCCGTAGGTCCCTGGTTCGAGCCCAGGTCGGGGAGCCAAGAAACACGAGAGCCAGCAGGTGAGCACCCGCTGGCTTTCTTGTCTTCTGGGCGACGCTGGTGCCAGTCTGGTGCCAGTTTTCGGGTCGATGAAAGTGGACCCGTTGGTGTGGCGCAATGTCGACGTTGCGCATCTCAAGCATGGCGGAGGGCGTGCCGCTGACGGATAAGCAGATAACCAAGCTGCCAGTCGGCGTGAAATCAAGCTGAGTGACAGTTTTTCGCCAAAATTCAGCGCGGTTGCGCCCCAGATGCCGATCTAGATTCGAGTCCATCTGCCCTCGAAAGAAGGCAACCCGATGCGTAACGCCAACGAATCTGCCGAGACCCACCGCGCCGACACCAAAGGCGCCGAGTTCCTGCGCATGCCCTCTGTCATACGCAGAACCGGTCTGGCGCGGTCGACGATCTACCGTCTGATTGCCGAACGCCAGTTCCCTTCGCCTGTCCGACTGGCGGGACGCGCAGTCGGGTGGCGGCTGACTGATCTTGACCGCTGGAGCGCAGGTCGGCCGACCTCGGCGCATTGATTCATTGACCAATACATCGGCGCAATCGAGCGATTGCTCTGCGACCCGATCACCGCGCACTCATGCTTCCAACTCGGCAGACCGACGGACCTACGCCGCCACCTTCATCACATAGCCCGCCACAACGATCGCGATGAGCGGCGCTCCCCAGCGCCACGTGGTGAACCGATAGCGCTCATTGCTCAGGATCGCCCGTTGAACGCCCAGCACGGCGGCTACCAAAGCGACGGCCACGACGATGATCCCGATGACACCCATGCTGAAGGGCGCAACGGCAACCAGGGCCATCCAGAACGCTCTCGGAAGGGCCCGCAGGGTGTTGTCTATCGCGTCAGCTTCACGCGCCACGGCAAGAACGTCGCCAAGCTGTTTCGAGCCCGTGACTACGACAATGCAAGCTCCGCACTGAGAGCGGCAAGGGCTTGGCGCGACCGCATGTGCCGGACCCTACCGCCCGAGACGAAGCAGGAGTTCAGCCAACGCGTGAGGCCCGACAACACGAGCGGTTGTCCGGGCGTGTATCTCAAGCGCCAAGTCGTGCGCCGTGGCGATTGGCGCGGCGAGTACGTCCACTGGCAGGCCCAGTCACCGCAAGGGGTAAAGCCGTTCCGATCACGCTCGTTTTCGGTTGATCGCTACGGTTTCGATGCAGCGTTCGCGCTGGCGGTGAAGGCGCGTGCCGAGTTTGTCGCCGAGGTCGAGGGCTATGTCGGGGTGACGCCGATCCCGGAGCGGTTTCGGCCTGTCGAATAGGACGCCAATCAATGGGTGGTGCCAATGGTCGCGGGCTCCTACGACGCCGGGGTTGACGCCACCGGCTCGTCCGAGCGACATTGAACGTGGCGGTACTTCGTTGCCGTGATCAGGCCCCATCCATTCGAGGAGTCGCCATCAAGCTACTTACCTTCATCGGTTGGCTCATTCTTCTTGTGCTCTGCTGGCCGCTTGCCTTGCTCGCGCTGATCCTGTGGCCGTTGGTATGGCTGGTGTCGCTGCCGTTTCGGCTCGTCGGCATCACATTCGAGGCGCTGTTCGCCTTGTTAAGGTCGGTGCTGCTACTGCCGGCTCGCGTCCTCGGCTACAGAGCGAAGCCATGAGCCTGCGCGCAGGAGATTTTCCACATGGCCCCGAAGGCGCTTCGGGATCGACTGGCGGCGATGACCCTCCCCAGGCCCAGCCTCAGCCAGCAGCGGCCTTGCGTCTCTCGCGCAACGATGGCGGGTTCAGGATGTCAGCACCAAATAGCTGGGTCGCCCGTTCGACGAAGCGCTGCTCTTCAGGTTCCGTGTAGATCGAGACCCACTCGTCGGCTGTCGCGCGATCCCGCGCCGCGGCCAGGATCTCCGCGTCGTCTCCCACGGGAACGTGGAGTGGCCCGTCCTCGGTGGCCGCCCGATAGATCGCCTCGGCGACAACGTCGGGCGTCGTTCCACCTTCCATCTGCGCCCCGAAAGTGCGCGACATCCGGGCCCGTCCTTGGGCGTACTCGTGCCCCTCGCGGAAAGGCCGGCGCGCGCTTGCCCCAGATCGGGGTGAGGATCACGCCCGGTTCAATGATCGCGACACGAACGCCCAGTCGCTTCACTTCCATGGCGAGCGTCTCGCTGATGGCTGACAGCGCGAACTTCGTGGCGGCGTAGAAACCGTGGCAGGGGAGCGTGATGCGTCCCATCATCGATGTGACGTTGACGATCGCACCGGCGCGACGTTGGCGCATCGATGGCAGCACGGCCTGCAGCATGCGCACGGCGCCGAAGACGTTCGTCTCGAAGATGGCGCGGATCTCCTCCATGGGCATCAGCTCCACGGCGCCGGCAGAGCCGATGCCCGCGTTGTTCACGAGCACGTCCACCGGCCCCACCCGAGCGACGGCGTCGTGAACGGAATCGTCTTGGTCCACGTCGAGCACGATCGGCGTGATGAACAACCCTTCGGCGACGGCGCGCTGTAACCCCTCGGATGCGGCGGGACTTCGCGCGCCGGCGTAGACGCGGTATCCGCGTTGCGCGAACAGCCGGGCGGTTTCGAGACCGATGCCAGTGCTCGTACCGGTAATCAGTGCAGAAGGCATGCCGGTTCTCCGTCTGTGGTCGCGCATGCTATCCCGTGTCAAGTGCATGTGGCTTCCGGTGACGCGGTGACCGCCACGCAGGCACCCTATCCGCCTCCGCGATGGATGGCCGGCCCATATCGGACGTTCAGGTCAATGCAAAAGGAACATCGACCTTACGGCAAAGAGAGTGACCGTCAAGCCCGTGCTGTTGCTTGATCTGCGAAACGCGGCGACCTCAGCATGCAGCACATGTAGGCCCCAGGGACCTCAGTCGAACACCCTTGTTGCCCGAATCAGTATTGATCGAGGAAGTTCCATCCCGATCTCCCTGGCAGTCCGCTTGTTTGCTGCTAGCTCAAACCGGGTCGGCTGCTGAAATGGAACCTCTTGCACCTTCGCTCCTTTGAGTATTTTGTCCACTTGGCCCACGGCGAGCTGGAACATCTCATCAAGGTTGGGTCCATAAGTAGCCAGGACGCCACTCTTTGCGAAGTCCGAGTCTTCGCTGATCGTCGGGAGCCGTTGGATCAACGCAACCTTCACGATTTCTTCAACGTACCTGAAGGTCACATCCGATGCCGCGATGAACAGAAGCTCAGGTCGACTCCGCACCATCTCGGCGAATAGCGCCATGCGCTCATCCGACTCGGTAGGCAAGGTATAGACCACCAAACTCACGCCAATACCGGCTGTCGCCTTGCGCAGCGCGTTCGCTTCCATGGTGCCCGGAGCATCGTCAGCAGCGATCAGTGCGACGCGCTTCAATCCCGGGACCAGCTCAACGGCCATCTCAAGACGCTTTGCAACCGTCTCGTCGGATTGCCACGAGATGCCGGTGATGTTGCCGCTGGGTGTGGCCAAAGTCGTCGTCACACCCTGGCCTACGGCGTCGAAGATCTGGTAGCACACGATTGGCATCGCTGTGCGCACCTTGCGAACCGCGGATAACGTGTTGTAGTCAATGACTAGGACTGCGACTCGTTGTGACTCGAGGCTGTCAATGATCGCCGGTATACGCGCGGGTTCATCGCCATCGACACGATGCTCAATCTCGAGGTTCACACCCTCGATCCAACCGTATGGGCGCAGCTGCCCTGCCAGCTCGCGGGAGTATCGATAGCTTTGCTTGGTTCCATGCTCCAGCAGGCCAACCTTCTTGCGTGCGGCTGCCGGATTGCATCCAAGGGAAAGCCCGCCCATCACCCCGCTGAGCAGGAGCGAAACGACCGATCTACGAGATAAGTCGTCCAAGGATCGTGTTCTGCCAAGGCGCTCTCGATCCATCAATTCCCTCCCGACCAGCTCGTGCATTTGAGCACCGGTTTGCTGAGGCGGCCAGGGGCCGTCACTATCCATTCAGCGGTACTACGGGCCTCTCCGCCACCCCAAGGCGCCCGGCCTGTGCCGTCACCGGCGTCCGGTTGGTCGTCCCCGACCACGCCCAGGGGCTTCCCGTGTTGCGCGCGCTTTCCTGGTGTACGTGCTGTCGCCACTACCCCGGCACAGCCACTGGCGGCACTGCTTGCTCATCCGTCCAGTGATGTCAGCCTTCCCCGAAAGAGTGGTCGGGTCGGCCTGTGCATCGTCAATTTCGAGGCTTGCTCGGCGTTCACTCGCGTTACGGCCCGCACACTCGCGCTGCCACCTATGCGTGGCACGCTTTACCCGAAGGCTTCAGACATTTCGTCACCTCCATGCCTGCTCCGGTTGCTTCCGGCTGGAGCAGTTGCCGGGCGGGGCTTGCACCCGCTGGAAAGCGCCGCCTTTGCACGGCGCACACCCGTCCGAGCGACATTGAACGCGGGGGCACTTCGTTGCCGTGCTCGGGCCCCCATCCTCTCGAGGAGTCGCCATCAAGCTGCTTACCTTCATCGGTTGGCTCATTCTTCCATTCTTCTTGTGCTCTGCTGGCCGCTTGCCTTACTCGCGCTGATCCTGTGGCCGGTGGTATGGCTGGTGTCGCTGCCGTTTCGGCTCGTCGGCATCACGTTCGATGCGCTGTTCGCCTTGTTGAGGGCGGTGCTGCTGCTGCCGGCTCGCGTCCTGGGCTACAGGGCGAAGCCATGAGCCTGCGGGCAGGAGATCTCTGACCCAGCCCCTCGCTTCGGCCGCCGCGTTACGGTGGGACATCAATCCACCCGCATCCACGTAGCCCGATTACTGCAGATCTTCCGCAGCACTCGTGTCTTCGAGGCCGGCAGCGATACGCAGGAACAAGTGGTACTTGCGCCGATCCTCCAGTCGCCGCAACACCGATTTGCCGTTCAATGCCCCATTGATGAATTCGGGTGCAGCCAGCCGTGCCTTCTCAAGCGCCTCTCGTGCCTTTTCGATTTCTCCTAACCCGACGTAGCACAGCGCGACGTCGTGGTATGTAGTCCCGGCGCCTTGTGTCTCTGTGACCGCGCGCAATCCGCATTCCAGCCCCCGTGCGTAGTCGTTCGCGAAGAAGTACGCGTCCGACAACAAGGCGTACACGCTGAACGTCCATGGATCACGCGGGTTCAGCCGCAGCGCTTGATGCAGGTGTTCAATGGCCTGGGCATGATCGCCATTCAGCATCTCGGTCCACCCGAGTTGATGCAAAGCGCGATAGTCATTGCGGTTGAGCTCATGCGCATGACGCGCGTCGTCGACGGCCTGCATTGTTCCGCCGTCTCCGCCTGAGACTGAAAGCAGGGCGGAGCGGGCTGAATAGCCGTCATGGTCAGTGCGATCAAGTTCGATTGCCCGATTCGCGGCGCCGAGGCCTTCCTTCCACGTTTCCCGCTTGTTGGCTGCAGCTCCCCACCAGACCTCCAAGAACAAACCATATGCGAGCATTTGCAGGGCGTGCACACAGGTGGGATCAAGTGCAAGCGCGGCCCGTGCTTCGCGAATCCCTCGTGTAAGCAATGCCAGGTCCCGAGTGATTAGCGACTTGTTCAAGTTCGCTCGCGAACGTACCGCAAGTTGATAGGCGCTGAGGTTATCGGGGCGCTTGCGCAAGGCTGTGGACATCGCCGCCTCGTCAATCCTCGGCGCAATGGCGGCAACGATGCTCAAAGTCACCTCCTCCTGCACGGCGAAGATGTCCTCCAGCACACGGTCGTAGCGGTCGGCCCAGATGTGATTGCCTGTCAGGGAGTCGAAAAGCTGCGCGGAGACGCGGATTCGATTGGCCGACTTGCGGATGCTCCCTTCCAGCACATAGCGCACGCCAAGTTCCTTGCCGACTTTCCGGATGTCGGGCGACTTGCCTTTGTAGGAGAACGACGAATTGCGCGCAATGACGAATAGGGAGTGAAACCGCGACAACTCGGTGATGATGTCTTCGGTCACGCCGTCGATGAAGTACTCCTGCTCCGGATCGCCGCTCATGTTGGTGAATGGCACCACGGCGATCGAGGGCTTGTCCGGCAATGACAAGTCGATTTCGACGGAGGCGGGTTTGGGCGCATCAGCGTTGCCACCCGCGCGACCGACTCGGTAGGCGCGAACCGGCTCCGGGATGTTCTTGACCGTTTGCTCGCCCCTGTCCTCGAAGCTCGTGTCAACCTTGCCTCGCACCGCAGTGCGGATCGACTCGGACACCATGACGCCGCCCGGTTCGGCCAATCCCTGCAGCCGCGATGCGATGTTCACGCCGTCGCCGTAGACCGTCCCGTCGGTCTTCTCAATCACGTCGCCCAGATGAACACCAATGCGGAAGCGCAACTGCCGTCCCTCGGGTACGTCGACAGCAAGGCCCTGGAGGTCCTCTTGAAGGGCAAGCGCCGTCTGCACCGCGCCGATCGCAGTGTGGAAGACTGCGAGCACCGAATCGCCCGCCATATCGACCACGCGACCTTGGTTAGATTCGATACGAGCCTTAAACACGGCGCGTGCGGCGTCGAGTGCAGTCACGGTCGCGCGTTCATCGCCGGACATAAGACGGGAGTAGCCAGCAGCGTCGGCCGCCAGGATTGCTGCCAACCGCTGTGATAGTTCAGAACCGTTCAAGGGCTCCTCCCCAGGGGCTGTCGCGAACATGGTATCGCGGCTTAGTGTTCAGGAGAATTACCGCCGCGGCGAGGGTCCGCCACTGGCCGGGTAACCTGCCCCGACCTTTTCGAGCCAATCATCCCTGCGGACGGCTCGGACTGGCAGGCACAGTCACCCCAAGAGGTAAAGCCCTTCCGATCACGCTCGCTTTCGGTGGATCGCTACGGCTTCGATGGAGCCTTTGCGCTGGCAGTGAAGACGCGAGCGGAGTTCGTCGCGGAGGTCGAGGGCTAAGTTCGGGGTGACGCCGATTCCGGAGCGATTTCGGCCCGCTGAATAGGAAGCCAATCAATGCAACTCCCCCTGGCGACGCCGTGACCGGCACGCAGGCAACTCGATCGGCAGACCCGTTACCGCGTGAGTTCCACCAACCACTCCTGAATCATTGCCCCGCGATCCGTGCCACCGAGCGGCACCGATTCGATGCCGCGCAGGCGCATTCGCTGACCGATGACGCCCACGAGCTCGGGCCGGATCAACTCGAACACCACGCCACGATCGGGTGAAGCTTGCGCCAGGCGCAGCACCAGCCTGCGCGGCGCCTCGGAGTTCGCGTTGGCGAATTCGAGCATCCCCGCAGCCCACTGGTCGACCGGCGGTGGCTCACCCTTGGTCAGCACCCCCATCTTGCGCATCAGCAGAACCCGCGCCATCATTGGCATACTGTATAGGCATACAGTCTGCACGGATCGCACGCGCTACAGTGCTTCCATGTGCACGAGGTACATCAGCCCGGAGACCGCTGACATCGAGCGGCACTGGCACGTCGGCCGCGACAACGCCTGGCGCGGTGCGCAGCTGTTTCCGCGCTCGATGGGTCCGTTCATCCGGGCGGCGCGGGACTCGACCGATCCACGGCGCGAATTCGTGATCGGCCAGTGGGGCCTGATCCCCTGGTTCGCGAAGACCGCCAAGCTGCCTTATGCGACGGTCAATGCGCGGTTCGAGGAGATCACGAGCAAGGCGTCGTACAAGGATCCCTGGCGCTACGGCAAGCGCTGCATCATCCCGGCGGAGTCATTCGACGAGCCGAACTGGGAGACGGGCAAGAACGTGTGGTGGCGCTTCCGGCGTGCCGATGGCGCGCCGTGGGGGCTGGCGGGGCTGTGGAACACCTGGACCGACAAGGAGTCCGGCGAGGTGGTCGAGAGCTACACGATGTTGACGATCAACGCGGATCCGCATCCGCTGATGAGTCGGATGCACAAGCCGGATCCGAAGTTGGGGCCTGATCAGCAGGACAAGCGCAGCGTGGTGGCGATCGAGCTCGACGATGTCGATCAGTGGCTCTATTCGCCAATCGAGGAGGCGAGCAAGCTGATCAGGCTGTCTCCGGTGGAGGCGTTTGCGGCCGGGCCGGTGAGTGCGTAGAGCGAGTGGCGTTGGGGAAGCGCAAAGGATCACGTCGGCTTCGACATTGGCTGAGCTCACCCAGTCGGCCATCTTCTGATATGCGAGGGCGAAGGCTAAACGGCAGGAAAAGGCTGACACCTGCCGGTCAACAGCAACCCAACAATGCAGTTGGGCAGACATCAGTGGGTGCGAGTTGATGGCGACAGGGTCCCACTGAATTCCTGGCGCTGACAATTGTTGCCGCCAATACGCCTCTCAGCGTTTGGGGGGTTGCATCAATCTCACGGTTTCGATGAAGCGTTCGGTGCGAACCCGGTCAAATGCGCCGCCGTCCTGTAGAGGCCTGAATGCAAAGACTTCACGCATGCCTTCGGTGCGCAAGATCACCGCCGTAGGGCCGCCTTGCTGCGGGTCATCTGCGCCCCACTCGACACTAGCGATTTCGGACACGTGCAGCCTCAACAACTGTCGGCCCACGGACTTCTCCTCCGGCCCAGCCAGAAAGACAACCCCTTGACTGGTCACGGCCGTCGCACCCGCGATCCAACGGTCGCCCGAACGGTAGACGGCACCTAGAAAGCGCTCTCGAAGCCACTCGCTGGCCACGTCCGACGCTATGGCTTTGCAGGGGGCCGACCTGGGCGCAACTTGGTTGTAGACGGGGCAGTCTTGCCCAACATGGCTGGCACGGCTCACCACCCCCTGCTCGTCGAAGTCAACAATGATGCGCCGATAGCGCAAGGTCTCGGCCGAGAGAAAACCAAATTCCACTCCCCCCGCGTGGAGGAGTGAGCCGTAGGCGTACCAGGAGTCAGCAGGGCCGCGCACGTCGGGTTCTCCAAGGCGCAGCAATACCTCCTCCCTTGGTGTCTTGCCTTCGACGATGAAGTCTGGCACGCGCTCGCCGATGTTTTGCCGCGAACCGGCCGCATAGCCGGAAAAGATGGGGATGGGACCACAGGCAGTCAGTTGGCCCAGGGCTGCGCCAGCGACCATCGCCCTTCTAAAGAAGTCGCGCATCGTCATGGCGAGCGGACCTCTACCAGCGCGTGCCGGCACAAGACAGCGTTGCCATCGCCATCAAACACGAGCATGAGGTTGTATCGAACCCCAGACCAAGATTCAGACCATGACTCACGTCGCTCGACCACGAAGAACCCGGCCTCGTCCCGGCCCAGCCGATAGGCCGCGATACGCGAGCGCTCGAACTCGGCGCTTGGCTCGCCAAGCTTGACGCGAACTTCGTCGCGGCGGGTGATACCGTCATTCAGGAAGCTCAGAAGGTCGTTGCGGCCCTTCGTAGGCGTCGTGGCGGTGGCGCAGGCGACAAGGGCCAAACAAGTGACGAGGATCGACCTTCTCAATTGACTGGCCATCGTTGAGCCATTTCTTTCGCCGCCGCCCATCTCACGCCGGTTCATGTTCAGGATGACCAGGCCAATACCAGCCACTCTACGACGCGAATACTGAGCAATCCCGAAGCGGTCGTTCGCCGGAATCACCCAGGAAGATTGCTTTCAGTGGAAGGAAGCAGCCGCGAGCATCGAGTTATGCTCGGCGGCCGCGGTCTGCTCGATCCCTAGTACCCGGTGCAATTCGCGGCACCTGCGCCATTGGACGGCGAGAACGTCACGAACGCGAGATTGCCTGCGCTCGACTTGGTGTCGTTGCAGTACACGCCGAACCAAGCGTTGCCGCCCACGGTGATCGGGTCAAACACCCAAAGCTTGGAGTCCGCGTTCAGTTCGACACCATGTCTCGAATTGTTCTGGATACTTGCGCCTTGGGTGATCTGAGCCGTCGAGTTCACCCACACCCACAACCCGCTGCCGCCGTTACCGCCAATCGTGCCGCCAGCGATGTTTGCCGCGGATCCCAAGTAAACAATAACTCCATCGACCCCATTGCCGGTAACCGTGGTGTTGAGGAGGTCTAGCGAACCTCCAAGCTCTATTGCGACTCCGCGACCCGTATTGCCCGCAATGTTGCTGTTGCCAACTTGAACGTTTGATGCCCCAGCCGACACCCCACGTCTGAGGTTTTCGATTAGGGCCGTGTTGGTGCCGTTCCCGGTGACCGTCGTTCCAGCGATGGTCGCATTGCTGCGTTCCAATTGGACCCCGCTGCCCGGATTGGAATTGATGTTGCTGCCGTTGATAGAGAGTTGCGAGGTCGAAGCTAGCACCCCATATCCCGGACCTTGCGCTGGGTTCGTGCCGTTGACGGCGATCGTGCTGCCGCTAACGAAGGCAGTGCTCGTTTGCACGTTGATGCCAGGGCCACCGTTGGAATTGACTGTGCTGTTATTGACGTTCACCACGCCCCTGATCGCCCCAATTCCAGAAATCGCATTGGAATTGAACGTGCCGCCGTTCACTATGACAGTGGAGCCCTGTGTGCTACCTACCCCAGATCCCGAGTTGAACGAGACGTCGCTGTTGGTGATCGTTGCGCTTCCTTGCACAAGGAAGACCCCCGTGCGCCCGCTGTGCTGAACGATGCAGTTGGTGATGCTTATCGCGGAAGTGCCGTTGACGTTGATCCCATTTTGCGGCGCGTATTGCATGTCGCTATTGGAGATGTCGACGTTGCTCCGCCAACCAACGCGATGCTATTGGGGTTGCCGCCCCGAACGGTCAGCCGGTCAAGTAGTACTCGGCTGGCCTTCACGGTAATCGTGTTTCCCGCGCTGGAGCCGTTGATCGTTGCTCCACTTGCCGGATCGCCCTGCAGCGTCACGTCGTCGCGGGTGATCGTGACGTTCTCATTGCAGGTTCCTCGAACAGCTAGGACGAGTGGCCTGTGAAGAAGGTCAGGGAAGCTCAGAGCCTTGGTGATGGTCTGCCCGCGCCCACAATCTACAGGCAGCGTGAGCGGGTCCATCGCTAACGCAGACGTTGGCAGTCCCGAAGCAAGGAAGACAACGGCCCCAACGGCTCCAAGTCTCGACTTATCGTCATGTTCGTCTCCTCGGACCACAAACCCATTGCGCCATCAGCGCCCGTGGTCTCGACGCCGAGACGGCGGGGTAACCTAGCACGCCGCGAGGAAATGCGGTTGAGTCGGGTCAACTCCTCGTCGCGCCAACGGCGGGCCAGCTTCGAGGGTTGATCGGTGGTGTCGGCGGTGGTGAGCGAGCGTCAGCTTGCTCCCGACCGTCGAACGGCGGCAGTGGGTCGACCAGCGACGGTGAAGCGCAGAGGCAGCGGTCATTCAATCGGTCCCGCCGCCAATGACCGGTGGACCAAACCGCTGACGCGGTGGTTGTGCGCGGCCGATCGGACCGCGTGGACGCAGCGGGGTACTGAGTCGTAGCTTGGTTCCCGGGGACTGTTCCCCGGAACCCGGAGACGATGATGACGACAACACTGCGTCAACGCATGATCGACGCGATGGTCTTGCGCGGCTTTCGGCCGCGCACCCAGGAGTCTTACCTCAGGGCCGTCTCGCAGTTGGCCCGCCACTACCACCGTAGCCCCGAGCTGATCACGGACCCGGAGGTGCAGGCGTACCTGCTGCACCTGGTGCGTGATCGGCGACTGACCGAACCAGCGTCAACCAGGTCTCCAGCGCCACGCGCTTCCTGATTTGCGAGGTGCTGGGGCAGGCCGACCGGCGCTCGCGCATCCCCATGGCGCTGACTCCGCAGCATCTGCCCGAGGTGTTGTCCCGTGCCGAGGTGGCGGCCGTACTCGACGCACCGATTTCTCTCAAGGCCCGCACCCTGTTGATGACCGCCTACGCCACCGGGATGCGCGTGAGCGAGCTGTGCAACCTGCGCGGCTGCGACATCGACTCATCGCCCGATCGCATGTGCATCCGCGTCGTCGCGGGCAAGGGCGGGCACGACCGCTACAGCCTGCTGACGCCCGAACTGCTCGAGCAGTTGAGGCTGTACTGGCGCCAGTGCCGCCGCCATGCGCGGCCTCAGGACTGGTTGTTCCCGGCTCGGCTGGATCCCGTCCAAGGCGCTGGACACCCGCAGCGCCGGGCGCTACTTCCACATCGCGCGCAATGCGGTGGCCGGCATCGACAAGGTCGGCGGCATCCACACGCTGCGCCACTGCTTCGCGACACACCTGCTCGAAGCCGGCGTCGACCTCAACAGCATCAGCCAGTTGCTGGGCCACGCCAAGCTCAGCACCACCAGCCGCTACCTGCGCATGGCCCGTCCCGGCCACAGCGCCGGCGATCGTGCACTGGCGCTGCTGGCCAATCTGAACTGGTCCCCGAAAAACGGACGCCACGAGGTCTGTTAGGTTGACCTTGTGGAGGTACGGATGAAGACAGGATCTGATCGGAAGTACACGGCTGAGTTTCGGGAGGCGGCGGTCAAGCAGGTGATCGACGGCGGGCGCAGCATGGCGGCGGTGGCGCGCTCGCTGGAGATGTCGAACAAGACGCTGGCGAACTGGGTGTATCGGGCGCGCAAGGGCCAGGCGCTGGTCAAGCGCTCGCCGGCGCAGCCGATCTCGGAGCTGGAGGCGGAGGTGAGCCGGTTGCGGCAGGAGAACGCCCGGCTGAGGGTGGAGAAGGAAATCCTAAAAAAAGCGGCGGCGTACTTTGCGCAAGGAGTCGATGTGAAGTACGCCTGGATCGAGAAGCATCGCGACACCTACTCGACGACGATGATGTGCGAGCTGCTGTCGGTGTCGCGCAGCGGACTCAATGCGGCGCGCGGCGCGCGAGCCATCGAAGCGCTCGCGCGAGGACGAGGAGTTGGTCGAGCAGATTCGAGCGCGCAGCGCAAGCATCGAGGGCGCTACGGCCGGCGGCGGATGACGCCGGAGGTCAGCGAGGCTCGGGGCCAGACGGTCAATCACAAGCGCATCGGGCGCTTGATGCGCGAGCATGGGCTGCAGAGCCACAAGCGGCGGCGATTCCGGGTGGTGACGACGGACTCCAAGCACGCTCACCCGGTGGCGCCCAACGTGCTGGAGCGCGACTTCGAGGCCACGGCGCCGAACCAGAAGTGGCTGGCCGACATGACCTACGTGCCCACCGACGAGGGCTGGCTGTACCTGGCGTTGGTGCTGGACCTGTACGCGCGCAAGCTGGTGGGCTGGGCGATGAGCGAGACGATGCCGCAGGAGCTGACGCTGTGCGCGCTGGACGTGGCCCTGGGCTGGCGCGATCCCGACGCCGGCCTGGTGCATCACTCGGACCGCGGCTCGCAGTACGCGGCGAAGGACTACCGCAAGAAGCTCAAGGCGCGCGGCATCACGGTGTCGATGAGCCGCAAGGGGGACTGCTGGGACAACGCGCCGATGGAATCGGTCAACGGCACGTTGAAAGTCGAGTGCGTGCACGGACGAGCACTTCGAGACGCGCGAGCAGGCCCGGCAAGCGATCGTCGAGTACATCGGTTACTACAATACCGAGCGGCGTCACTCCTCGCTGGGAAACATCGCACCAGCGGAATTCGAGCGGCGCTGGCGCGCCGAGTCAAACCCAAGGGCGAAGGCGTCGCGAGCAATGAGTGGCACCGCGTTACCCACCGACGGCCGGTTTCCGGTTCGTCGCAAGCGACCGAACCGGCCGTCCGTGGATAACGCTCTCGCGCTTCGTGGCGTCCACTGAACGGGGACCG
>CAWFCV010000034.1:0-247518 GCA_963814435.1 uncultured beta proteobacterium
GAAGCCGGCCGATATGCTCGCGATGATCGAGGATGCCCGCCACGATCTAGATGGCGGAGCAGTGCAGCCTGTGCGGCTACTATTTGTGCCGTGCCCATGTGAGAGGAGCGCCAACATGCCAGACGGAACGGACCAGCCAGGCGGCGGCCGCGGACCAGGCCGCGATCTCCGCCATCTCTCTGAGAGACGCGGAAGAGGCGATGGCCGGAGCGCGCGTGGGCGGCGCTCGCGGCGCTTCGGATGCAAAGGACCCAGGCGCCGGCACGCCGGCCGCCAGCGTGGCGGTGAAGCGCGCCAGGGCACCTCGTGGTGGACTTCCTGGAACAGCTCCAGCCGAAGGTCGGCAACAACCCGCACGTCCTGGCGGGGCTGGGAACGGCCTATATCGCGCACGTGCTTCCCGATCCTGGGCTGATGGTGATCAAGCGCGTGGCGGTCTTCGGCGCTCGCGGCATGCTGGGCCGCGCGATGGTGGAGGAACTGGAGGCGCGAGGCTTCGAGGTCCTGGCCTTCACGCCTGGGCGTGCGATATCGCGGACGAGCGATCCGTCTGGGCCGCCTTCAATGGCAACCTGAAGTTCGAGGCGGCGATCAACTGTGCCGGTGGCCGGGCCGGCGCCACGGATGCCGCGGCAGCGGCCATCGCGGCCCGATTCGGTCGCGGGCCCGTCGACGGCATGATCCGTGCCTATGTCGTCGCAGTCGAGCGGTGACACGCGCGGCGAAGGCGCCGCGTGAACCGATGCATCACCCGAAATCTGCACAAAACTGCCGCGGCACACCGAATTCGATCGCGGAGTCGTTGACGAAGGTGGTGCACCAGCACCACAGTGGCCGCCTCATCCGGCGGCGCAGATCAGGATCGTTGACATGTTCACCAGGCGTGTGTGGTCATCATGGCTGGCGATTTCCCTGGCCTGGCCGGCGTTCCCAGCGTCGGCCGCGCAACCGGCCGTGCCGGGGGAGGCGGCGAGCGCCGTGCGACGCGGCAACGTGCTGTCGTTGCGCAAGACGAATCCGGTCGCACCGGATCACCGCGCCGAGATCCAACCCTTCGTGCGCTGGGCCGCCGCCGGAGACCTGGCCGCCGTGGTCAATGCCTTCGACGACGTGCCCGTTCGCGTCAATGGCGCGGCCGCGATCCAGCACTTCGCGGCCAACGTAGTGATCCTGTTCTTCCTCGATGCCGCGCGGCTGGACGACGCGATCCGCGTCACCCAGGCCACCTTCGAGGATGGCACCGAGGGTCGCATGGCCTACGCCTACGTGGTGACCACCCGCGGCGAAGCCAGACCGTTCGTGATCGCCTCGCGCGGCTCCGCGGAGCCGTTGCGGGTGATGGATCTGCAGCTCGGCCGCTGCGTGAAGGACCGCCACCCGGTCTCCGCCGGGCGTTGCGACCGCTGACGCAGCGCCGGCGCCATGGCCGAGATCGATCTCACTCGATCAGGGCGTCGGCGCGAAGCAGCAGGGCGGATGCGGTCGACCGCACGCTCGCGCAGCTTGGCGTGCCGATGGCGCAGCCCGAGGCATCCTGAGCTCCCGAGCGACGCTTCAGTCCTGCAGGAACTCGGCGACGATGTCCACCGTGCCGTGGCGGCCGAGGTGCGTGTAGTGCTCGCTCAGCCACCGGTCGGCTGCGGCATGGCCTGCGCGGTGCAGCGCGAGCAGGTGGTGCCACGCCGGTTCGAGCGGGCCCTGGGTGGCCAGCGCGTCGAGTTGCTCGCCACCCTCGATGCGGTGCACGCGCAGCGCGTCGGCCTTGCGCAGCAGCGGCGTGCGCCCGTGCGAGGTGTCGATGCCCTCGTCGCGCACCAGCTTGCGCAGAATCGCCAGCGAGCGCAGTCCTTGACCAGGCTGCCGTGAAAGCTGATCTCGTTGATGCGGTCGATGATCTGCATCGGCGTCTGCGGCACCGACTTGCGCTGCGTCGGGTGCACCTGCACCAGCATCAGGTCGAGGTTCGGCGATCGGTCAGCAGCGGCACGATCGACGGGTTGGCCATGTAGCCGCCGTCCCAGTACGCCTCGCCGTCGATCTCCACCGCGGGAAAGAGCACCGGCAGGCAGGCCGACGCCACCGCCGCGTCGAGCGTGATCTGCGTGCCGCGAAAGATCCGCAGCTTGCCGCTGCGCACGTTGGTCGCGCCGATGAACAGCTGCATCTCGGTGCACCGGCGCACGAGGCCGAAGTCCACCGTGTCCTTCAGCGCGGCGCGCAGCGGGTTGCCGTCGGCCGGCGCGAACCACGACTGCGCGACGTCCCATGCCGCCTGCAGCGGCGACGCCTGCGGCGGCGCCAGAAGCCCCGGCGCGGCGCCGAGCCAGGCCTCGGCCCAGCGCGCCAGGTGCAGGCTGTCGGCCACGCGCGACTAGAAGCGGCGCAGCGTCTCGCGTGCGCCGCTGCGCCCGCCTCCGTTTAAGCCGGCGGCGAGCGCGACCGCGTTCATCGCGCCGGCGCTCGAACCGCTGACCGCGCCAAAGCGGATGCGATTGTCGGCGAGCAGCCGGTCGAGACGCCCCAGGTAAACGCGCCGTGTGTGCCGCCGCCCTGCAGAGCGAGATCGATGCGGTGCGACTTCATGTCTGGCGGTCAGACGATCTGGTTTCTCAGCGCGGTCCCGACGCCAGAGGCGGTCGAGGTTCTCCAGCAGGATGTCGATCACCGCGTCCTCGTAGCGCTGCGTCTCGCCGGCGGTGTGCGGCGTGATCAGCACGTTCGGCATCGCCCACAGCGGCGAAGCGGCCGCCAGCGGCTCCTCGCGCGTCACGTCGAGGCCGGCGGCGGCGATGCGCTGTTGCTGCAGGGCTGGATCAGCGCCGCCTCGTCGACGACGCGGCCGCGCGCCACATTGATCAGGTGCGCCGTCGGCTTCATCGCGGCCAGCGCCGCGGCATCGATCAGGTTCTCGGTCTGGGGCGTCAGCGGGCAGGTGAGCGCGACGACATCGGCCTCGGGCAGCAACCGAGCAGGCGGTCGTTGCCGACGGCTCGGCCGCCGGCTGCGGTGGCGGATCGCGCCTGGTGGCGATGACGCGCATGTCGAAGGCCTTGGCGAGCCTGCCAGCCGCGCGCCGATGCGGCCGAGGCCGACGATCAGCAGCGTCTTGCCGCCGAGCTGGTCTTCGCGCTTGGCGATGTCGGAGATCATGCCGCGCCAGCGCTGGCGGTCTGGTTGTCGCGCGCCTCGGGCAGGTGCCGCGCCAGCGCCAGGATCAGCGCCATGGCATGCTCGGCGACCGCCTGCGCGTTGACCCCTGCGGCGCTGGCGAGGCGGATGCCGGCCGCGCAGCAGCGCCTCGTCGTACTGGTCGGTGCCGGCGCTGATCGACTGGATGAACCGCAGCTTGCGGGCGGTACGGCGAGCTCGTTCCTCCACATCATGGAGACCAGCAGCACGTCCGCCTCGGTCATGCCCGCCTTCAGCTCGTCGGCCGTGCGCACCTCGAAGTGGGCGATGCCGGTGTCGCGCGGGCGAAGCGCTCGGCCATGCGGTAGGCGCCGTGGGCAAAGCAGAGGGTGAGCCGGTCTTTGGCGGGGAGCATCGTCAACGTCAGCCGCCTTCGGCCTGCGGCCGAAACCAGCGCGGGAAGAACTGCGCCACCTGCGGCCCCGATGACTTCAGCGCATGGCAGCCGTCGATGCTGAACGGCTTCTCCTCGGGGTTCTGCGTCAGCTCGCCCCACAACGCCTGCAGCACGGCACTGCCCATCACGCCGGCCAGCTCGTTCATGTGCGTGCAGCCGGCAGTGCGGCCGAACAGTTTGCGGATCGCGTCGCGGTAGCCGCGGCCCACGCGCACGCCGGCGAGTTGGGCGTAGTCGGGTGCGATCGTGCCGCAGGCGTCGCCATAGGGGCCGGCATCGGTGGCGGCCTGCGCGGCGACGATGGTGGCCGTGCGGTCCACCGTGAAGCGCAGCCACATCGCGTGCATCGGCTCGCCGGCGGGCAGCATGCCGCCGGCCTTGGGGATCGGCTCCGGCCAGGCATCGGTGAGGTGGCCCTCGATGTCCCACAGCCCGTCGCTGCGGGCATAGGCGCGGATGGTGATCGAACGCTGGTGCGAAGGCTTGCGTGGGCAGTCGGGCGGGGGCAGGGGCATGGCGTGGGGTGGTGCGAGTCGAAACCATGCGAAGACTACACCGGGGGGCCGGCTGGCCGGCGTTACCGATGGAGCCAATCCGTGTCAACACCCGGCGCCCCGGGCACTGTGGCAAGCTGTGCCGGTATTCACAGTGCGCAGCCGCGGAGCCCGTTCAGCATGCCCGATGAACCCCTCGAGCAGTGGCAGCTCGATGTCGGCGATGCCGACGTGGCCACGCTCCATATTCCACCGGCGCTCGGGCGTGCCCGAAGATTTCTCGTCGATGTGCGGTTCGAGGTCCAGTGCCCCACTGAAGGGCAGGGCGCGTGGCATGCCTTGACCGTGGAGCTCGACGGCCGCCAGGCCTGGTCGCGTCAGATCGCGACCAGCAACCCGGGCCAGACCGACAGCCTGGACTACCACCAGCGCGTCGACGTGGCGCAGGGGGCCGGGCTGCGCGTGCGGGCCATCACGAAGGTGCGGGCTCGGTTCGCCGTCGGCTGCGCATCGAGGCCGAGGAGCAATAGGCCGCGCCCGAGCGCGATCATCACGACGCCTGTACAGTCAAGCCGTCAACGTCGACTTCAACCACACGAGGAGATCTGATCATGGCCATTGCGAAAGCACACGCAAAGTGGACTGGAACGCTCAAGCAGGGCGCCGGTTCGATGTCGGGCAACTCGGGGCACTTGAATGCGCCGTTCACATTCGCCACGCGGTTCGAGGGCGCGGCGGGCGGCACCAACCCGGAAGAGTTGATCGGCGCGGCGCAGGCCGGCTGCTTCTCGATGTTCCTGGCCGCGCAGCTGACCGAGGCCGGCCACCCACCGACCAGCATCGAGACCACGGCCACCGTGCACCTGGGCGCCGGGCCCGCCGTCACGAAGATCGAGCTCGAGACCGTCGCCGTCGTCCCGGGCGTGAGCACCGGAGTCTTCAACGAGAAGGTCGACTTCTCCAAGAAGAACTGCCCGATTTCCAAGGCCCTGGCGAGCATTCCCGAACTGACGTTCCACGCGACGCTCAAGTAGGACGGCCACCGCCGGCGAGTACGCGAAGGCGGCGGGTACCGGCCGATCCGGATCGTCTGCCGGGTCAGTCGCGCGGCGCTCTCCAACTGACCCGCCCGGCCCGGCAGCATGGGATGTATGACGCGCACCGACACCGTGGCCGGCGTGGCCGTGCAGATCGACGAACCCGCCGACCCGCAGGGCACCATCGTGCTGCTGCACGGCTGGCCCGACACCGCAGCGCTGTGGGACGGCACCGTGGCCGCGCTGTCACCACGCTGGCGCTGCGTGCGCTTCACGCTGCCGGGCTTCGCACCCGGGGATGCGCCCGGCGCCCGCACGCTCGATCACGTCGTCGAGCTGTTGCACCAGGTGGTGCTGCACGCCGACGGTGGCCGCCCGGTGACGCTGCTGCTGCACGACTGGGGCTGCCTGTTCGGTTACCACTTGCTGCGCCAGCACCCGGAACGGGTGACGCGGGTGATCGGTGTCGACATCGGCGACGCCGGGTCCAGGGCCCATCGGCGGGAGCTGCCATTGAAGGCCAAGTTCGGCGTGCTGAGCTACCAGCTGTGGCTGGCGCTGGCCTGGCGCATCGGCGGCAGCCTGGGCGACGGCATGGCGCGGCGCATGGCGCGCCGGATGCGCGTGCCCGCGCCGCCGCAGCAGATCCGCGCGCAGATGGGCTATCCGTACTGGATCACCTGGACCGGCACGTATGGCTCGTACCGGACGACCCGGCCCTTCAAGGCCGACGACCCGGCGATGCCGATGTGCTTCATCTATGGCAAGCGCAAGCCGTTCATGTTCCATTCACGCGCCTGGACGGCCGCACTCGCGGCGCGTCCCGGCTGCCGCGTCGTGGAGATGAAGACCGGCCACTGGGTGATGCTGGACGCACCGCAGGCGTTCCATGCCGCGGTGCTGGACTGGCTGGGCGAGGCCTGATCTGCCGTCGGTGCCACCACGCGGGACAGTGGCAACGAACCAGGCGTCGGTCAGAGCGGTGCTGGCCGCGACCGAGCGGATCACAACGCCGGGCTCGCAGGTGATGGCGGCGTGCTCCGTGAGGTGAAGGCGCGGGCCATGGCAGTGCTGTCTCGCCCTGCGCGTGCCTTGACGTTGCCGCACATCAGCGAGCAGTCCCGAGTGGATGGCCGTTTGCGGTACCTGTTCTTTTCTTGGGCGATAAGCGTTGGCGACGTGCACGTGGCATACCGGTCGTTGGTGACCTGGCCCGATTGAATGACCACTGGCTCGGATCTTCAGCGTCGCTGGTCGACCCACAACACGCGTTCGGATCAAGTGGCTCCAACGTGAGCACTTTGGAGTGCAGCCGACATTGAGCCTGCGTCACCCTGGGGCGGGACCCAGCCAATTGCGGACACAGCCGCTGACAGCCGAGAGGAGACGTTGGTCCCTTTCGCGGCTAGCGGCCGTTCGGAGTCGTCGGTGCAAGCGTTGAGCAGTGTGATCTCAATAGTGACCTCGCCCTCTCAGCCGACTGGTGCTCAAATGCACGCGCAGGTTCGGAGGGAATTGATCGATCGAGATTTCGTCGGCAGAACGCCCCTGGACGATTTGTCCCGTAGATCGGTCGTCTCGTTCCTGCTCAGCGGGGCGATCGGCGGGCTTTCCGTTAATTTGGGATGCAATCTGGCGGCCGCATCTAAGAAGGTCGGCCTGTTGGAACATGGATTCAAACGAAACGATCGATACTCCCGCCTGCTTGCGGCGACTATTGCGCCGATACGGCTGGGTCGAGGGAGAGAACCTCGAAATTGCGCACCATGTCGATGGCAATGATCCCGAGCGTATACCGGCAATCATTGACACCTTGGAGTCGCAACGAGTCGCAGTCCTTGTCATTGACTACAGCACGCTGTCCGAGGTCCGCAAGGTGCGCACAGCGGTGCCCATCGTGTGCTACGAGATCTTCGATGCTGTAGGCCAGGGTTTGACGACGACCTTGGCCGCGCCTAGCGCCAACATCACCGGCATCTCGTGGCAATCCGACGAGACGGTTGCAAAGCGTCTTGAATTGGCCATCGAGCTGGTCCCCGGACTGAAGCGTGTCGCATTGGTGGCTGCCGACGATCCTCCGGGCACTATGGAAGCGATCGCGCTGCGCAAGGTGACAGCCGGCGTTGGCGTGAGTTTGGTGGTCTATCCCTTGCCAACAGAGTCGGATGAGCGCACGGCGCTATTCGCCAAGATGGCACGGAATCGACCTGAGCTTTTGTTCATCGCGGCATCGGATGTGACCTTCAGATATGTTGAGGACATCGTGAAGGTCGCGTTGATCCAACGGATCCCGACGATCAGCGAAACGTCGGAGTTCGCAAAGAGTGGCGTGCTGGCAACCTATGGACCTGACCACATGGAGATGTTTCAGCTTGCCGTGGGTCAAGTGGACAAGATACTCAAAGGCACGAAGGTGCAAGAGATCCCATTCCAGCAGCCCACCCGGTTTGAGGTAACAGCAAACAAGCGGACTGCCAGGGCGATCGGGATGGAAATTCCGCGATCAATACTGATCCGGGCAACAAGGGTGTTCGACTGATGGTGCACATCGGCAGCGACTCGACCGATCTCTGGCATAGCGCGCACACGCGCTAGTTACGGATTGCATGCGCATATGAAATTCAACCGCCCCAGTGGGCCCCAGTCCCAAGCTTCGGGCTCGAATGTCCGCAGTCAACCTTGAGCAGGTGACAGCTCAGGGTCGGTCACGACCATCCAACTGACGATTTGGTGGGCAGGTATGCCGCACTAAGCGGCCGCTCAACGCGTGAGCCACTGCGTTGCGCCGGTCAACTGTCATAGGAATCCGCAGATCGGGCATCGGGACCCGGCCATTGCCGACATTCATCGCCATGGTGAAGTGCGGGCATAGCGGTGCGCAGCGTGTCGGCATGCGCCACACAGGCGCCAGCCACGGCTGCTGTTCCAGCGGCCGGCCGGGTGGACAGTAGTAACAGGCTAGTTCGATGAAATTGGCCGCTGACATGTACCGGCGCCATGCACCCAGACCGTGGAAAGCACAGTAACGGTCGCCGTTCCAGCCCTCCTCGTCGTCGCCGGTCCCGTCACGAGGTGCCCGAGCCGCTTGAATGCTCGAGGTCCCATCCAGGTCCGCATCCGAAATCAAATATCGCGAACGGTGGGGCCGTCTCGATGGACTGCAACAGCGCTGCGATGTGTTGAACGACATCGTGACCACGGGGCCTCCCAGAACTCCTCCGCTCGCTGGTCGTCGAGCCCCAGCGTTACGGCAGCGATCCGTTCAAGGGCATCGTATCGGCGAATGACGGCGGCTCAGCCGGCCCACTCTTCGATCTTCAATCGCTGCTTGGTGCTGGCGCACTCGAGGATGCCGGCCTTGTTGTCGATGAGACTCAAGGGCCGCCCAGCACCCCATGAGAAGCGCGGTAGTCCTTGAAGGTGTGGCGAGCCCGGCATCGGCGCACGAGTCACCGTGATGGCGTGCTTCATTCCCTTGTCGTCGCGCGCCCATATCTGTTCCTGTGTGTTCAAGCTTGGCATGTCGACCGCCCTTCGATTCCCGGCACGGCGCCGGGGATGACGCGATGATGACCCTTCGCTCGGTGCCCCGCATGAGTCCGCGGGGCGTGGCGCAGGCCGGTTTCATTACAGGCGACGAGCAGGCGACGCGGGGCATTCGGGGTCCATGTGCCATGTGTAAAGCTATCACCCTGGAGAGCACACACGACTAGACTGAGTTTGTCATCGCGACACGCAAGGCTGCGGGATCTCCGCATCGACTCTAGTGGTCCGTCAGCACCTTCTACGTTGCCGCAGGATGACCAACAGCCCGCCCTCGGTTCGCTCCGTAGGCGGGCTGCTCGTTTGTGGGGAGGCACGTTGACCAGTTTGAGGTATGGTGTGATCCACACGCTGGTTGATGCGGTGCTTCGTCCTCAGGTGTCCGATCGACCCAGATCGGACAAGCGGTCCGATGATGGGCCAGCCCGAACGCAGTTTAGGGTCAAGTTCGACGGCGACATCAATCTGAATTGACGCTGCCGGGATGACACCGCCCCCGCGCTCGCTGCGCTCGCTTCCCCCCGAGGAGGTGCTCAGGCCGCTTGGGAGCGGCCCGGCGCTGGCCTGAAATGCACGATGCCGACAAGATCGAAGCGGTGCTGCGCTTTCACGAGCGCACCAAGCATCAATTCCACCGCTATGCGCGTTCTGCCGGCACTCTGGATTGGGCGAATCAGCCCAACCCGTTTCGCCGTTACGAGGGCGCGCCGTTCACGCAGCTGCCCATCCTTGGCGCGGACGAAGAGCCACTGTCGCCTCGCTACGAGGATCTCTATCGGCGCGGCTCGGTGCCGAGCGCGCCGCTCACGGTCCGCTCGCTGTCGCGGCTGTTCGAGTACGCGCTTGCGCTGTCGGCCTGGAAGCAGGCGGGGCGCACGCGTTGGGCACTGCGCAGCAACCCTTCGAGCGGCAACCTGCACCCGACCGAGGGCTACCTGCTGATCGGCGCGCTGCCCGGGTTGGCGGACGTGCCTGGGCTGTACCACTACGCGCCGCGAGAGCATGGTCTGGAGCGGCGCGCGAGCGGCTCCGCCGATTGGTTCGCACAGTTGATGCGAGAGTTTCCTCCGCAGGCCTTTCTGGTCGGGCTCTCGTCCATCCACTGGCGCGAGTCGTGGAAGTACGGCGAGCGCGCGTTCCGCTATTGCCAGCACGACGCGGGCCATGCCATCGGTACGCTGCGCATTGCCGCCGCGACCCTAGGGTGGAGCGCTGTCGTGTTGCACGGTCTGGCGAATGAAACCATCGAAGACTTGCTGGGGCTGAACCGCGCCGACGACTTCGCAGGCGCCGAGCACGAAGAGCCGGAACTGGTCATGCTCGTCTGGCCGAACGACTCGGCCGCGCCGTGGCTTGCAGGCACAAGGCGCACCGTGCCGCTGGTCCTTGATCCGCTACTGGCGCGCGGGCTCGCGAAGCAGGCTTGGCGCGGGACAGCGAACCGGCTCAGCCACGACGACCCAGTCTCCTGGACCGTCATCGACGAGGTGGCGCTCGCCTCACGCCAACCGGTCAGCGAGCGGCATGGCTTGGACCTGTTCGAAACGTCTGCGCCAGCGCATGAGACCGCAGCGTTCAGCGACGGGCCGCTGGCCGGCCGGATCATCCGCCAGCGGCGCAGCCTGCAGGCCTGCGACGGCTGCACCCCGATCACTGCCGAGCGCTTTTTCGGCATGCTCGCGCGCGTGATGCCGCGCGTGGCGCTGGGGCCGAACCGGCGGCCGATGCCCTGGGATGCCGTTGCCTGGGAGCCGCGCATCCACCTCGCCTTGTTTGTTCATCGAGTCGACGGACTCGACTCGGGACTGTACGTACTCGTCCGCCACCCGGGCAAGCTGGACAAACTCAAGCGCGCGATGCATCAGCGCTTCGACTGGTCCACGCCCGCCGCATGCCCGGCGGACCTTCCTCTTCGCAGGCTGGAAGGCGGCGATGCGCGGCAGCTCGCAACGCAAGTCAGCTGCTTGCAGGACATCGCCGGTGACGGGGTCTTTGCGCTCGGCATGATTGCCGAGTATCGGGACGCGTTGTTCACGCACGGGCCCTGGTTCTATCGCCTGCTCTTTTGGGAAGCCGGGGTGATCGGACAGGTGTTGTACCTGGAAGCCGAAGCGGCGGGCATAGCAGCCACTGGCATCGGCTGCTTCTTCGACGACCCGGTGCACCAGGTGTTCGGTTTCGGCGACCTGGAGTTCCAGTCGCTTTATCACTTCACCGTCGGCGGCCCAGTGCAGGACAACCGACTGACCACTTTGGCGCCCTACGGCGTGCATGTGCTGGCGAGTTGGGGTGGAGCAGACCTCCCGTGACGCAATGAGCACGACGGCAGCGCTCGCTCTGCGATGTACCTGCATAGCGCCGCGCCGCTGCATGTCAAGCGCAATCCCGCGCCGCGTTCCTCGAGCCAACTGAGTGCGACGTAGTCATCTACGAATCCGTACGGGATGAGATCGACACGGTCAGCGTTGATCATGGCCATGGTGCCCGGTAGTGCATCTCGAAGTCGCTCACGACGAAGTGAGGGCGGGGTGATGGACATCGGTCTTGGCATCAGCGGCAATCCCTCTCGGGCGACAGGGCCACTCGGAACGGCCCGATCTGCGCTACCTATCATCCAGCGCGGCGCGCGAATTGGCCGATGGTGATGAGCCCGCCGGCCTGATTGCGGCGTGCCGTGGAGGGCAAGAAGTTCGTACACCCGAAGCCAGGAGACATCATGAAACCGAAGTCCCATGAAGAGTACGTTCAGATCGATGCGGTCAAGTGGAAGCCGTTTCCGGATGCGTTTTCGAGCGGAGGTATCCGCTGGAAGCTGCTGCACGTTTCGCCCGAGCACGGTGCGTGGACCGCGATCTTTGACTGTCCGGCGAACTCTTCGTTCGCACCGCATATTCATGCCGGCCCAGGCGAGTATTTCCTAACCAAGGGCAAGATGGACGTGCGCGGCGGCAAGGGCGCCGGTGGCGACACGGCGATCGCGCCAGGCTACGGATTCGAGTCGTCGGGCGCGCGCCACGACAAGACCTTCTTTCCGATCGACAGCGAGTTCTACATGACATTCCTGGGGCCGCTGACCTTCATCAAACCCGATGGCTCGCCGATCGCCGTCATCGGCTGGGAAGAGGCACAAGGCGCCTGGGGCTGACCGCTGCGGCGCGTGCTCCGATCGCGGCCGGCGCTGTCTCGGACGCCCGGTCGCTGACTGGCCATGAGCGTTCACCGGCCGCTTGGGGTGGGCAGCGGTCGGCGTCTACCCACGCGACGGCGGGATCACTTCACCAACGTCACCGGCACCTCCACAAGGTGCAGCACCTTCGTCGCGATCGAGCCCAGCAGCAGGCCGGAGATCGCCGCGATGCCGCCGGCGCCCAGGCCCCGCGTGCCCATGATGACCTGGTCGCAGTGCAACTCGCGCACGTAGCGGGCAATCGTCTGCGCCACGTCGCCGACTTCGACATGCGACGTGTAGGCGATGTCTGCATCGTCGAGCCGAGCACGGGCGGATCGCAAGGCGGTTTCGCCCTCTTCCTGGTGGAACTTGTCGATCAGGTCCTGGCTGAGGTACTTCCTGACGACCCCCGAATGGTTCGGCGCCTGCACGTTCAGCAGATGCACCGTCACCGTTGGCTGGTGCGCGACCTGCCGGCAGGCCGCCTCCACCGCGCGTGCCGAATTGTCAGAGCCATCGACCGGAACCAACACGCTGGGCATGACGATCTCCTTCTGTGGCACATCCGTGAATGGCCGCCGAGCCTGCTCGGTGCCTGATCCGTGGCTATCGCCGCAACCCCGCCACCGCCCGCTCGAACGCCCCCAGCACTTCATCGACCTCGGCCTCGCCCATCGGCGACGACACGCAACTCAGCCCGCGGTGCGAGATGATGACCCCGCTGCACAGCAGCCCCCGGTGCAACCGGTCGAGCCAGTCGAACGCCGCAGCGTCCTGCGGCACATCACGGTAGTTGGCCAGCGGCCGGTCGGTCGGCACGATCTGGAACAGCGACCCGTCGCCCGACGCCTGCGCCTTCTGACCCGCCGCGCGAAAGATCTCGTTCAGGCCGTCGCGCATGCGCTGTGCCCATCGCGTCGAGCCGCGCAAGCATCGCCGGGGTGAGCTTCATCAGCGTCGCCAGGCCGGCGGCGGCGGACAGCGGGTTGCCGCTGTACGTGCCGCCCGATATCACCCGCGTGCCGCTGCCGGCCGGATCGAGCAGCGCCATGATGTCGGCGCGCCCGCCGACGGCGCCGATCGGCAGGCCGCCGCCGATGATCTTGCCGAAAGCGGTCAGGTCCGGCCTGCCGCCGTAGCGGCCCTGCGCGCCCGCCTGCCCGAGGCGAAAGGCGATGACCTCGTCGAAGATCAGCACGATGCCGTACTGGCGCGTGATCTCGTGCAGGAAGTCGAGGAAGCCCGGCTGCGGCAGCACCATGCCGGCACGGTTGGACAGCGGCTCGAACAGCAGCGCCGCCATGCCCTTGCCGTGCTGCGCCAGCAGCCGCTCGACGCCGGCGCGGTCGTTGAAGGGCAGCACCAGCACGTCGTCGCCCACCGCGGGCGACAGGCCGCCCGAACTCGGCACGCTCTGCGGCGCCTGCGGCCGAGCCCCAGTTGGCCGGCGTCGACGAGAAGCTCACCTGCACGTAGTCGTAGTAGCCGTGGTAGGCGCCCTCGAACTTGGCGATCCGGCTGCGGCCGGTGAAGGCGCGCGCGAGCTTGACGGCCATCATCACCGCCTCGGTGCCCGAACTTCGGAAGTGCACCTGCCGCACCGACGGCACGCGCTCGCTCATCAGCCGGGCGAGCGCCACCTCGGGTTCGGCGGGCTCGGAGAAACTGACGCCGCGCTGCACCTGGTCGACGATCGCGGCGTTGACGTCCGCGTCGGCGTGCCCGTGGATCAATGCCGTCATGTTGTTCAGGCAGTCGATGCGTTCGTCACCGTCGATGTCGGTGAGACGGCAGCCCTTGCCGGAGCGGGCATAGATCGGATACGGCTTGAAGTGGTAGTGCAGCCGCGAGGTGGCGCCGGGGATCAGCTGGCTGGCCTGCGCGTGCAGGCGCGCGGTGGCCGAGTCGGGTTCGAGGAACCGCGCCGTCCTGGCCCGTTGCAGCGTGTGGTCGTTCATCGGTGCGCTCCCTCTCATTGGCTCAGCTTTGTCAATCGAGCCGGTATGTTCGCCCGCCGGGCGACGCGCGTCCAGCGTGTCATCATTGTGCAGACCTGCACCGAGGCAGCCCCGCAGCTCGAGTGCTCTGGGGTGCCCACAAGACGGAGATCCCCCCATGCTGATCCATCGCGGCAAGATCGCTCCGGTATGTCCCTCCTGCGCGCCGTCGGCGGGGCCCGATGCGCGGCGGCGTCGCTTGGTCGCCGGCACCGCCGCGCTCGGGGCGTTGGCGGCGTCGGGGTGCACGACACCGGCGCCGGCCGACCCGCACCGCATCGACGTGCACCATCACATCTCGCCGCCGCCGTGGGTCACCTCGCTCAAGGCCGCCAAGCTCGATTCGCCGCCGGTCAACAACTGGACGCCGCAGCGGTCGATCGACGACCTCGACAAGGGCGGCGTCGCCACCGCGATCACCTCGCCGACGCTGCCGGCGGTGGGCTTTCTCAACGCTGCCGACGCGGCGTCGGTCGCCCGTGCCTCGAACGAATACGCGCGCAAGCTGGCCGACGAGTCGCGCGGGCGCTTTCGCATGTTCGCACTGCTGCCGATGCCGCATGTGGACGCGACGCTGAACGAGATCGCCTACGCGCTCGATGTGCTGAAGGCCGACGGCGTGGCCTTCATGACCAGCTACGGCAACCAGTACCTGGGCGATGCGGCCTTCGCGCCGGTGATGGACGAATTGCACCGCCGCAAGGCCACGGCCTACACCCACCCCAACGACCCGGCCTGCTGCCTCAACCTGGGCAGCGGCGTGGCGCCGGTGATCATCGAGTACGGCACCGACACCACGCGCACCATCGCGAGCCTGGTGTTCTCGGGCACCGCCCGGCGCTGCCCAGGCATCAACTTCATCTTCTCGCACGCCGGCGGCACGCTCAGCGCGCTGACCGAACGCTTTCTGGTGCAGATGATGCGGCCGCCGTATGCCAAGGAGGGCTTCACGGCCGAGCGCGTGCTGGCCGAGCTGCGCAGCTTCTACTACGACACCGCGCAGGCGTCGAACCCGGTGGCGATGGCCTCGCTGACCCAGTTGGTCCCGATCTCGCAGATCGTCTACGGCACCGACTATCCGTATCGCTCGGCGGCCGAACACACCCAGGGCCTGGCCAAGATCTTCAGCGGCGCCGACCTGCGCGCGATCGAGCGCGACAACGCGCTGCGCATCCTGCCGCGCCTGCGCGGGGCGTGAGTTGGCTGCTCGCCCGCGGCGGCGATCTAGGGAATCCACTCGGTGCGGCCTGTGCCGATCCGCCATGCCAGGGCCGTACGATCCACGCCCTGCAAGGAGATTTGCCATGACATCCACTTCTTCCACCCAGCGCACGGTGCGGGCCTTCGCCGCAATGGCTGCGGCGCTGATCGGTGCCAGCGGCGCCGCCTCGGCCAAGACGCTGGTCTATTGCTCCGAAGGCTCGCCGGAGAACTTCACGCCGGCACTCAACACCACAGGCACCAGCTTCGACGCCGCGCGGCCCGTGTACGACAAGCTGACCCATTTCATGCGCGGCTCGACCCAGGTCGAACCGGGTCTGGCCGAAAGCTGGACCATCACCGACGGTGGCAAGACCATCACCTTCAAGCTGCGCAAGGGTGTCAAGTTCCACTCCGGCGTCAACGGCTTCAAGCCGACACGCGACTTCAACGCCGACGACGTGCTGTTCTCGTTCGAGCGCCAGTGGAAGGCCGACCATCCGTACGCCAAGGTGTCGGGCGGCAAGTACGACTACTTTGCCGACATGGACATGCCCAAGCTGCTGGAGTCGCTGGAAAAGGTCGACGCCAACACCGTGCGCATGAAGCTGAAGGAGCCCAACGCGCCGATGCTGGCCAACCTGGCAATGGACTTCGCGGCGATTCACTCGGCCGAGTACGCCGATCTCCTGAGCAAGCAGAACAAGAAGGAGCAATTCGACCAGCAGCCGGTGGGCACCGGGCCGTTCACGTTCGTTGCCTATCAGAAGGACGCGGTCATCCGCTTCAAGGCCAACAAGGAATACTGGGGCGAGAAGGCGCTGGTCGACGACCTGGTGTTCGCCATCACGCCCGACCCGACCGCGCGCTACAGCAAGCTCAAGGCCGGCGAATGCCACTTCGTGATTGCGCCGCGCCCGGCCGACCTGCCCGAGATGCAGAAGGACGCCAGCCTGACCGTCATCAGCCAGCCGGGCCTGAACATCGCCTACTGGGCGCTCAATACGCAGAAGCCCCCGTTCGACAAGAAGGAGGTGCGCCAGGCGCTGAACATGGCGATCGACAAGGCAGCCATCATCCGTGATGTCTACCTTGGCGCCGGCCAGGCCGCCAAGAACCTGATTCCGCCGACGCTGTGGTCATACAACGACGCGGTCAAGGACTATGCGTTCGACCCCGCCAAGGCCAAGTCCACGCTCGCCGCCGCCGGCGTGAAGACGCCGCTGGACATCGACCTCTGGTACATGCCGGTGCAGCGGCCGTACAACCCGAACGCCAAACGCATTGCCGAGATGATGCAGGCCGACCTGGCCAAGGTGGGCGTCAACGCCAAGCTGGTCACCTTCGAATGGGGCGAGTACCGCAAGCGCATGCAGCAGGGCGAGCACATGACCGGCCAGCTCGGCTGGACCGGTGACAACGGCGACCCCGACAACTTCTTCTTCCTGCGCAGTTGCGCGGCGGCGCGGCCCGGCGGCCAGAACCTGTCCAAGTGGTGCAACAAGGAGTTCGACGCGCGCCTGGACAAGGCCCGCACGCTGACCGATGTGAAGGAGCGCACCAAGCTGTACCAGGAGATGCAGGCGATCGAGAAGGAGGACGCGCCCGACCTCAAGATCGCGCACTCGGTGGTCTACGAGGTGATGCGCAAAGAGGTCGTCGGCTACAAGCAAAGCCCGTTCGGCTCACACGAGTTTCAGGGCGTGGATGTGAAATGACTCCCCCCCGGAGCGGCCTGGCGGCCGCCTCCCCCCCAGGGGGGCGCCGCCACCGGCCCGGCAAAGCGCTTGCGCTTCAGCGAAGGCTCATATCGCGCCGGCGATGTGATGCAGCAGCTAAAGCCGGTTCCGGGGCGGCCGCTTGACGACGCCGCGCTTGCGCCGCTGCGCGGCGAGGCTGCGGCGATCAGACTGATTCCCGATGCTGCGCTACCTGTTGCGCCGCCTGGCGCTGACGATACCCACCTTCGTCGCGCTGATGTTCGTCACCTTCGTCGCCATCCGGTTGGTGCCGGGCGACCCGGTGGAGGTGCGCGTCGGCGAGCGGGGCATCAGCCCGGAGCGGCTGGCGATGTTCCGCCACGAGCTCGGCCTGGACCAACCGGTCTGGAAGCAGTTTCTCGACTACATGTGGCAACTGCTGCACGGCGACTTCGGCACCTCGCTGGCCACCAACCAGAGGGTGCTCACCGAGTTCGCCGCGCTGTTCCCGGCCACGATCGAGCTGTCGCTGTGCGCGATGCTGTTCGCGGCGCTGATCGGGCTGCCCGCCGGCACCATCGCCGCCGCGCGCCGCGGCAGCCTGTACGACCAGGCGCTGATGGGCTTGTCGGTCACCGGCTACTCGATGCCGATCTTCTGGTGGGGTTTGCTGCTGATCATGTTCGTCGGCGAGCGCTGGGGCTTGACCCCTGTGTCGGGTCGCATCGACCTGATCAAGTACTACTTCGAGCCTGTCACTGGCTTCATGACGATCGACGCCTGGTTGTCGGGCCAGCCCGGCGCGCTCAAGGATGCCTTGCACCACCTGGTGCTGCCGGCCATCGTGCTGGGCACGGTGCCGCTGGCGGTGGTGGCGCGCATGACGCGCTCGTCGATGCTCGAGGTGCTGTCGGAAGACTACGTGCGCACGGCACGCGCCAAAGGCCTGGCGCCGTGGCGCGTCGTCGGCCTGCATGCACTGCGCAACGCGCTGATCCCGGTGGTCACCATCATCGGGCTGCAGGTCGGCGCGCTGATGGCCGGCGCGGTGTTGACCGAGACCATCTTCTCGTGGCCGGGTGTCGGCAAATGGCTGATCGAGTCGATCGGCCGGCGCGACTACCCGGCCCTGCAAGGCGGGGTGATGCTGATCTCGACGGTCGTCATTCTCGTCAACCTGCTGGTGGACCTGACCTACGGCCTGATCAATCCGAGGATTCGGCATGGTTGACGTGAGCCCCCGCTCGCGGGGTACCGCTCACACCCCCCAGGGGGGGAGCGCCAGCCGCCTTGGGAGCGGCCCGGCGCCGGCGGGTGTCGTTTCGTTTGCCGACTCTGAATTGACGTCGGCCGCGCCGCCGGGCCCGTGGCGTGCCTTCTGGCATGCATTCAAGGACAACCGCGGCGCGGTCGCCGGGCTGGCCGTGGTGGTGCTGATCGTGCTGCTGGCGATCTTCGCCGACCTGATCGCGCCTTACGCCCCGAACGAGCAGTTCCGAGATGCCGTGCGCGCCGCGCCGGCCTGGGCCGAAGGCGGCTCGTCGCGCTTCCTGCTCGGCACCGACAGCCTGGGCCGTGACATGGTGTCGCGCCTGATCCACGGTGCACGCATCTCGCTGTTCATCGGCTTGTCGGTGATGGGCGTGTCGTTCGTGATCGGCGTGCTGCTGGGCCTGGCCTGCGTGTCTCTGGGCAATCTGGTCGACGTGGCGATCACCCGCGTGATGGACCTGATCCTCGCGGTGCCGAGCCTGGTGCTGGCGATCCTGGTGGTCGCGGTGTTGGGTCCCAGCCTCACCAACACCATCGTCGCGGTGACCATCGTCTACCTGCCGCGCTATGTGCGGCTGCTGCGCGCTGCCGCGCTGGCCGAACTCGGCAAGGACTACGTCACCGCCGCCAAGGTGGCCGGTGTCGGCCCGGTGCGACTGATGTTCGTGACCGTGCTGCCCAACTGCCTGGCACCGCTGATCGTGCAGGCAGCGCTCGGCGTGTCCGACGCCATCCTCGAGGCGGCGGCGCTGGGATTTCTCGGGCTCGGGGCGCAGCCGCCGACCGCCGAGTGGGGCACGATGCTGGCCGATGCGCGCGAGTTCATCCGCTCGAATCCCTGGCTGGTCACGCTGCCGGGGCTGGCGATTCTGGTCACGGTGGTGTCGATCAACCTGGCGGGCGACGGGCTGCGCGATGCGCTGGATCCGAAGATGAGGCGGTCATGATGTGCGTTGGCGTTCTGCTCCGCGAGTCGCGCGACGCCGGGCAGGCGGCCTGACATGACCCAACTGCTCGACATCCGCGGTCTGACCGTCACCTTCGCCACGCGCAGCGGGCCGTTCAAGGCGGTGGACGGCATCGACATCGTGATCGAGCGCGACGAGGTGCTGGCGATCGTCGGCGAGTCGGGCTCGGGCAAGTCGGTGGCGATGCTGGCCATCATGGGGCTGCTGCCGTGGACGGCCAGCGTGCAGGCCGACGTCATGAGCTTCGACGGTCACGACCTGCGGGCTCTGACGGCCAGGCAGCGGCGTGGCTGGGTTGGTCGTGACGTTGCGATGGTGTTCCAGGAGCCGATGAGCTCCCTGAACCCCTGCTTCACGGTGGGTTGGCAGGTCGGGGAGGCTCTTGGCGCGCACCTCAAGCTCGATCGACGCGCGCGTCGCGCTCGCGTGATCGAGCTGCTCGATCTGGTGGGCATCCCCGATGCGACGCGGCGCGCGGCCGCGTTCCCGCACCAGCTCTCGGGTGGCATGAGTCAGCGGGTGATGATCGCGATGGCGCTGGCCTGCAAGCCGCGCCTGCTGATCGCCGACGAACCGACCACGGCGCTCGACGTCACGATCCAGGCGCAGATTCTCGACCTGTTGCTCAAGCTGAGACGCGACACCGGTATGTCGCTGGCGCTGGTCACGCACGACCTCGGTGTGGTGGCCGAGGTCGCCGACCGGGTGGTCGTGCAGTATGCCGGCCGGCAGGTCGAGACCGCGCGCGCCGTCGACCTGTTTGCCGACCCGCACCATCCCTACACGGCCGCGTTGCTGGCCGCACTGCCCGAGCATGCCATCGCGCGCCGGCTGTCGGCGATCCCGGGGCTGGTGCCCGGCCAGTGGGACCGTCCCGGCGGCTGCCTGTTCGAGCCCCGCTGCGCGCATGCCAGCGCAGTCTGCCGCGCCAGAGCCCCCGAGCCCAGCAGCAGCGCGATGGGACGCGCCTTGTGTCACACGCCCTTGCTGCGCGGCGTGGCTCAAGCAGCGATCGCCCGGGAGGCCGTGTGAGCGCGCCGGTGCCCGTGCTGCGCGCCGATGCGCTGCATCGCCACTACAGCGTGCGGCGCGGCTTGTTTGCCGCTGCGGCAACCGTGCAGGCGCTCAACGGCGTGTCGTTCGCGCTCGACGCCGGCCGCACGCTGGCGGTGGTGGGTGAATCGGGCTGCGGCAAGTCGACGCTGGCGCGACTGCTGACGATGGTGGAGCTGCCAACCGCGGGCCGCCTGCTGATCGACGACAACGATGTCGCCGATGCCGACGCGGGTGCACGCCGGGTGCTGCGCCGTCAGGTGCAGATCGTGTTCCAGAACCCGTACGGTTCGCTCAATCCGCGGCAGAAGGTCGGTGCCGCATTGCAGGAGCCGCTGCTCGTGCATGGCATCGGCGACGCCGCGCAGCGCGAAGCGTCGGCGCTCTCGATGTTGCGCCGGGTCGGTCTGCGCGAGGAGCATTTCGACCGCTGGCCGCACATGTTCTCCGGCGGCCAGCGCCAGCGCATCGCGATCGCCCGCGCCCTGATGACTCGGCCCAGGGTGCTGGTGCTCGACGAGCCGGTATCGGCACTCGATGTGTCGATCCGCGCTCAGGTGCTCAACCTGCTGGCCGACCTGCAGGTCGAGTTCGGCGTCGCCTATGTGTTCATCTCGCACGACCTGTCGGTGGTGCGCCATGTCGCCGACGACGTGATGGTGATGTACCTCGGCCGCGTCGTCGAGCAGGGTTCGCGCGACGCGATCTTCAGCGCGCCGCAGCATCCGTACACGCGCGCGCTGCTGTCGGCCACGCCGACGGTGGATGCCGCCGCGAGGCGCGAGCGCATCATCCTCAAGGGCGAATTGCCCTCGCCGCTGAACCCACCCGCGGGCTGTGCGTTCAATACGCGTTGTCCGATCGCGATGGCGATGTGCTTCAGCAAGGCGCCCGGCCTCGCACTGCACGCCGGCCGTCTGGCCGCGTGCCACGCGCTGACCGCCAGCGAGGCAGCGGCAGTCCCGGCCGCTGCCTGAGCCAGGCGCACATACGCGGCGATCGGCATTCAGAGCACACAGAACGCTGTAGCCGGCGCATCACCGATGCGATTGCGGCACACCCTCAGTGTGGCGTCAACGTGCGTGCAGGGTCGGGCCGCTTGCCGGTCAAGGCACGACGCACGCCGGCCTCGAGCACGTGGGCGTTGACCGGCTTGACCCAGTACTCGAACGCCCCCAGGCTCATCGCCTTGATGACGTCCATCGTCAGCTTGTCACCGGTGAGTATCGTCAGGCGCAGCCGGTGCAAGGCAATGTCCTCGCTGAGAAGGCGCACCACTTCGAGGCCGGAGATGTCGGGCAGGTGCATGTCCAGCAGCACGAAGTCGGGGCGCTCGCTGCGCACCAGGCGCACGCCTTCGAGCCCGGTTGCGGCGTGGATCAATTGCACCCCGGCGTGGTCGGCCAGGGCGGCCTCGACCACCGCGAAGTTGACCGCGACGTCTTCGATGTAAAGCACCTTGCCGCGCAGCTCGGCGGCCGGTGGGTCGGAGGGAGGGAAGGAGGACATCGCAGACCGTTGAAGCACGCCGCACAGCCGTTGGCACAGGACATGATAGGCGCTTCACCCGCGGGCCGGGTGTGCACGCGCGGCGCGGAAATGGTGCTGTCGGCGCACGGCCTATGGCCCGCTCAGCGCCGATCGAATGCCGTCGATCAAGGGGGCCAGCTTGGCGATCAGCACGCTGCAGCGGTCGTCGATCACTACCCGCGCGGCACCCGACCGGGCTGCAGATTCGAGGGCGGCCGCTGCCGCGGATACCTCGGCGGCCCCCACGTTGCCGGCAGAGCTTTTCAGGGCATGCGCCCGGGCAAAGACCGCGGCCAGATCGCCAGACGCCAGATTCTCGGCGAAGTGCATCGCGTCCTGACGGTGGCTATCGACGAACAACGCCAGGATCCTGGCGTAGGCTGTCGCGTTGCCGCGTACGCCTGCCAACCCGGACTCGATGTCCAGCCCGGGAACGCGCGCCAGATGCCGCTGCAGGCCGGATGGGTCCAGGCTCGTCGCCGGGTTCACATCGGTCGTAGGCGCAGCCCGCTGCGGTGGCGGTGTCGCCGACAGCCACTTGAGCAGCGCAGCGTAAAGCACGTCCGGTATCACCGGCTTGGGGACAAAGTCGCTCATGCCTGCCTGGAGGCAGGCACGCCGATCCTCCTCGAACGCGTTGGCGGTCATCGCCAGAATCGGTGTGCTGCTTCGGTCGGGCAGACTGCGGATCGCGCGGGTCGCCTCCAGGCCGTCCATCAGCGGCATCTGCACATCCATCAAGATCAGCTCGTAGGGCGTGGCGCGCGCCATGTCCACCGCTTCACGACCATCGACGGCGATATCCACGGCCAGCCCCGCTCCGTGCAGCAATTCCACCGCCACGGCTCGATTGATGGCGTTGTCTTCGGCCAGCAGCAGCCGTGCGCCCCCATGGTGCTGGCGAAGCTCGGCCTCGGCAGTCCGGGCACTGTCGGCGCTCGTCGCCGGCATGATGCCGTGACCCCGGCTGAGCCAGGCTGTGAACCAGAAGGTGCTGCCGCTGCCCAACTGGCTTTCGACACCGGCTTCGCCCGCCATCAGCCCCGCCAGGCGTCGCGTGATGGCCAGGCCGAGCCCGGTGCCACCGTGTTGGCGCGTGGTCGATGCATCGACCTGCTCGAAGACATTGAACAGCCCGGCCAGCTGTCCCGCTGCGATGCCGATGCCCGAGTCCTGCACCTCGAATCGCACCTGGATCGCGTCGCCGGTTTCCTGCAGCAGGATGGCGCGCAGGGTGATGCTGCCGCGCTCGGTGAACTTGACGGCATTGCCGGCGTAGTTGAGCAGCGCCTGGCGCAGCCGCGTCGGATCGCCGCGCAGCCAGAGCGGCACCGCGTCGGGGTCCACCACGATCTGCAGCCCCTTGGCTCGGGCTTGATCGGCGATCAGCGAGCGCACATGGTCGAGCACCGCGCCGAGTGGGAAGTTGGTGTGTTCCAGTTCCAGCTTGCCGGCCTCGATCTTCGACAGATCGAGGACGTCGTTGATGACCGACAGCAGGTGCGAGGCAGCGGCGTCGATATTGCCCAGCCGCTCGGCCTGCGCGGGCGTCGGGTCGGCCCGGCGCAAAAGATGCGTCAGACCGATGATGGCATTCAGCGGGGTCCGGATCTCGTGGCTCATGTTGGCCAGGAAGCTGCTCTTGGCCAGGCTGGCGGCTTTGGCACCCTCGGTGGCGACGGAGAGCGCGGCGGTTCGCCGCTCGACCAGCTCTTCCAGGTGCTGGCGGTGCTGCTCGAGTTCGGTTTCGACCTGTTTGCGTTCGGTGACGTCCAAATTGACGCCGATGAACTTGGCGATCCTGCCCGAGGCATCCTGTTGAGGCGTGGCCAGGCCGTAGACCCAGGTGACCTTGTTGCCGGGAGTCCGGAATCGGTATTCCAACCCCCATCGTCCGCCCGACTCGACCATTCGTGTCCAGTTCGACAGGACCGCTGCCCGGTCCTCCGGGTGCAGTCCCTGCATCCACCCGTCACCCAACGCTTGCTGAGGGTCCATCCCTGCCATCTCGCACCAGCGCGGGTTGACGTAGAGGCACTTGCCCTGGGCGTCGGTCAGGTAGATGCCGATCGGGGCGAGCGTGGTCAAGGTGCGGAACTGCTCTTCGCTGTCGCGTATCGCGGCGTCGCGTTGCGCCAAGGTTTCGAGCATGCGATTGAAGCCGCCGATGAGCTCGCCGATTTCGTCTGGTCGGTCGACGGGCAGGGCCTGCAAGGGCTGATCGGGATCGGTGCGGGCGCGCAGCGCGCTGGCGGCGGCACCCAGTGGCCCCAGCTGGCGCCGCAACTTCCACCAGGTCAGGCCGGCCGCCAGCAGAGTCAGCAGGACCGTGGCGATCAGCATGCGCTGCTGCATCGCCCGAATCGGCGCAAATGCCTCCGCGGTGGGCAGCACCACGGCGATGAACCAGCCCGCCACCGGGATGCCTTTTGCCGCCGACAGCTCTTCGTCGCCGCGGGTGTTGACGGCGATGCCATAGCCCTCGTAGCCCTGCCGATAGCGGTCAGCCATCTGGTTGCTGCCTGGGGCCGGGTACGGCTGCATCGTGCGAGTCTTGTCGGAGGCTGTAACGATCAGGTTGTCCCGCGGCGCAGCCAACAGGTAGCCGCCGGTCCGGCCGTACCGATTCTGCGCAATCTTGTCCAGGAAGTTGGGCTTGGCGAGGCTGGTGGTCCCGATCAGCGCTCCGATCGCCTGGCCGCGCTCGTCGCGAATCGCGGTGACGATGGGGAACACGGGTTGCCTGAGCAACGGGCCCATCAACGGGCGGCCGACGACGCTGCGTTTCTGGCTCGACAGGACGGCCTGAACGGCTTCGTTGTCGGCAAAACTCTTGCCCACGCGGCCCGCCTCGGACACGTCGGCGACGGCCACGCCGTCGCGCCCGACCACATGCACTCCGGCATTGAAATAGACCGGCAGGACGATCTTCTGGTCCAGGAGTTTCTGCACCGCCGCCGGCTCGCCGAGCACGGCAGCATCGATCGCGCCGGCGACGAGTTCCAACGCCGCGATCCGGTTCTCCAACTCCTCGTTGATCGACGCTGCCAGCACCGATACCGTCGAGAACTGCTGTTCGCCGGTCAGGCGCTCCATATCCTCGCGCAGCATCCGGCTGGCGTAGAAGGCCAGCGACCCGATGCCGAGCACGAGGATCGTCAGTGTGAACACGGTCACCCGGGTCTTGAGCGACCGCAACTGGAGGGCGCGCCAGTTCATGTGGGTTCCTGCGTCAGTGCGCGAGTTTGCGCTTGTCCAAGCGCTTGGTCATCCGATCACCTCGTCCTCATGCTGGAACATGGGACGATGGGGCGAGCTGCGACGGCGATGAAGGGCCACCTCGCGAGCGGTGGTGTCTTCCGGATTCGACGCCCGCAGCGCTGGGCTGGCATACGGCCCGCCGGTGGCTCGTGCAACGCACAGACAAACCGGGCCGCGAGGTGTATACCGCTGTGCTGTCACAGCCATCGAAAGCCTGCCCATGTCCAACGCCATCGCTGCACACAAGCACCGCACCCGACTTCACGTGCTGCGGGATCGCGTCAAGCGAGCGTTGCGCGATCAGAAGCGCGGCGTGGCGGGCGCTGCGGAGCGGCTCGCGGCCCACCGCGCGAAGAGGTCGGAGTACCGCGCCGCGCACCCGTAGCGCAACCGCATCCGTTGGGCCTGCGCGCCAGGCGGCGCCGGTGACGTCACGCACGGGCGGCCCGAAGCCTGCCCGGGCGTGAAGCAATGGCACAAGATCAGTTCAATTTCCGGTCCCGGGTGCCGAGATAGCAGGGCGAACCGCCGCATTCAGCCCGATGACACCCCCGAACTCGCACCTCACGCACGCAGCGTCTGGCGCCGAGCCGGGCAGCCTGCCGCAGCCGGCGGCTCAATGCCATGGGGAGCCAGGTGTTTCGGGCATCGAGCTGTTGCTGCGCATCGATGAACGGCTGACCCATGCGCTCGCGGGGTCGGGCAGCGGCGCGCAGGCCGCGCCGAAGATCGTGGGTGCCTTCTGCGAACCGCTGGGTTGGGCTTGTGGCGCCTTCTGGTCGCGTGATGCCGAGGTGGCCGACCGCCTGGTTTGCCTGGGTGCCTGGGGCATCGACACACCCGGGATCGCGCGGTACCTGGGCTACACGCAGGGTCGGCGCCCGATCCTCCACAACGCCGGCATCGTCGGTGCGGCCTGGTTGGGCGGCACACCGGTGTGGGTGCCCGATGTTGCCAACGACGACGGCTTTCGCCGGGTGCCGATCGCATTGCGTGCGGGGCTCCGCACCGCGCTCGTCTTCCCGGTGGCCGTCGGCGACCAGGTGCTCGGAGTGGTGGAGATCTGCAGCACCGAGGTGCACCAGCCCGACGCGACGCTGCTCGCGGGTTTGCGCCTGCTGGGCGGCCAGGTCGGCCAGTTTCTCCTGCGGGCCCAGGCCCAGCAGCACTTGAGTGAAAGCGAAAAGCGCTTTCGCAGCCTGACTGCGCTGTCGTCCGACTGGTACTGGGAGCAGGACCCGCAGTTTCGTTTCATCCGCTTCGAAGGTCGTGGCGTCACCCGCAGGGGTGCCGAGTTGGCGCCGGCGATGATCGGCCGGCGCCACTGGGAGGTGGAGGGTCTCGTACCCGGCAGCAGCGATTGGGACGATCATCGCGCCACGCTGGACCGGCACGAACCGTTTCGCGATTTCGAGACCGTGTATCGCGACGCCAAGGGCGAGATGGTCCATTTCAGCGCCCATGGCGACCCCATCCACGACGCCAACGGGCAGTTCACCGGCTATCGCGGCACGGCGCGCGATATCACGGTGCACAAGCAGGCCGCGCAGCGCATCCAGTACCTGTCCACCCACGATGAGCTGACGGGGCTGCCCAACCGCGCCGCGCTGCGCCAGCTGGTCAATCAGGCACTCGAGCTCGCCAAGCGCTTTGAGCGCCGCTTCGCGGTGCTGGTGGTCGACATCGACCGCTTCCGGCGCATGAACGACAGCCTGGGTCGCGACGCCGGCGATGCCTTGCTGCGCGAACTCGCCCTCAGGGTGCAGAAGGCGCTGCGCGCCAGCGACGTCGTGGCACGTCTGGACGGCGACGAGTTCGCGGTGTTGGCGCACGAGCTGCCCACGCCCCGGCACGCCGAGCCGATCGCGCGCAAGCTGCTCGACGCCGTCTGCGAGCCGGTGGTCATACAGGGCCAGGAGTTCCGGATCACCGCCTGCGTGGGCATCGCCACCTATCCGCAGGACGCGCAGGACGAGCGCTCGTTGATGACGCACGCCAGCCTGGCGCTGCGCGCCGCCAAGAGGCAGGGCCAGGGCAGCTTGCGCTTCTGCGACGCGAGCGCCCCACCGCGCGCCGAGCGCAGTCAGGCCTGACGCGGGGGCCGGCCCCCCGGTTCACACGGCAGGGTAGCCGGTGTTCAGCGCCGGATTGAACAAGTCGAACACCTCCGCCGCCGGCACCTTGAGGTTGAAGCGCGGGTCGGTGGTCTCGATGCCGAGGTACTTGCGCAGCGCGGCGTGGATGTGCCGCGGCCGGATCACCACGCCGGCCGTCGCGTCGACCGCGCCGGTGGACGGGTTGATCCTGCGCTGCTCGTGCTTCGGGCCGCTGGCGCCGACGACGCGGTTGCCCCAGGGTGCGTTGGCCTCCATCAGCACCTGGCTGCCCACCTCGTGATGGTCCTTGCCGTTGCCGGTGTTCAGCGCGGTGCGGCCGAACTCGGAGTAGATGCGCACGAACAGGCGGTTGCTCAGGCCCAGCTCGGCGCTCTTCTGCCACAGGTAATCCACCATGTCGGTCAGTCGCGGCAGCGCGGTGGCCATGCCCTGGTCGTGGTTGCTGTGCGTGTCGAATCCGCCGGAAGACAGCTGGATCGTCGACGCCAGGCCCGCCTGTGCGGCGATCAGCGCAATGTGCGCCTGCTGGAAGGTGTCGAACTGCGCCGGCAGACCCTGTGCGATGCGCTGCAGCATCGCACGCGAGTCCGCCGAACTCAGGAACTCCTGCACCGTGACCTTCGAGCGCGGCAACAGGTCGCCGCGCGTCTGCAGCGCGCGCATGCGCTCGGCGCGTACCGACTGCGTGCGCACGAGGTCGGACGCCTTCATGAAGTCGTTCGTCGCATTGACCGCGTTCGGCGAGGCCAGTGCACGGAACGCGTTGGCATCGGGCACCCGGGTCGCCGGCACGAGGCCGGCGCTGGTGCTGAAGCCGCCGCCGTTGATCCAGGCCATCGGCATGCCGGCGCCGAACTTCGACGCGAACAGCTCCGACACGTTCGGATAACCCATGTCGAGCCGGCCGGTGGCATGGGCGCGAGTGCCCTCGTCGTGGCCGTTGGTCTCGCTGTGCACGCCGTTGATCACCAGCGTGTTGCGGAAGTGCGCGCCGAAGAACGCCGCATTGTTGCCCATCGGCGCGACGCGGATGTTGCCCGCTGCCACGGCTGGTGTGCCGGCGGCCGCGTAGTTGTTGATCGTGCGGTCGGCGTCGCGCGGGTCGGTCCATGAGCTCTGGTCGAGCCCGCCCGAGGCGTGGATGTTGATCAGGATGCGGCCGCTGTAGCTCTGCGCGTACGCCTGCGGGATCAGGGCCCACGGCGCGATCACCACACCGGCACGGCCGGCCAGGCTCAGGAATTCTCTGCGTTGCATGATGTCATCCTCCCTTTCGATTCATTCGTAGAGGAACTTCACGTCGCCCAGCATGTAGGCGAGCACGGCAGCCCACGCACGACCGGTGTAGTTCGCATCGTTGCCGTTGTTGTAGACGCAGTTCACCGGGCGGGCGGGCGCGGTGGCACGGTCGGCCCAGGTGTCGGTGAACAGCTTCACCGTGCGTTGCACCTCGGCGTCGGTCTCGGGCACGTCCTCCTTCCACAACCACTTGTGCAGATAGCGCACGTTGGCGGTGATCGCGGCCAGCCCGGCCGTGGTGGCCGGCGTGTCGGCCATCGTCACCTGCGCCAGCAGCAGCCGGCTCGCGCTGGGCTTGTCGAGATCGAGCTTGGCGATGTTGCAGCTGCGCGAGGCCACGAAACGGTCGACCGTCACCGTCTGCATCATGGTGTGCGACTGCGCGCGGTTGGTGCGGCCCACGCCGTCGAAGTCGCCGTAGTTCAGCGCCCAGCCCGCGTAGGGGTTGTTGAACTCGGTCCAGCCTTCACCGACCAGGCCCACCAGCTTGCGCTGCAGCTGCGAGGGCGAGAGCATCGTGACGCTGCCGATGTCCTTCAACTCCGCGTCGCGCGTCGCATTGCTGCTGGCCACGCGCTCGGCACGCCCCCACTTGGTCATCAGCAGGTCGACCAAGAGATCCTTCACGTTGTAGGCGCCGCGGCCCTGGTCGGCCTTGAAGCGCGCGGCGATCGCCAGCAGCTCCTCGCCCTGCGCCGTGTAGGCGGCCGACAGTGCGGCGAACTGCGGCGACGTGTTGTCCGTCGGCTGGCGCAGCGGCTCCCGGCCGAACAGGCCCTCGTACCAGAAGTGCACCGCGCCGAGCGCGAAGCGCTGGTCGGCGGCGACCTGCTGGCCGAGGAACTGCAGCGCCGTCTTGTTGCCGGTGACGCCGCCGGGCATGGCCGTGGTGCCGTAGCCGGGCTCCTTGCCATCGCGGAACCAGTTGTCGCCGCTGCGGTAGTACGCCATGTTGTTGGCGTCCTTCGGGTAGTTGCCCGAGCGGTAGGTCTGCGGCAGCGCGTGGTCGACGCCGGCCCCCGTGCGGAACGGCAGGAAGCGGTTGGCCTCGTTCCAGTTCTGGAAGCCGGCGGCGATCGGGTCGATCGTGTCGTGGCAGGCGGCGCAAGCCGGGTTCTCCACCGTCGGCACCTTGAAGGTCTTGCCGTCGTCCTGCGGCCGCACCGCCATCATCGTGACGTCGGTGCCGAGGAACTGCCGGAACAGCATGTTCACGCGGTGCCGGTTGCGGTTGGTGTCGGTGGTCGGGAAGCGCGACAGCCACGCATGCGTGGACAGCACGCCCGCATGCTCGCGCATGCCGCCGAGCCGCTGATCCGTCAGCGTGGCCTGGCGCCATTCGGTGTCGTCGGCCGCGTTGGTGAAGCTGCCCTGCACCGTGGCGCCGAGATACTGCGCCAGGATGCCGTTGGCCATCGTGTAGTTGGCGCTGACCATCTCGGTGAACGGCCGGTCGTTGCGCACGATGTGCTTCATCAGCTCGATGCCCTCGCGGCGCAGCGACGCGTCGAAGCGGTTGCGCGTCGCGGTGTCCACCTGCGTCACGTTGGCCGCGCCGAGCACCGCGCCGGCGCTGGGCCAGTCGGTGGCGTTCAGACCCGTGTTGCCGCGCACCGGCACGCCCGGGGTCAGGAAGTGGGTGTCGCCCACGTCGTCGAGCCAGCGCTCGAAGGCCTGGCCCTGCATGAAGCCGCGGATCGTCTGGCGCAGCGCGGTCTGGCTCGCGCCCGCGGCAGCCGTCTCGTCGGCGCTCGGGTTGCGGCCCGCGAACAGTACCGCGGCCTTGGCGAGCACCTTCGTATCGGCGGCGAAGGCCACGTCTTGCCAGTAGCCGCCGGCCTGCGTGGGCGGCACCACCGTCGTCGTGCAGACCTGCGCGGTCATCTGCGGCACCAGCGTGTTGAGGTTCTGGTAGGCCTGCGAGCTCGCGTTGACGTAGGGCGCGCCGCCGCCATGCGTCGGCTGGCCGATCGACTTGGACAGCAGCAGTGCGGAGTTGTCCTTGGCGAAGTCGCGCAGGATGTTGTAGTTGCCGATCTCGCCCGAGGACGGCGCGAACACCAGGCGAGTGCCGCCGGCCACCCCGCCTTGCACGTGGCAGCCGGTGCAACTGCTGCTCAGGCTCGGCCAGACCGACGCCGTGAACAGCGCTGGCGCTGTCGTGCACGGGGCCGGTGCGGTGGTCGGTGCCGGGTTGCTTTCCGGGGCATCGTCTTCCTTGCCCGCGCCGCAGGCGGCGAGCACGAATACGAACAGGGCCTTGGCATGACGCCAGTCGATGGCGCCCGATGGACCGGTTGGGCCCCGTCCGGTCTGCGGCGCGATGGGTGCACGCGGTGTGCGCTGCTCAAGCAACATGTCTACCTCCACTTTGGTTCTGTCGACCCTGCGTGGCCTCGTTCGGCCCGCGACTGGGGCGCATTGAGCGCGTTTGCCGAGGTCGCATTGCAACCGCGTGTTGGCGCGCGGCGCATGTAACACGTCAGCGCGTGAGCACCGCGAGGCAGGTGAAATGCGCCGCGATCTCAGCGCGCAACGTGTAATTGCAACATGCGCGCTTTAGAGATTCGGCAACAGGTCCACACGTTTGGGTTCGCGCGGTGACTTGCAGTGTGGTTCGCCCATTTCGCGCGGCGGCGAGGCGGCGCGACGGCGCGAGCCAGGGCCGCGGCGAGGCGGTGCTTGGGTCTGCCAGCTACAGCGCCATCGCCGGTCGCGGCGCCATCGCCGCGCGCCAGCGCAGCAGGTGCGGGTGCTGCTCGCCGGGCTTGACCTTCACCACGCGCGCAAAATCCACCGCCACCACCGCGGTGATGTCGGCAATGCTGAATCGATCGGCGGCAATGAAGTCGCGGCCGGCCAAGCGGTCGTTCAGCGTGACGAAGAATTGACGCAACCTGGCCAGGCCCCGCTGTGCCAGCTCGGGGATCTGGGCATAGTCCACCGGCCCGGGCAACGCCCGATTGGCCATCGCGGGTGCGCTGTTGCGCAGCGCTTCGGCAATCGCCATCAGGCCTTCGAACTCGATGCGCCAGTTCCAGCTCGCGATTTCGGCCCTCTCAGCCGGCGTGCAGCCCAGCAGCGGCGGATCCGGAAAGCGCGCCTCCAGCCAGGCCGTGATCGCGGCGTTGTCGCTCAGCAGCAGGCCATCGTCGGTGCGCAGCGCGGGCACGGTGCACTGCGGGTTCAGCTTGCGGTAGGCCTCGCTCAGCTGCTCGCCGTGGCGCAGGTCCACCTGCACCGTCTCATGCGCCACGCCCTTCTCGGCAAGCAGGATGCGCGCGCGGCGCGGGCTCGGAGCGGTGGCGCAGTCGTAGAGCGTGATCATCACCGAGCCTTCGCGCGCGCGGCCGAACGTGGCATCGCTGCGTGCACTTGCGTCAGCAACCCGCCACGCATTTGCCCGCTGCGTCGAACTCCATCGTCTTGCCCGACAGCGGGATGTGCACCGGCACCTTGGTGGCCTTCATGAATGCCTCCGTCTTGCTGCCCGGGACGCACCTTGCCGTCCACGGTGCCGACTTCGTTGGCGTGCGACGCGATCACCGACGCGGGTTTCACGAGGTCGTTGATCACGTAGGCGGCCTCGGCCGGGCCGGTGGTGAAGCCGTCGCCGATATTCATGACTGCGAGCTTCGCGTTGTAGTGCTTCTGCACGACCGACTCCTGGTCCGCGGTGATGCCGGTGTCGCCGGACAGGTAGGCCACCAGGCCGTTGCTGAAGCGCAGCACGTATCCGGTGGCCAGCCCCACGTCGCCGGCGATGCCGGCCTCCTTCATGGCCTTGCCGAGCTCGCCGCCGATGTAGTCGGGGTCGAGGCCGTTGCTGTGCATCGCCGTCACCGTGGCGATGCGCACGCCGCCGAGGGTCACGCTGCCGCCGAAGCGGGCCAGGATCGAATTGGCCGGGTCGCCGCCGTTGGCCTTGAGCTTGGCGGCGAAGAAGGGCGGCATCTCGCTGCCGGTGACGATCTTCGACTTCTTGGCTAGCGCGATGTTCACCGCGCTGGAGTTGGGCATGGCCGAGACCGACATGTCGGGCTTGTCGCAGGCTGCCCGAGTTGGGCGCCTTGTTGTGCGCGTTGCCGACATGGTCGCCGTGCATGTGGCTCACGAGGATGATGTCGATCTTGCCGAGCCGCGGATCGCCCGCGCCGGCGACGGTGCGGCCCGGGTCGTAGAGGATGCGCGTGCCGTTCGGGTCCTCGAAGATCAGCGCGCGATCCTGCGGGCAGAACTCGCCGTCGATGCCGCCCAGCGGCGTGACCTTCACGGTCTGGGCCAGCACGGGAAAGGCCAGTGCGGCGCCCAAGGCGCCCAAAGCCGCGATCCAGGTCGAACGATTCATGGGGGCTCCATCTGCTGTTCTGCGAACAGCAAGCTACCACCGTCATGCCATCGGCAGCATCGGGGAATGCACATGGCACGCTGCCGCGCTCAGGGTTAGTCCGATGGTGTCCGAGGAGCGTTGACTCGTACCGTCAGGCACGGACAACTGGTACCCATACGAAATGCGCAAACTGACGCTCCTCATTGCATGCGCCGGCCTCGCCTGGCAGTGCGCGGCCTTTGCCGATGGCCGCCAATCCGCCGTCGAGCGCCACACGCGCTTCGGCCCCGTCGTGGGCAGCGACGACTCGGACACCACCGGCACCTACGCGTGGAAGGGTGTGCCGTTCGCGAAGGCACCTGTCGGCGACCTGCGCTGGAAGGCGCCGCTCGACCCCGAAGGCTGGACGAAGCCGCGCATGACGCAGCAGTTCGGCAACGCCTGCGTGCAGTACGGGCGCATTTACGGCCCGGGCGCCAACAACCGCTACGACCTGACGATCGGCGCGACGCTGAACCAGGCCGTCGGCAGCGAGGACTGCCTGTACCTGAACATCTGGACCCCGGCCAACCGCCGTGGTGATGACTCCCGCGGCGACCACGACCACGGTCAACACGACGGCGCCGAAGGCGGCCTTCCAGTGATCGTCTTCGTTCACGGCGGCAGCAACGTGTCCGGCTACACCGCCGACCCGGTGTACGACGGCGCCGCGCTGGCGCGCGCCGCCAACGCGGTGGTGGTGACTGTCAACTATCGGCTCGGCATCTTCGGCTTCCTTAGCGTGCAGCAGCTCAAGTCGGGCACCGACGCGCAAGAAGACTCCGGCAACTTCGCGCTGCTGGACATCATCAAGGCGCTCAAGTTCATCCGGCACGACATCGCCAAGTTCGGCGGCAACCCGAGCAACGTGACGCTGATGGGCCAGTCGGCCGGGGCGATCAACGTCTACGCACTGCTCACCACGCCAGCCACCGTCGACGCGCGGCCGCGCTTGTTCCATCGCGCGGCGCCGCTCAGCGGCGGCATCTCGCTGGCGAGCAATCTGCCGCCGGGGCGGATTCCGACGCTGAATACGGCCGCGGTCTACGCGTTGCAGGGCAGCCAGCTGCTGGTCCGACAGGTGATCGCCGATGGCTTGGCGCCCGACCTCGCCGGCGCCGCCGCCTGGGTAGCGAGCCAAACATCCAACCAGGTTGCGGCCTACCTGCGCAGCAAGAGCCCGGCGGCGCTGCTGTTCACGCTGCTGACCCAGCTCGCTCCGCTGGGCTTGGCCGGGTCCGGGCCGATCCCCGATGGTGCGATGCTGCCGGCCGACCCGATCGGCGCGATCGCCGCCGGCAACTACCTGCGCGTGCCGGTGCTGGCGGGCAACACGCGTGACGAGGGCAAGCTGTTCCCGACGTTCCTCACGCTGCTCGGTGGGCCGAGCGGCCGGCTGGTCACCGACAAGCAGTTGTTCGACATTCAGTTCGGCTACGTGCCCGACGCAGCCCCGCAGATCACGATCGAGCAGTGGATTCCGGCCGTGTACCTGCCGGTGACGACGCCGGTGACCGGCTTCACTGCGAAGACCGAACTGCTCAACCAGATCTTCCTCGTCGCCGCCGCCGACAACGCGCTGGCCACGCTGAAATCGCAGCAGAACGAAGTCTGGTATTACCGCTTCGACTGGGACGAGGAGCCGGCGCCGTTCAACGACATCTATGGCGCGGCGCACGCGTTCGATCTGCCGTTCCTCTTCGGAAACTTCGGGCCGTCGCTGTTCTCGAACGTTGCCAACTCCACAGCCAACCGTCCAGGACGGCTGGCGCTGTCGCGGGCGATGATGGCCAGCTTGGCGAACTTTGCGCGGCGTGGCGATCCGAACGCGCCGCAGGCACTCGGCGTGACCTGGCCTATCTGGCCCGCCAAGCTGATATTCGATGCGACGCCCGCGGACAAGAGCATCTCCGCGCAGTAGAGCGCCGTACCCCGCCCGCAGTCTTAGGGTAGGCGGGGTGTGGTCGCAGGTGCACGGCCTGGCCTGACGTTGGCGCCGCCGGCCACGCCGCGCTAACCCGCCGGCGCCAGCTTGTCTTGCGTCCGGGTGTCGAAATCGCTCGCCTCATGCCGCTCGTGCAGCTGGCTCGACGGCTGGCCCCAGGTGCGGTTGACCATGCGGCCGCGCTTCACCGCCGGGCGCTGGGCGATCGTTTCAGTCCAGCGCTGCACGTGCTGGTAGTCCTGCACTTGCAGGAACTCGCCCGCCTCGTAGAGCAGCCCCTTTGCGAGCGCGCCGTACCAGGGCCAGACCGCGATGTCGGCAAGCGTGTAGGCATCACCCGCCAGATACGCGCTCTCGGCGAGGCGCCGGTCGAGCACGTCGAGCTGGCGCTTCACCTCCATCGCGTAACGATCGATCGCGTACTCGATCTTGCTCGGCGCGTAGGCGTAGAAGTGGCCGAACCCGCCGCCGAGATACGGCGCCGCGCCCATCTGCCAGAACAGCCACGACAGGCACTCGGCGCGCGCCGCGCCGCCGGCCGGCAGAAACGCGCCACCGAACTTTTCGGCCAGGTGCAGCAGGATCGCGCCGGACTCGAACACGCGGATCGGCTCAGTGCCACTGCGGTCCAGCAGCGCCGGGATCTTGGAGTTCGGGTTCACCGCGACGAATCCGCTGCCGAACTGCTCGCCGCTGTTGATGCGGATCAGCCAGGCGTCGTACTCGGCGCCGGCATGGCCCAGCGCCAGCAGTTCCTCCAGCATCACCGTGACCTTGACGCCGTTGGGCGTGGCCAGCGAATACAGTTGCAGCGGGTGGCGGCCGACCGGCAGAGCCTGGTCGTGCGTGGGGCCTGCGACCGGACGATTGATGTTCGCGAAACGGCCGCCGTTGTCCTTGTTCCAGGACCAGACCTTGGGCGGCGTGTAGGGGGGCGAATCGCTCATGCAGCGGTCTCCATGCGGTGGGCAGGTGCACACAGTATCCGTGCAACCGATTGGCGTCGGCTGCGTGGCCCGCCGCCGGGCGTGCAGCTGGTCGGCGCCCGCTGACGGGACCTGCTGCTCGGCGCCGTCCAGGCACTCGAGCGCAGGCCGCCCGCTCTGACGCCCAGCCGGCCGCGCGTGACAAAGAAGGAGTCAAATCAGGCGGCAGGGTCGTCCGATCGTAGGCGGGTATCAGGAGGTCAACCGATGAAGCTCTACCATCACCCCGTTTCCACCGCCAGCCGCCCGATCGTGTTGTTCGCGGCCGAGCAAGGCATCCCGCTCGACCTGCACGTGGTCGACATCTTCACCGGCGAGCACCGCAAGGCGCCGTACGAGGCGATCAACCCGAACCGCCTGGTGCCGATGCTCGAAGACGGCAACTTCCGGCTCACCGAGAGTTCGGCCATCCTGAAGTACCTGGCCGAGAAGACCGGCTCGCCGCTGTACCCCAAGGATCTGCAGCAGCGCGCGCGCGTCAACGAGCGCATGGACTGGATCAACACGCAACTCGGTCGCGACTTCTGCTTCGGCGTTGTCTTTCCGCAGGTGTTGCCGCACCACAAACGCCGCAGCGACGAGGCCCAGGCCGCCACGCTGCAATGGGGCAGGGAGCGCTCGCAGGTCTGGCTGAAGGTGCTCAACGATCACATCCTCGGCCCCGGGCGCGACTACCTTTGCGGCGATTCGATCACCATCGCCGACTACTTGGGCGCGGCGTACGTCACCCTCGGTGAGGTCATCGGCTGCGACTTCGCCGCCTATCCCTACGTGCAGGGCTGGCTGGCGCGGATGAAGGCGCTCAAGAGCTGGAAGCAGGTCAACGCGGCGCTCGACGGCATTGCCGCCGCACACAAGGGCGAATCGTTTGTGACGGTCTGACTCACCCCCTTTCGCGGCGGGTCCGTGATCGAGTGCGCGGGGCGGGCGCGTCGCCGGGTCAATGCCCGTCGGTTTGTTTGTGCCAGCGCAAACGAGGTCGAAGCGACGTTTCCGGCACGCCGCAGCGCCAGGCGCCGCCGGCCGACGGCGGTTAGAATGCTGCGATGCAACATTGCATGCCGGAGGGCGTATGGATCTGTCCAAGAGGGTAGCGGTCATCACCGGTGGCGGCAGCGGCATCGGCCGTGCGGTCGCCGCTGCGATGGCGCCGCGCGGGGTGGCCGCGGTGGCGCTCGTCGATGTCAGCGAGGCGATCGAGGACGTCGCCGATAAGCTCAACACCGAGGCGGGGCGCACGTTCGCGATCCCCTTCCAGGGCGACACGACCGACGAGAAGTTCCGTGCTTCGGTGTTCGATGCGATCAGCGGCAAGTACGGCCGGGTCTCGTTGTGCGTGCCGGCCGCGGGCATCACCCGTGACGACCTGGCCGTGCGCATCGACAAGGTGACGGGCAAGGCCCGCATCTACCCGCTCGAGCAGTTCAAGCTGGTCATCGACGTGAACCTCATCGCGCCTGTGTATTGGGCGCTGGAGATGATCGGGCGCATCGCCGAGGATCGTGCCGCCAAGGCCCGCAAGCGCTGGACGCCCGACGAGGGCATACAGGGCTCGGTGGTGTTCATCGGCTCGATCTCGTCGCAGGGCAACCGCGGCCAGATCTCGTATGCGAGCACCAAGGCCGGCATCGAGGGCGCTGCGGCCACGATCATGAAGGAGGCGATGTACTACGGCGTGCGCTGCAGCGTCATCCACCCCGGCTTCACCGACACGCCGATGGTGCGGGCGATGGGCGTCGACTACGTCGCCAAGAACATCCTGCCGTACACGCAGCTCGGCCGGCTGATCCAGCCGGCGGAGATCGCCGATGCCATCTGCTTCATGCTTGCGAACTCCGCCGTCAGTGGCGAGCTCTGGGTCGACGCCGGCTGGCACGCGCCGGCGTAGCGCCGCCACGGGATCACGCAACGAAAAACGTCCACGCATCGCGACGAATGGCCCTCATGAACAAGACCATCAGACCCGCCCCCACCACCCAGGACTTCGATCGCGAGTTTCGCGCCCAGATGGCGCAGATGACCGCCGGGCTCGCGCCGACGGCATTCACCACCGCCTGGGCGGACTGGGCGACGCACCTGGCCCTGTCACCGGCCAAGCGACGCGAATTGCAGCGCCATGCGATGCTGCGCGCGAACGACACCTGGATGTTCGTGCTCCGTGCGTTGGCCGGCGCGCCGGTGCCACCCGCCGACGGCTTTAACGGCGACGCCGATCGGCGCTTCGAGGCGCAAGCCTGGTCGCAGTTTCCGTTCAACGTCTACGCGCGGGCGTACCAGAACAACCTGGCTCTGATGAACGAAGCCGTGCGCGACGTCAGCGGCGTGACCGACTACCACACCCAGCTGATGCAGTTCGCGGTGCGCATGCTGCTCGATGCGTCGTCGCCATCGAACTACCTGGCCTCGAACCCCGAACTGCTGGCGCTGACGCAGTCGGAGCAGGGACAGAACCTGGTGCGCGGGTTCCAGCATGTGGTCGAGGACATCGCCCGCACGATGAAGGGCGGCGCGCCGGCCGGCACCGAGGCATTCGAGGTCGGCAAGACCGTCGCCGTCACGCCCGGCAAGGTGGTGTTCCGTAACGAGCTGATCGAGCTGATCCAGTACGAGAGCGCGACCCCGTCGGCCTACGCCGAACCGCTGCTGATCGTGCCGGCCTGGATCATGAAGTACTACATCCTCGATCTGAGCCCGCGCAACTCGATGGTGAAGTACCTGGTCGATCAGGGCCACACCGTGTTCATGATGTCGTGGAAGAACCCCGACGAAAAGGATCGCGGCGTCGGCATGGACGACTACCTCGACAAGGGGTTCCGCGCCGCGCTCGACGCCGTCGCCGCGATCGTGCCCCAGCGCAAGATCCACGCCGTGGGCTACTGCATCGGCGGCACCTTGCTCTCGATCGGCGCGGCGGCGCTGGCGCGCGACAAGGACGAGCGCATTGCCTCGATCACCATGTTCGCCGCGCAGACCGACTTCTCCGAGCCGGGGGAGCTGGCCTTCTTCATCAATCCGAGCCAGTTGGCGACGCTCGAGGCCACGATGCACCGCAAGGGTGTGCTCGAGAGCCGGCAGATGGGCGGCGCCTTCGCGATGCTGCGCGCGCAGGATCTGCTGTGGCAGCCGATCGTCAACCAATACCTGAAAGGCCAGCGCGACCGGATGATCGATCTGATGGCCTGGAATGCCGACGGTACGCGCATGCCGTGGCGGATGCACTCGGAGTATCTGTACCGGCTCTACCTCGACAACGAGCTCGCCACCAACCGCTTTCCGGTCGGCGGCAAGCTGATCCGGCTGTCCGACATCAATGTGCCGATGTTCGTGGTGGGCACCGAAGCCGATCACGTCGCGCCGTGGAAGTCGGTCTACAAGGTGGACAACCTCGTGCGCTCGGACGATCTGACGTTCCTGCTCACCTCCGGCGGCCACAACGCGGGGATCGTGTGCGGCCCGGTCCATCCCAAACGCCACTACCGCATGCGCACGCGCCGGCTGGCCGACCCGCATCTGGCACCGGAAGACTGGATGGAAGCCGCCACGAAGCACGACGGCTCCTGGTGGCCGGCGTGGCAGCGTTGGCTCGTGAAGCACTCCGGCGGCAAGGGCAAGCCACCCGCAGTTGGTGCGCCCCGCAAGGGTTACCGCGTCATCGACGACGCGCCAGGGGAGTACGTGCGGCAGCGGTAGCGAGGCTCGAATGTACGAGCCACCGGCCTCGACGGCAGCTGGCCGCGATCAGACGCCGTGAAAGGTGGCGAACTGCGCCAGTTCGGCCCGCTCGGAGACCAGCTGGTTGACCGGATGGTCCCGGTTGCGATGGCCGATCGACATGCCGGCGAACAGCAGGCGCTCGGGCGGGATGCCGACGAAGCGCGCGATGGTCTGCGGGTAGATCGACCAGGACTCCTGCGCGCAGCTGTCCAGCCCCTCCTCGCGCAGCAGCAGCATCACCGACTGCAGGAACATGCCCAGGTCGGACCACTGCGGCGGCCCCATGCGGCGATCGATCGAGCAGAACAGCGCCATCGGCGCACCGAAGAACTGGTAGTTGCGCGCAAACCATTTCAGCCGCCCGGCCTTGTCCTCGCGCGCAATGCCCAGCGTCGCGTACATCGCCTCGCCGAGCCGGTAGCGGTAGTCGCGGTAGGGTGCGACCAGTTCCTTCGGGTAGATGTCGTACTCGGGCCGCTCGGAGGTGTCACCCGCCGCCACGTCCTGCAGCCGGCGCTGCATGATCGCCTTCAGCGCGTCCAGTTGCTCGCCGGCCACCACATCGATGTGCCACGGTTGCACGTTGCCGCCCGAAGGGGCGCGGGCCGCGGCCGTCAGCACGCGCCGGATCACCGCACCGCTCACCGGCGTCGGCAGGAAATCGCGCACCGAGTGCCGGCTGGCCAGGGCCTCGTAGATATTCATGCTGTTCCTTTCGCGGGGCGTGCGCTCGCAGCCAAGGATAGCCGGCGACCGGCATCCGATCTGGCCGGTCATGTGGGAAACGATCACCGGTGCCGATGACGCAGCCGGCGCGGCGCGACTCATCCGGCAGCCGGCGGTCCACGCCGGCGCCACGCCAACAACACCGCGCCCAGCCGCCCGCGCTGCACGTCGTCGAGTGTCGAGCGACGCAGCAACTCGGCGAGCCGTTGCTCCGGCGTGGCGGCAGGCGCCGCCGGCCGGCGCGTCTCGAGCGCCGCCTTCATCTGCTGCAGCTTGAGTTGGCGCCGTGCCGGCTCGAAGGCCGGTGGCGAGTCCAGCCCCCACGCGGCCTCCAGCTGCAGCAGCAGCTCGTCGGTGGTGTCCGTCAGCGGCACGTCGGCGCCGGGCGCGCTGGCGCTGGTCAGGCCGGCTCGCTGCGCCAGCGCCCGTTCCAGCGCCGGCGGCAACACCGGCAGCGCCGACCAGCGTGAGGCCAGCTCGGCCTTCGTGGGGTCGGCGTCCGTGCGGCGGGCCTGTTCGTCGCACAGCGCGAGCTTGGCCTCCAGCGCGTCGCAGGTGGTTTGCCATGCCCGCTCGGCGCTGCCGGCCAGCCAACGCTGCGCGGCGTCGCGCGCCTGCCGGAACCGCGTTTCCAGCGCGTGCGCCTCGCTGCGCGGCGCAGGCCCGGCGCGTTGCCACAGCGCGTCGACTTCGGCCAGCGTGCGCTTGATCTGCGCGGCCGGCGTGTCGGCGCCCAGGCTGGCCAGGCGCTCGATCAACGCGACACGTTCGGCTGCATGGGCCATGAACTGCGCGTCGCGTGCCTGGAAGGCGGCGTCGCGCGCGTGAAAAGCGCCGTCGATCGCGGTCTTGAAGTCCACCCACAGCGCGTTCTCGTCGGCGCGGGCCAGCGGCAGCGCCCGGGCGTGTTGCTGCCACTGGGCCTGCAGCTCGCGCACGTTGTCGACCAGGTCGCGGCCCTGGGCACCCGCGGCCGCCTCGGCGGCGAACGAGCGGGCCCGTGCGAGCAGCCGCTCGCGCTGCAGGCGGGCGACGCGCCGGGCTTCCTGCAACGGCGCTTCGAGCCGCTGCAGGGCCGAGTTCATGCGCTCGACGAGCGCGGCGCGCGCCTGGTTCGGCACCGTATGCTCGATCGGCCCGAGCTTGCGCCACGCGGTCTGGAAGCGCTCGAGCGCACCGGCCAGCGCGCGCCAGTCGGGCGCTGGCGCGTCCTCGCCCGGGCTGGTGCTCGCCAGGGGCTCGGCCTCGATGTCGGCGAGCAGCCGTTCGCGCAGCTGCAGGTTCTGCTCGCGTGCGGCGCGTTGCGCCGCCACCTGACGCGCCACGGGCTCGTACGCCGTCTTCAGCGCGGCGTCGAAGCGCTGCCACAGCGAGCGGCTGGTGGCGCCACCCAGGCGGTCGAGCTCCTTCCAGCGTGCGCGCATGTCGTCGATGACTTCGGCCCGCTGCTGGGTCGACAGCTTGATCGCCTTCGCATCGGCAGCGCCGCCGGCGGTGGCTGCCGCCAGCGCCTCGGCCTGCAGCACGAGTTCGTCGCGCGCCCGCCCGCCGGCCCAGTGCTGCCAGCCCTTCAGCTGCGCGTACTGAGCCTGCAAGGCATCGATGCGCCCGCGCAGCGCGCCGGCCGGCGCGCCGCCGCCGAGCAGCTGGTCGATCTCGACCAGGTGAGCATGTGTCGCAGCCAGCTGACCGGCAGCCAGCGTTGTTTCGGCGAGCTCCAGCACGGCCGACAGCGCCAACGTGTGCTGCTCTCGCCGTGCGCGCTGGCGTTCCACGTCGCGCCCGCGCTGCTCGGCGCGCCGCTGCTCGCGCCGGTGCTCCTGTGCCTGCTGCCATCGGGCGAACTGCGTTTGCAGCAGCGCGTCGAGCGCGGCATCGGCCAGCGGCACGAGCTGCGCCCAGTGCCTAGCCGGGTCCTGTGCCTCGCCGTCGAGCAGCGACAGGCGTTCGTCGATCTGGGTGCCCAGGTCCACGGCCTGTGCCAGCTCGCCGAGCAGCGTCGAGTTGACCGCCTCCTGGGGCGCCAGCTCGATGACCGCGCGCGCCGCAGCGGCGGCGGCGCGCAGTGGGTCGCGGTCGGGCGCGCCTGAGGCAGCCTCGGTGCAAGCCGTCTTCAGGCTTGTCAGCGCATCGCGCGCCTGCTCGGCCCAGCGCTTGAGCTTCAGCGACTGCTCCGCGCGCTCGCGGGTGAGCGCCGTCAATTGCGCCATCAGGGCCGCGTACTCGGCGCGCTGCTCGGCGTCGAGCAGGCTCGCGTCCAGCGCTGCCCAGGCACGATCGATGTCCACCAGGCGGTTGACCGGAATCAGCGCCTCGCGCGACAACACCTTCGCATCCTCGATCAACCCGGCGGCGCGGGCGCGCGCGTCGCGCTGCGCGACCGCGAGCGCGTGGCGTTGCTTGGCGAGCCGATGGACGCGGCGGTCGTGGCCGCGACATTCACGCTCGGCCGATTTGAGCGCCGCTTCGGTGGACAGCGCCGCGATGGCGGCCAGCTTCACGTCGAGCGGCGACGCCTCGCGCATCAACGCCAGCAGCGCCGCATCGTCGCCGTCGGCTGCCTGCAGCCGGTGCGACCAATCGCCATCGCCGGCCGGGGATACGGCTGCGGCGAGATCGGCGCCGTCGCGCGGCTCGGGGGCGGGCGCCTGGCGGCGCTTGAAATTGAGGAGCCAGTCGTTCATGGCGGCGAAGTCGGCGTCGCAGATGTCTGCGATAACGCCTGCATTCTGGGGTCGGGGATGTCGATCAGAATCCGAACTCCTCTTTCGGGATGTGTTGCGCCCTCATGCACTCGGCCCTGAAATCGTAGGGCACCTCGTCGGCGCAATCGGGCCATTTGGCCGTGGCCAGCCAGAACTCCACCAACCCCAGTCGCGCGCACAGGCGCGCGAAGCGCAGGTCGTTGCGATCTCCGGGCCGGTGAACGTGGACAACAGGTCTCGCGCTGCGGTCGTGCCGCGCCAGCAGATCGGCAGCGGCCGAGTCGCCGACGCGCTCGACGAGCTGCGTGCTGGCGACGAGGTCGCATAGCAGGAGCGTGCGGATCGCGGGCTTCGAGGTGCCGGGTGGGGCGGGCATGGTCGGGTGAACCGATCTTCGCATGGAGCAGGCGCGGCCCATACCAGCAATTGCGCGCCGGCCTATGACGCGGCGCGTGCATTGCGCGAGACTCGCGCGTGGCGCCACACCGTGCGCGCACAAGCGAGTACCACCATGGCCAGCATGCATGCCTCTCACATCGACCGCCTTCGCGCGTTGCCGAAGGCCGAGGTCCATGCCCATCTCGAAGGTTGCTTCGAACCGGGCGTTCTGGAGCAATGGGCCCGGCAGGCGGGTGTGCCGATGCCCAGGCCCCGCGAGCGGTTGCTGCAGTTCGAAGGTCTGGCCGACTTCCTGCACTTTCTCGACTGGGCTTGCGGCCTGGCCTCGACGCGCGAGCGCCTGGCCGAGCTGAGCTATGGCTACAGCCAGCGCCTCGCCGACGGCGGCGCGGGCTACGCCGACGTGATCGTCAATCCGACCCACTGGCGGGCGTGGCATGGCCGCCTGCGCGAGATGATCGATGCGATCGATGCCGGGTTTGCTGCCGCGGAGCAGGACGGTCTGCCATCGGTGGGCCTGTGCGTCAGCCTGCTGCGCACGCAGTCGGCCGACGCGGCGGCCGAGCTGGTCGACACGCTGGTGGCCCTGCGACACCCCCGCGTCGTGGCACTGTCGATCGACGGCAACGAGGCTGCCGCCGGACGCACCGGCCCGCGTTTCGCAGCGGCATTCCGGCGCGCCGGCGCGGCGGGGCTGCGCCGCACCGTGCACGCGGGCGAGTCCAGTGGCCCCGACGGCGTGCGCGACGCCATCGAACTGCTGGGAGCGGACCGCATCGATCACGGCGTGCGAGCGATCGAAGACCCCGAGCTGGTGGCGCTGCTGGTCGACCGACAGATTCCCCTGGGCATCTGTCCGACCTCCAATCTGAAGCTGGGGGTCTACGCCTGCATCGGCGATCACCCGGTCGATCGGCTGCGCCGTGCCGGCGTGCGCGTGTCGCTCAACACCGATGATCCGGTTCTGCTCGGGGCGAGCCTCGTCGGCGAATACGCGTTGTGCAGCCAGGCGTTCGGCTGGTCGGACGACGACCTGCGCGCGCTGGCGCGTGACTCCATCGACGCGAGCTTTGCCAGTGACGATGTCAAGGCCAGGCTGATCCAGGCCCTGTCGGGTTGGTAAGGCCGCGGGTGCGCCTCAGGCGCGCACGTCCACGTACACGCCGCGCCCGCTCTTCAGCAGCTGCAGCGTGAGCAGCCGCGCGTGCACGCTGTGCTGCGCGCCCGCGGCCGGCAGGCAGGCCACCACGGCGGCCACGGTGTCGAACTGCGGCGCGATCACGCGCAGTGCCATGCCGCGCGGCAGCGGCTGCGGGCACAGCAGCGACAGGCCGTTGAGCGACACGTCTTGCAGGCGCACCGAGTGCTCGCGCGCCTGGCCGGGCAGGCGCAGGCACACGATGGCGTTGCGGGCGAAGCGCTCGCCGCGGCGGCGGCCCACGATCTCGTTGCCGCCGGCACGGTCGGCGTCGGGCGCCGGGCCCAGCGGGCTCGCGCAGCGGGTGCAGTGCTGGCCCGGAGCGGGTTCGTCGGCAAACGGCATCTGGCAGAACGGGCAGCACCGATCCGTGCGCCAGGCGCCGGGGTCGATGGCGGCGGCCTTGCCGCGCGGGATGCGGCGCAGGCTCAGGTCGTAGCGGCGGCGCTCGTCGGGGTCGCTCAGCACGTTGTAGGCGGTGTTCAACCGCGCGGCGACCTCCGGGTCGCCGCCCAGGTCGGGGTGCGCACGCAGCGTGGACATCAGCGCACGGTGGGCGGCCTTGATCACTTCGACCGGCGCCTCGGGCTGGACGAAGAGCACGCGGTAGTGGTTGCGGCGTTCGACTGGCATACAGCGGCGGGTCGCGGTGGCTGCGCAAGCCACGTCTTCGGCAGGCAGGCGGAAAAGTTGAGCGTTTGGCCCTGATGGCGCGGCTGGTGTTCGTGGTGGAGTGACGGCAGCGCGACAACGCGGGTCCAAACCGGCGAGGCACTGATCTCCGGCAATGCCGAAGCCCAGGTCACTGGCCAGAATCAAGGCCACTCCACGCTGATTCGCGGCCGGGACGTGGGGCAGGGGATGACGACCATGACGAGAGCTTTGGTGTTTCTTGCGCTGGCGGGGGCGTTGTCGCTCGCGGGCTGCGCCGTGCAGTTCGAGAACACCAAGGCCGCGCAGGAGCTCGAGCAGCGCTCGCGGCCGCCCGGCTCGGTGTACACCGGCTGGCGGGTCTTTCAGGACAAGTGCGCGCTCTGCCACGGCGCCGATGCCAGCGGCGGAGCCGGCGCGCCCGATCTGTTGCCCAAGGTGCGCGGCATCGGCCCGCGCCAGTTCGTCGACATTCTCCTCACGCGCTACGAGTGGACGGCTCCGCCCGCGCCGGCCGGCCGCCCGGGCGCCGAGCGCGAGGCGCTGATCGACGACATCGTGCAGCGCAGGACGGGCGCGCTCACGATGCCGGCGTGGCAAGGCGAACCGCGTGTCAACGCCCACGTCGCGGACCTCTTTGCCTATCTGTCGGCCCGGGCCGAGGGCACGCAGGGGCCGGGTCGACCGGCGGCGCCATAGCCGCCATCGACCGGATGCGCACATGCCCCTCGACTTCGGCGCGGAGTTGACCGTCACCAGCCCCTCGTCCGGCACGGGCGTGAGCGAACTGCGTTGTCGCGGCATCTGGTCGGTGCACACCATCGCCGCGCTGGAGCGCCGACTGGCCGACGTGCATTGGCCGGATAGCGGCGACACGGTGGTCGACGGCTCGGGCATCACCGTGCTCGATACCTCGGGCGCGTGGCTGCTGCACCGGACGGTGGCCGAGCGCGCGGCCCGCGGCCGCGCGGTGCGGCTGCAGGGCTTGCGAGGCGAATTCGCCGCGCTGCTGCAGCTGCTGGCCACGCGCGACCTCCCGCTCGAGACGCCGCTCGCGCGCGCGCCGCCCTGGCTCGAGCGGGTGGGGCGGCACGCGGTCGCGGCCGTCGCCGGCACGCGAGGTTACCTGGCATTCGTCGGCGAGAGCGCGCTGGCGTTGCTGCGCCACGCTGCGGCATCCGCGCCGGCTGCGCTGGCGGCCGATCCTGCACAACGTGCAGACCGCCGGCTTCGACGCGCTGCCGATCACCGGGCTGCTGTCGTTCCTGATGGGCATCGTGATCGCCTACCAGGGCGCCGATCAGCTGCAGCGCTTCGGCGCCAACATCTTCGTCGCCGATCTGGTCGCGCTGGCGATGCTGCGCGAGCTGTCGCCGCTGCTGACCGCGATCATCATCGCCGGGCGTTCCGGCTCGGCCTACACGGCGCAGATCGGCACGATGAAGGTCACCGAGGAGATCGACGCGCTGCGCACGATCGGCGTCGGCGCCGCAGGAGCTGCTGGTGCTGCCGAAGGTGCTGGCGCTGATCATCGTGATGCCGCTGCTCACCGTCTACACCGACGTCACCGGGCGTGCTCGGCGGCATGGTGATGGCGCGCGCGAAGCTCGACGTCGGCTTCGACGTCTTCCTCGACCGCCTCGACGAGGCGATCCAGCATGTCGTCGTACTGGACGGGCCTCGGCAAGGCGCCGGTGTTCGCGGTGATCATCGCGCTGGTCGGCTGCTACCGAGGCTTCCAGGTCGGCCGGCAGCGCCGAGAGCGTCGGCGCGCAGACGACGATGAGCGTCGTGCAGTCGATCTTCCTGGTGATCGTGACCGATGCGCTGTTCTCGATCGTCTTCATCTGGCTCGATCTGTGATGCCGACGACGCGGGCCGACCCATCGTCAGACGCCGGTCATCGACGTCCGCGGCATCTGCACGCGCTTCGGCGACGCGGTCGTGCACGAGAACGTCGAGCCTGCGCGTGCGCTCGGGCGAGGTGTTCGCGCTGGTCGGCGGCAGCGGCTCGGGCAAGTCCACGCTGCTGCGCGAGATCATCGCTGCTGCAGCAGCCGGCGTCCGGATCGATCCGCGTGTTCGGTCAGGAGGTCGTCGGCCTGGGCGACGAGGAGGCGCTGCCGCTGCGGCGCCGCTGGGGCGTGATGTTCGAGCGCGGCGCGCTGTTCAGCTCGCTCACGGTGGCCGAGAACGTCGGCATGGTGCTCGCACGAGCACACCGATCTGCCGCCGCGCCTGATCCGCGAGATCGCCGCGGTGAAGATCGCACTGACCGGACTGCCCGCCGACGCCGGCGCCAAGTATCCGAGCGAGCTGTCCGGCGGCATGCGCAAGCGCGCGTCGCTCGCGCGCGCGCTCGCGCTCGACCCCGAGCTGCTGTTCCTCGACGAGCCGACCGCGGGGCTCGATCCGCTGTCGCGCCAGCGGCATCGACGAGCTGGTGCGCAGCCTGCGCGACGGGCTCGGCCTGACCATCATGATGGTCACGCACGATCTCGACCTGCTGTGGCGCGCGGCCGACCGCGTCGCCGTGCTGGGCAAGGGCCGCATCGTCGGCAGTCGGCACGATGACCGAGCTGTCGCACTCGAGCGATCCGCTGGTCAGCCAGTACTTCCACGGGCCGCGCGGTCGCGCGGCGCAAGGGTCTGTTGGCATATGAATCGCACCCGCGTGAGGCCCTGCAAGGGGCGCAATCTAGGCGCCGAGCGCAGCCGGGTTGGACACCCGGCGAGCATCGGCAACGACGAGTGCGCCCCTTGTAGGGCCTCACCCTTCGGGCCGGGGTACCCAAGGGCACAGGCGGGCGTTGCGCCGCTTGCCCAGGCGTCCAGCCTGGGCCGCGCGACGCGCCTACGCCTGCGCCCTTGGACACCCCGGCGCGGGCGTGATTCATATGCCAGCAGACCCTGGAGGCACGCATGGAAAACAAAGTGAACTTCGCCGTCGTCGGCGCCTTCGTCATCGTGCTGGCCGTCGCGATGATCGCCGGCGCGCTGTGGCTGTCCAGCGGCCGGTACTACCGCAAGGCCTACGACACCTACGACACGTACATGACCGAGTCGGTGTCGGGGCTCAATCTCAACGCCGCGGTGCGCTACCGCGGCGTCGACGTCGGGCGCGTGCGCAAGATCATGCTGGCCCCGGGCAACGTGGAGCAGGTGCGGGTGACGCTCGACATCGAGCGCGGCACGCCGGTCAAGGTCGACACGGTGGCCACGTTGCAGACACAGGGTCTGACCGGCATCGCGTTCGTCGAGCTGAGCGGCGGACACAAGGACTCGCCGGCGCTGCAGGCGGCGCCGGGCCAGGACGTGCCGGTGATCGCGTCACGGCCGTCGTTGATCGAGCGGCTGGAAACGGCCACGCCGGTGTTGCTGGCAAACCTCGCACGCGTTGGCGACAACCTGAACGCGCTGCTCGATGAGACCAACCGCCAGGCGCTGCGCTCGACGCTGGCCGATCTGGCGGTGTTGACGCAGACCCTGGCCAGGCGCTCGTCGTCGATCGACGCCACGCTGGTCGGCGCGGCGCGCACCATGGACCACACCGCGCGCGCCAGCGCCCAGCTGCCACAGCTGGTGCAACGATTCGAGCGCGCCGCCGACGCGCTGGAGCGGATGGCGAGCGACGTGTCGGAGGCCAGCGCCGGCGTGAGCGGCACGCTGGCATCAGTGCCCGCGGCACGCTGGACAGCACACGCAGCACGCTCGACGGCTCGCGCGCGGACGTGGCGCAGTTCACCGGCACCACGCTGCCCGAAACCCGCGAGCTGGTGGCCGAGCTGCGTGGTCTGACGGCCACGATGCACCGCGTGGTCGACGAGCTCGAACGCAACCCGGCTGTGCTGCTGCAGGGGCGCCGGCCCGGCAAGCGCGGGCCGGGGGAGTGAACCGCGATGCGACGCGCTCTCCTGCTCGCGATCGGGCCGCTGCTCATCACCGGCTGCAGCCTGTGGCAGCCGGCGCCGGCCGATGAGGTATCGCTGCACCTGCTCGACGCCAGGCCGGCGGTGGCCACGTCGGCCCGGCGCGAACTCGTGCTCGCGGTCAGCGCGCCGCGGGCGGCGCCCGGGGTCGACTCGGCGGCCATGGCCTACGTGCAGAAGATGCATGCCATCGACCGCTACGCCACGCACCGCTGGGCCGACACGCCCGCGCGGCTGCTGGGCCCTTTGCTGACGCGCACGCTCGAGGACACGGGTGGCTTTCGCGCCGTGGTGCCGGCGGGCAGCGGCCTGCAGGCCGACCTGCGGCTCGACGCCGAGATCGTGCAGTTGCACCAGAGCTTTCTGGTGCGGCCGAGCCGCGTGGAGTTCACGCTGCGGGTGCAGCTCGTCGACGTGGCCGGCCGGCGGGTGCTGGCGACGCGTTACGTTGAGGCCGCGCAGGAGGCGCCATCGGACGACGCCCCAGGCGGCGTCGCCGCAGCCAACGCTGCCGTCGGACGCGCCCTCGCGCAGGTGGCGGCCTTCTGCGTCGAGGCGCCCGCCGCGTGGCCTGCCCGCGCGCCGTCGGCGCCAAACGTGGCCGACCCGGCGGCGCGCCGGTAGCAGCAGGCCATTCGCGCCCGCACCGAGGTGCGCCTGTCGCGCGCAGCGCACGGTTACAGGAGATGTGCCGCCGGAATTCACGAAACCGTCTGCGCCGGCTGATGGCGGTGCGCGGTTCCGACCAGGTTGCGCAGAATGTGGACATGCGCAAGTCCACCGGTTTCGCACTGCTGCTGTCGCTCGCCACGCTGTGGGGCTGCTCAAACACGGTCGTCGTGCCGGTGCCGCCGCGCATGGAACTGCAGAGCTACGGGACCTTGGGCATCGTCGATTTCGCGTCGAATGCCGACGCCGCCATCGATGCCCGGGCGACGCGGGAGTTCCAGTCGCACATCCACGACGCGCAGCCGGGCACGCGCATCGTCGAGCTCGGAAGCCGCGAATCGCTGCTGGCGGCGGTGGGCGGCCGGCAGCTCGACGCTGCTGCACTGCGCAGGGTCGGCGAGAAGTTCGGCGTCGACGCGATCTTTCTCGGCAGCGTGACCTATTCCGAGCCGAAGGCCGAGGTCCGGGTCACCGACGGCAGCAAGCTCGAGGGTGGCGTGCGCATCGAAGTCCGGGGCGACATCTCCGGCAAACTGGTGGAGACGCGCAGCGGTGCCAACGTGTGGAGCAGTTCGGCGTGGGCGCGCCGACAACTCGGCCGCCTGAACCTGTCGGCCGACCAGGGCGTGAGCGGCTCGATGCGCAGCGCCAATCCACGCGAGGAGATGGTGCCCTCGCTCGTGTACCACCTGACGCAGGACTTCCGGCCGAGCTCGGTGCGCCAGCAGGTCAAGTAGCGCTGCGCCGGATGCGTCGGCCTGGCGGCGACATCGCGCAGTCAACCCGCGGACATCAACCGCCGAACCGTTCGTCGATCTTGCGCGAGCGGTACTCGAAGATCCGCTCGAGGTCCGAGGCCACCTTCCAGCCGCCGGCCAGAGCGCCGAGCCAGCCAGCGGGCAAGCGGTAGCGGACGGTGTCGCGCATCAGCGTGCCCGCTGCCATCGGGATGAAATCGTGCGCGTGATGCCACAGTGCATACGGCCCCTTCTGCTGCACGTCGACGAAGCGGCGCGGCGGGTCCCATGCGTCGATGCGCGTCTGCCAGTTCAGCGGCATGCCATTGAGCGTCAGCCGGTATTCGATCAGCGTGCCGGCACCGATCGTGGGGGTCGACACGCCGAGCACCCGAAAGCCCAGGAACTGCGGCGTGACCGCCTCGAGGTTTTGCGCATCGCAGAAGAACGGCCAGATGGTTTCGGCGGCGCGCGGCAGCCATTGCTCCCAGGTGCGCTGGCGGACCCCGCCACGCAAGGGCACGAGCAGATCGTCGAGCGCCTGGTCCACCGTTTCGAAGCGGAATCCGAAGCCCGACGCTCGTGTGGCTACCGGCTCGATGCGTGTGCTGTCGAGCACGACGACAGAGCGCTCGCCGAACAGCGCATGGATGGCCAAGGTGGGCACCGGGAGGTTCTCGATCACCCCCAGCGCTTGGCACAGCACGGTCGTGAACTGCGCGTTGGTGGTGGGGTGCGGCGCCACGCCCTCCAGCACGCCCGACGCTGACGAATCGAGCGCATGCATGAACAGCCGGACGATGTCGTCCAGGTGGATCCAGCTCATCCACTGTCGGCCGGCGCCCAGCCGGCCGGCGGCCGACAGCCGGAACAGCGGCAGCATTTCGGCCAGCGCACCGCCCTGGCGCGCCAGCACGATGCCGGTGCGCACGACCGGCACGCGCAGGTCCGGCCGCTGCTCGGCCAGCGGGCGCAGTGCGGTCTCCCACGCCTGGACGAGATCGGCCAGAAACCCCTGGCCTTTTGCGCTCGGCGCCGTCAGCCGTTCGTCGCCGCGGTCGCCGTAGTAGCCGCTGGCCGAGCCTTGCACGAAGGTGCCGACCCGAAGGCCGTGCTCCAGCACGGCACGCACCAGCTGTTGCGTGCCGTGCACCCGCGAGTCGCGGATCAACGCCTTCTGCATGGGCGTCCACCGCGATTCGGCGACCGGCTCTCCGGCCAGGTTGACGACCGCGTCGACGTCGCGTAGCGCATCGGCGCTCACCGGACGGGTGTGGTCCCAGGCATGGCAGACGGCAGGAAACGGCAGCCGGCGTCGCGCCGCGGCGACGTCGCGCACCAGGCAGACGAGCGTGTCGCCTCGCGACACCAGAGCCTTGCCCAGTTCACGACCGATCAGACCGGTCGCGCCGGTCATCAAGATGCGCATGCGGTGGTCTCCTGGCTCAGTTGCGCTTGCGAAACACCACGAGGTGCTGCCACGGCAAGCCGCCCACCGTGCGCTCCCACATCAGCGCGTGCACGGCGGCTTCGCGCCGGATCTGCGCCTCGCTCATCTTGTGCAGCGGCTTGATCGGCACCTGCGGGTCTTCGGCCCGGTACTCCACGAACACCAGCTGACCGCCCGGCTTGAGCGCGCGGACGATGCTGGCCAGCATCTCGTGCGGAAAGGCGAGCTCATGGTACACGTCCACCATGACGGCCAGGTCCACCGAGGAAGCCGGTAGCTTCACGTCGTCCTCGGCGCCCAGCAGAGGCTCGATCTGCGTCAGCCCGCTCTGGCGCACCATGGCTTGCAACAGGCGCACCATCTCGGGTTGCACGTCGACTGCCAGCACCTTGCCGCCGGGAGCGACGGCCGGGGCCATGCGTCGCGCCAGGTAGCCCGTGCCGGCACCGATGTCGGCCACCGCGATGCCGGGCCTGAGCTGCAGCGCGGCCACGAGCAGGTCGGTGCGTTCTTCGCGCTCGCGTTCCTCGCGTTCGAGCCAGGCGGCGCCCTGCCAGCCCATCACGCCGGCGATCTCGCGACCCATGTAGCGCTTGCCGATGCCGTCGGCGCTGGCGGCCGTGCGGGTGTAGCGTTCTGCCGGGCGCTCGTTGTCGGCGTGTGCCAGCGGCACCGCGCCCAGCAGCAAAGCAGCCAACACAGTCGCGAGCAAGCCGCGTCCGATTGGATTCATGGTCCACACCTGGTGACTGCGGGCTTGGGCATCGCGCGTTTCGCGTGGCGGCTTCAACGCAATGCCAACCAGATTTCGTTGCGCCGCATGAACCACGGCGTGAACGGCGGGTTGTAGCGCGCCAGCACCGGCTCGCCTTGCGTGGTCACGCCGGCCCCACCCAGCGCGGCCTTCAGCAGCGCCAGGTGCTCCTGGTAGTTGCACTGCGACCAGGTTCCCGAGTAACGGATGACCGCCCACGAGCTGGCCGGCACCAGGCGCAACTGCACACGGGGGTCGGTCGGCTCGGGCGCCGACGCCAACGTCACCTCCTTCGGCAGCACGAACTGCACCAGCATGCCACCCGGCACGGCGGCCTGGGTCACCGGCGCGGCCATCTCCATGCGCACCGGCGTGGCGGTCTGCATCACCGGCGCCGTCATCGCGAACTTCTTGTCGCCTTTGTTCTTGCCGAAGATGTAGCCCGCGAGGATCGGGAATGCCTGGTTGCCGGCGTCATCGGCCGTGCTGTCCAGAAGCACCTCGGCCACGACGTAGGGCGCGTACCGACGCAACTCGACGTTGTCGAACTTGCGGATGACTTCGTAGTCGGGTTCTTCGATGGCGTGGCTCAGCAGCGGCATGGTGGCGAGCAGAAGGGACAGCAGGCGGTGGCGCATGGTGACGGGCCGGTGACGAGGAAAATGTGCTTTCGAGCCACAGTGCCGGCTCGGGCGTTGGCGGCGCAGCTTAAGTCCGAATGCCGCGCCCTACGGTGTCGAAGGTCTTCGGCCGGGCGCCACCGCGGCGTGCCAAGACCCTGGCTCCGCGCAGGCGTGCACTTTCTGATTCAATCGGTCGTATCCGCGCTGTCCTTGCAGGCTGGCCAGCGCCGCGATCGCCTTTCGATGGGGTGGCCCCTGCATCGCGCGAAGAGCCTTCAGCTGCTGACCGCTGTTTGTCCACCAGGTGCCTGCACAGTGAGAGAGCCCGATTCCGCGCCGCCGCTGACCGTGCTGTACGACGGCGCGTGCCCGTTGTGCCGCCGCGAGATCGCCGTCTATCGCGGCCTGCGGCCGAACACGCCGGTGTCTTTCGCCGACGTCAGCAACGCTGCGCAGCCACTGCCGCCCGGTGCCACGCGGGCGCAACTGATGGCGCGCTTCCATGTGCTGGACCGCGACGGCCAACTGCTCGACGGTGCGCAGGCCTTCCTGGCGCTGTGGGCCGCGTTGCCCGGCTGGCGTTGGTTGGCCCGCGTCGGTCGCCTGCCGGGTGCGGTCTGGGCGCTGGAGCGCGTCTATCTCTTCTTCCTGTGCGTGCGGCCTGCGCTGCAGCGTCTGGCCTCGCGCCTGGACCGGCCTGCCTGAGCCACGATCGACCAGGCCGCTGGTGAAGTGACATGGCTGGGTCCGGCAACCGAGGATGCACGCCGCTGCGGCAGCTGCCGGGGCCGGCAGGTCCTCTGCCTGACCTCATGTGCCACATGCCCCAGCGGACCCTCGAGGTGAAGCGATGAACTGGCTGAACAAGTTGCCCGGTTTCCAACGGTCGCCGTCCGGCGGCGAATGGGTGCTGTGGAAGCGGTTGCCGGTCATCCTGGTCCTGGGCACTGCCATGCCGATCATCGTGGCGTCGGCCTGCTGGTGGGCGGCGCCGGCCCAGCCGTCGGCGGCCGAAGAGCGCGACTTGCTGCTGCTGACCTACCGGCTGATCGGCCTGGTGGTGCTGCACTGGACGCTGGTGCTCACGCTGGCCATCGGCTGCGCCATCGTCATCGTGATGAAGGGGCCGGCCTACGGGGCCGATGCCTACCCGCCGCCGGGGCGCGGGGGTGCGCCCGCGCCGTAGCGCCGGCATCGCAGCGCGCCGCGCACTACTGCGCCAGAAACCCGCCATCCACCGGCAACGTGTGCCCGGTGATCATGCTGGCGCGGTCCGACGCCAGGAACACGATCGCGTGTGCCACGTCGGCCGGCTCGGCCAGGCGGCGCAGCGGCGTCACGTCCTCGATGCGCTGCAGCAGCGCCGGGTCGCTCAGCAGCGCCTGGGTGAGATCGGTGCGCACCCAGGTGGGCGCCACCGCGTTCACGCGGATGCCGCTGCCGGCCCACTCGACGGCCAGCGCGCGGGTCATGTTCACGACGGCGCCCTTGGTGGCGTGATACGACACGTTGGGGTACAGGCCGCCGCCCGACAGGCCCATCATCGACGCCACGTTGACGATCGCGCCGCGCTGGGCCGGGAGCATCAGCCGCGCGGCCGCACGCGAGCAGAAGAACACCGCGGTGAGGTTCACGTCCACCACCGCCTGCCAGTCGGCGCTGGAGAGCTCCACCGTCGCCCGCCGCCGCCCGATGCCGGCGTTGTTGATCAGGATGTCCACGCGGCCGTGGCGTTGGCCCGTGCGCGCAAACGCCGCGTCCACCGCCGCCTCGTCGGTGATGTCCACCAGCTCGGCCTGATGGTCGACACCCTGCGCGGTGAGTGCCTCGCGGGCGCGTGTCAGCGCGTCGGCGTCGCGGTCGAAGATCACGGGCACCGCGCCGGCCTGTGCCAAGGCCTGCACGGTGGCCCAGCCGATGCCTTTGGCGCCGCCGGTGACGACCGCGATGCGGCCTGCCAGTCCGGCGCCGGCGGGGCCCGCTCGATGGGTGCTGGTTGCCATGGTGTCCCTCGTTGCGTCGCCATTCTGCAACCGGTGCACCGGCCCCGGCATCACGCTGAGCTCACCGGGCGCGATCGCGCAGCACCTCCAGTGCGTCGAGCAGCACCCGCACCCGCGGCGGCACCAGGCGGCCCGAGGGCACGACGGCGCTGATCGGCATCGGCGCGGGGCGATGCGCTTGCATCACCTCGACCAGGTCGCCGCGCGCCAGCTCGTCCTGCACGATGTTGTCGGGCAACTGGCACAGGCCCAGTCCCAGCCGCGCGGCGGTGGCCAGGCTCTCGGTGTCGTTGATCAACACCGTGTGCGCCGGATGCAACTCCACCGTGCGGCGGCCCTGGCGCAGCTGCCACGGCCGCTTGCGCCCGCTGGTGGGCATGCGAAACGCCACCGCCTGGTGGCCGGCGAGTTCCTCCAGCCGCCGTGGCGTGCCGTGCGCCTTCAGGTAGGCCGGTGCCGCGACCATCACCAGCTGCTGCGCGTCGATGCGCCGTGCCACCAGCGACGAATCGCGCAACTCGCCCATGCGCACGGCCAGGTCGATGCCGTCGCGCACGAGGTCGGCGAAGCTGTCCTGCAGGCGTACTTCGAAAGTCAGCGCCGGGTGTTGCCGCTGCAGCGCGGCCAGCAGCGGCAGCACGAAGCGCCGGCCATAGAAGATCGGCAGGTCCACGCGCAGCGTGCCCGATGGCGCCGCGCGGGCGCCGGCGGCGTCGGCCTGTAGGTCTTCAAACTCCGCCAGCACGCGTTCGCAGCGATGGAACAGGCGCTCGCCGTCCACCGTGAGGCTCACCTGTCGTGTGGTGCGGTGAAACAGCTTCACGCCCAGCGTGGTTTCGAGCCGCGCCACGCTCTTGGCCAGCGTCGAAGGCGATCCGCCGAGGTCACGCGCCGCCGCGGCAAAGCTGCCGCGCCGAGCCGTCTGCGCGAAGGCGAGGAACTGCTGCAGGCCCTGCATCGTGAGTGCTCCGATTGCGGAAGAAATGTCGTCAATGTTAAGACTCTGCGGCATCTTCCAAAACGCGCAGGCGTCCTCGACACTGAACCCATCCGAGGCGCCCCGGACTCACCTGGCCCGAAACCCGAACCGGAGAACCCCATGAACGTCATCGAACAGATCCGCCCGACCGCCAGCCCGATCCCGGGGGTCGCCCATGCCACCTGGGCCGGGCAGGCCGACGGCCTGCAGCAACTGTCCGTCTGGCGCCAGACGCTGGCGCCCGGAGCGGCCACGCCGCCACATCGGCACGATTGCGACGAGGTCGTGCTGTGCCTGGCCGGGCGGGGCGAAGTGCATTCCGAGGGCGCCGTGCAACGCTTCGGCGCCGACTGCACGCTGGTGCTGCCCAAGCATCGCGACCACCAGATCTTCAACACCGGAGCGCAGCCGATGGAGATCGTCGGCCTCTTCGGCGCGACGCCGGTGGCCACCTACCTGCCCGACGGCAGCGCGCTCGCGCTGCCCTGGCGCACCTGAACCGCCACCCCGGCCACGCGGGTTCGTCGGGGCCGTCAATCCATCCTGATCCACTGGCCCCGCACGCCGTTGTCCGGCATCACCACCGGCGTGACGTTGCGCCGCGCGGCCCAGGTGATCATCTGGCGGTGGATCGGCAGCACCACGTGGAGTGACTGCGCCCGGCGTTGCGCGTCGGCGATCAGCTGCGCGCGCTTCTGGGTGTTCATCTCGCTGCCGGCGGCGTCGATCAGCGCGTCGAGCTGCTCGTCGCCGACCTTGCCGTAGTTGTAGCCGCCTTTCTGCGTGCGCGGGTCGCTGCGGTGCACGACCGGGTCGAGCAGGCCCTGCGCGTCGGTGGTGCCGCCGCCCCAGCCGAGCAGGTAGAAGCTGGTATCCAGCCGTTCGATCTTCTGGAAGAAGATGGTCTTCGGCCGCGCGTCGACGCGCACCCTGACGCCGACGCGCCCCAGCATCGCGGCCACCGCCACGCAGATCGCCTGGTCGTTCACGTAGCGGTCGTTCGGGCAATCCAGCGTGACCTCGAAGCCCTGCGCGTAACCCGCCGCGGCCAGCAGACGGCGCGCGCGCGCGCCGTCGGCGGCCGGGCGCTTCTCCAACTCGGGTGCCAGGCAGCCCACCGCCGCGGTGGCCAGGCAGTTGGTGGTGACCGACTGGCCGCGCATCGTGTTGGCCTTCAGCGCCTCGGCGTCGATGGCCAACGCGAAGGCCTCGCGCACGCGAGCGTCCTTGAACGGGTTGCGGCCCTTGACGCTGGCGTACAGCAGCTCGTCGCGGAACTGGTCCATCACGAAGAACAGCACGCGGTTCTCGGGCCCTTGCACGAGCTTGACGGCGCGCTCGATCTGCAGGCGCGGCAAGTCCTGCGGCGGCGTGTCGTGGGTGAAGTCGATGTCGCCCGACAGCAGCGCCGCCACGCGCGTGCTGTCGTTGCCGATCGGCGTGTAGACGATGCGGGTCACGTTGCCGTCGAAGCGGTCCCACCACGCCGCGTTCTTGGTGAGCGTCACGCGGATGCCGGGCTCGAAGCGCTCGAGCACGAAGGGCCCGGTGCCCATCGCGTGGCGTGTCGAGTGGCCTTCTTCCTTTTTGGTGAAGTTGGGCACGTCGGTCACGCCGTGGGCCTTGCACCAGGCGGCGCTCATGATGCGCACGTTGAGCTGGTGCTCGAGCAGCAGCGGGTTGGGTTTCTCCAGCCGCAGCTCGAAGTTTCGTTCGTCGATCAGCACCGGCTTGCCCAGCTGCCGCGCGAAGTACGCCTGCTGCGAACTGGCCTGCTGCGCGCGCTCGATCGAGAACACCGCGTCGGCGGCGGTGAACGCACTGCCGTCGGAGAACTTCACGCCGGCGCGCACGGTGAAGCGCCAGGTGGTGTCGTTCACCACCGTCCAGCTCTCGGCCAGCGCAGGTTCGATCTGTTGCTGCCGGTTGCGCCGCGCGAGCTGCTCGTAGATGTGGCCCGCGATGTTGTCGGTGAGCCCCTCGTTGAACGAATGCGGATCCATCGTGCCGATGTCGCCGCGGCCGGCCCAGCGCAGCGTGTTCGCCTGCGCCAGCGCCGCCAGCAGGCCCAGGCACAGCATGAGGAGTCGTCGAAAGGGCATCGCAGTTTCCACGCGGCCCGACGGCCGGCGCGGGCATTGTGCCGCTCGCCTTCGCGCACGGGTTATCACGGATGTCGAAGCCGGTGCACCGGAGCAGCCTATGGCCCCGACCCGGCGCGGGCCTCGACAGCCGTCGCCGGTGGACAAGAAACCAGGAGACAGCGATGTGCAAGCTCTGTGATGCAGGCCTGCCGCAGCACCATGTCGGTTCGCGGCGCCACTTCCTGAAGACCGCCGCCGCGACCGGGGTCACCGCGTCGGGCCTCGGATTGCTGACGCCGGGCGAGGCGCGCGCCGACGATGAGCGCGAGCCGCACGGCAGCGGCGAGCGCGGCCGGCGCTACGTGATCCGCGGCGGCGCGGTGATGTCGATGGACCCGAAAGTGGGCGACTTCGCGCAGGCCGACGTGCTGGTCGAAGGCAAGAAGATCGTCGCGGTGGGCCGCAGCCTGCACGCCGGCGGCGCGGCCGAGATCGACGCGCGCGGTCGCATCGTGATGCCCGGCTTCATCGACACGCACCATCATCTGTTCGAGACAGCGTTGCGCAGCTTCCTGGCCGACGGCGTGCTGATCAACGACGGTTCCGGCTCGCGCAGCGGCCGCACCACGTACTTCGAATTCATCCTGCTGAAGTTCGCGCCGGTGTACCGGGCGCAGGACGTCTACATCAACCAGCTGTTCGGCTCGCTGAGCCAGCTCGACGCCGGCGTGACGACGGTGCACGACATCTCGCAGATTCACCACTCGCCGCAGCACTCCGACGCCGCGATCCAGGGCATCCTGGATTCGGAGCGCCGCGCGGTGTTCGGTTACTTCGAGAGCGCGGGGGCCGCGATCATCGGCAGCAACCCGGGCAACCAATACCCGGACGACGCGGTGCGCATCAAGAAGCAGTGGTTCTCGTCGACCGACCAGCTGGTCACGATGATCATGGGCGGCGAGGTCTATCTCGGCGGCTACGAGAAGGCGTGGAAGATCGGCCGCGAGCTCGGATTGCAGGTGGCGGCGCACATCCTGTCGCCGTTCGGCATCCGCCCGATCCTTGACTCGCTCGCTCAAGGCAAAGGCGGCGACAGCGGCACGCTGGGGCTCGGGTCCGACAACTTGTTCGTCCACATGACGGGCATGTCAGACCTCGGCTGGCAGAAGGTCAAGGAGGCCGGCGCGCAGGTGTCGCTGGCGGTGCCGATCGAGATGAACATGCGCCACGGCATGCCGCCGATCCTGAAGATGCAGAGCCTCGGCATCGAGCCGTCGCTGAGCACCGATGTCGAGTGCACGCTGACGGCCGACTTCTTCACCCAGATGCGCTCGACGATGAACGTGCAGCGCGCGCTGGTGAACCAGATGGTGCTCGACCAGGGCGACTACTTGCCACCCAACCAGTGGCCGACGCCGTCCGCCGGCATACCGGCGCCGCTGACCACCCGCGACGTGCTGCGCTACGCCACCATCAACGGCGCGAAGGGCCTGCGGCTCGACCACAAGGTGGGCACGCTGACGCCGGGCAAGGAGGCCGACATCATCATCCTCGACGCCAGCGCGATCAATGTGGCCCCGCTGAACAAAGTGCCCGGCGCGGTGGTGTCGCTGATGGAGCGCTCGAACGTCGAGACGGTCATCGTCGGCGGCAAGGTGCGCAAGTGGAAGGGGCGGCTGCTCGACGTGAACCTGTCGCGGCTGCGCCGGCAGCTGGAGGATTCACGCGACTACCTGTTCAGCGCGGCGGGCATCCCGCAGGACCTGTTCCGCTGAGCCGCCCAGATTGCGGTCGGCAGGTCGGGAAACGGAGCCGTTTCGTCGGCCTGACGTAGACTGCATCGGGCACCCTGGAGGGTCCAGCATGGAAGCCGACCCATCGGCCCCGGTCGAGCCTGTGCGCGACGACGCTGCGTCCGAACGTCGTGAGCCCGAGCGCGTGCATCTGCACATGCCCATCGACGTGCGCAGCGTGTCGCTGGCGGTGCTGGCGCTGCTGGCCAGCGTCTATGCACTGCACTGGGCCAGCGCCGTGTTCATTCCGCTGTTGCTGGGCGTGATGGCGAGTTATGCCCTGTCGCCGGCCGTCGAACGCCTGCAACGCTGGCACCTGCCGCGCTCGCTCGGGGCCGCGATGCTGCTGTCGGCGATCGTTTGCGGGCTCGGGTCGACGGCCTATTCGCTCAGCGACGACACTGCTGCGCTGGTCGATTTGCTGCCCGACGCTGCGCAGAAGCTGCGCGACTCGTTGCAGACCCGCCGCGGCGCGCCCGAGAGCTCGATCGACAAGATGCAGCGGGCAGCGGCAAAGCTCGAGCAGGCGGCCCAGGAAGGCGGCTCGGCGGCGCCGCCCGCCAGCAAAGGCGTGACCCGGGTGCAGATCGAGCGGCCGCGCTTCAACATCAGGGACTACCTGTGGAGCAGCACGCTCGGGCTGGTCGGACTGGTTGGGCAAGCAATGGTGGTGCTCTTCATCGCGTTCTTCCTGCTCACGTCGGGCGACCGCTTTCGCCGCAAGATGGTGAAGATCGCCGGGCCCACGTTCAGCAAGAAGAAGATCACCATCCAGATGCTCGACGAAATCACTGCGCAGATCCAGCGCTATCTGATGCTGCAGATCGCCACCAGCGTGCTGGTCGGTGTGGTCACCTGGTTCGTGCTGCTGTGGATCGGGCTGGAGCATGCGGCCGTGTGGGGCATCGTGGCAGCCGTGCTCAACCTGGTTCCGTACGTCGGTTCGGTGGTGACCGCCGGTGGGCTGGCGCTGGTGGGCTTTCTGCAGTTCGGCACCCTCGGCATGGCGCTCCTGCTCGGCGGGGTGTCGTTGGTGATCCACACCATCGAGGGCAACCTGCTGACCCCCTGGCTGACGGGCCGCACCAGCCGCATGAACCCGGTGGTGATCTTCGTCGGCGTGCTCGCCTGGGGCTGGCTGTGGGGCGTCTGGGGCCTGCTGCTGGGCGCACCGCTGCTGATGGTGGTGAAGTCCGTCTGCGACCGGGTCGAGGACCTCAAGCCGATCGGTGAATTGCTCGGCGAGTAGGGCGCGCAAGGCGCACCGACGGCACTTCTGCGCCGCCTGGTGGCACGCGATCGCGCAGCCGCCGGCCCCCGCTGTTCGCAGCTGTCCGTTGGATCTCGCACAGACCGCAAGGCCCTGCAGGCCTATGGTCGCCGGGCTGTTCGCGGCAGCCCCTGCGGTGCCGAATGAGCGGTTGCGTGAGCCGATGGCCACGCAGTTCTTCAACGGCTTCAACCAAGGTGTATAGATGAACAAGGATCAGGTCAAAGGGACGGTCAAGGATGCGGCCGGCAAGATTCAAGAAAAGACCGGGCAGATGCAGCGCCGCGGTCGCCTGACGCTGCATGCGCCATCGCACAGACGCCAGGGCGTGCCGGTGGTCAGATTTCCGAATCAGACACAGTCTCGAACCGGAGATCCGCATGAACACGATGACCGCGCAAACATGGACCGTTGTCGGCGTCGTTGCCGTGCTGGGGCTGCTGGCACTGGCGGCGTGGTTCTTCTACCGGAGAAAGCAATCCGGTCAGCTGCAGCAGCGCTTCGGCCCGGAATACGGCCGCACCGTCGGTGATCTCGGCAGCCGAGCCAAAGCCGAATCGGAACTCAGGGCGCGCGAAAGCCGCGTCGAACAACTCAGCATCGTTGCCCTGGCGCCGGCCGAGGCAACCCGGTTCAGTCGGGCCTGGAGCGCCTTGCAGGGCCGCTTCGTGGACAACCCCAAGGGCGTGGTGGCCCAGGCGGACCAGCTGGTTCGTGACCTGATGCTGGCAAGAGGTTACCCGGTCGGCGACTTCGAGCGCCAGGCGGCCGACATCTCCGTCGATCACCTGGCCGTGGTCGAACACTACCGCGCAGCCCAGGCCATTGCGGTTCGCGATCAGCGAGGCGCCGCTGACACAGAGGAGCAACGTCAGGCGGTGGTGCACTACCGCGCCTTGTTCGATGAACTGCTCGAAGTCCAGCCGGTGGTCCCGTCGCCCGTAGTGCCGATCCGCCAGCTGAAGGTGCAATCCTGAGCCTGGGGCACTGAATCGGACATTCGCTGGGTGCAAACCTCGCCAGCGGATGTTCGCCGGCGGTGTTGTCAAGCTGGAGGTGCCTGCCGCTTGCGCCAGTCGCCGGGCGGCAGGCCGAAGTGCCGTTTGCGCGATACCTGCACGCGCCGCGCCAGGCTCTCCGCGTTCCAGCGTTCACGCGGCGCCGCGTGCAGCGACTTCAAGGCGGCCCCGGCCACGGGGTGGAAGGGCTCGCGCTGGCTGATGCGGCGGTCGCGTCAGTCGACGAACATCAGGTCGAGGTCGCCGTGCGCGTAGATCACCACGCCGGTGTCGGTGTGCGTGATGCGGTGCCCGGTGCCTGCCGGGGCGAGCTGGTAATCGCCGGGCTGCAGCAGCAGGTCGTCGAGGAAGAGTTCGCCCTGGACCATCAGACACTCCTCGTCGTGGCCATGGCTGTGCTGCGGCACCCGCGCCCCGGGCTGCGCGTAATACAGCAGCGCCGCCTGGCCAGCGCGTTGCCACAGCACGCGCCGCTGGATGCCCGGCGCGAAATCGGGCCAGCCGGCCTGGGCGTCACGCACCGTCGTCGGCCGTTCGCTGTCGATCGCATCGAGGTCCGACTCGCGCAAGCACAGCAACGCACCGCTGGCCGACGTGCACGACGGCGAATCGAATCCGGCCGGCACGATGTGATAGTCCCTCGCGCCGAGCGTCTCGCCTCCCAGCGCCGCCGATCCGTCGAGGACCAGCCATTCCCGGTGCAGGTTCGATGAACCCGCGCGTACGCCGGGGTCTCCTGCGAGCATCGTCGCCGGCAGGTGGGCGCCGGGCGCCAGCTCGATCAGGCGCGTGCGAAGCGGCTCGCCCGGACGGCGGGCTTTGCCGGGGCGCGCCCGGTACAGAGTCTGCGCGGACACGCCGGGCGCCAGTTCAATGCGCGGCAGCCGGCGCCGGCGCGACGTGACCATCGCCGACTCTGCCGCATGCGAGGTCGCCACGCGGTCGATCAGACGTGCGCGGACCGATGGCTGCGGCGCCGCGGCGCCGGTCGGCTCGCTCCAGGCGCGGGCGAAAGGCTCGCCCAGCAGCGGCGCCAGCGCGGGGTCGACGGGGTCGGGTCGGGGCCGGATGGGCATCGGCCGATTCGTGTTCGGTGGGCTCATGGGGGATTGATCCGGGGAAGTCAGGGAGGGGTCGCCGCAATGTCTCGACGCCGGTTTCATGATGCAAGTGCCGGCCGGCCGGTGTCGCCGAGGACCTGTCGCAACGTGATCAGCGCGCGACGGATCTGGGACTTGACGGTGCCCAACGGCAGTGCGGTGTGGACCGCGATCTCTTCGTGGCTGAGCCCCTTGAAGAAAGCCAGCGCCACCAGTTGTCGCGGCTGGGCATTGAGCAGCAGCAGCGCGCGGTGCAGGTCCTGATGCTGCCGGGCCACGTCGAGCAGGTCGTCGCCGACCGGCACGTCGTCGAGCATCGTGTCGGCCGCGTCGGTGTCGAGGCTGTGATGCTGAAAACGACGCTCACGACGGACGGCGTCGATGGCGCGCGAGTGCGCCATGCCCAGCAGCCAGGTGGTGCCGCGACCGCGCTGCGGGTCGAAGCGCGCAGCCTGGCGCCAGACCTGGAAGTAGGTGTCCTCGACCACCTCCTCGGCCAGCGACGCATGGCGCACGATTCGCAGCACCAGCCCGTAGACGCGCGAGAGCGTGGCGTCGTACAGCGCGCACAGCGCCCGCTGGTCGTGGTCGACGATGGCGTCGATCCACCGCTCGATGCGTTCGTCCGACACGGCACCCGCAGGTGCCTTACGCCCACACGGCCCGGCCGCAGCGGCGTGCGCGTCGCCGACCGCTTGCGTGTCGTCGAAAGCCTCGCCGGCCGCGTCGCCGTCGGGCGGTTCGTCGTCCTCGTGCCGATGTGGCCCGTACGGCAGGGTGTCCGTTGGCGTCCGCGAGGGTGTGGCATTCATCGGGCCATCTCACAGCAATGGGCACGCGGCCCGGTGGAAACGCAGGCGGCCGGCAGCAACCTGGACTCGATCCCATGCAATACGGCGCCGGGCGGGATTTGGATGCATGCCCGAGCGTGCGGGCGCAAGGCGGCCGGGCGGGGCGCGCATCCGATCGCGCCGCGGCACCGTAGAGACCCGACATTGGCGCATGCGCCGCCATGGCCACCTCACGGAGATGTCGATGACCCGATTCGCCGAAGTTCGCCACCCGTTGTGGATTGCCGCGCCGCTGGACACCGTGCGCGCGCAGTTTGCCGATCTGGACCACCACATCCACCACCATGTGCATCCGAAGCTGCGGTTCGAAGTGCTCGAGCGGCGCCCCGGCGGTGCCCGCTTCGTGCAGGAGGTGCGGCTGCTCGGCATCCGCCAGCGCGACGTGTTCGAGCGCCGCCTGCTGGCCGACGGCGGCATCGAGGACGTCTCGATCGAAGGCTTCAACCGCGGCGGTTCACTGAGCTTCGAGTTCGAGCCGCAGACGCTGGACGGCCGCGCGGGCACGCGCGTGCAGATCACCGTGCGGCTTCCGTTGCCTCCGGTGATCGGCGGCCTCATCAGACCACTGCTGGAGGCACAGATCCGCAAGGAAGTCCGGGCCGCCGCATCGGAGGACCGCGCCGACATCGAGCAGCGCGGCTACCCGCGCGCCGCGGCCCAGGCCGCGTCGGCCGGGTGAGGGCCGTGGCACGCGCATGCGCGCCTCGCATGTCGACTTCGCCAGCCATTGGCACATCGGCGCACCGGTGCAGCAGGTCTGGGCCGCGCTGAACGACCCACCGGCATGGCCGCGCTGGTGGCCCTACGTTCGCGAGGTGCAGACCCTGCGTCGGGGTGACCCAACCGGCGTCGGCACCGTGTGGCACATCGTTTGGGCCACCCGGCTGCCCGTTCGTGTCGTCATCGACGCGGAGGTGGTCGAGGCTGTGCGGTACGAGCGGCTTCGTGCGCGTTCGCGGGGGCCGCTTTGCGGCGAGGGCATCTGGCTGTTGCGCGACGAACGCGGGTGCACCGGCGTGACCCATGTCTGGCGGGTGGAATTCGCCGCGCCGTGGCTGCGCTGGCTGTCGCCGCTGCTGGCGCCCGTGCTGCGCCGGATCCACCACGGCGTGATGCGCACGGGCTGCGCGGGATTGCAGCGCCACCTGGTGCAAGCGGCCGCAGTGCCGGCTGCCCGGTGAAGTTGGCGAGCGCGTTCGGGCGGCCGGGATGTTGCGGGCACGAGGCGTGCAGCCGGCGCTGGCTTGCCCGCCGGCACGGCGGGCCGCGCGCACGGGCAGGTCGAGGTGATGCTGGGCAGGCGCTTCGAGCCGGTGCGAGGCGCCCGAGCGCGCCGCGGCATCGGGTTGGGCCTATGCTTGCGCGGCAATCCTCCGGAGCGATCATGGCCACGACCCGAAATCGGCAGGTTCTGGTGCAGGCGGCTGCAGCCGCGGCAAGCGTCGCCGCGCTGCTGGCCGGCTGCGCCTCGACGCGCCTGGACGCCCAATGGTCTGACCCGCAGCTCGCACCCAACAGCCTGCGTGGCGCGCGCATCATGGTGGCCTGCGAGGCGCACGAAGCGGTGCTCAAGCAGATCTGCCAGAATCAGCTGGTGGCCGAGGTGGTGGCGCGCGGCGCCACGCCGGTGGTGGCGCCGGACATCCCGGTGGCGGGGCCGGCCCGCGCACCGGGCAACGAGCCCTACGTCGACGCCGCGCGCGGCGCCGGTGCCAAGGCGGTGCTCACGCACGCCGTCACGGTGGCCGACGTGAGCGCCGGGTCGGGCATGTCGATCGGCATCGGCGGCTTTGGCATCGGCGGCGGCAACGTGCGCGGCGGCGTCGGTGTGTCGGTGCCCGTCGGCGGCAACCAGCCGAACACCGGCTATGCGATGAGCAGCCGCGTCAGCGATGCCAGCGGTCGCCTGCTGTGGACGGCGAAGGCCAGCGCGTCGCCGTCGTCGGACGTGAACGCTCAGCTCGCCGAGCTCACGAAGGCGCTATTCGGCGCCGCCGACAAGGCGCAGCTGTATTAGCCGCCGATGCCGGCGTGACGGCGCAGTGGGCTTGCCGTCGGTCTGTGCCGGCGAGGTGATTGAGGCTCAGACTGCGAAATATCAATGCCGATCGCCGCCAACCGCATCATGCCGGCACGCCGCCGCGATACTGTGTCAACATCCATTGCCAAGGAGTGCCCCATGTTTGGTTTCCATACCCAGCTGAAGATGCCGTTCGACGACGCGGTACAACGCGTCATCGACGCGCTCAAGGTGGAAGGTTTCGGCGTGCTGACCGACATCGACGTCAAGGCCACGATGAAGGCCAAACTGGATGTCGACGTGCGGCCCTATCGCATCCTCGGGGCGTGCAACCCGCCGCTGGCCCACAAGGCCTTGCAGGCCGAGCCCGACATCGGCCTGCTGCTGCCGTGCAACGTGGTCGTGCGCCAGGAGCCGGAAGGCGACATCACCGTGGGCTTCATCGACCCGCAATTCATGGCCGAGCTGATCGACAAGCCCGAGGTGCGAGCGGTGGCCGACGACGCCAAGGCACGGCTGCTGCGGGCGAAGGACGCGTTGCAGCGCTGACGCGCCCGCCGCGGCGGCGGCGCCTCAGTCGGCGGCGGCGAGTCCCCGATTCCACAGCACCGCCGCCGCCGCGAAGATCGACTGGCGGTTCAGCGCGTCACCGTCCTGCGCGAGCTGGATCCACGCCAGCGTGTCGTGGTGGGCGCCCGGCATCAGCTCGGTGGACCGCTCGGCGGTGAGCCAGCGGTGCAGCCTGCCGTACTGCTGGCGATGGTGCTGCTGGGTCCAGGCCAGCCCCACGAGGTCGGCATAGCCCTCCTCACGGCGCGTCGATTTCATGTTCACGTAGGCCTCGCGCTGATCGTCGCTCAGGCCCGCGGGCACGCCGGCGGCAAATCCGGCGGGCAGGCTGAGCCAGGTGCCATCCAGGTAGCGCTGGCAATGGCCGAGCTCGTGCGCGGCCATCAGCTCGAGCGCGGCGTCCAGCAGATCCGGCTCGATGCGATCGAGCGTCGCCTGCGCCTCGGCGTTGCCGCGCATCGACAGCACCAGCTTGCAGCGACCGGCCACGAAGCCAAGCGCCAGCGGTGCGGCGCCCGGCGTGGCCTGCGGCTGCACCACCACGTCCAGCGGCAGCTTGGCCTGCCTGGCGAACGCCACGACCGGCCAGACGCCTTTCAGCCAACGTGCTTCGGTCTGCGTCAGATCGGCCGCCGCGCACGGTACGGTGGCCAGCATGGCGGCAAGGAACGGGGCGAACTTCCACACGAGGAACCTCCCGATCAGGACTTCTTCGTCAGGTGTCAGGCGCACGTTACTCGCGTCGCCGCTGCGGACCGCAGCCGTTGTCGTGCCGTTTCACACGCCGCAGGCCCGCGCGGCCCATTCTATGGATCCGGCGGGCGGCGCAGCACCCACATCGCGTACAGCGCAAACGCCAGCGCCGACCCGCCGAACACCGCCGCCTGCGCCGGGGTGGAGAGCGTCGGAAACAACGCGAACAGCACGGCGAACGGCGCCGCGCCCAGCGCGGTGGAGAGCACGTTCTCCGCCAACGTGGTGCTGCGGCTGAACAGGCCCAGCGCATACGACAGCACGTCGACCGGGAACGTCATGCGCAGCAGCACCAGCGACAGCACGCGGTGGCCGGGCTGGATCAACCGGTCGATGTCGGCATGCCGATTCACCGACGGGAAGCGGCGCACGATGCGCTGGCCTGCATGGCGCCCGAGTGCGAACGCCAGCGCCGAGCCGATCATCCAGCCCAGCAGCAGCAGCGCGGCCGTCCACCACGGGCCCCAGGCCAATACCGCAAACGGCACCAGCGGCAGATTGGTGAGCAGCGGCATCAGCACCGCCAGCGCCGACGTGGCGACGAACACCAAGAGCCCCAGTCGCGCGTGGTCCGACAGCACCTGCTGCATCGGTACGGCGTAGTGGCGCGCCAGCAGCAGCGCAGCGGCAAACAGCGCGACCACCCAGAGCCCCGCACGCAGCGACGGCCAGACCTCGGCCCACGTCAGCGCGTGGCGCAGGGGAGCCGGTGTCTTGTGCATGGGGGTGCCGATGGTAAGCGCCGCCTCGCGCGCGCCCGGTCACGCGCGCTGCGCGACGATCTCCCAGACCACCTGGGTCCTGACGCAGCGATCGATGGCCACTTCGCGCAGATCGAAGCCGGGCGTCGTCGATCACGGGTCATGCTACCGATACGCCGCGGCGGCCATCGTGTAGTCGACTCTGGCGTCGAGCGGCTTCAGCTCGCCGTCGACACGGTGCATCGGCGGAACCCGGCCTTCGTACCGCACCACGTGCCGTGTCGCCGAGTCAAAGGTCACCGTCAGCGGCTTGACGGCCACGCGCACCAGCCAGTCGCTCGGGGTGACCGAGAAGGTCGTGCGCCCGCCGACCGCGGCCACTCGGCGGATCTCGAAGCCATAGGTTTGCATGCTGCTCAGCACGATCATGCGCACGGGAATCTGGCCGCCGCGCGCGAGCGCGTCCCACTGGTGCAGGATGAAGCCATGCAGCGATGGGCCGCTCACGACGGGGTCGTCGACGTCTTCCGTGGCGGTGCTGACCGAGCCGCCGGCGACCAGGCGGTACTCGAGGTGGCGGCCGCGGTTGCTGAGCACCACCGTGCCACTGGCGCCGAGCTGCGCGTTGGTGGCGCTGAAGCGCTGAAGGCCGTAGTCGTCGGTGAACTGTGCCTCTTCGTTGATCAGCACCTCGCCATTCGGCGCCTGGGTGATGTGGGACGCCGCGGTCAGCCCGTCGGCCGTGCGCCGGACACGCCGTTCGTAGGTGAAGAGCGCCACGTCGACCGACGCGCTCTGGGCGAAGACGCTGCCGCGGTAGATCAGATCGCCCGCCGAGGTCGGTACACGGCGCAGTGCATCCAGGCGCGCAGCGCCCGCCGGGTCCAGCGCGGTTGTGCTGGCCAAGGCCAGCGTGGTGGCGAGCGCCAGGACGGCGGCTGCGAATGGCGATGAACGATGGCTTGGCATGTCTGGGCTCCTGAAGGATTGGTGGCATCGACGGGCGCACTGTAGGAAGCCTGGGGTTGGTCGCCCATCCGTAAGGCGCGAAGGCACTGTTGCAGCGAATGCAACAATGCGGCGATGGACCAGCTGCGCTCGTTGCGCGTGTTCGTTCGGGTGGTTGCCGAGGGCAGCCTCGCGGCCGCCGCGCGGTCGCTGGACCTCACGCCCGCCGTGGTGACGCGCGCGCTCGCCGAGCTGGAGCGGCACCTGGGCGCGCGCCTGCTGCAACGAACGACCCGGCGTCTGGCGCTCACCGAGGTGGGCGAGGCCTACCTTGAACGTGCGCGGCGTGTGCTGGCGGAACTGGACGATGCCGATGCACTGGCCGGCGCATCGACGAAGCAGCCGCGCGGCACGTTGCGGGTTTTGTGTCCGCCGGCCTTTGCGGTGCACCAGCTGGCCCGGCACCTGCCGCGGTTTCGTGCCATGCATCCGCAGCTCGCGCTGGAGATCGCGGCGCCCGGTGCGGTGGCCGCCGCCGACGGGCACTTCGATGTGTCCGTCGTGTCGGTGGGGCGGGCGATGCTCGTCGGCGACTTCGTCGCGCGGCGCTTGGCGCGTTCGAACTTCCTGCTGTGTGCCGCCCCGGACTATCTGAAGCGCCGTGGCAATCCCGCTCACCCGGACGAGCTGCTGCAACACGATGCGGTGTTGCCCGCGGTGGCGGCGGTGCGGCACGACCTGACGCTGTATCGGGGCGACGCCAGGAACGAGCGCGACCGCATCGCGTCAGCCGTGACGATGCCGCTGCCGATGGCCGCGCTGTCGACCGCGCACCTCGACGTGATGCTCGCCGCCGCGATTTCCGGGATCGGCATCGCAGGCTTGCCGACGTTTGTATTGCAGGATGCATTGCGCGATGGCCGGCTGAAACGCGTGCTGCCGTCCTGGTGCGGCGCGCCGCTCACGCTGCACGCGGCGATGCCGAGCCGACGCCACCTGCCGGTGCGCACTCGGGCGTTTGTCGATTTTCTCGTCGAGGTGTTCGGCGGTAGGGACGACGATCCCTGGCTACCCGAGGCTTGAACAGCGTGGCGACCCTGCGCTTCACCGTCAATGGCACCTCGTGCGCCGTGCCGGCCGACCCGACGACGCCGCTGCTCGACGTGTTGCGCGACGAGCTGCAGCTCAGGGGCACGCGTTTCGGCTGCGGCGCCGGTGAATGCGGCGCCTGCCACGTGCTGGTGGATGGCGTGTCGTTGGCCTCGTGCAACCTGCCGCTGTGGGCGGTGCAGGGCAAAGCGGTCACCACCGTCGAAGGTTTGCCGCCGGCACTGGCGCAGGCGTTCGTCGCCGAGCAGGCGGTGCAGTGCGGCTATTGCAGTTCCGGCGTGCTGGTCGACCGCGGCCGCGCTGCTGCAGCGCGTGCCGAACCCCATCGGAAGCCGAGGTGCGCGCCGCGCTCGACGGCCACCTGTGCCGCTGCGGCGCGCACAACCGCATCGTGCGCGCCGTGCTGCGCGCCGCCGCCGGCCCGCGATGAGGCTCGCCTTCAACGACGACGGCTCGGTGCAGGTGCGCACCGGCAAGGTGGAGCTCGGCCAGGGCATCCTGACCGCGCTGGCGCAGATCGCGGCCGACGAGCTGGGCGTCGCGGCCGAACAGGTGCAGGTGCTGGCGGCCGACACGCTGCATGGGCCGGACGAGGGCGTCACGTCGGGCAGCCTGTCGGTGCAGGATGCCGGCGCGGCGCTGCGCCAGGCCTGCGTGCAGGCGCGTGCGAGCGGCGCGTTCACGCCACCGGCGTCGGCGGTAGACGCCACACGGGCCTGCGGCCGGTCGCTGCCGCGCGTGGACCTGCCGGCCAAACTGGCGGGCCGGCCGAGCTACATCCACGATCTGGCGCCGCAGGGGCTGCTGCACGGCCGCGTGCTGCACCCGCCGCGGCTGGACTCGCGACTGGTCGATGCCGACATCGCGGTCGTGAACGGCGTGCCCGGGCTGATCGGCGCCTGGCGCGATGGCCAACTGCTGGGCGTGCTGTGCGACCGCAGCGCGTCGGCCGAGCGGGCGATCGGCCTGGTCGCGGGCACGGCGCGCTGGCGCTCCACGTCGCCGTGGAGCGACGAACGCGACGCGCTCGATCGCCTGCACGCAACTGGCGTCGACCGCGCGCATCGTGGGCGAACGCGGCACGCGCCCCGGCTCGGGCGTCGCCCGCACGTTGAAGGCGCGTTACCGCAAACCATGGATCGCGCACGCGTCGATCGCACCGTCGTGCGCGCTCGCGCAATGGGATGCCGGTCGCCTGCACGTGTGGAGCCACAGCCAGGGCATCTTCAACCTGCGCCGCGACCTCGCGCTCGCGTTCGCGGTTCCAGCCCGAGGCGGTGCGCGTGCAGCACGTGCAAGGCGCCGGCTGCTACGGCCACAACGGTGCCGACGATGTGGCCTTCGATGCTGCGTGGCTCGCGCGCAAGGCGCCGGGCCGGCCGGTGCGCGTGCTGTGGAGCCGCGCCGACGAGTTCACGCGCGCGCCGCTCGGCCCGGCGATGGTGGTCGAGCTCGAAGCCGACCTCGACGATCGCAATCAATTGCTGCACTGGCGCCACGAGCTCTGGAGCACCGGGCACAGCCAGCGCCCCGGGCGCAGCCCGACGCCGGCGCTGCTGGGCAGCTGGCAGACCGAGCAGGGTTTCGAGCCGACGCCGGCGATCAACATGCCGTTGTCGGTGGGCGGCGGCGCGGAGCGCAACGCGATTCCGGGCTACGACTTCGCGGCGTTCCAGGTCCTCGGCCATCATGTTGTGGCGCCGCTGCCGCGCAGCTCGGCGCTGCGCTCGCTCGGCGCGTTCGCCAACGTGTTCGCGGCCGAGTGCTTCGTCGACGAGATCGCGCTGGCCGTCGGCGACGATCCGCTGGCCTGGCGCCGCCGCCATCTCGGGCACGACCCGCGCGCGCTGGCCGTGCTGGATCTCGCGGCCGCGCGCGCCGGCTGGTCGACGCGCCCGCGCATCGAAGGCGTGGGCTCGGGCCTGGCCGTGGCGCGCTACAAGGGCACCGGCGCGTGGTGCGCGGTGGTGGCCGAGGTCGAGGCCGGCGCGTCGCTGCGCGTGCGGCGGCTGACGATCGCGGTGGACGTCGGCCTGGCGATCAACCCCGACGGCGTGCGCGCGCAGATCGAAGGCGGCGCGATCCAGGCCACCAGCTGGGCGCTGAAGGAAAGCGTGCGCTTCGACGCCGACGGCATCGTCAGCGACGCCTGGGAACGCTACCCGATCCTGCGCTTCTCCGAAGTGCCGGCGGTGGATGTGCACCTCGTGCCGTCGGACGCGCCGTCGCTCGGCGCCGGCGAGGCGTCGCTCGGGCCCACCGCGGCGGCGATCGGCAATGCGCTGTTCGATGCGCTCGAGCTGCGCGTGCGCGACTGCCGCTGACGCCCGAGCGCATCGTCGCGGCGATGGACGACGCAAGCGCCTGAGGCGCGCTACTGCGGGCGCAGCAGCGCGATGCTGCCCCATTCATCGGGTGCGACGCGGGCCACGATCACGTTCAGGTTGTCCGGGTCCAGCACCACGGCGTGGGCTTCTCTTAATCGAGAAGCCGGTGGCCTCCCAGAAGATGCCGCCGTGCGCCATCATGAAAAGGTTGCGGCCCCGGCCGCTGTAGAAGGACTGCTTTGTCAGCCAGCCGAAACTGCTCGCCGGCCGCGCTTGAGCTCGGCGCGACCGGCGTCCGACAGCTGTAGCTGCGAGTCGGAACGGGACAGTCGCTGCGTGTCGCAGCGGGCCAGGTCGAACGTGCCGTTGTTGCGGTTCGAGCGCTCGAGCTCGATCTGGTCGTACTGCGTGCGGCCGTGCCGCAGGTAGATCACGTAGCCGCCGCGCGCCAGCGCCGCGGCGATCGCCTGCGGGCCCTGGATCAGCGGCGCCGGGTCGGAGGCCGGAGGCGGCGCGAAGTTCACCTGGCTCAGCAGGCTCACGTTGCTCTTGCCGGCGCATGCGGCGAGCAGGCCCGCACCCACCAGCACGATGGCGAGCCGTCGCGCAACCAAGACCAACGCATTCAGCGGGTCGGCATCCGCGGTGGGTCGGTGCATGGTGGTGGCTCGCGCGTGACGGCGGTTGTATCGGGTCACGGAGCCTCAAACGCACCACCCTGATCTCCGACAGCACATCCGCCACGCCGATCGCCTCCATGCACGCCGGCTTGCCGCGGGCGGAGGGTTGGCACTCGTGCCAGAACTTCTGCCGGCACGGGCTGCACGGCAGGCGTTTGTAGATCACCGAGCACTCGGCGCCCCAGGGTCCGAACTTCACCGGCGACTGCGGGCCGAACAGCGCCACCAGCGGACGCTTCAGCGCCGCGCCGAGGTGCATGATGCCGCTGTCGTTGCACACCAGCAGCTGGCAGCGTTCGAGCAGCGCCATCGTCTGACGCAGCGTGGTGGTGCCCACGGCCACGATCGGCGCGGGCGCGATGCGCTCGCGCAGGGTCGCGGCGTCGGCCTTGTCGCCCGGCCCGCCGAAGACGATGATGCGCGCGTTTTGTTCGGCCTGCAGCCGGTTGGCCAGCGCGACGAAGTTGTCTTCGTGCCACGCGCGCGGCTTGTTGGTGGCAAACGGGTGCAGCGCGATCAGCCGGTCCGCCGGCGCGACGCCGTGCTGCGCCAGGAAGTCCGCCGCGAAGCGCCGCTCGTCGTCGGTGAGCCAGGCCTCGAGGTGATCGTCGTGCACCGGCACACCGTCGGCGCGCAGCACGTCGAGGAAGTTCTGCACCTCGTGTTGATCATGTCGATAGGGCACGCGTGTGGTCAGCAGCGGGCCGCGTCCCTCGGTGGCGAAGCCGATCCGCCGCGGCGCGCCGCTCAGCCAGCCGATGATCGCGCTGGTCAGCGAGCGCTTGAGCACGTACACGCGGTCGAAGCGCCGGCGCCGCAGCTCGCGGATGAACGCCAGCTTGGCGCGCCAGCTGCGATGCGTGCCGCGGCCGCCAGCGTCGCGGGGCCTCGGGTCCCAGTGCATCAGCTCATCCACATAGGGAATGCCGGCCACCACGTCGTCGGAGTCGTGCGCCACCACCCACACGATGCGTGCATCGGGCTTGGCCCGGCGCAGGTTGCGCAGGAACGGGATGGTCAGCAGCGTGTCGCCGATGAAGCGGTAGCGCAGCACCAGGATGCGTTCGCCGGTGTGCCCGTTCATGCTCGAGGGTTCTCCGGATTGACGTGGCGGCCGGCCAGCGGGTGAAGGGCACGATTCTGCGCCCGGCGCCACAGCGTTGCCGGCGCTGGGCGCATGTCACTCACGCGCGTGGCCGAAGGCCTGCAGCGCCCGCACCGATCAGTGTTGCATCTCCAGCACCACGAGCCGGTTCTCGGCCGCAGGCCAGGCGCGGCCGACGAGCCGCTCGCGCAGCGCACCGGACTCGAACGACGCCGCCACCGCGCGGTCGGCCTCCTTGAGCCGCAGCCGCGACGACGACACGCCGGGCACGCCCTGCGGCACGCCGGGCGGCGCCGCGCCGTCGAACTCGATGCGATCGCGTGGCAGCCCGAAGTAGCCGCGCGGCCGCGTGAAGACGACCACGCTCGCGGCGTCCTGGTCGGCATCGGCCAGGCGCTCGGCGCGCAGGTGCACGTATTCGCTGGTGCGCGGGAAGGGCGAGCGGTACAGGTGCGTCGTCGCGTAGCCCGGCGCGGCGATCACGAATTCGTAGCTCCGCGTCGAATCGGCGCTGAACGGGCCCCAGCGGCCGTCGGCCTGCACCGTGCGGCGGTGCACCGCGGCGCCCTGGCGCTCGCCGGAGGCCGGGTTCACCGCGTACACCTCCACCGTCGCGCCGGGCAGCGGCAGGTTGTTCGCGCCGCCAGGGCCGATGCCGCTGACGACGCCGTCGAGCGTCGGGCGCTCTTCGGGTTTGATGTCCACGCTGCGCGGCGGCGCGCCGGTGATGAACTCGAAGGTCTTCGCAAACGCTTCCGGGTGGAAGCTCACCTCGCGGTGGTCGCGCGCGGGCAGCACCCAGTTGGTGGCGCCTTTCAGCGCGGGGCCGTCGAAGCTCACGTTCGTCGGCGTGCCACGCCTGCCGATCCACACGCCGTCGGGCTGCGCGTACTTGTCGTTGTGGTCCGAGCGCAGCGTCAGCCAGCGCGGCCCGGGGGTGACCTCGTCAGCGCTGGGCCCCTTGGGCGCGTTGAGCGCCGTGAGCCACGCACCGGCACCGTTGAATTCGCTGCCGGGGCGAAAACCCGGGTCGGCCCACACGCCGTGGTTGGGCACGCCGCCGAGAACCACATGCGACACCTTCGCGGCGCCGCCGAGGTTCTGCACGTAGTGGCGGATCGCATTGCCGCCACGTGAGTTGCCCACCAGCACCACCTGCCTGGCACCGGTGCGCGCGAGCAGCTGGTTCACCTCGTCGGCGAGGAACCGTGCATGGTCGTCGGCGCTGCTGCGGCCGGCTTGCGGCACGGCGTCGTCGTCGCGCGCGGCGGGCAGCGGCATGTGGATCGCGTGCAACAGGCGCTCGCGGCCAGCCGTTGGACTCGAAACGCCAGACGGTCGGGCATCCACAGCGCCGCGGTGTCGCCGTTGCCGTGCACGAACACGATCGGCGGCGGCGCCGGCGGCGGGCCCTTGGTGGTGCAGGCTGCCAACAGCAGCCCTGCGGCGGTGCCCAGCAGCACCCGTCGGCGAATGGTCAGCATGCGAGATCCTTCATGGCGACGGCGTCGGTCGCATCATCGGCGCTGGCGCGCGGCCGGCCCTCGGGAGTTGCCCGATGGGCGCCGAAGTCGCGCTGCCGCCGCGAGAGCCGACACCGATCAGCGCGCTGCGGTCGCGGCGACGGGCTTGCGCGCGATGACGGTCGAGAACGACTTGTTGAGCCCGCCGCGTGCCGGGAAGTCGCTCAGCGCCGACGAGACCACCTGCCAGTGCGCGAACCGGCGCGGCAGCGCGTCGCGGGCGAACAGGCAGTGGCTTTGCGCATCGAACATTTCCATGTAGGTCGTGCCTTCGACCAGCACGTTGACGATCATCGTGCCGCCGGGACGCAGATGCGCCTCGAGTTCGGCCAGCGCGCGCTCGGCCGTGGCGCAGTCGAAGAACATCAGCAGACCGATGCAGACGATCGTGTCGAAGTCCTCGCTGAGCCGGTGGTGACGCAGATCGGCGACGTGTGCGGCGATTTGCAGATGCTCTGAGCGGCCACGCGCTGGAGGCGTTGAATCGCCACGGCGCTGGCGTCGAGGGCCACCACGGAACAGCCGGCGCGCGCGGCCGCCAGCGCCAGCTGGCCCATGCCGCATCCGTATTCCAGCACGTGGCCGCGCAGCTGCGGCAGCGCGGACTGCTCGAATGGATTCAGCCCAATGTCCGGCTCGCCGACCTGGCGTGCAAATTGACGGTCAAAGAACTCGATGCTCCAGTCTTGGCTCACGGTCCAGCCCTCCAGGTCGCGCCCGCAATGCCAGCATAGTCCGCTCCGACGTGGGCGCACCGACGGTGACCCGAGGTGTCCCGAGATCGACAACCGTGTTGCGACGCGCGATGATCGCCCCGCCGATCCATCGGTGAAACCAGGTGCCCCGCCATGCCTTCCGAATCGTTCGATGCCATCGTCGTCGGTGCCGGCCAGGCCGGCCCGGCGATCGCCGCCCGCTGCAGCAAGGAGGGGCTGCGCACCGCGGTCATCGAGCGCGGGCATTTCGGCGGCACCTGCGTGAACGTGGGCTGCGTGCCGACCAAGACGCTGGTGGCCAGCGCGCGCGCCATCCACCAGGCCCGGCGTGGCGCCGAGTTCGGGTTCGAGGCGGGCGACATCCGCGTCGACATGGCCCGCATCAAGGCGCGCAAGGACGGCATCGTCGGCGCAGTCGCGCAGCGGTGTCGAAACCTGGATGCGCGGGCTCAAACATGCCGAGGTGATCGTCGGTGACGCGCGCTTCGTGGCGTCCGCCACGCTGCGAGGTCGCCGGCCGCCGCTTGACGGCGCCGCGCATCTTCCTCAACGTCGGCGGCCGTTCGCTGCGGCCCGATCTGCCCGGCATCGACAGCGTGCCGACGCTCGACAACGTGTCGATCATGGAGCTGGACGCGCGTGCCCGAGCACCTGGTCATCGTCGGCGGCAGCTACATCGGGCTGGAGTTCGCGCAGATGATGCGCCGCTTCGGCGCCGAGGTGACGGTGGTGGAGCGCATCGGCGCGCCTGCTGCCGCGCGAGGACGAGGATGTGTCGGATGGCATCCGCGCGATCCTGGCCGCCGAGGGTGTGCGCTTCGCGCTGGCGTCGGAGTGCATCGCGTTGTCGCGCGACGGCGAACGCATCGTCGTCGGCGCGGCCTGCGCCACGGCGCAGCCGCCGATCGTCGGCAGCCACGTGCTGCTGGCCGTGGGCCGGCAGCCGAACACCGACGGGCTCGGGCTCGAGGCCGCCGGCATCCGCACCGACGCGCGCGGCTACATCACCGTCGACGACCAGTGCCGCACCAGCGCCGAGGGCGTCTGGGCGGTGGGCGACTGCAACGGCCGCGGCGCGTTCACGCACACCTCGTGGAACGACCACGAGATCGTCGTGGCCAACCTGTTCGACAACGATCCGCGGCGCGTCAGCGACCGCATCGCCTGCTACGCGCTGTTCATCGACCCGGCGCTGGGCCGCATCGGCATGAACGAGGCCGAGGCGCGCGCCAGCGGCCGCAAGGTGCTGCGCGCGAAGATGCCGATGCAGCGCGTCGGCCGCGCGCGCGAAGCCGGCGAAACGCAGGGCTTCATGAAAGTGCTGGTCGATGCCGATACGCAGCGCCTGCTCGGCGCGGCGATCCTCGGGCTCAACGGCGACGAGGTGGTGCACTCGCTGCTGGACGTGATGGCGGCCGACCGGCCCTACACCGTGATCTCGCGCGCGGTGCACATCCACCCGACGGTGACCGAACTGGTGCCGACGCTGCTGCAGCAACTGGCGCCGATGGCGTGACGGCGCCGGCCACGGCGGCGTGCTGCGCGTCGATGCGACGGTGATGGTCTGCTTGATTCGGATCAACGGAGCATCTGGTTCAGGGCTCATAATGAAATCGAGCCGTTTCCATCGCACCGTCATGTTTGCCGACCGTCATCTGTTGCGCCGCTGGACAGCCCGTGTGCTGCTGCTGTGGTCGTTCGGTTTCGGCATCGGCGTCGTCAACGCATGCCTCGCCATGAACTTGGCTGCACCGGCCGGTACCCCGGCCGCCCATGCGTCGAGCCAGGGAGGGCATGCCGTGGGCATGCTCGATCACCGGGGGTCGCTGGGCACCTCGAACTGCCAGGACTTCTGCGCCAAGTCCACGGTCTCCGTCCCGCTGCTGAAGTCGGCGCTGGACGACATCCAGCAGCCTGCGCTGTTCGCGGTGACCGTCGTCGCCCTGGCGGCGGCCGTGCCAGCGTTCCTGCCGGTGCAAGCCTGGGTGCTGCGCCAAGGCGGCGCACGAGCGCCTTCCATTCCAATCGTCTATCTGCGTCTGGCGCTGTAGCGCCTGGCGCCCGCGGGCAGCCCTGCGGCTGCCCTGCCCAGCCCCCGCCCGCAAGAGCCTGTCGGCTCCGATCACGGGCGGGGCCATTGACGATTCACATGGAGTTCAAGTCATGAGCACGATCCGCAATTTCTTTGCTTCGGTCCTTTTTGCTTCCGTCGCGCTGGTCACGACGGCACAGGCGCAGACCGCGCCGGCCGCATCGATGCCGAGGGCGGGCAAGATGATGTCGCACGACTGTGCCAAGCAGCCGTCCAGGCACGATCACGGTGCAGAACGAAACGTGCCGAGGGCGAAGTCGGCCTCGGCGGGCCCGTGCGCGGCGATGGCCGGTGCCTCGGCGCCAGGATGCCGCAGCGTCCTCGCCGATGAAGCAGCGTCGGCACGACCACGCCAAGTTCAAGAACCTGTGACCTGCCACGCGACCCCTCGCCGACGACGGTGCAGGGGCCGCGGCGCCGCCAGACAATGCCGCAATACGTGCACAAGCGCCTGGCCACCGAACGAGGTACAACGATGATGAAGTCGCCGCGAGATCAAGTCTGCGGATCCTGGCCGCTGTGGTCGCGCGTGTTCGTCTGGGCACTCCTGGCCAGTGCGGGGGCCGTCGGCCCCGTGCGGGCCCAGGGCGGCGACCTCGGCGCCGACCTCCAGGGCCTGCTGGCCTACGCCCGTGGTCAGAGCCCCGAACTGCGCGCCATGCGGCAGGAGGCCGACGCCGCGGCGCAGCGCGTCGGACCTGCCGGCGCGCTGCCCGATCCGGTGCTGCGCGTCGAGCTCATGAACATCAACAACTACGGCACCGACGCCTCGCTCAACCTGCTGCCCTGGAAGGTCGGCGAGACCAAGTACACGCTGATGCAGTCGCTGCCGCTGTGGGGCAAGCGCGACGTGAAGCGCGACGCGGCCGCCGCCGACGCGAGGCAGGCCGAGGCGCGCACCGACGCCAGCTGGGCCGAGCTGGCGTCGCGCATCAAGGCGGCGTACGCCGAGTACTACCGGGCAGCCGGCAACGAGCGCCTGGCCGGCGAGGTGCTCGGGCTGATGTCGCGGCTGGAACTGGTCGCGCAGTCGCGCTACGCCGGCGGTCTGGTCGGACAGCAGGACGCGATCCGAGCGCAGCTGGAGCAGACCGCGATGCGCGCCGAGCTGATCGCGCTGGACAGCGAGAAACGCCAGATCAAGGCACGACTGAACGCACTGCTGGCGCGCGACGGCACGGCCCCCCTGGCCGAACCACTGGTGCTGCGCCCGGTGCCGGCACTGGCCACGGCCGATGCCGCGTCGCTCGCCGAGCGTGCGCGAGCGCGCAATCCTCAGATCGTGGCCGAGCTGGCGCGCGTGACTGCCGCGCAGAAGAGCCGCGAGCTCACGCAACTGAACCGCTACCCCGATCTGACGGTGGGGCTGTCACCGTCGCAAGTGGGCTCGCGCATCACCACCTGGGGCGTCATGGTCGAGATGAACATTCCGTTGCAGCAGGAATCGCGCCGCAGCCAGGAGCGCGAGTCCGAGGCGATGGTGTCGGCCGCACGCGCGCGGGCCGACGCCCTGTCGCAGCAGCTGCTCGGCGACCTCGCGGTGAACCTGGCCGGCATCGATGCGGCGCGCCGCACCGAGAGCCTGCTGAAGAACCAGATGCTGCCCCAATCGGAACTGACGCTGCAGTCGGCGCTGTCCGCGTACGAAAGCGGCAAGGCCGAGTTCGCCATGCTGCTCGAGGCCCAGCGCCAGATCCGCAAGGCGCGGCAGGAGATTCTCAAGGCCCAGGTCGAGGCGCAGATGCGCCTGGCCGACATCGAACGCATTCTGGGAGAAGACCTGTGAAGACCTCGACCACCGTGCTCGCGATCGCCCTGCTCGGTGCGGTCGGCGCAGCCGGCTACTGGCTCGGCCAACGCTCGCGGCCGCTCGCACCCGAAGCCACGACCGCGGCTGCCTCGGCGTCGCAGCCCAAGGCGCGCAAGCTGCTGTACTACCGCAATCCGATGGGCCTGGCCGATACCTCGCCAACGCCGAAGAAGGACCCGATGGGGATGGACTATATCGCCGTCTACGAAGGCGAAGACGAATCGGCCGCGCCGGGCGCGGCGGCCTCACCCAATCAGGTGCGCATCAGCACCGAGAAGATCCAGAAGCTCGGTGTGCGCCTGGAACCGGCCGCGATGCGCCTGCTCGGCAAGACCGTGCGCGCGGCCGGGCGTGTCGAGCCCGACGAGCGGCGTGTGTCCGTGATCGCGCCGAAATTCGAGGGCTATGTCGAGAAGCTGCTGGTGAATGTGACCGGACAGCCCGTGAGCAGGGGCCAGCCGCTGTTCGAGGCCTACAGCCCCGAGCTGGTGTCGGCCCAGCGCGAATACGTCATCGCCGTGCAGGGATTGAACGCGATGAAGGAGGCGGGCCCCGAGGCCCAGGGCGGCATGAGGCAACTGGTCGAATCCAGCCTGGCCCACCTGCGCCATTGGGAGCTCGCCCCCGAGCAGCTGCAGGCGCTGGTGAAGACCGGGGAGCCGCAGCGCAACGTCACGTTCCACTCGCCGGTCACCGGCGTGGTCACCGAGAAGAAAGCGCTGCAGGGCATGCGCTTCATGCCCGGCGAGATGCTCTACCAGGTGACCGACCTGTCCTCGGTCTGGGTCATCGCCGACCTGTCCGAACAGGACATCGGCCTCGTCAAGACGGGTTCCAAGGTGCGTGTCACGACGACGGCCTATCCCAACGAGGCCTTCGAAGGCCGCATCACCTACGTCTACCCCACGATGAAGGCGGAAACCCGGACCATCCCGGTGCGGGTTGAACTGGCCAACCCGGGCGGCAAGCTCAAGCCGGCCATGTTCGCCCAGGTCGAGCTGACGGTCGGCGGCAAGACGCCGGTGCTCACCATCCCCGACTCGGCCGTGATCGACACCGGCACCCGGCGCATCGTGCTGGTCCAGGTCCAGGAGGGCCGCTTCGAGCCGCGCACGGTCGAACTCGGCGGCCGGGGCGAGAACTATGTCGAGGTGATCAAGGGCGTGGCCGACGGCGAACAGGTGGTCGTCGCGGCCAACTTCCTGATCGATGCCGAGAGCAACCTGAAGGCCGCGGTGGGGGGTCTCGGCGGGCCTGCAGGGCAGGGCGGCGCGCCCACGGGCGCCGAGGGGATCGCGTCCGGCCCATCGGCGCTGGCGCCGGCAGCGCCGGCGGTCGGCCACAAGGCCGAGGGCCGTGTCGACAGCGTCGACCTCAAGACCGGCACCCTGACGCTCCATCACGGGCCTGTCGCTTCGCTGAAGTGGCCGGCGATGACGATGGAGTTCAAGGCCGCCAACGCGTCACTGTTGAACGGCTTGAAGCCCGGCCAGGCGGTGCGCTTCGAGTTCGTCGAGCGCCAACCGGGCGAGTACGTGGTGACGTCGCTGACCGCCGCGCCGGTGCTGGCCAAGCCGGGCGCGCGCCCGGCCGCCGCCTCCGGCTCCCACACCCGCCACTGACCCGAGGACGCCATGCTGGCCAAAGTCATTCGGTGGTCGGGCAAGAACCCGTTCCTGGTGCTGCTCGCGACCCTGTTCATCGTCATCGGCGGCGTCGTCGCGGTGATGAAGACGCCGCTGGACGCGTTGCCCGACCTGTCGGACGTGCAGGTCATCGTCTACACCGAGTACCCCGGCCAGGCGCCGCAGGTGGTCGAAGACCAGGTGACCTACCCGCTGACCACGGCGATGCTCGCGGTGCCCAAGAGCAAGGTCGTGCGCGGTTTCTCGTTCTTCGGCGCCTCGTTCGTCTACGTCATCTTCGAGGACGGCACCGACATCTACTGGGCGCGCAGCCGCGTGCTCGAGTACCTGAACTTCGCCTCCAGCCGGCTGCCCAAGGGCGTGTCGCCGTCGCTCGGCCCCGACGCCACCGGCGTCGGCTGGGTCTATCAGTACGCGCTGCTGGCCAAGAACAAGACGCTGGCCGAACTGCGCACGATCCAGGACTGGTACGTGCGCTACCAGCTCACCAAGGCGCCCGGCGTGGCCGAGGTGGCCTCGCTCGGCGGCTTCGTGCAGACCTACCAGGTGACGGTCGATCCGCTCAAGCTGCGCAGTTACGGCATCCCGCTGATGAAGGTGTCGCAGGTGATCCGCGATTCGAACCGCGACGTCGGCGGGCGCGTGGTGGAGATGGCCGAGACCGAGTACATGGTGCGCGGCAAGGGCTACCTGCGCGGCAAGGCCGACATCGAGACGGCTGGTGGTCAAGAGCGAGGGCGGCACGCCGGTGCTGATCCGCGACATCGCCCGCGTCGAGATGGCGCCCGACGAGCGCCGCGGCCTGTCCGAACTGAACGGCGAGGGCGAGGTCGTGTCGGGCATCGCGATGGCGCGCTTCGGCCAGAACGCGCTCGAGGTCATCCACAACCTCAAGGCCAAGGTCGCCGAGATCTCCGGCCGGCCTGCCCGAGGGCGTGTCGATCGAAGCCGTCTACGACCGGTCGGACCTGATCCACCGCGCGATCGCGACCCTGCAACGCACGCTGATCGAGGAAAGCCTGATCGTCGCGGCCGTCTGCGTGGTGTTCCTGATGCACGTGCGTTCGGCCCTCGTCGCGATCCTCATGTTGCCCGTCGGGGTGCTGATCTCGTTCATCGCGATGAAGCTGCTGGGCATGAACTCGAACCTGATGAGCCTGGGCGGCATCGCGATCGCGATCGGCGCGATGGTGGATGCGGCGATCGTGATGATCGAGAACGCCCACAAGCACCTGGAGCGATTGCAGCCGGGTCACACGCTGAAGGACCGCGCCGATGCGATGCTCGACGCCTGCGAGGAGGTGGGGCCGGCGCTCTTCTTCTCGCTGCTGATCATCACGGTGTCGTTTCTGCCGGTGTTCACGCTCGAATCGCAGGAGGGGCGCCTGTTCTCGCCGCTGGCCTACACCAAGACCTTCGCGATGGCCGGCGCGGCGCTGCTGTCGGTGACGCTGGTGCCGGTGCTGATGATGCTGTTCATCCGCGGCAGGGTCATGCCGGAGGCGAAGAACCCGCTGAACCGTTTCCTGATCTGGATCTACCGTCCGATCATCGCGGGCGTGATGCGCTGGAAGAAGCTCACCATCGCGCTGGCGGTGCTGGCCATGGCCGTGTCGTACGTCCCGGCGTCCAGGCTGGGCAGCGAGTTCATGCCCACCCTCAACGAGGGCACGCTGTTCTACATGCCGTCGTCGCTGCCGGGCATGTCGATCACCAAGGCCGCCGAGGTGCTGCAGACGCAGGACAAGATCATCAAGAGCTTCCCCGAGGTGAGTTCGGTCTATGGCAAGGCGGGCCGCGCCAACACCGCCACCGACCCGGCGCCGACCGAGATGTTCGAGACGGTCATCAACCTGAAGCCGCCGGAGCAGTGGCGGCCGGGCATGACCACCGACAAGCTGATCGCCGAACTGGACAAGGCGCTGCAGTTCCCCGGGCATCTCCAACGCCTGGACGATGCCGATCAAGGCGCGCATCGACATGCTGTCCACCGGCATCCGCACGCCGATCGGCATCAAGGTCTTCGGCAAGGACCTCGGCGAGATGGAAAGGCTCGCCAAGCAGATCGAGGCCGTGGTCAAGACCGTGCCGGGCACGACCTCGGCCTTCGCCGAGCGCCTGACCGGCGGCAGCTACCTCGACATCGAGCCCGACCGCGAGGCCCTGGCGCGCTACGGCCTGTCGGTGGGCGAACTGCTGGACGTCATCGGCACGGCGCTCGGCGGCGAGATGGTGACCACCACCGTCGAGGGCCGCGAGCGCTTCGGCGTCACGGTGCGCTACCCGCGCGAGCTGCGCAGCAACCCCGAGCAGATCGAGCGCGAGGTGCTGGTGCCGATCATGGGCGGCGCGATGGTGCCGCTGGGCCAGGTGGCCAAGGTGGTGGTCGCGCGCGGCACGCCGGGCATCCGCACCGAGAACGCGCTGCTGTCGGCCTACATCTTCGTCGACATCCGCGACCGCGACATCGGCTCCTATGTGGCCGACGCGCGCAAGGCGGTGGCCGACCAGGTGAAGTTCCCGCCCGGCTACTACATCACCTGGAGCGGGCAGTTCGAGTACATGGAGCGCGCGATCGAGAAGATGAAGATCGTCGTGCCGGTGACCCTGCTGACGATCTTCCTGCTGCTGTACCTGAACTTCAGGCGCCTGACCGAGACCTTCATCGTGATGCTGTCGGTGCCGTTCGCGCTGGTGGGCGGCGTGTGGCTGATGTGGTGGCTGGACTACAACCTGTCGGTGGCGGTGGCCGTGGGCTTCATCGCGCTGGCCGGCGTGGCGGCCGAAACCGGCGTGGTGATGCTGATCTACCTCGACCACGCCTGGGAGCAGGCGCGTGTGCGCTGCCGCGCAGAAGGACGCCTGCCCGGGGCGGCCGACCTGTACGCCGCGGTGATGGAAGGCGCGGTCGAGCGCGTGCGGCCGAAGATGATGACCGTCGTGGCCATCATGGCCGGACTGCTGCCGATCATGTGGGGCAGCGGCACCGGCTCCGAGGTCATGAGCCGCATCGCCGCGCCGATGGTCGGCGGCATGATTTCGTCGACGGTGCTGACGCTTGTGCGTCATTCCCGCGCTCTACGCGCTGGTCAAGCAGTGGCAGCTAGAGCGAAACCAGCGCAGTGTCCCCGTGCTTCAGGCGGACGCAGCGCAGTCCACGGTCGAGGTCGCATGAGGCCGACCGTATCAGCCGTGAAATGCCGGCTTCCTCCGTTGAATCGGCACTTTGCTCCTGGTTGAGCCTTGTCATGGCGGCGAGGGATGTCGACCCCATACCGCGGGATGCCGGACCAACAATGCATCGTTCGATCGGAATGAATGCGTCGAGGTCAACCATGAAGTCAGGCTCCACCAGCGACGTGCCTTCGATCGACCACCGCAGGCGTGCGGCGCTGCTCGGCGCCGCGCTCGCTCCGCTCACGTTTGCTGGCGGCTGTGGCGGCGCGATGGGCTCGGTGGGGATGATGCAGGGCACCGGTGCACCGCTCACCGATCCATTTGCGTCGTCGAATGCGGCGGTGCGCAGTCTGCCGATCATCCCGCTCGATCAGGGCGCGGTTGATGCGTCCGGTGTGCGCTCGTTTTCGCTCACAGTCCAAACGGGGACGACGCAGTTCCGCAATGGCATCAACACCCGCACGCTGGGCTACAACGGCGCCCTTCTGGGCCCGGCCTTGAAACTGCGCGCTGGCGAGGCCACCACCATTCAAGTGCAGAACGACCTCGGTGAGGCGACGACAGTGCACTGGCATGGGTTGTTCGTGCCTGCCCACGTCGATGGTGGCCCTCACCAGTTGATCGCGCCCGGCGCGCGATGGACGGCGAACTTCACTGTGTCGAACCCCGCCTCGACCTGCTGGTTCCACCCGCATGTGCACGGCTCGACCGGCCGTCAGGTGGTTTCGGGGCTGGCCGGTCTGCTGATCGTCGACGACGCATTGACAAGCCCGTCGACATTGCCCGACACCTGGGGGGTCGACGACCTCGCCCTCGTGCTGCAGGACAAGCGCTTCACATCGTCGGGCCAGATCGACTACGTGCTCGGCGCCGACGACCGCTTGACCGGATACATGGGAGACAGCTTGCTCGTCAATGGCGTCATCGGGCCGGTGTGGCAGGCACCACGGCAGTGGGTCCGGCTGCGAATGCTCAATGGATGCAATGCCCGCGTCCTGAGCCTGCGGCTGGGAAACTCCGCGTCGATGCTGCAGGTGGCCAATGAGGGCGGACTGCTGGCGAGGCCGCTCGCCCGCACGTCGGTGGTGCTGGCGCCCGGCGAGCGCGCCGAGGTGCTGGTCGATTTCGGCGGCGCGGCAATCGGTCAGGAAGTTCCTCTCCATGCCAGTACCGTTTTCAGCGCGCTTGGAATGGGCATGGGCGGCGGTGCCGGCGCGGCCGAGGTCACCGCGATGAAGTTCCGTGTCTCGTTGCCTGTGCAGCCCAATGCCATGGCGTCGCCGCCGGTCGCCCTTGCTGCCGCGCCGTCGGTTGTCGCCGGCGCCGGTGCTGCCGTGCGCTCATTCAGCCTGGACGGGGGGATGATGGGTGACGTGTTCACCATCAATTCCAGGAGTTTCGACATCAACCGCACGGATTTCGCCGTTCCTGCCAACACGGTTGAAGCCTGGGGATTCTTCAACGCCACGGGCATGGCGCATCCGATGCACGTGCACGGCGTGAAAATGTCGCTGCTCGCACGTGACGGCGCGCCACCCGCGGCCCATGAACAAGGTCTGCGCGATACCTTCAGCGTCGACTCGATGGAGACGGTGACCGTCGCGGTGCAGACGGCCGCCGTGGCGTCGTCATCGCCGTTGATGTTCCACTGTCACATCCTCGAACACGAGGACGCCGGCATGATGGGGCAGTTCGTTACCCGGTAGTTCGGAATTCGACTGCCTCGAGGCTCGTCCGCCGTTGCCCAGGCTTGCGCAGGGGGCGCGCCCGGCGCGTGACGGAGCGGAAAACCGTCATCGGACCTGCTGTCCCCGGCGGCTCAGCAGCAGCCAGCCGCCGACACCGGCCAGCGCGGTGTAGTTGAGCACCATGAACCACGGCGTGTTCCACGCGATGCCGTCGAAGCCGCGCTCGGTGATCGGGTAGAGCACCGGCACGGCATAGTAGTCCGCCGAATGCGTGAACACGTCGATGACGATGTGAGACCACCAGCCGAGCAGCGCAATCCACAGCGAGCGACGCACGGCCCAGAACAGCCACGTGACGCCAGCCGCGATGATCGCACTGTGCATGATGCAGTGCAGGTGGTGCGACACGAGCTGCACCAGGGGCGGCAGCGCGGGTTCGTGACCCGGCACCGCGTTCGCGTACGCGCTCAGCACCGAGAACGTGCCGCCGCCGAAGAGCCACCACAGCGCGATCGGCACCATGTGCACGATATCCGGCAACGCTGCCAGGCCGACGGTGGCCGCAACCGATGCTCGCGCGATCGGCCGGTGTCGACGCAGCACCGCGATACCGGCTCCGGCCCACAGGGTGTGCGCGACGATGTCCATGGCGTGGCGGCTGGTGCTCGGGTGGTCAGCCCTGGAGGATGCGCGCGTGGCGCAGCCGCAAGGCGTTGGTGATCACCGACGCCGAGCTCAGGCTCATCGCCAGCGCGGCGATCATCGGCGACAACAACCAGCCGGTGAAGGGATACAGCACCCCGGCCGCCAGCGGAACCCCCAACGCGTTGTAGACGAAGGCGAAGGCCAGGTTCTGTTTCATGTTCGCCACCGTCGCCACCGACAGCGCCCGCGCGGTCGCGATGCCGCGCAGATCGCCCTTCACCAGCGTGAGCTGGGCGCTGTTCATCGCCACGTCGGTGCCGGTGCCCATCGCGATGCCGACGTCGGCGCGCGCCAACGCCGGGGCGTCGTTGATGCCGTCGCCGGCCATCGCCACGACACGGCCTTCGGCCTGCAGCTTCTCGACGAGCTCGAGCTTGTCGGCCGGTTTCACTTCGCCGTGCACCTCGTCGATGCCCAGCCGCTGGCCCACCGCACGTGCGGTGGTCAGCCCGTCGCCGGTGGCCATCACGACGCGCAGGCCTGCGGCGCGCAGCGCCGCCAGCGCATCGGGCGTGGTCGACTTCACCGGGTCCGACACGGCCAGCAACCCGGCGAGTTGCGCGTCGACGGCCAGGTGCATCACGCTGGCGCCCTGCACGCGCAGCGCCTCGGCCGGCTCGGCCAGCGCCGACACGTCGACGCCGAGTTGCTGCATCAGCGTGCGGTTGCCGAGCGCCAGCGACTTGCCGGCGACCCGGCCGCGCACGCCGATGCCGGATTCGGAATCGAACTGCTCGGGCTTGTCGAGCGCGAGCCCCTTGTCGCGCGCCGCGGCCACGATCGCCGCGGCCAGCGGATGTTCGCTGCCCTGGTCGAGGCTGGCCGCCAGCCGCAGCACCTCGACCTCGGTGTAGTCGGCGGCGCCGATCGCGCGCTCGAAGGTCGGGTGTCCTTCGGTCAGCGTGCCGGTCTTGTCGACGATCAACGTGTCGATCTTGCGCAGGTTCTCGATCGCGGCCGCGTCGCGGAACAGCACCCCGTTCGTCGCGCCACGGCCGGTGGCGACCATGATCGACATCGGCGTCGCCAGGCCCAGCGCACAGGGGCAGGCGATGATGAGTACCGCCACCGCGTTGATCAGGCCGTACACCCAACTGGGCTGCGGACCGAAGAAGCCCCAGCCGAAGAAGGTGAGCAGCGCGATGGCGATGACCACCATGACGAACCAGCCGGCCACCGTGTCGGCCATGCGCTGCATCGGCGCGCGCGAGCGCTGGGCCAGCGCGACCATCTGCACGATCTGCGCGAGCACCGTGGCCGAGCCGACATGCTCGGAGCGCATCACCAGCGCGCCGCTGGTGTTCAGCGTCGCGCCGATCAGCTTGTCGCCGGGGCGCTTGGTCACCGGCAGCGGCTCGCCGGTCAGCATGGCCTCGTCGACCGCGCTGCTGCCTTCGACGACGACGCCGTCGACCGGGACCTTCTCGCCCGGCCGCACGCGCAGCCGGTCGCCGACGTGCACATGGGCCAGCGGCACGTCGGCTTCGCTGCCGTCGGCGGCGATGCGGCGTGCCGTCTTCGGCGCCAGGCCGAGCAGCGACCGGATCGCGGCCGAGGTCTGCGAGCGCGCCTTCAGCTCCAGGATCTGCCCCAGCAGCGTCAGCGAGATGATCACCGCCGCCGCCTCGAAGTACACCGCCACGCGGCCCATCGACACGAAGGAGGCTGGGAACACCTGCGGGGCCATGGTGGCCACCACGCTGTAGACGAAGGCGGCGCCGGTGCCCAGCCCGATCAACGTCCACATGTTCGGGCTGCGGTTGACGATCGACTGTGCGCCACGCACGAAGAAGGGCCAGCCGGCCCACAGCGCGATCGGCAGCGTGAGCGCCAGCTCGATCCAGCTCTGGCGCGCCATGTCGAACCAGCCCAGCCGGTGGCCGAACATCGCCAGCGCGGTGACGAGCACCGTCAACGGCAGGGTCCACCAGAAGCGCCGCTGGAAGGCCACGAGTTCGGAGTTCGCCGTTTCCTCCAGCTCGGGCAGCACGGGCTCCAGCGTCATCCCGCACTTGGGGCAGTGGCCCGGATGGTCCTGGCGGATCTCCGGGTGCATCGGACAGGTGTAGACGGTCCCTGCGGGTGCAGCGGGCGGCGCGGCCGGTAGCGGTTGCGCGTACCGCATCGGCTCCGCGGTGAATTTGGCCAGGCACCTCGCGCTGCAGAAGTAGTACGGCCGGCCTTCGTGCTCAACGTGATGCGGCGACTGGTCGGTGACCGTCATGCCGCAGACGGGATCCTTCGGCGCCGCGCTGTCAGCCGGCTCGTTCGGCTCGTGATCCGGGTGATCGTGGGCGTGCCCATGTCCATGCCCGTGGGAGCGTCCTTCGTGACCACTGAGTGAACGCATGTCCATGCCCTTACTCCTTGCCCTTTCTGGCCGACGAGCGGTTCGCTCGCGTGCCGTGGTTGCCGCGGTGCCCATGGCCGCTGTCATGACAAGCTCCTTTGAGGGTCAAGCGCACTGGGCCTCGCGGCTGAATTTCGGAATGAACCGTGGGACCCGCGCCGCGTAGCGATCGAAGTCGTCGCCGAACCGGGACCGCATCTCCGCTTCCTCGGAGATCGCCAGGCGCGCGTACATCATCAGCAGCACCGGAAACATCAGCAATGTGAGCAGCGTCGGCCACTGCAGCAGGAAACCGAACAGGATGAGCACGAATGCCACGTACTGCGGATGGCGAATGCGCGCATAGGGTCCACTGACCGCCAAGATCTGGCGGCGCTGAGCGTGGTACAGCACGTTCCACGCGTTGGACAGCAGCCAGAAGCCGCCACCGATGAAGGCAAAGCTCAACAGGTGGAACACGCCGAAATGCGGATCGCCCCCGATGCCCTTGTCCCCCAGCAGCGTCGACCACAGGTGTCCGGCGTCGTGCGAAAAGATGTCCAGTCCCGGGTACCGCGTCTGCATCCATCCTGACAACAAGTAGATCGTCGATGGGAAGCCATACACCTCGACGAACAGCGCGACGATGAACGCGGCAAACGCGCCGAAGGTGCGCCAGTCGCGCGAGGTCTGCGGCTTGAAGAAGCTGAAGGCAAACATCACGAACACGGCCGAGTTCAGGAGCACGAGGCCCCAAAGACCGTAAGACGGCGTAGTGGTGCTCATCGCGATGCTCCTGGTTCGACCGGGTCGGGCCGTTCCAGTGCTGAGCCCGGGTGGGCGGGTGGCGTGTGCCGGTGGTGCCCGCGGTGCATGAACACGTGCATCAGCGGGCAGACCAGCAGGATCAGCCAGGGCAAGGCGCCGAACAGATGCGCACGGTGCTCGGTCAGCAAGAACCATGCGGCCACCGCCGCCAATACCAGGCACCCGAGGCCGAATCGTGAGCGCCAGAACGGGGGTGGCGGGTCGTCGTGAGAGTGAAGGTCTTGCATGGCAGGGACTCCTCGACGTCACCGCATCACTTGCCCACCGCGTCGGCGGCCGGCATGCGTTGCATCATCATTTCCATCATCGTCTGCATCATGTCCATGCGCCGTTCCATCATCTGGTGGTGCTGGGCCATGTCTGCGGGCATGCCCTTGGGGCCTGCCTTCGCGCCCAGGGTCGGCTTGTCGCCCATCGCGGCCAGGCCGCCCATCCCGGACATCCCCTGCATGCCCTTCATCATCTGCATGCCGTCCTGCATGGCTTTCATGTGATCCACCATGAGCGCCTGGTGCTCGGCGGGCGTCTTCGCGGCGGCCATCTTGTCGCGCATCTCGCGCATGGCCTTCATGCGATCGTCCGGTGCCGGCATCGCGGCTGGGGCCGAGGCGGCGCGCGACGGGTGGTGGGCGGTGTGTTCGTCGGCCTTGGAAGGGGTGGCGGCCGAGGCGGCGACGGGAGCCGCCAACAAGGCGGCGGCGGACATTGCGATGAGCTGGTTCAGTCTGGACATGGTGATCTCCGTGCGCCGGTTAAAACCGGCAAGGTGTTGTGAATGAAAGTTTCATACGTTGAAGGCTTAGCCAGCTACGGCGGCCCCGAGTCATGCGTGCACATTCGTGAGGGTGTGGGCGAAGCGTTGACAGGGGGACGCGCGGGCCGGGTATTGAGCTGCGCAATCCATGCCCCGGGCCGAGAGGCTCGGGACGATCGGGGTGCCGAGGCAGTGGAGATATGCCGAAGGCCACACCGTGCCTGCCGCATTGGCGAGGCAGGCATGGACCCCGCGCAGTCACAGACCCTGCGCACGCGCGCAAGCACCTTGCGCGGGAACCGGGAGGTCTCAGGGTCTTCTGCAACTTTGAGTGCAGAGCGCATCGGGAAGCCTTCGGGCGTACGCCGATGAGCCATGGCGCTGAGAAGTCGGACTGCTGCGTAGTACCGAGGAAGCTGCCGAACAAAGCCGGGCCTGCAATGGCCGGGCCGCGGAGGTGGTGGAGGGAAGGCGGCAGGCCAAGGGAAATCCGTCAGTTGGCAACGCGCACCGGACATCGAGCCGGGTTCGTGCGACAAACGTCCAGAGGCGGATACGAAGGGCTGCTTCATGTTGGTCCTATCGTCACGACCCAAGGCAGGAGCCGTATGCGGTAGTGCCGCACGTACGGATCTGTGGAGGGGGTGCTGGGTGACTGGCATTCCTACTCCGACTGATCGGTGGAAGGCTGCGCCGGGACGGTAGGCCCGACGCCGGCGACCGCCGCTCGACAACAGCCGAGCTTGGGTCGCAAACGCCCAGGCGGCCGCGCACGGGAGCGTGTCCCGCCGGCCACCGGGCAAGAGGATCTACAGGGTCAGGCGCAGGAAGCGGATGACCAGCGGCGGCCCGTGGACAGGGAACCGCTCGATCGCGCGCCGGGTCTCGACGCTCGTGCTCGACACGATCGCACGCCACGGCTCGAACACCGCGATCACGCTTGCGCCCAGATCGACGTTTGGCGAGTTGTACTTCGCCAGCGCCGATGACTCGTCGTCGCAGAACTTGATGCAGCCGCCCTTGGCGGCCTCCTGTTCGTGCCCGGCGTGGGCGACGGGACCATCGTGGACCAGGGGCCCGTGATCACCGGCTCGTGTCGAGGTGGCTGCAGTCTCGTGTCGAACCCGGTTCTCGGCGTTCGCCTTCAGCACGACGGCGCGCAACCCATCGCGCTGCGGTGTCAAGGCACACGCATTGACCACCCCGGCGGTCAGCGCGAACAGCCAAGCCACCAACGTCATCCAGACGGTGCGCTGCAATCGACGGCGGTCGAAGTGAAGAGCGTGCATGGTTCAAATATCTACTTTTACAGGCTAGAACTCCGTGCGGTAGCGCTCTTGCGCGACGTCAATTCACGTGGACATTCGACCAATCCGCTCTGCTTCAGCGCCAACCCGACCGTCATCTCGCGACGCACGCCCGGTCGCGCCAGCGCTCATCGGGCGGGCTGGATGGTGGTCACGACGTAGCCCGAGTCGGCCTTTTCGGCCACGAAGCGGATCTTGTCACCGGCTTTCAGTTTGTCGAGCAACGCGCCGTCCTTCACCTGGAACACCATCGTCATCGGCGGCATGTCGAGGTTCTTGATCTCGCCATGCTTGATGGTGAGTTTCTTCTGCTCCTTGTCGACCTTGCGAACTTCGCCTTCGGTCATGTCGGCGGCCGAGGCCGCAGTTGCAGGGTGGTGGGCCGAGTGGTCTTGAGCTTTCTGTTGCGCCATGGCCGCACCGGCCAGCGCCGCGAGCACGAGGGACATCATGAGGGTCTTCATTGGGCTTACTTTCAGAGACAGCTTGAGGTGAAGAGACTGCCGCCGCCTCGAGGCGCGGGCCACACTACCCAGGGGTCAACGGTGGGCGCGGTCATTTCGCCGACACGATGATCTTGCCGACCATGCCGGCCTGGTAGTGGCCGGCGATCAGGCAGGCGAAGTCGAAGTCGCCGGCGCGGTTGAAGGTCCAGACGATCTGGCCGGTCTTGCCCGGCGGCACGTGTGCCATGTAGGGCTCGTCGTGCTCCATGTTCGGGAACTTGAGCATCAGCGCGGCGTGCTCGTCGAGTTCCTCGCTTCGTGCCGAGCACGAACTCGTGCAGCAGCGCGCCGTCGTTGCGAAACACGAAGCGCACGGTCTCGCCGCGCCGCACGGTGATCGAGTCGGGCGTGAAGCGCATGCTGTCGCTCATCGCGACCTTGACGGTGCGTCTGACCGCCTTCGCATCGCCCGCGATGCCCCAGGCCTTCTGTTCCTTGCGCACCGGCTGTCGTCTTGTCGTGGCGCGAGCCCTCGTGGGCGAGGGTGGTGCCGCACAGGGCCGCGCCGGCCAGCAGCGCCAGTGTGTGGATGAATGTCATCTCGGTGGCTCCTTCGATGCGGGTGGTTGGGTATGGCGCCGAGGGCTTGCCGGCTCAGTGGCCGTCGTGCCCGCCGTGGCCGCCGCTGGGCTTGCGCACCTGCACCTCGACGGGGGTGCGCGGCTTGCCGGCAGGGGGCATCGCGCCCACGCCCTCGGCCTTCACGCGTGCCGGCTCGGCCAGCGCGCCCGTCCACTCGTAGGCCACCGTGCCTGGCGGGATGCTCGAACCAGCCCGGGTCGCTGTAGTCGCCGCGCTGGTTGCTCCTTGCGCACCTTGAGCACGCTGAACATGCCGCCCATGCCGACGGCGCCGAACGGGCCGGTGCCGGTCATCATCGCGGCGGTGTTGTCGGGCAGCGGCATCTCCATCTCGGTCATGTCGTGCATGCCGCGCTCGCCCATCACCATGTAGTCGGGGATCAGCTGCGTGATCTGCCGCGCCACGCCGCGGTGGTCGACGCCGATCATCGTCGGCACGTTGTGCCCCATCGCGTTCATCGTGTGGTGGCTCTTGTGGCAGTGGAAGGCCCAGTCGCCTTCCTCGTCGGCCAGGAAGTCGATCTGGCGCATCTGGCCCACCGCGATGTCGGTCGTCACCTCGTACTGGCGCGCTGCTCTTCGGCGTCGGCCCGCCGTCGGTGCCGGTGACCAGGAACTCGTGGCCGTGCAGGTGGATCGGGTGGTTGGTCATCGTCAGGTTGCCGATGCGGATGCGCACCTTGTCGTTCTTGCGCACGACCAGCGGGTCGATGCCCGGGAAGATGCGGCTGTTCCAGCTCCACAGGTTGAAGTCGAGCATCGTCATGATCTTCGGCGTGGCGCTGCCCGGCTCGATGTCGTAGGCGTTGAGCAGGAACACGAAGTCGCGGTCGACCTCGTCGATCAGCGGATGCTTGTGCTTCGGGTGCGTGATCCAGAAGCCCATCATGCCCATCGCCATCTGCACCATCTCGTCGGCATGCGGGTGGTACATGAAGGTGCCGGGCCGCCGCGCGACGAATTCGTAGACGAAGGTCTTGCCCGGCTCGATGGCCTTCTGCGTCAGGCCGCTCACGCCGTCCATGCCGTTGGGCAGGCGCTGGCCGTGCCAGTGCACGCTGGTCACCTCGGGCAGCCTGTTGGTGACGAAGATGCGCACGCGGTCGCCCTCGACCACCTCGATCGTCGGGCCCGGGCTCTGGCCGTTGTAGCCCCACAGGTGGGCCTTGAAGCCGGGCGTCATCTCGCGCACCACCGGCTCGGCGACGAGGTGGAACTCCTTGACGCCGTTGTTCATGCGCCAGGGCAGCGTCCAGCCGTTGAGCGTGACCACCGGGTTGTAGGGCCGGCCGGTGTCGGGCACCAGCGGCGGCATCGTGTCGGGCTTGGTCTGGATCACCGGCTCGGGCAGCGCGGCCATCGCCACCTTGCTGACTGCGGCGGCGCTGACGGCCGCGGTGACGGCGCCAGCGCCGCCGATGAAGTTGCGTCGGGAGACCATGGTCGATTCCTTGCGATTCAGTGAGCCGGCGCCGCCGGGCTCGGCGGTCGATGGCGGGCCCGGCGGGCAGGCGTCAGGCTGGGCTTGCCGATGAGCGCCATGTCGAGGTCGGCCTGGGCGAGCCAGAAGTCGCGCAGCGCTTCGATGGTGGCGTTGACGCTGGCGATCTGCGCGCGCGCGTCGGCCAGCAGTTCGAACACGCCGATCAGCATGCCGTTGTAGCGCAGCAGGTTCTCCTCGGCGATGCGCTGGCGCAGCGGCACGATCTCGTCGCGGTGGTGGCGCGCGATGTCGTAGGCCGAGCGGTAGGCGCCGTAGGCCTCGCGCACCTCCGAGCGGGCGTTGATCGCCGTTTCGGCCGCGCGGTGCAAGGCCTGCATGTACACGCTCTCGGCCCGCGCCACACGGGCGCCGCCCCAGTCGAACAGCGGCAGCTCGAAGGCGATCTCCCAGCCGCGCTGCGTGGGCGCCGCGTTCGAGCTGTTGCGCACGAGGCCGAGCTCGAGCACGTTGACGAAGCGTGTGGTCTTCGTCAGGCCGAGGTTGCGTGCCGTCTGTTCGGTCGCCAGCCGGGCGCCCTGCACGTCGAGGCGCTGGGCCAGCGCCACGCGCTCGATGTCGGGCAGGTCCAGCGCTGCCGCGGGCAGGTCGGGCAGGCGCTCGGGCAGGCTGAACTGCGCCTGCGCGCCCCACAGGCCGAGCAGCCGCGTCAGCCGCTCGCGCGACGCACGCTGCGCCTGCTCGGCACGGGCCAGGTTGAGCGCGGCATCGGCGTGGAAACTCTGCTCGCGCGCGCGCTGCAGCTTGTTGAAGTTGCCCACCTGCTCCATGCGGCGCGCGAGCTCCGCGCTCGCCTGGGCGGCCTGCTGCACCTGCCGCATGTAGCGCACGGATTCTTCGGCCGCCAAGGCCAGGACCCAGGCCTTGCGCGTGTCGGCGGCCAGCGACAGCATGCTCAGCGTGACCTGGCCGCGCACCTGCTCGAAGCGGCGCGCCTCCAGGGCACCGATCAGCGGCAGCGCCACCAGCCGGGCGAGGTTGAAGTGAAGACTGCGTTCGAGCTCGACTTCATCGCCGCGCTTCAGGCGACTGAAGCTGAAGCCGGGGTTGGGCAGACGGCCGGCCTGTACGACCTCGGCTTCGGTGATGCCCAGTTCGTGGAACGTGGCTTGCAGGCCACGATTGTTGAGCAGTGCGATCTGGACCGCGTCGTCGACCGACAGCGGCCGCGCCAGCAGCTCGCTGACGCGCCGATCGATGGTGTCCTGATCGGCCTCGGTGCGGGCCCAGCGCAGGTCCTTGCCGAGGCGCTCCTTCGCGGTCTGCTCGACCCTCGAGAAGCCGCCGTCGGTGCTGAACGACGCGCAGCCGCCGAGCACGGCGGCGCTGACCAGCAGCGCACACAGGCGCAGGCGCGGCTGGCCCGCCGCGCGCCGGGCAATGTGGAGCGTCATGGCTCGGGCCCTCATGGCTGCTTGAGGTCGCCGCGCCCAGAGGGCGCAGGCTTGGCCGGTGCGGCGGCGGGTGCGCCGGCGGCTGGCTTGTCGGCGGGCGCCAAGTCGCTCTGCTGGGCCTCGCGGGCATAGACGCGCCAGCCGCCGATGCGGGCGGCCAGGTCGTTGGCCTCGCGCCAGGCGATCGGCCCGTCGTCGCCCGGCCGGCGGTAGCGCTCGAACGCCGACACATAGGCCGGCGCCGGCACGCTGGCCAGCGCGTCGAGCGGATCCGGTCTGGGTTTTGGCGCTGGGGTCTGCGCCAGCGTCGGCAACGCCGCCACGCCGAACGCGACCGGAATCAACCAGTGCAAGTAGAAGGCAACCATCACGACCTCGCGTCAGAGTCAGCAGGCTCCCGCGCCACAAGCGCAGGCGGGAGTGAGCGTTGGGCGCGAGCCCCGCGTGGCGAAACACGCGGGCCCGCCGCCTAGGCGAGCTGGATTCGGGGCGGTCGGTCGGGGCCGTCGGTGGCGAACGCGCCGACGGCGAATTCCGTGGCGGCAAAGACCGTCGCGGTCGGGTCAGGCGCGGCAACGCGCGGCATCACGCTCAGCAGCGCAACGCCCGCGCAGCACGAGGCGCAGGAGCTGCACTTGTACTTGCCGAGATCGCTGAACTTGTCCGGCTGGTGTGCGCCGTGCGCAGTGGCCGAAGAATGATCGGCAGCGTTGGCCGTTTGCGCACGGTGCGAGTGAAACGACACGCTGGCGTCGGAGCCGTGGTGATGGCCGGCCCCGACCTGCGTGACCTGCATGCGCTCGTGGCTCGGCCCGCAATGGGTCATGGTCGCGCTGGCCAGGCCCTGGACGGGCAGCGCCAGGGCCGTCAGCCAGACGATCACGAGCTTGAGCCAGACACGCATCGCACCACTCTATCCGATTCGATCGAAGTACGCGCAGAGCCTAAACCTTGCCACCGTGGGAAGGTCAAGGGGAAGCTCGTGTCGTCCGGACGGGCGCGCGTTCTGGCGCGAGTCGGGTTCACACGCTCGTGATCAATGTCTCGCCATCGGCCCCATCAGCCACGGCCCCGCCACGCCGACCAGCACGATGAAGAACATCGCACCGAACAGCAGCCCCAGCACCCAGAAGCGCCCGCGCCCGATGAAGCCGCTGCCGGCATAGATCGGCGCGCAGCCAGTAGCGTACGGTGAGATCACGCCCATCAGCCCGAGGCCATAGACGCACAACATCGCCAGCGGCACGCCCGGCACGCCGGGAATCTCGTGGCCGATGGCCAGCACCACCGGCAGCACGGCTGCCGCGTGCGAGGTGATGCTCGCGAACAGGTAGTGCGACCAGTAGAAGATCGCCACCAGCGCCAGCATCGCCACCAGCGGGTCCACGCCGGCCAGCGGCGCGGCCGCCGAGCGCGCCAGCCACTCCACGAAACCAATGCGGCGCAGTCCGTCGGCCAGCGTGAGCACCATCGTGAAGTAGATCAGCACGCCCCAGGCTTCGCGCTCGCCGAGCACCTCGTCCCACGCGATCACGCGCAGCGCCAGCATCAGCGAGATCACCACCAGCACCACGCCGGTGGGGTGGATGAAGTTCGAGCCCAGCCCGGGCAACGACACGCGCGGGTTGCTGCCCGACACCCACAGCACGATGGCCAGCAACACCAGCGCGGCCATCGTCCACTCGCGGCGCGACACCGGGCCCATCTGGCGCAGCTGCTCGGCGGCCCAGGCCACCGTCTCGGGGCTGTCGCGCACCTCGGGCGGGTACACCCAGTAGGTGACCAGCGGCACCAGCGCCAGCAGCAGCAACCCCGCGGGCGCGAAGCCGGCAAAGAAGCCCCACCAGCCGAGCTCGAAGCCCATCGTGCGCTCGGCCAGTGCCAGCGCCGTGGCATTGGGCACCAGCGCGGTGATGAACATCGAGCTGGTCACTGCGGTGGCGGCGAACGCCGTCCACATCAGGTAGCCGCCGATGCGCCGCGCGGTGGGCCCGGGCTCGGAGCCGTACAACGCGGGGATCTGCCGCACGATCGGGTAGATGGTGCCGCCGCTGCGCGCGGTGTTCGACGGCGTGCCCGGCGCCAGCGCCAGATCGGCCAGCGCCACCGCATAACCCAGCCCCAGCGTGCGCCGGCCGAGCGCGCGCACCAGCAGCAGCGCGATGCGCCGGCCCAGCCCGCTCTGGCGATAACCCAGCGCGAACAGAAAGGCGCCGAACGTGAGCCACACGGTGGGCTCGGCAAACCCGCTCAGTGCCCAGGCGAGCGACTTCGTGGCATCGAGGTCCACGTAGCGCATCGCCGCGATGAAGCTCACCGCGATCAGCCCGATCGCCCCGTTGGGCAGCGTGGTCAGCACCATCGCCACGATGGCCGCAGCGAAGACGGCAAAGTAGTGCCACTGGTTCGGCTGCAGGCCGTGTGGGGTGGGCAGCAGCGTCAGCGCGAGCCACAGCGCCAGCGGCCAGGCGACACGCCAGCGTTGGCTCATGGCGTGCACCTCTGGGCAGGTGTGGCACGAACGAGCTGTGGGGTCTCCCTCAAGTCACGCACCTTTGTCCCCCGGTGACAGACGCGTGCGTCGCTGCTCCCGGTGCTGCGACGCCGACGCGTAGTGTGGCACTGCCGCGAACGGCGCTCGCCATTGCAGGACGTGCCGCGACACGGTGGCCCCGTGCCGCCGATACACTGCCGGCGCAGGAGGCACCCATGCTCGAACACCACGTCGACATCCCCACCGCCGACGGCGCGATGAACAGCTTCGTGGTCCATCCGCAGGAGGGTGGGCCGTTTCCGGTGGTGCTGTTCTACATGGACGCACCGGGCAAGCGCGAAGAGCTGCACGACATGGCGCGGCGCATCGCCGCGGTGGGCTACTTCGTGGTGCTGCCGAACCTGTACTACCGCCGCACGCGCGACTTCTGGCTGAAGGAGCGCACCGAACCGGCGATGGCCGTGATGTTCGAGCACATGGCCACGCTCGACTCCAGGACCACCGAATGCGACACGCGGGCGCTGCTGGGCTACGTCGATGCGCAGCGCGACGCCGATGCCACACGCATCGGCGCGGTCGGCTACTGCATGAGCGGGCCGATCGTGATGTGGGCTGCGGCGCAGTTTCCGCAGCGGCTGGCCTGCATCGCGTCGATCCACGGCGCCAACATGGTCACCGACAAGCCCGACTCGCCGCACCGGATGCCGCCGAAGATCCGCTGCGAGAGCTACTTCGCCTGCGCCGAGATCGACAAGTGGGCACCGCCGGCCGACATCCGGACGCTGCAGGCGGCGCTCGAGACGGCGGGCACGCCGCACCGCGTCGAGTGGTACCCCGGCGTGGAACATGGCTTCGTGTTCCCGCAGCGCCCGGTCTACAACCAGGCCGCGGCCGAGCGGCACTGGGAGCGCTTGTTCAGCCTGTTCGACCGTTGCCTGCGCCGCGCCGGACCGGCGCGGCTTCAGAACGTCGGCTTCGGCGGCAGCCGCTCAGGGCCCTGACAGCCGCCACCCCGTGAGCACATTGCCGGCCGGCACGACCAGCAGGCCTTCGCCTGCGCCGAAGCCGGTGAGCGGTTGCACGACGTTCTGTTCGTCCGGAGCCGAGATCGCGCCACCGGCGGAGCCGACCCACACCTGTGCCCCTGTGGCGGCATCGAGCGCGTAGACGTTGCCGGAGCTCGACCCGACGATCACGAACTGGTTGATGACGATCGGTGCCGACACCAGCTGTCCGTCGCCCGCAAAGCTCCACCACACCTGCTGCGAGGCGAGGTCGATGGCACGCAACGTGCCGGCGTTCAGGAAGTAGCCGGTTTGCGTGGACAGCGCCGGGATCGGCGTGGCGCTGAAGTTGCCGACCAGGCTTCCGTTCGTCGCATCGAAGACCTTCGCCGGTGGGTTGGTCGGATCCCTGACGTACAGCCGGCCATTGGCATAGGCCGCTGTCTTGCCGCCGCCTCCCGAGCAGCCGCCTGCGTAGTGCCACAGGACCGACCCCGACAGCGGGTCGAACTTGTACACCTGGCAGGGGTAGGAGACGAACACGCCATCGGCCGACGCCGCGGGTGAACTCATGTCGCCGTTGGCCACGCCCGCCGTCCACAACACGCCGCCGTTGACCGCGTTGATCGCGTACAGGGTGCCGCCCGAGCCGGCGCCTGCGACGTAGACGACGCCATTCACCGCCGTCGGCGGTGCGCTGAAGGCGTACTGGCCCGGCAGCTGGGTCGACCACCCGGCCTGGCCGGTGGCCGCATCGAACGACCGCAGCAGCCCGTCGAAATTCACCACGAAGATCTTGCCGTGATCGTAGGCATGGCCGGACCAGTAGTACGTACCCGGGATCGCCACCGGCCCCCAGGCGATGTTGCCGGTCTGGGCATCGAATGCGTACAGGCTGGTGCCATACAGGTTGTTCTGCGTGCTGGTCGTCGTGGTCACGAACACCTTGCCGCCTGCGATCAATGGGTACGACACTGCGCCGGGCAGCGCCACCGACCAGGCGGGACCGGACGGGAACACCACCGGCGTGCCGAACACCGCGCGGCCGGAATGCGCGTAGTCGATCTGGTACGTGACCGACTGGCCGAGCGGCGGCGCGGGCGACTGCGACGGCTGGAATACGTTCAACGTCGTGCTGCCGGACACTGCGCCCAGGCTCGCGCTGACGGTCGCCGAACCGAAGTCAACGCCGGTCGCAAGCCCCGACGGGCTCACCGTCGCGACCGCCGGCGCCGTGGAGGCCCAGGTCACTTGCGTGGTCAGGACCTGCGAGCTGCCGTCGGAATAGGTGCCCGTCGCCGTGAGCTGCAGCGAACCGCCCTTGCCGAGGGTCGGGTTGTTCGGGCTGATGGCGATCGAGACGAGCGACGAACTCGGGCCGCTGCTGCTCACCGTGATCGGCACATAGTTGAAACCGCCGATCACGATGGCCGAGCTTGGATCCGCACCCGGGATCGGCAGTGCGGTGGCCACGCCGACCAGCACGAGCCGGTTGCCGGCGCTGAGGCCAAACGCGTCGATGGAGTAGGACGTGGTGGTCGACGGCAGCACCTGAATGCTGTCGGCCGACGGCCACACCAGTTGACCGTTCGTGTCGAGCACGGCCAGCGCATACAGCGCGCCGGCCGAAGGCGCGACGCCGGACCAGGCCACCAGATTGGCGCTCTGCGACGACCAGTTCGCCTGCGGCTGGGGCGCGGTGATGGTCGGGTAGGCATTGAACTGCGCGGCCGTGACCGCGTAGGTGGAACCGTCGACGGTGACGCTCAGCGCGACCGGGCTGCCGGGATTGATCGTCAATTCGCCTTCGTAGTCTTGACGGGTGGCGACATAGACCAACGCGGTGCCGTTGACCACAACCGCCGCGCTGGCGATCGGGTTGCCGCTGTCCGGATCGACCACCGCGACTGCGGCTGCGGTGTTGGCACTGGAAGCCAGCATCCCCGGTGGCGCGGCGCCGGTGGGAAAGCCGATCAGCGATGCCAGGATGAACGGCGGCGTGCTCGGCGAACCGCCGCCGCCGCCGCAACTGCCAAGGCCGAGCAATATGCAGCCAGCGGCCAACCAGGCGAGCCAGGGCCTGAAGCGGGATGTCATGGCCGGCACCAACAGCGAATGCGCCAACATCGGCAACACCGATCATGCGACGCGGGCCTGCGCGCAGATTGCGTCGTGTCAACGCCGGTGCCATCTCGATCGTCGGTCGATCGGGCGAACGCAACGGATGCGTGCCGTCGCCTGCTGCGCAGCGCGTCGTGGCACTGGCAGAATCGCCGCTCCAGAAGGGAGTGGCGTGATGACGCAATCGACCTCCAGCGCGGCAGGCTTCGAATCCGGCGTCGTCCGCCGCCTGCGCGACGACCTCGCGCTGGCGCTGCGCGCCGCCGCGCACCATGGCCTGTCGGAGGGCGTCTGCAACCACTTCAGCGTCGAGCTGCGCGACGGCTCCGAGCGTTTCCTGATCAATCCGCGCGGCCTGCACTGGAGCGAGGTGCAAGCCGACGACATCGTGATGATCGACGTGCAGGGCCGCAAGCTGGCCGGTCGCCACGAGGTCGAGCCGACCGCGATGTTCATTCACGCGGCGATCCACCGTATCGGCGGCAAGGCCTGCGTGATGCACACGCACATGCCGTTCGCCACCGCGCTGACGCTCACCGTCGATCGTGGGCTGGACACCACGCTGTCGCAGAACGCGATGCGCTTTCACGGCCGCATCGCGCTCGACGCCCGCTACAACGGCCTGGCGCTGGATGCGAGCGAAGGCGAGCGCATCGCACGTGCAATGGGCAGCGCCGACGTGGCGTTTCTCGGCAACCACGGCGTGGTGGTGTGCGGTGCGCGCATCGACCACGCCTACGACGACCTGTATTACCTGGAGCGTGCCTGCATGGCGCAGGTGCTGGCCCAGTCCACCGGCCGGCCGCTGGTGCCGGTGGACGCCGCCATCGCGCAGAAGGTGATGGAGCAGACGCTGGGCGAGCGGCTGCAGTCGGAGCTGTTCTTCGAGGCGCTGCGGCGCAGGTTGTGACGGCCGGTGCGCGGGCTCAGAACCCGAAGGTCAGGCCCGCCATCGCCTCCACCTGCGTCAGCGTGTCGCCCTTGATCGACACCACGCAGCCGCCGGAGCAGAAGAACGAGCCGTCGCTGCGGATCAACGTGGCGTAGCCACGCAGCTCGGTTCGCAACGACAGCGACGGGCCGATCGGCCACTGATGTCCGATGCCGATGTTCATCGACGCGCGCACGCGCGACGAGGTGCCCTGCAGGCGCGGGCTCAGGTAGGTGATGCCCAGGCCGCCGGCCAGGTAAGGCCCGCGGCCGGCCGGGCCGTTGAAGTAGTTGAGGCCACCGAGGTGCACGTAGCTCAGGTTCAACGGCAGCTCGCGCGGCGCACCGGTGCCCGACGATGCCAGGTCGAGCCGCGTGCGCTGGTGCGACAGCAGCAGTTGCAGCGGCCGGTTGCCGTCGTAAGGCCAATCGATGGCCAACGAGGCCGCGCCGCCGCTGCGCATGTCGATCGGCGCGTTCGGGCTGTTGGCCTGCTGGAAGCCGCTGCCGGACCGGACGCCGCCGTAGGCGGTGATCGCCTGCTGCGCGCCGGCGGGCGGCGCCGCCTGCAACGCGCAGGTCAGGGCCAGGAAGGGAACGACTCGCTGTGCTGCCATGCCACGATGGTACGCGGCCGCGGCGATGCGCTGGATCGTTGCGCCATGGCGCAGCGCCGGAGTTGTTGCGGCGTGTTGCTCAGGCCGAGCGTGCGTCGACCGCGGAATCAGCGTCGACGGGTTCCGCCGCCAGGCTGTCGCGCGCGGCAGTGACCCGGTCGCGCCCGGCCTGCTTGGACTGGTACAGCGCGGCGTCGGCGCGGCCGATCAGCTGGGCTGGCTCGTCGCCGCTTTGCAGCGCGGCAACGCCGACCGACACGGTGATCGTCTGCAGCACACTTTGCGTCTTGCGGTCGCGAATTGTCATCGCCTTGGCCCGTGTGCGCACGGTTTCGGCCAGCTCGAGGCTGCCTCGCATCGTGCCGTTGGGCACCAGGATCGCGAATTCGTCGCCGCCGAAGCGGGCCGCCGTGTGGGCCGCGCGGGGCACGCACGCCTTCACCAGTTCACCGAGGGCCCGGATGACCTTGTCGCCCATCAGGTGCCCGCGCGTGTCGTTGATGCCCTTGAAGCGATCGATGTCGAGCATGATCAGGCCGTGCTGCCGTCCTTCGTCGCAGGGCTGTGCGAGCATGGCCTGCATTTCGCGGTCGAAGCCGCGACGGTTCAGCAGCTGCGTCATTGGGTCGAGCTGGGCCTCGTCGCGCGCGCGCGACAGGTCGGCGCGCAGGCGGACGATCTCGCGGCTGCTGGCGATCACCTGCTGTTCGAGTGCGTGCGCCGCGCCCTTCATGTCGGCCGCGCCTGCGCGCGTGCGGTCGAGCATCGGCGCCAGCGCCGACGGGTCGTTGCTGGCCAGTGCGGCCGCGAGCCCATCGATCTGGCGGCCGAACGCGCCGGCCTGCTCGCCGGTGCTGGAGGCGTTCTCGGCCATGCCGCTCATCACGCGCTGCAACTCGGTACTGATGCGCTGGACGGCGTCGTGGTCGGCCTCGGCAATGGCGGCGCCGTACAGGCTGGCGATGGCGTCGTCGTCGATCGGCGTGCCGCCCTTCAGCCGCTCGTCGAGCAGGCGGGTCAGCTTGGCGTTGATGCCGGCGACGTACTCGTACCAGACCGCAAAGGCCATCGGATTGGGGCTGGCCTCGTGCTGTGTCATATGGCCGAGCGCGAGCCGGAACAACTCGGCGCTTCGGGTCTTGGATTCCTGGTAGCGCATGGCGGGTCCTTAGCGGGTGACCGTAGCGGTCGGCGGGACGGCCACGGCCGGCGCACCGGTACGCCCTGTGATCAGATCGTTCAGATTCCAGCGCCGCTGCAGCAGGGCCGGCACCGCGTCCGCCACAACCGGCCGGCTGAAGTAGTAACCCTGCAGGCTGTCGCAGGTCATCGCGGTGAGCATGTGCGCCTGTTGCAGCGTCTCCACGCCTTCGGCGGTGACGCGCATGCCCAGGCTCGCGGCCATGGCCACGACGGCGCGCACGATCGCCGCGTTCTCGCCGCCATCGAGCAGGCCACTGACGAAGCTGCGGTCGACCTTGAGGTTGCTGATCGGCATTCGGGTCAGGTAGCTCAACGACGAATAGCCGGTGCCGAAGTCGTCGAGCGCGATCCGCATGCCGTGATCGCACAACGCGCGCAGCGTCTGCGTTGTTGCGGCGGTGTTTTCCATCAACGCGCCTTCGGTGACCTCGAGTTCAAGCCTTTCCGGCGTCAAGCCCGATTGCGCCAGGACGTCGACGATGGTCTGCACCAGCGCCGGGGCCGCGAACTGCACCGGCGACAGGTTGACGGCCACGCTGACGTCGTGGCCCTGCCGGACCCAGCGTGCCGCATCGTCGCAGGCAGTGCGCAGCACCCAGTGACCGATGCGCTCGATCAGCCCGTTTTCCTCGGCCAGCGCGATGAACTCCAGCGGTGCCACCAGTCCGCGCACCGGGTGCGTCCAGCGGATCAACGCTTCGACCGAGCGGATGCGGCCCGATGCGATGTCGATCTGGGGTTGGTAGACGAGGTGGAACTCCCTGCGCTCGAGCGCCATGCGCAGGCTGGCGTCCAGTTCCATCCGGGTCTGCACCTCGCGGGTGAGGGCGCTGCTGTAGAGCTGTGCGTTGTCGCGTCCGGAGCTCTTGGCGTGGTACATCGCCGTGTCGGCATGCTTGAGCAGGGTGGCGCCATCGCGGCCATCCTCCGGGTAGAGCGCGATGCCGATGCTGGTGGTCAAGGTGACGTCGCGACCATCCAGCACGAACGGTCGGCGCATCATCTGACCCACCCGATGGGCCACCGCGATGGCATCTTGCGGACGATCGATGTCCAGGATCAGCGCCGTGAACTCGTCACCGCCCAGGCGGGCGAGTTCGACGGACTCGTCGCTATTGAGTGGCACCGGGCGCGACAGGATGTCCGAAGGGCGCAGGCCTTCGCGCAGACGCTCGGCCGCCCACTGCAGGATCAGGTCGCCAGCGGCGTGGCCCATCGTGTCGTTGACGTTCTTGAAGCCATCGAGATCCATGAACAGCACGGCCAGCCTGCTGGCGTGCTGATCGGTGCGCCGGATTTCCTTGTCGACCCGTTCGAGAAACGATTGCCGATTGGGCAATCCCGTCAGGCTGTCGAAGTACGCCAGGCGGGCAATGCGCGCCTCGGCGAGCTTGCGCTCGCTGATGTCGCGCGACAGTACGATGAAACGCGGCTTCTCGCCGACGACCACGGCCTTGCGCGACACGGAAAGCTCGAACCAGGTGCTGCCCTTGGCCAGCGGCAGCTCGAACTGTGTGCCCATTGAAGAACCGTGTTCGAGCGCGTGGTGCAGCGCCGCCATGCACACCGCGGCGGCGGCGGGCGGCAGGATGTCGGCGACGGTCTTGCCGAGAAACACGTCGGCCGGGGCGGCCAGCAGGTCGGCGCGCGGCGCGCGGTAGTCGAGGTAGCGCCCATCGATGTCGAGTTCGAACAGCAAGTCGGGGATCGCATTGAGCACCGCCGCGTGCCGTGCCTCTGCAGCCTGGAGGTCGCGCATCGCACCGTGGCTGCGGAACAGATAGCGAAGGCGGTGGCCGATCAAGGCCCAGTTGACCGGCTTGGCGATGAAGTCGGTGGCGCCGGCGTCGAAGGCACGCTCGACCGAGCGCAGATCGTCCATGCCGGTGACCATCACGATCGGCAGCAACGGGCCGGCGGACGCGCGCAGCGCGGCGCAGACTTCGTGGCCGTCGAGATCGGGCATGTCGACGTCGAGCATGACCATGTCGCAGGGGGCGGCGCGGAACTGCCGCAATGCGTCTTCGCCTCCCACCGCCAGCCGGGCGTCGTAGCCGGCCTTGCGCAACGCCGCGCGCATCAGAATGCGCGCGCCGGCGTCGTCGTCGACGACCAGGATCGTCAACCGGGGCTGCGTCATGCCGGCTCCTTGAGCAGTTCGCGCAGCTGCGTCACGGCGCGCCGCTGCTCGCGTCGGGCCCGGTCGAGCACGGCACGGGCGTCGTCGATCCGGTCATCGCGCCCGCATTTCTCGAGCTCGCGATAGCAGCTTGACAGCGTTTCCGCGCCGAGGTTGGCGGCGCTCGATTTCATTGAATGCGCCAGCTGAGCCAGCGAGCGGGCGTTGCCCTGTGCCAGCGCGGCCGCCAGTTGCTCCAGGTTGTCGTCGGCCGATGTCAGGAACGACGTCACCAGTTGCGTGATGAGGTCCGTGCTGCCCGGTTCGTCGAGTTCGCGCAGGCTTTCGATCACGGTTCGGTTGATCGCCGGTTCAGACGCCGGTGCGGCTTCCACCGGTGCGGCGACGCGCTGCGGGCCGTGGCTCACGTCGGGCAGGCCGGGTTGGCTTTCGAGCCAGCCCGCCAGGGTGGAATGCAACGCGGCCAGGCTGTACGGCTTGGCGAGAAAGCCATTCATGCCGGCGTCCAGGCAGGTCTGCGCGTCGCCCTGCATCGCATTGGCAGTCAGCGCGACGATCGGCAGCGCCGCGCCCCGACCCAGCGGCAACCGACGGATCGCCGCGGTGGCCTGGAAGCCGTCCATCACCGGCATCTGGCAGTCCATCAGCACGAGATCGAAATCGGTCTCGCGCACCCGCTCGACCGCCTCGGCGCCGTTGTCGGCCAGTTGCCAGGTCAGGCCGAGTTTGGCGAGCATCGCCTTGGCAACGCCCTGGTTGATCGGGTTGTCCTCGACCAGCAGCACATGGCCCTGCAACCGGCCCGAGGCCCGCGACGTCACCAGCGGCTGCGGCGCGGATTCGGCCGGCTCGGACGCCATCACGCCCAGCACGGCCCGCATCAGGTCGGCACGTCGAATCGGTTTGTTCAGGTAACGGCGGATGCCGGCTTCCTCACGCGCGCGCTGATCGGCGTTGGCATAGGTCGAGCTCAGCATCATCAGCCGCGTGCCGGCCAGTGCGGGCTGCGCCTGAATGCGGTTTGCGAGCTGCAATCCATCCATCACCGGCATGTGCATGTCGAGAATGGCAAGCTGGAACTTCTGGCTTGTGCCGGCGGCCTCGGCCAGCAGGGTCAGCGCCTGCGGCCCGCCCTCGGCACAGCGCACCCGCATGCCCCAGCCATGCAGTTGCTGCCACAGGATCTCGCGGTTGGTCTGATTGTCGTCGACCACCAGCACGCGCACACCGTCGAGACCGGCATTGCTCTGCGGCGTGGGCATCGTCGAGCGAGCCACGGGCAGGCACAGGTCGATCCAGAACTTCGAGCCTCGACCCGGCGTGCTTTCAGCCCGGACGCGGCCACCCATCAGCGACAGCAGGCGCCGGCAGATCGCCAGACCCAGCCCCGTGCCCCCGTAGCGTCGGGTCGTCGATCCGTCGGCCTGCGAGAAGTGTTCGAAGACCTTCTCCAGCGACTCCGGCGCGATGCCGATGCCGGTGTCTTCGACGCAGATCTGTATCGTCGCGTCGGCGGCAGTCTGCTCGCGCAGCGTGACCCGGACCACGATCTCGCCCTCGTCGGTGAACTTGACCGCGTTGCCGACCAGGTTCGCGATCACCTGGCGCAGGCGGAACGGATCGCCGCGCAGCCACAGCGCCGCGTCGTGCGGCACGCACTGGACCGCCAGCTCCAGCCCCTTGGCTTCCGCCGGCTGGGCGAACATCGCCAGCGCCTCCTCCACCGCATCGACGAGGCTGAAGTCGACGCACTCGAGCTCGAGACGACCGGACTCGATCTTCGAGAAATCGAGGATGTCGTTGATCACGCCGAGCAGGTGGCGCCCAGACGCCTGCACCGCTTCGGCCCAGGCCCGCTGCTGCGGTTGCAGGGCGCTGTCGATCAGCAACTCGTTCATGCCCAGCACGCCGTTCATCGGCGTGCGGATCTCGTGGCTCATCGTCGCCAGGAACTCGCTCTTGGCTTGGCTGGCCGCCTCGGCGGCCTCCTTGGCTAGCATCAGCTGCGCCGTGCGCGAGGCCACCTCCTGTTCCAGCTGGTCGCGGTGGGCCGCCAGGCGCAGGTCGCGTTCATGGATCTGCTCGAGCATGGCGTTGAACCCGGTGCCCAGCGCGTCGAGCTCGACGATGCGACTGCCGGCCGCGCGCACGCTGTAGTCGCCCTGGTTGGAGACATGCTCCATCAATCCGCTGAGGCCGCCGAGTGGGTGCAGCACCGACGCATTCAGCCGCCGCAGCAGCAAGCCGCTGGCGCCGAGGGCCAGCAGCGCCGCGACCGCAGTGGCCAGGATCTGCCACGCGGTCTGCCGGTGCAGGCCGGCGAGGCTGACCTTGAGCGACAGTCGGCCGTTGACGCCCGGCGCGGCAGACACGGTCTGGTTGACCACCAGGAACGTCGGCCGGATCAGCAGGTCGTCGACCACGCCGGGGGCCAGGACCGATGACGTGGCGCCCTCGCGCCGATAGTCGGCGAAGAGCCGTCCGCCCTCGGCATACAGCGCCGCGAGCTGAATGTCGGGTGAATTGCGCAGCGACTGCAGCAGCTCGCCGGCCGCCTTGGCATCGCCGAATGCCAGCGCGGCCGAGGCGTTTTCGGCCAGCACCTTGGCCTGCACGCGGCTCGAGTCGACGAGCGCCCACAGCCCCAGCGTGAAGCTGCAGGCCACCACCATCAGCGCGACGATGCCCACCGCCGCCCCGAGCGCGATGCGGTTGATGCGGCGCAGCTGCGCGCCCAACGCGATGCGCGGCGTCATTGCTGCACCTCGGTGGCCAGACGCAGCAGCTTGGAGCTGAGATTCAGCCCGGCGCCGCGGGCCGCCTGCAGATTGACCTCGAAGGCCACCTTGCTCTGCGCCACCACCATGTTCAGCGCAACGCCCTGCTGCATCGCGCCCGTGCTGTCGGCCACGGTGAGCACCGGATGGCCCTTCAGGCCGTCCAGCAGGCGCGGCAGCCGGTCGATCGCCGACGCAGCGATGAACACCGCCTGGCATTCGCGCAGCGGCTCGCCCGCGCCCTTGCGGTGCAACGCGATCGTGCGGCCGGCCGCGGGCTTGCCCTGCAGGCCGTCGATCTCCTTGCCGAACGGATCGTTGCCGACGATGCACAGGTTCAGCGTGGTGCCGACCTCGGCCGGCCACTCGGTGAACACAATGAAGTTGTAGATGAACGCGGCTTTCAGGCGGTACTCGGGCAGATCGTCGGCGCGCGCCGCAGGCGCGAATGCCAGCAACCAGGGCAGGCTCAACGCCCACAGCAGCCCACGTTGCATTCGGGCGCTAAACCTCATGACGCTCCCGGCCTGACTGTGATTCTTGGGCCATCCAAACGACCGGGCCTGTGGCCAACGCTGCGCGGCGGGGCGTGATCTGCAGTTGCAGCAGGCGCTCCAGCGGCATCTGCAGCAATGCGTCCAGGCTGTACGGGTGTGCCGCTCCTGGCACCGCCAGTGCCGCGGCGATCAAACCCGGTGCCAACCGCGCCCGCCAAGGGCGCGTGCGTTGTGCGATAGCGGCCAACGGGCCGACGTTGCGCATCGTCACGACTCAGAACCGATAGCTCGCCTTGAGGCGAACGCTGCGGCCGTCCTGCTCGAACGCGTTTTGCCAATTGATGTCGGCACCCGGGTGCGCATAGCGTTTGTCAAACAGGTTCTGCAGCCCGAGCGACAGTTCGAGGCCCTTGGCCAGGGCCTCGGTGCGCAGGTGCAGGTTCGAGACCGCGAAGCCGCCCAGATTGCCGCCGTCCAGCGTGAGACGCTGACTGTCGTAGCGCCACTCATAGCCGGCATGCAGGCCGGCCCACGGCAGTGGGGCGGACAGATTGAGCTTGCCGAGCCATTTGGGCGAGTTGAGCAGCGTGCCGCCGCCGGCATAGGCCACGTCCTGCAGCCGATACGCTGCCGCGCAGGCGTGCACCCGAGGCCCAGGTCTTGTCGGCCGAGAGTTCCAGCCCGCGGGCCTTGACCGTTGGCGCCGGATTGGTATTGCGATAGACCGCTTACCGGGTCGATGCCCAGCGTGATGAGGTCGCGCATGGTCCATTGGTACACCGAGCCGCGCAGCGTCAGGTCGGTGCCGACGCGCTGGTCGACGACGAACTCCAGCGTGTCGATGCTCTCGCCGCGCAAGGATGGATTGGCGACCTGCGCGACGCCGTCGTTGTAGTCCCGCTCGCCGACGTTCGGTGCACGGTGGGCGCGCCCGAACAAGGCCTTCAGCGTGGTCGCCGGCGTGGCCTGCCAGATCAGCGCGGCGCGCGGGCTCAGCTTGCTGCCGGTGGCGTCATTGCGGTCTACGCGCAGACCCAAGGTGGCCGACAGCGATTCGGCAATGCGCCATTCATCTTGCGCATACACGCCGACGCGGTAACCCGAGCCGGGGATCGCGACGTCGTTGGCAGGATTCGCGAGGTCCAGTACGGCCTGATCTTGACTGACGATGTCCTGGGCCTCCAGACCGACCATCAGTTTGTGATCGGCCACGGCCGTGGACAGCAAGCGCAACTCGGCACCGCGCCACCGGCTCGTCGCGGGAAACGAAATCGGCGTGCCGTAACTCAGGATGCTTCGATAGTACTCAGCGCCGGCGAACAGCCGCGCCGACAGGTGCAAGGTGTCACCTGCCAAGCTGTCCTGGTATTGCAACTGCGCCAACTCATAGCGGTCGGCCTGAAACTGGCCCGGCACCAACGGGTCGGAGACGAACGAACCGGTCGGGTCGTTCTTGCTCCGATCGCCATGCACGAAGTCGAATGACCAGGGGCCGCGTGCAACGCGTGCGAAGACCTCGTTGTCGCGCTCGCCGTCGAGGCCGGCAGCAACGCCCGACATATTGGCCGCGCCGAAATCGAAGAAGCGGTCTTCGCCACGCGAGCGCATGCCCGACACCGAAAGCAGCACGTCAAGACCGTTGTCGAGCCGCTTGCCCCAGCTGGACGCGCCCTTCGCGCAACGCTTGCGGGCGCTGGTAGGCAGCAGCCAGCTCGGTGCCATCGACATCGGAGCCGGAACGGGTGATCACGTTGACGACGCCGAACATCGCGTTCTGGCCGTACACGGCGCCACCGGGGCCGGGAATGAATTCGATGCGCTCGATCAGATCCACGTCCAACGGGAACTGGCGCCCACCGGGGCCGGAATCGAACGCCGGGTCATTGACGCGATTGCCGTTGATGGTGACCAGCAAGCGCGTGTTGTAGTCGCCCGGCAGACCAAAGCCGCGCGTGCCGAGATACGTGTACTGCCGGTCATAGGTGAGGTGCACGCCGGGCAAGCTGGTCAAGGCCTCGTCGAGCGTGCGCCAGCCGAAGGCCTTGATCTCGCTGCGGGTGATGACGCTCACCGCCGCGGCGACCTCGCTTTGCTTTTGCTCGTACTTGGAGGCCCCGACGATCGAGACCTGCAGCAGCTGCTCCAGGCTCATTGCGGTCGGATCTGGGGCCCGCTGGGCCTGGGCCGGGTAGGCGGCCGCGAGCGCCAGACAGAGCGTCAGCGGCCTGGCGACGCGGCCCACGGCGTGTTGCACGGCCGGCCGATGGGTGTGGTGGCTCATGTGGGCCTTCCTGCTGGCTGGCGGGTCTTCGCGGTTCGCACGGATGTCCTGTCCCGGGTCGGTCGACGGGTTCTTGTCTTATCGGCCCACCTCGGGGCTACTTGAACGGCCCCGAGGCCGCTGGCAACCAACCCGGCCGTCGCCGTGCCGTTCGACGCGGCGTGCGCCACCGAACCGGGTAAACGGATGTTGCCTGTGCCCAGGCCGGCTCATCGCGGCGGTTCTGTCGCGGTGTGAGGTTTGCCCGCGCCCGATGTCACGTGGTGATCGACACCGCTGGGGTTCCACGCGGGGCTCGGGCCGTACCCAGCGGGGACGGGATCGACCCCGGCGAGGTTCGGGCGCCGCGCGGCTGCCGGCGCGATCGCGGCATACTGCAGCTGCGACGACCCGTTTGCGCACCATCAACCGCGAGGGATCAGCGATGCAATTCCGTCCGCTCGGCCGCAGCCAGCTCCAGGTGTCCACGCTGTGCCTGGGCACGATGATGTTCGCCGACCAGACCGGCGTGGACGAGGCGCGCGAGATCGTCGCCCACGCGCGCGAGCATGGCGTGAACTTCATCGACACCGCCGACGTGTATTCCACCGGCAAGTCCGAGGAGATGGTCGGCGCGCTGCTGCAAAGCCAGCGTGACCACTGGGTGCTGGCCACCAAGGTGGGCAACAGGATGTCCGACCGGCCCAACGAGTCGCACTATTCGCGCAGCTGGGTCATTCGCGCCTGCGAGGCCAGCCTCAAGCGCCTGGGCACCGACCACATCGACATCTACTACCTGCACCGCGACTTCAACGGCACCAGCCTGGAAGACCCGCTGCGCGCGCTCGACGCGCTGATGCGCGCCGGCAAGGTGCGTTACTGGGGCGTGTCCAACTTCCGCGGCTGGCGCATCGCCGAGGCCGTGCACCTCGCGCGAGCGATGAACATGCCGGGCCCGGTGATCTGCCAGCCGTACTACAACCTGCTCAACCGCCAACCCGAGGTCGAGGTGCTGCCGGCCTGCGCCAGCCTGGGCCTGGGCGTGGTGCCGTACAGCCCGATCGCGCGCGGCGTGCTCGCCGGCAAGTACGCACCCGGCGCCAAGCCGGCCGACGGCACGCGGGCCGGGCGTGGCGACAAGCGCATGCTGGAAACCGAATTCCGCGACGAATCGCTGCGCATCGCGCAGCGGCTCAAGGAGCATTGCGCGGCCAAGGGCGTGGCGCTGCAGCACTTCGCGACGGCCTGGGTGCTGGCGCACCATGCGGTGAGCGCAGTGATCGCGGGGCCGCGCACGCTGGCGCAATGGCAGGACTACTTCGGTGCGCTCGACTGTGCGATCACCGCCGACGACGACGCACTGGTGGATTCGCTGGTCACGCCGGGGCATCCGTCGACGCCGGGCTACAACGATCCGCAGTACCCGCTGGAGCCGCGTCGGCGCGCGTGATCGCTCGGCCAGCGCGTCAGGCCGGGGCGGCGCGTGCCGCCAGATCCTTCAGGTAGGCGCGCACGCGTTTCGCGTTGGCGCCGAAGTCGCTGCCGCCCACGCGCGACAGCGACCGAACGTCGATGCGGCTGCCCGTTCCCTGCGGCGTGATGCGGATCACCACGTCGTCCTTGAATCCGAACAGCAGCGTGGTGTCGGTGGCCTCGATGCGCAGCTGCGGCGGCGCGACGGCCACGATCTGCCAGCCCATCGAACGGGCCGCGTCGAGCGCGCGGCCGAATGCCGCATCGGGCGCGAGCGTCAGCGTCAGCGGCGCGATGTCCGGATAGCCCCTGCGCTGCTCGGCGGCGGTGCTGGCCGAATAGTCGACGCTGTTGCGCGCACCTTGCCGCAGCGGCAGCACGGCATCGAAGGTCGGCGGCATTGCCGTGTCGGTGCTGACATCGTGGATGCGCGGGAGTTGCTGCAGCTTCCAGTACAGATACCACGGCGGCGCCGCCACCGCGAGGCTCAGCACCAGCGAAGTGGCCGCCCAGCCGCGCCGCCCGATCGCCGGCCCCGGCATCAGCCAGGCGATCAGCGCCAGCGCGGCGGCCACCAGCGCCACGATGGCGGCCCAGCGAACGGCCTGCAGCCCGACGCCGAGCGACACCCACTGCAGGCGATAGGCCGGCCCGGCCAGCAGGGCCGTCGCGGCACACAGCACACTCGATCCGAATGCCGTGCGGGCGAGCCTGAGGCCCACGGCAGTGCCGCCGGGCGCGGGGGAATCGGAGGTGGAAAATCCGCAGGTTGTGTTCATCGACCGTGGCATCGGTGGCGAACGGCAGCAGCAGCCATGCTGCCCGAGATGGCTTGCCCCTGTGGCCGTGTCATCGACTCGCGGCCGACGCGGGCCGGCTGTTGATGCAGGCCCACAGCATCCGCTCGGAGATCGCGCGCAGGTCGGGCAACTCCTTCGGTGCATACACCGCATCGGCCGTCGCGTTGACCAGCGCAGTCGGGTACATCTCACGCGGCAGCAGCCGCGCCGTCGTGCGCGCGACGGCCGCCTGCCGCACCAGGCCCTGGGCGCGGTCGCCATGCAGGTAGAAGGCGATATCCGATCGGGCCAGGCACACCCGCGCCACGTTCTTCGGCGCGCCGACCGACAGGCTTTCCGTGATCGCGCACTGGTACAGCACGTCGGCCGCGAATTCGGCGGGATGCTTCAACTCGCCGGCCTCGTCGCGGCGAAACAGCTGCTGCGCGAGGGTCTTGCCCCACGGATGGTCCTTGACCGCGCCGAGCACGGCCTGCTTGTTCTTCGTGGTGTCGCTGAGGTAGTTTCGCGCGATGGTCATCGCCACGAAGGTGCGCGCATTGCACAGGCGAAACGCCGCCTGCGCCGCGCTGCTGGGCTGCGCCTCGGCGGCGCCGGCCATCAGCGCGGCCAGCACCAGACTCGTGGCGAGCCATCGAGCAGTCGAGCTGGATTGTCATCGCACGATCCTTCTGCTGCGGGTTGGGTAGCCCGCGCATTGTGCGGTGTGGCCAGCGGGCGTCAGATGCGCCGCGCCACGCCGGTCCAATACGGTTCGCGCAGCTTGCGCTTGAAGATCTTGCCGGTGTCCTCGCGCGGCAACTGATCGTGAAAGGCCACCACCTTGGGTACCTTGTAGCCGGCCAGGCGCTCGCGCAGGTACGCCTGCACGTCGTCGACGCCGAGCACGGCGCCGGGTTGGCACTGCACCGCGGCGGCCAGCGCCTCGCCGAATTCGGCATCGGGAATGCCGAACACCGCGCAGTCGGCCACGCCCGGCAGCAACTGCAGCGACGCCTCGATCTCGGCCGGGTAGATGTTCACGCCACCCGAGATCACCAGGTCGGCCGCGCGGTCGACGATGAACAGGAACCCGTCCTCATCGAGGTAGCCGATGTCGCCCAGCGTCTTAAGGCCGTCGCGCTCCATACGCTGTCGCGCGTCGTCGTGGTTGATGTAGCTGAAGTCGGCGTAGGCCGGCTGGTGCACGTAGATCAACCCGGCCTGGCCCTGCGCCAGCGGCCGGCCGGCGTCGTCCAGGATCGCCAGCGACACGCCGGGCAGCGGCCGGCCGGCCGAACCGGGTTTGCGCAGCGCTTCATGGCTGTCCAGCCGCGTCATGTAGCCGAGCTCGCTGGCGCCGTAGGCCTCGTGGATCACCGGGCCCCACCACGCGATCATGGCTCGCTTCACGTCCGGCGGGCAGGGTGATCCGGTGGAGGCGACGAAGCGCATCGAGCTCACGTCGTAGCGGCGCCGCACGGCCTCGGGCAGCGCGAGCAGCCGCACGTACATCGTGGGCACCAGATAGGCATGCGTGAGGCGGTGCCGCTCGATCAGCTGCAGCGTGCCTTCGGCGTCGAAGCGCTCCTCGATGAACAGGTGCGCGTCTTCGAGCGACGCGCCGATGCTGTAGGAATTGGGGGCGCTGTGGTACATCGGCGCGCTCACCAGTGCGCGCATGCCGGGTTCGAAGCCGAGCACGTGGCGGTGCACCGCCTGCCCGCGTGCCACCTGGTCGGCGCTGGCCGGTGCGCGCCGGATGCCCTTGGGCCGGCCGGTGGTGCCCGATGTGTAGAACATCGCGCCGCGGGGCGCGCAGGCCGGCACTGGCGCGCGCGGTGTGCCGTCGCGCCACGTGGCCCAGTCCGGTGGCGAACCGGCGGCGTGCTCGGGCGTGTGAGCGTCGCGCCCGCACACGAAGGTCGGCACGCCGGTCGGCGCCAGTTTCGGCAGGCCCTGCAGCAGCTCGGCGTCGACGATGAAGAGCCTGGCACCGCTGTCGGCGAGGATATGACGCACCTCGTCGATCTTGTAGTGCCAGTTGATCGGGCACCACAACGCGCCGATCCAACGCACGGCGAGCATCGTCTCGAGCAGCGTCGGGCTGTTGCGCATCATCAGCGCCACCACGTCGCCTTCGCCGATGCCAGCCGAGCGCATCGCCGCCGCCGAGCGCTGGTAGCGCTCGAAGAAGGCCTGCGCGTCGATGGTCTGGCCGTTGAAGTGGATGGTGGGTTTCATGGCGATGGGGCTACCGACCGCGCTCGGTCCGACATGGCAGCGGGGCAGCGCATTTTGCGGCTTTTCGGGCGGGGCAGCCGCGCTGGCTTTACGGTCGGAGGTGGAGCGTTCGAGCCGTGCGCGCACACCGTGAGCGGCGCATCCGCCGCGCTGCGCGCTGCGTATCATCGGCCATGGCACACCGACACACGATGTTCGGCTGCGCGCTGGCGCTGGCCGCGTTCGGCGCGCTGGCGCACGACACCTGGTTCGAGCCGTTGCCGGGCGCAGCCGCCGGCGGCGTGGCCTTCGCGCTCGGCACCGGCAACCGCTTTCCGCTGCAGGAGTTTCCGGTCGGCATCGAGCAGCTCGTGAGCAGCGGCTGCCGTGACGCCACGGGTGCGGTGGTGCCGCTGCAGCGCCTGCAGGACAAGCCCAACGCGCTGTGGTTGCGCGCTGCGGTGCGCGCCGACATCGCGCCGTCGTGCTGGGCACAGGTGCAGCCGTTCGAGGTGGAGATCGCGCCGCGGATCGTGGAGTTGTATTTCAAGGAGATCCAGGCCTCGGCCGCCGTGCGCGACGCCTGGGCCGAGATGCAGCAGCGCGGTGTGACGTGGAAGGAGCGCTACACCAAGCACGCACGCATCGAGACGTGGCGCGCCGGCGCCGCGGTGTCGACCCAGCCGGTGCCGATGGCGATGGACGTGCTGCTCACCTCCGATGGCCCGGTCGGCGTCGACCGTCCGCTCGGATTTCAGGTGCTGCGCGACGGCCAGCCGTTGCCCGACTTCCCGGTCGAGCTGCAAAACTCGGCCAGTGGCCTGGGCATCTGGCGCCGCACCGATGCGCAGGGCCGCGTCACGTTCAGCCCGCCGTTGCCCGGGCGCTGGATCCTGCGCGGCACGGATCTTCGCCTGTCGGAAACCCGGCGCGACTACTGGGAGAGCAGGTTCGTGACGCTGGCCTTCGACGTGCCGGCGGCCTCAGGCGGGCAGTAGCTTCAGGTCGAACACCCGCTCGACCAGCCAGATGCCTGAGAGCATCACGATCAGCAGCGAGCCGCCGACCATGACATAGCGGCGATACAACGTGGTGCGTCGCAGCGCGAACGCCAGCGGCAGGAACAGCATCACGATGGCCAGTTGGCCGGCCTCGACGCCGAGGTTGAAGCCCACCAGCGCGAGCGCCAATGCGTCGCGCGGCAGGCCCAGATCGGCCAGCACGCTGGCGAAGCCGAAGCCGTGGATCAGGCCGAACCCGAAGGCCACGGCCCAGCGCCGGCGATGGATCAGCGACCAGATGTTGTTGAGCGCCGCCAGCACCACCGACGCGGCGATGGCCGACTCGACCCAGCGCGAGGGCAGCGACACGACGCCCAGCGTGGCCAGGGACAGCGTGATCGAGTGCGCGACGGTGAACGCGGTGACGATGCGCAGCACGTCCCAGAACGATTCGCGGAACGTCTCGGCCGGCCGCCACCGCGTTCTCTCCCACACCAGCACCGCCGGCAGCAGCAGCGACAGCAGGAACAGAATGTGGTCGAAGCCGATCCAGATGTGCCACACCCCCTCACGGCCGAAGTCGATGAACTGCGTCCACCGGCTCATCGTGGCCAGCTCGAAGACCTGCGTCGCCGCCTGCGGCCCGAGCACCGCGGTGCGGGTGGCGCCGTTGACGTTGAGGTTCAGCAGGCCGCGGTGCTGCGGGTCGAGGTCGGCGAACAGCGTGTAGTGCAGCGTCAGCCTGGTCGGCGTGCCGGGACAGGCCAGCGCCAGCGGCAGCACGGTGTAGGCGCCGTCGGTGTGTTCGTCGACCCGTTGCGCTTCGGCCGTCACGGTGCAGATGCCATCGTCGGCGCGCACCGACAGCCGCGCGAGCGCATAGGCGGCAATATCCGCGTGCCGGGCGCGCAGCTCGCCCCAGGTGATCTCGCCGTCGCCGTTGGCGTCCAGCCCGATCGCGAACTCGAGGTCGCGCAACGCGATGTCCCAGCGGCCGCTCCAGCGCCCGTCGATCTGTGTCAACGTGAGGTAGCTGTCGGAGGGCTTGTGTGCCTGCGCCGGCAGCGCGCCGACCAACCAGGCCAGCAGCGCCATCGCGACAGCCTGCGCCCACCATCGGGCGCGACTCATCGGTTCGGTCCCCAGCGATCGGCCAGGGTCTGGAGCACGGGGTTTTCCACCTGCCAGCGGGCCATCCACTGCAGCACCGGCAGGGCCGCGTCACGCTGCCGCGCGGCCCACGCGGCCTCGAGCAGCATTCGCGCGTCGGCCACTTCGCGCTGCTGCGCGTAGTTGTCGCGAGCCAGCACGAGCGCCCGGTCGGCCTGACCCAGCACCGACAACGCGAAGCGCGCCTCCTCCTTGCGGTGGGTGGTGTCGCCTCGCGCGCGCGTGGCGTCGAAGCGGGCTTCGAGCTCGCGCGTCCAGCCGCCAAGCGCGGGTCGCCGGCGGCCTTGGCCGCCAGCGCCAGCCGCAGCAGCAGCACGTCGGCACGCGACAGGTCCTTCAGCAACGCCAGCACCTCCGCCGGGCGGCCCCGGTCGAGCAGGAAGTCGGCATACGCTGCCAGCAGGTACACGTCGCGCTGCCCGAGCGCGAGGGCTTCGCGGTAGGCTGCCTCAGCCGCGGCGGTCACGCCGCGATGCTCTTCGATCTCGGCCAACCGGGTCAACGCCCACAGGCGCTGGCCGGGTTCAGCTTCGCGATCGTCGCGCAGGGCCTGGCGCAGCGCCGTCGCGGCGGCGGCTGCGCGCCCGGTCAGCGAGTCGAGGGTGGCGGTGCAGGCGGCTCCGACCAGCGACTCGGCCAGCGCCGCCAATTGCTCGCAGGCCCGTCGCGCCTGTGAATAGTCGGCGCGCACCGTGTGGATCGCAGCCAGCCAGGCCCAGGCGTCTGCCTCATCGGGCTCGGCGCGAACGGCGGCGTCGAGGTCGGCCACCGCCTCGTCGAAGCGGTGACTGTATTGCAGCACCACCGCGCGCATCACCCGCGCCGGCACCGGCGGGTCGGGCTGACCCCACCACGGTTCGAGCGCAGCCTGCGCATAACCGACATAGCGGGGATCGCCGTCGACGCCGGCTTGTTCGAAATAGCGTCGGGCCAGATCGACGGCAACTTGCAGATTCGCCGGGTCGCGTCTCCAACGGGTTCGAAGTTCGGCCAACTCGCGCGCAACGGGGTCGTTCGCGCGCGATGGCAGCCGCTCCAGCACTTGACCGTCGTGTTGCGGCAGGTACGGGGCCGCGCGCGCACCGGCAAGCGCCGCGCCTAGCGCCACAAAGGCAAGCGGTCGGCAAAGAGGCCAGGAAAGGAGCATCGGAATGGTGCTGGAGGCACGAAAAGCGGCCGATCGTACCGTTTACGCGACGCCCTTCGAGTTGGATCAGCCCAAACGCAGGCTCGCTGTCAACCCGAAGGGGGGCTGCCGCGTAGACTCTCTGGGTCCAGCGCTTTAGGCCGTTCATGGGGGACCGCCAGGCGCCAGGCTTCATCTTCAATCAACCGAAAGAGACCGTGATGACCAAGTTCCTGACCGCCCTGATGTTCGTGGCTGCTGCTGCGATGGCCGTTCCCGCGCAAGCGGCTTCGCACGCCGGTGCGGCTCCGATGGCCAAGGCCAGCGAGCCGGCCAAGAAGGCCAAGAAGGAAGCCAAGAAGAAGACGGCCCACAAGGCCAAGGCAGCCGACAAGGCCGCCAGCGCAACCAAGTAAAGCCCCGCTCCGGGGGTCGCTTCGGGCGGCCCATCAAGTCAAAAGGCAGGCGTTTCGGCGCCTGCCTTTGTTTTCTGCGCAGCGCGAAGGCGCTAGATGATGGGTCGGTCGCGCATCCGCTCGTCGCCCGAGACCAGGAAACGCTGCACGAACTCGCGTGTCGGTGGCGGGATGGCCTCGGCCTCGGCAATGGACTCGAGTGTGGCCGGCGCGCGCCAGCACAGGTTGGCCTCGACGTACTCCTGGTTGTAGCGGTCGATCATGGTCTGGTAGTCGTGCATCTCATACACGACCCACAGCGTGCAGGCCACGAAGATCGCAAAACCGGTGTCGGCGTCGATGACCCGCGTGACGATCAGCGCAAACCCGATCAGCACGAACAGGGGTGCGAGCCCGACGGCGATCGACGCGCGCTGGTCGCTGGGCGGCTGGTAGTCGGGCAGGAGCATGGCACGAACGTTAGCGCCAACCGGGTGGCGCGTGACGCGGATAAGCGCCGACGATCGCGTGGAATTACCGCTTTTGCGGCGAGGCCGAACGGCCGAGCCGGCCTTCGATCAGGCGCACCCAGCAAGTTGCTCCCAGCTGGGTTGAGCGCATCGTTGAAGTGGTCATCGGATCGATGCTCTGGTGCGGCAGCGCCGCGTGGCTGCCCGGCCGCGCGACGATGGCTTCGATGACCGGCATGCCGGGTGTCCACGGTCGTGCTGTCGGGTCCGCGCTGCGGCAGACCCGGCGCGACGAGGCCCTCGCAGCCGCAACGGCTGAAGTTCAAAAGCAATTGGTATTACCCAATAGGGCAAATAGTGACCATACAGTTCACGTGGTGCACTTATCAGTCTAAACTCGTGCCCAATCCCTCGGCATGACGCCGAGTTCTCGGTCAGAACCCTTTATCGATTGGAGGCACCAAGATGACTCGATGGCTCAAATTGCTCGGTGCGCTGGCGGTCAGCGCACTGGTGATGGCTTGTGGCGGCGGCGACCCGGAACCACAGCAAACCGCTGGCCTGTCGCTCGCAGAGGCAGCCAAGGCCCAGACCGAATTGGCGACACTGGTGGCTGCGGTGGAAAGTGCCGGCATGCGCGAACAGATGGCCAGCAATGAGCCGCTGACCTTCTTCGCACCCAGCGACGCTGCATTGGCCGACATGCGTGAAGAGATCCAGGCCATGATGCAACCCGCCCAACGCGAGGCGCTGCGGGATTTCGTGCGCGGCCACCTGGTGCCCAACGCCATGGTCGACGCGCAGATGCGTGCGGCGATCGACAGCGAGAGCGGCATGGCATCGCTGACAACGCTGGCCGGCACCACGCTCGAGATCAGCGTGCGCGAAGGCGCATTGCAGGTCAACGGCGCCCAGGTGCAGCGCAGCGACGTCATCGCACGCAATGGCGTGATTCACATCGTCGGCGGGCCCGTCTGGCGGCCCACGGTGTTCACCTATGTTCGTGCGTTACCGCAGTTCTCGATTCTCGAGTCGGCGATTCGAGCCGCAGGGCTGACGGACGTGCTGAGCGGGCGCGGCAAGTTCACCGTCTTCGCGCCGACCAATCGGGCCTTCGAGCAGCTGCTGGCAGAACTCAAGCTCAGCGCGGATCAGCTGTTGGCCGACAAGCCGTTGCTGACGCAGGTGCTGACTTATCACGTACTGGGTGAGCGCGTGTATGCCCAGCAGTTGCGCGACGATACGCTGGTCCAGACGTTGCAAGGCCAGAGCCTGCGGGTCGACGTGCAGGGGCCGCGATGGTTCCCACGGGTCACGCTCACCGATGCGCAAGGCCGCGCCTCGCGCGTCGTCCTGCCCAATCTGGGTGCCACGAATGGCGTGGTGCATGTGGTCGACCGTGTGGTGCTGCCGCAGGCCAAGAACGTGGTCGAGGTTGCCCAGAGCAACGCCGACTTCAGCATCCTGGTCGAAGCGGCGGTGGCGGCCGACCTTGCAAATGCGCTTTCGGGAACCGGCCCGTTCACGGTATTCGCGCCGACGAACGCTGCTTTTGCCGGCTTGTTGAGCGAACTCGGGCTGACCAAAGAGCAACTGCTGGCCAACAAGCCGCTGTTGACCCAGGTGCTCACCTACCACGTGCTGGCAGGGCGCCTGTTGTCGACTGGCATCGTCGATGGCGCGACACCGGTCACGCTGCAAGGCCAACCGATCCGACTCGATACCAACGGCGCAGTGCGCATCACCGATGCTCGCGGCCGGGTCGCTTCGGTGGTGGCCACGGACATCCAAGCCAGCAACGGCGTGATTCATGTGATCGACAAGGTGGTACTGCCGACCGACAAGACGATTGTCGACATCGCGATCGCCAACCCCGATTTCAGCGTGCTGGTCGAGGCCGTCGTCACGGCCGATCTGGCCGGCGCGCTTTCAGCGGCCGGCCCGTTCACCGTGTTCGCACCCACCAACGCCGCCTTCGTCGATCTGTTGCATGAACTGGGCCTGACCAAGGATCAGTTGCTGGCCAACAAGCCCCTGCTGACCCAGGTGCTGACGTACCACGTGCTGAACGGTCGAGTGTTGAAGGCACAGGTACCGGTGGGCGTGCCGATCGCCACGCTGGAGGGCAGCAGCTTCACCGTGGATTCGGGCCTGCGCATCACCGACGAAAAGGGCCGTCGCGCGAACATCGTCGCCACTGACGTGATCGCCAGCAACGGCGTGATTCACGTCATCGACAAGGTGATTCTGCCGAACTGAACCGACACACGCGCACGGCCCGCTGTCAGCCGTGCGCGCGTTGCAGCGCCTGCTCGAGGTCGGCGATCAGGTCGTCGCAGTCTTCGATGCCCACCGACAGGCGCAGCAGGTCGGGCGGCGCGGGTGTGCCGGCACCTTCGACGCTGGCGCGGTGCTCGATCAGGCTCTCGGTGCCGCCGAGCGACGTGGCACGCTTCCACAGGCCACGTGCGCGGCGGTGGCGATGGCCGCGACTTCGCCGCCGCGGACTCGGATCGACAACATGCCGCCGAAGCCGCCGTGCATCTGCCGTGCGGCGACGGCATGGCCCGGGCTTTCGGGCAAGCCCGGATAGAGCACGGCAGACACCCGCGCATGGCGCGCGAAGTGCTCGGCAATGCGCTGGGCCGAGCTCGACGCGCAGCGCACGCGCAGGTACAGCGTGCGCATGCCGCGCAGCATCAGCCAGGCCTCGAACGAGCCCAGTGTGCCGCCGATCTGCGCGCGCACCATCTTCACGCGCTTCCAGAACTCGTCGTCGTCGCGCGTGACCAGCACGCCGGCGATCAGGTCGGAGTGGCCGTTCAGGTACTTGGTGCCGGCGTGCATCACGATGTCGGCGCCATGCTCGATCGGCCGTGTCAACACCGGCGTCGCGACGGTGGAGTCCACCGCCAGCCGGGCGCCGGCGCCGTGCGCGATCGCGGCGGTGGCGGCGATGTCGGTGACGGTCCACAAGCGGGTTGGCCGGCGTTTCGACCCACACCAGCTTGGTCTTGCCCGGCTGCACGGCGGCGTGCACCGCGGCCGGATCGGTCATGTCGATCAGCTCGACCCACAGGCCCCAGCGCGTTGCGAAGTTCATCAGCCAGTTGCGCAGCGACCAGTACATCACCTTCGGCGCGAGCACATGGTCGCCCGGCGCCAGCGCCTGGAACACGGCCGTGGCCGCCGCCATGCCCGACGCGAACAGCGCGGCCTGTGCCCCGTGCTCGAGCTCGGCGATCACGCGCTCGGCCTGATCGAACGCCGGGTTGTCGGCGCGCGCGTACGCGCGGCCCGAGCGGTACTGGTTGTCGGGGTCGCGCAGGTAGGTCGACGACACATGGATCGGCGGCGTGATCGCACGCGTCTTGTCGTCGATCCAGCCCAGCGCCTGCGCGGCGATCGTCTCGGGCTTCACGTGTTTGGCGTCCATGTCGCGGGTCTGCTGGTGGGTGCGGTCGCGCATGGTGCGTCGCGTGCCCGGGGCATCGTACGTCATGCCGCGCCCCGAGTTTGTCTGATGGTGAAGTCGCGCGGCGGCCCGGACAATCGGCGCATTCAACAGCCGAGGAGCTCGACGATGAAGTGGAACAAGGCGATGCCGGCATGGCTCGCGCTGGCCGCGGCGGTGATCGCATCCGGCGCCTGGGCGCAAGCCTGGCCGACGCGCGCGCCGATCAAGCTGGTGGCGGTGTTCCCGGCCGGAGGCTCGGTCGACCAGGTGGCGCGCATCCTGAGCGCGCCGCTGCAGCAGCAACTCGGCCAGACCGTGGTGGTCGAGAACAAGGGCGGCGCCTCCGGCGCGATCGGCACGGCGGCGGTCGCGCAGTCGCCGCCCGACGGCTACACCTTCGCGGTGGTGTTCGACACCCACGGCGTCAACCCGAGCCTGAACCCGAACCTCGGTTTCGACACGCGCAAGGACCTGTCCGCCGTCGCGCTGCTGGGCACCGGTGCGATGGTGCTGGCCACGCACGCCGACACGCCATACAAGACCTTCGCCGACGTGGTGGCCGCCGCCAAGGCCGAAGAAGGGCGTCAGCTACGGCAGCATCGGCTCGGGCAGCCTGGGCCACCTGGCGATGGCGCTGCTGGCCAAGGGCGATGGGCTCGATCTCGTGCACGTGCCCTACCGCGGCGGCGGACCGCTGATGAACGACGCCATCGCCGGCCACGTGCCGCTGTCGGTCGGCTCGGTGTTCCTGATCAAGCCGCACATCGACAGCAAGCGCCTGCGCGGATTGGCCGTCACGACGAGCAAACGTTCGCCACAACTGCCCGACGTGCCGACGATCGCCGAGAGTGGCTACGCCGGCTTCGACGCACCGGCCTGGTGGGCGGTGCTGGCGCCAGCCAAGACGCCGGCGGAGATCGTGCAGCGCATGAACCAGGAGATCAACAAGGTGTTGCAGTCACCCGAGGTGGCCGGCAAGCTCGCCGCGCAGGGCATCGAGGTGCGCACCGGCACGCCGGCGGCGGCGCAGGCATTCATCGAGAACCAGATCGACATCTGGGCCAAGGTGGTGAAGGACAACAACATCAAGGCCGACTGAGGACATGAGCCAGCGCACTGCGCGCTGGCGAATGCCTCAGGAGGGGCGAGCGCATGCAGGCGCGAGCGCGGGCCGCTGAGGCCGACTGAGGACATGAGCCAGCGCACTGCGCGCTGGCGAATGCCGCAGGAGGGGCGAGCGCATGCAGGCGCGAGCGCGGGCCGCTCGGGCTATCGCCATTGCGCCCAGTCCGCCACGGCGATACGGGCGACGACGGTCCACGACTGACCATCGGGTTTCATCACCACCGCCTCGCCCTCGGCCAGGTGCGGCGGTCCGGCCACCGCGCGAAACGGGATGCCGTGCCCGACCATCCAGCGGTTGGTGCCGGCGGGCACCGGCGCCGTGAGAAGTCGCGCCAGCCCGGGATAGTCGCCGCCGCCGCTTTCGCGCATCGCGACGGTGGGCGTCGCGCCGCCGAACGTGAGCGTGGCGTGGTCCATCGTGCGGCACATCGGGCTGGCCAGCACCTCGCCGAGCGGCAGCTTCAGCGCCGCGATGTCGCGCCCGATGCGGCGCGCGTCGTCGCGGCCTTGCGGCGACAGCGCTCGCTGGTTCGCGCAATCGTCGAAGCCCTTCATCGCATCGTCGCGTTTGGAGAAATCGGTCGCGGTGTGGCGGAAGTAGACGACGTAGCCGCCGGTGCGCAGTGCGCGCAGCAGCGCGGCGCCTGTCAGCTGCGCCTGCGCCACCGGCGCCGACGAGCGCTCGGGCGCGCTGGCGCCGGCCGAGGGTCTGTGCGCCGGCGATCGGCGCCAGCATCGCCAGCACCCAGGCGCACCACGCCTGCGGTGTGCCCTTCACGGGCCGGCCTCCACCAGTGCGATGCGCCGGCGCAAGCGCTGCGCCGTCGCCGCGTCGCCCGCCTGTTCGGCGCCACGCGCCTGCACCTGCAGCCAGGCGAGCAGCGCTCGCCGCCAACCCTGGGCCGATGCGGTGTCGACCGCCAGCGCCACCACGTCGGGCGACGCACGGCTGCCGCGCATCAGCACCGCCGCGCCGACCAGGCGCGACAGGGGATCGGGCATGTCCTTCAACGCCGACAACGCGGCGGCGGATGGGGTGGCGCTCGCGGCGAGCGTTCGGTGGTGCGCCGGCAGCAGCGCGAGCTGCTGCGCTTCGACGGCGTCGGCCATCAGATAGGCGGCATAGGCCACCTCGGGCGCCGCCGCGTCGCGACGCAAGGACTCGAAGCCGCTGCACGGCTCGAACGACAGGCTGGCCACATGGCTGGCGCAGCGCATCAGCTCGGCCCGCGCCAGCAGGTCGGTGCGCCCGGTCGTGGCGATCTCGCGCCGGGCGCGTGCGAACTCGCTCGCCTCGAGCGCCGTGTTGCCTTGCAGGTAGGCCGCGGCCGCATGTTCCAGCGCCGACTTCGCATTCATCTGCCAATCGGGCGGCGGCGGCGTGCTGGAGCAGCCTGCCAGTGCAGACAGCACCGCGACCACGACCAGGCGACCAGCGCGGCGCCTCGGGCCCACCGTCATGGCAGCTTGATTTCCGTGTCGCGCGCGAACGGCCATTTGCGGTTGACCTCGTTGACCAGATGCTCCACCTTGCGCAGGTTCGCCTCGACGTCGGCACGCAGTGCGCCGAGGTCGGTGGTGGCGACCTTCACGTTGCCGGTGACGGCCTGCGCGTCGACCAGGATGGCGTCCACCTTCTGCAGGCTGGCGCGCGCATCGCCGAGCAGGCCCTTCAACTGCACGATGGTCTCGCGCGACTCGGGCAACACGCCGCCGGTGCCGAACACCTGCGCGTCGGCCTTCACCGCCATCGCGTCGAAGCGGGCCAGCAGTGCGTTGGTGCGGGCCAAGCGTCGTCGCCAGCTGCCTGGCGGCTTTGTCGTCGCCGAACAGCACGCCCATCGCGCCCTGCGGGCCCTTCAGCTTCTCGGTGGTGGCCTGCACGTTGGCCAGGCTCGCGGCGAGCGCCGAGTTTTCGGCGGTGAGCGTGGTGAGGTTGACCACCAGGTCGCGCGTGGCCGCCACCAGGCGCGGAATCTCCTCGGTCGAGTCGCCGCGCAGCACGCTGCGCACCGCGCCGTCGGGCAGCGGCGGGTCGGTCATGATGCCGCTGAAGGCGCGGATATTGGTGCCGCCAACCAACCCGCGCACGAGGGTGAAAACGCTCGACTGGCGCAGCCAGTGCGCGTCCTGGCGCGGCACGTCGACCAGGATGCGCGCCTTGCCGTCCTCGCCGAGTTCGATGCGCCGCACGCGGCCGATCGGAAAGCCCGCGAACGTGAGATCCATGCCGACCACCACGCCTTCGGAGTCGTCGGCCACCAGCACCAGCCGCTGCGTGGGCTCGAACGCGCCGCGCGCATACATCAGGTAGAGCACCGAGCCGAGCACCAGCGCCGCCAGCAGCACGAGCAGCAGCGTGGCCTTGAGCTCCAGGTGGCGCACCGGCGCGGGGGTGTCGGGGGCGTCTTTCACCGTTGCCATCAGTAGTAGTTGCCGACCAGCGAGGCGACCTCGATCAGCAGGATCAGCGCGAACATGCGGATCAGCCCGCGCACCTCGGCGCTGGTGCGCGTACGCGACGGCGGCGGGTCGATCCACGCCGAGGCCATCGGGATCACCGACACCGCCAGGCTGAACAGCAGCGTCTTCAGCGCGAAGATCAGCGACAGCGCCGGGTTGAACACATGGCCCACGGTGCGCGTGTAGCCGGCAAATCCCCAGGGCGTGAAGCCGTAGACCACGCCATACGCCAGCAGCAGCGACACCACGCAGCTCACCGCCGCCAGTGTGATCACGCTGAACACGCCGGCCAGCACCCGCGGCAGCACTTCGCGGCGCATCGGGTCGACGCCGCCGCGCGTCAGGGCTTCCAGCGCGCCGCTGCGGCGCATCGCCGCCAGCTCTTCGCCGTCGGGCAGCGTGCAGCGCACGGCGACGAACAGCGCCGCGGTGAGCGGTATCAGCTCGAGCACCAGCACGCGCACCACCATCTCGAGCGCGTAGCGCGTCAGTCCGTAGCTGAGCGCGGTGACCACCACGATGCGGATCAGCACCAGGCTGATCAGCGAGCTGAGCAGCGTGAACCACCACAGCACCGGCACCGTGCCCTGCACGATCTGCCGCGCCAGCGCCGGCCGGTTGTCGCGCGCATAACTCGACGGCGACAGTGCCAGCACCGCGGTCACCGCACCGAAGCGGACGATGCGCGCCCAATCCGCCAGCCAGCGCAGCGTGGCGCGCGCCGGACGCGCGTGCGCACCGTCGGACGGCAGGTTCACGATCATGCGCTGATGATAGGCGGGCGCCCCGGCTTGCGCGATGGCTGAACGCAACGCACGACGCCGCCGCTCGTCAGGCCGGCATGACGCGCATCAGCAAGTCGTACGAGTGCAGCCGCGCCCCATGATCGTGGATCGCGCCGGCGACGATCAGCTCGTCGGCCCGCGTGCGCTCGATGATCGCGGTCAATTCGCGACGCACCTTGTCGGGGCCGCCGCTGGCGGTGGCCGCGAGCATGCGCTGCACGCCGGCACGCTCGGCCTCGTTCCACAGCCCGTCCATCGAGTCCACCGGCCGCGGCAGCGGACCGCGCACGCCGCGCTGCATGCCGAGAAAGCGTTGCTGGATCGAGGTCAGCAACCGTGCGGCTTCGGCGTCGCTGTCGGCGGCGACCCCGTTGACGCCGACCATCGCATGCGGCTCGGGCCAACGTGGCGACGGCCGGAAGGTGGAGCGGTATATTCCGAGCGCCTGCTCCAGCAGGTCGGGCGCGAAATGCGAGGCAAACGCGAACGGCAGGCCCAGATAGGCGGCGAGCTGCGCGCCGTACAGGCTCGAGCCCAGGATCCACACCGGCACCTGCGTGCCGATGCCGGGGATCGCGCGCACGCGCTGGCCCGGCTGCGGCGGCTCGAGGTAGCCGATCAGCTCGAGCACATCCTGCGGGAACGCATCTTCCTGGTCGCTGTGCAGGTGGCGGCGCAGCGCACGGGCGGTCAGCTGGTCGGTGCCCGGCGCGCGGCCGAGGCCCAGGTCGACGCGCCCGGGAAACAGCGTGGCCAGCGTGCCGAACTGCTCGGCGATGACCAGCGGCGCATGGTTGGGCAGCATGATGCCGCCCGAGCCGACGCGGATGGTCTTCGTGCCGCCGGCCACATGCGCGATCAGCACCGCGGTGGCCGAGCTCGCGACGCCGTCCATGTTGTGGTGCTCGGCGAGCCAGAAGCGCTGGTATCCCCAGGCCTCGGCGTGCTGGGCGAGGTCGAGGCTGTTTCGCAGTGCCGAGGCCGCATCGCTGCCTTCGACGATCGGTGCCAGATCGAGAATGGATAACGCAACCATGCCGCGATCATGCACCCACGCAAACCTCGGTGCTCGCGCGGTGGTATGTTTGCGCAATGCCGTTGCCCGAAACCACGCCATGACCGATCTGGTCGTACGCCGCCTGCTGGTCGATCTGGAAACGCCGCTGCCGCGCCACTGGTGCGGCGGCGACGCCTTTCGCAGCGCGTGGTTCAACGCGCTGTCGATGAGCTTTCCAGTCGGCGAGCAGTTCTTCATCGATTCGGTGCGCAACGGCCTGCAGCAGTTGCCGCCCGACGCGCGCGGCCGCTTCGAGGCCGAGGCCAGGGCCTTCATCGGCCAGGAGGCGACGCACCGGCGCATCCACGCGCTGTTCAATGCCCACCTGGCGACGCAAGGCCTGGTCAACCACTGGGAAGCGCGCGCTGTGCGACGCATGAAGCGGCTCGAAGGCGTGGACGTGCGCGCCTGGGTGGGCGTGACGGCGGCCACCGAACACTTCACTGCGATCCTGGCCGAGTACCTGCTCACGACCCCGCAGGTGCTGCAGGGCGCCGAGCCGCGACTGGCGACGCTGTGGCTGTGGCACGCCAGCGAAGAAAGCGAACACCGCAGCACCGCGTTCGACCTGTACCGCGCGCTCGGCGGCGACGAACGCTGGCGGCTGCGGCTGTTTCGCATGGTCACGCTGTACTTTCTGAGCGATGTGCTGCGCCAGACGGTGCACAACCTGTGGCGCGACGGCAGCCTCTGGCGTGTCGGCACCTGGACCAGCGGATGGCGTTTCCTGCTCGGGCGCGGCGGCCTGCTGCGCGCGCTGGCCGGGCCCTGGCGCCGCTACAAGGCCGCGGATTTCCACCCCGCGCAGCAGGACGCCGCACCGGCGCTGCAATGGCTGCGCGACAACGGCGCGTCGTACGAAGTGGTGGGCCGGCCGGCCTGAGCCAGGCTGCACCGATGAAGAACCGACGGGGAGCGTCGAGATGAGCGATGCCAATGCCGTGCAACCCTGGGTCGATCTGGCGCTGGCGCCGTGGCGCCTGGCGATGCAGGCCACCCAGGCCTGGCCGATGGCGCTCGCGCCGCAATCGCTGACCCAGCCGATCAACCCGGGCTGGACCTTCGGCAACCTGATCCAGGTGACCGAACAGAACTCCACCGCGCCCGATACCGAGCAGGAGATCGTGCGCCGCCACAGTTACGGGCGTCAGATCGGGCGCATGATGGACGCGGTGGATCTGCTGATCGATCACGCGCCGGCGGCAGTGAAGAAGGATCCACGCGCGACCGAGTTGAAGAAGATCCAGCGCGACGTCGATGCGATCAAGAAGGCGCAGCAGGGCCGCCGCGTCGAACAGCTGCGCGCCGAGCTGCGACAGATCCGCGAGTCCGACGCCACGGCGTGGCGCGAGTTGTCACGCGAGTTCACGGCAGCGCGCTGAAGCGCTTGATCGCGTGCTCGATTCCTGCGGTCTTGCCGGCGGCCAAGCCGCCGGTGGCGACGCCGTCTACCAGTCGCCCACCACCACCTGCCCTTGCGTGAGGTACACGATCTTGCTGTCGAGCTGAAGGCTGCGGTCGCCCCACAGGTCGGGGTAAGTCGTCGGGCCCACCGGCGCGGGCAGGAGGGCTTTCACGGCCAGGCTGCGTGCCTGGGTGTCGACCTCGATGCGCTGCAGCCCATGCGCGGGGTTGGCGGCGTAGGGTGTGGCCGTGAGCGTCACGGGCAGGCCGATACGAGCCACGGCGCCGCTTTGCAGCCAGTTGATGCCGTGGCTCGAATAGTCCAATGCGCTCTGGCTGCCGGCAGCGCCGAGGGTGCGCGCGTCCAGCGCCTTCGGTTGGGTGGCATCGCTGACGTCGAACAGGCCGAGCTTGATGCCGCCGATTCGGCCGCTCGCGTCGACTTCGCGGCCCACGCCGAACAGCAGGCCGTCGGTCAGCGGGAACAGGTAGTCCGAGAAACCGGGCACCTCCAGCGAGCCGGCCACGCGCGGATCGGCCGGGTCGGCGAGGTCGAGCACGTACAGCGGATCGACGCGGCGAAACGTGACCAGATAGCCGCGCGCACCGGCAAAGCGCACCGCGTGCACCTGCTCGCCGGGCTTGCCCAGCGGCTCGGGATGTTTGCTGTTGGGCAACGTGCCGATCGTGGCCAGCGTCTTGTCGGCGGCCGACTCGCGCAGGACCGTCAGCGTCGCGGGCGATGGTGGCGGTGCGCTGCCCGACGTGGCGTCTTCGGGCAGCACCCAGCCGAGCTCGCCGGTGAAGCTCAGCACGCGCAGGTCGCCGTTGTGTTCACTCAGGCGGTACGGCTTGCGCTGCGCATCCCAGCCGAGATGGCCCTTGACCTCACCCGAGGCGCGGTAGTCGATCGCCAGGCCGTCGACCGAGAACTTGTGCAGGTCGGTCGCGAACTGCGGCGCGAAGTGCACGCGCCCCGTCGCGAGGATTTCATACGGGAAGCGCGTCGTCGCCAGGTACAGGTTTTTCGGCGCCATGTACAGCGCCTCGGTACCGCCGACGAAGCAGCGGCCGGCGCGCTCGAGCGTGGGCGATGCGAGGTCGATTGCCGTGATCGTCGTCACTTCGATCGCGAGCGAGCGGTTCTTCGGCTGCACATAGCAGTCGGTGTCGGCCACCAGCGGCCGAGCGGCCGCGCCCGCCGCGCGCCAGGCCGGCAGGACGTCGGCCGTGGACATCCTGGCAAGCTCGGCGTCCCGTTGTTGTGCGGTGGCATTCGAGGGCAGGAGTTCGAACGGCAGACGAGGTGCGTGCGTGGTCACGAGCACCAGCACGTTGCCGATCAGCCGGCTGCCCACGAGACGCCCGTCGATCGCGGCGCGTGGGCCGAGCGTAGCGTCGCCCGCCGCGTCGAGGTCGATGAATTGCAGCTGCAGGCTCGACTGCATCGCGAACGGCGCGTAGATCAGCGCGCCGGCGGCGGGGCAGGGCATCTCGGGCAGGCACGGCAGCGGCAGCGCCACCGGAACCAGCGATTCGCTCAATGCCACCAATCGCCGCGCCGCGGGCGCCAGCAGCAGGCCGCGCGGCACGGCGTAGGCCGATGCGTCAGCGGGCAGCGGCAGCACCTGCACCGGCTCGATCGCGCCCCCCGCGCGACGGCGGTGCACGAGCAGCCGGTGCGCAACGTCGCCGCTGGCGTTGCGCGCGGTGGTGTCCAGCGCATAGACCGATGCGCCGTCGGTCTTCAGCAGATCTTCTTCGTCGACGCCAGCTTCCTGGATCGTGGTGTTGGAGTACGCCACCGCGGCGCCGGTTGCCGAAACCGCCAGTGCGGCGCTCGGTGCGCCCACGCCGTCCAGCGCGACGCCGGGCGCCAGCTGGCGCTGGGCATCGCGCGCGCGCAGCAGGGACTTCACATGCTCGAGCAGCTCGCCCGATCTGGAGGCTGCCAACGCGACTTCGGTCGCCGGGGTGGTCGGCTCGGGCGACGAGCCGCCGCCGCAGGCGGTCGACAACAGCGCCACCAGCGTGAGCAGCCAAGGGGCTGCACCGCGCTGACCCCTAGGTTGATTGCGTGCGGGCGACATAAGCCCTCCTTGCCGAGTGAAACTGCCTGTGGGACAATATCCCACAACTTGCTGCGGCGTCAAGCGTCCAACGTCAACCAACTGTGACCACCCGTCACTCGATCGTCGAAGCCAGCGTGCTGCGCGCAGTGCGGCCGCTGGTGCGGCTGCTGGTACGCCATGGCGTCACCTACCCGGTCTTCGCGGCGGCGCTGAAGCGCGTGTTCCTCGACGCCGCGGCCGACGAGCTGCGCGCGCGCGCGATGGCGCAGACCGACAGCGCGTTGTCGCTGCTGTCGGGTGTGCACCGGCGCGACGTGCGCAACCTCACCCGAACACCGCCGCGCGCGGCGCGTGCGCGGCGCTCGGACGCTGCACCGCTGTCGCTGGTGGGCGAGGTGGTGGCGCGCTGGCTCGGCGACGCCTCCTACCAGGATCGCCGGCGTCGGCCGCGCGCGCTGCAGCGCGCCGAGTTCGACGCCATGGTGGCCGGCGTCAGCCGCGACGTGCGCGGGCGCGCGATGCTCGACGAACTGCTGCGACTGGGTGCGGTGACCGAAGACGCCGACGGCATCACCTTGTCCGCGGGCGGATTCGCGCCGCGTCAGGGCTTCGCCGAGATGGCCGAGTTGTTTGCCGCCAATCTGGCCGATCATGCCGCCGCGGCGTCGGCCAATCTGCAGGGCGAGGCCAACTTCCTCGAGCAGGCGATGTACGACGACCACCTGTCGGCCGACGCGGTTGCGAAGCTGCAGCAGCTCGCCGTGCGCGCCTGGGCCAAGGCGCTGCCGCCGGTGCTGGCCGAGGCACAGGCGCTGGGTGATGCCGATGTGGGCAAGGCCGGCGGCCGCCACCGCGTGCGATTCGGCGTGTACTTCTACAGCACCGCAGGGGGTGAACGGTGAGACCGAATCGATGGCGAGCCTGGCTGGCCGGCGCATCCGCGCTGGGCATGTTGCTCTGCGCAGGTTGCGGCCCGGGAGTGGGCGGTACCGGCACCGGCGCCGCGGCGTTTGTCGCGTTTCAGGCAAGCGCCGCGTCGGTGTGCGCGGGCGCCTTCGCTGCCGAGCTGGCCTGCCCGCCTCCGCCGAGTGCCGCGGGCCCGGTGGCCACGGGTTCCCAGCCGGTGCGCTTCGTCGACGCCGCCGGGCAGGTCACGCTCGAGGTCAACGGCAATACCGCCGCACTCGACGCGTTGTGCCTGCGGCTGAAGTTCAGCGGTGAGTTCGGCATCGGCACCGGCAACGTGCAGGGCTTCTTCGGCAGCTACCAGCTCGACGGCACCGGCGTGGACGTGCTGGCGGCCCTGTCGGCCGCGGTGGCGCCTGGCGGCGGTGCACTGGCGATCGAGCTGCGTGACGCGCAGGGGCGCGTGGTCATCGGACCGGTGCTGCTGCAACGAACGACCGCGGCGCCGCCTGCGCCGAGCCCATGCTGACATCGATCGGCAGCCGGCGCCCGGGTACCGGCGCTACAGCTTCAGCTCCAGCCGCAGCTGCCAGGTCGTGAACGATGCCGCCACCGTGCGCGAGGTCTCGCGTGTGAACACGCCTGGCGCGGATTCGAAGTCCAGGCTGCCGCCGGTGAGGTAGTCGCGCGGGGCGAGGTTGGTGGCCGACAAGCGCAGTTGCACGCCGGGCTGGAGCGTCCACAGCGCGTAGGCGTCGAACACACGTTTCAGGCCGATCAGCGCGGTCTGGTCTTCGGCGATGCGCGTGTCGTAGCCTGGTGTGACGTTGAGGTTGCCGCCGAGGGTCAGTGGCAGGCCGCGAAAGCGGTAGTCCGCGCCGAAGTTGGCCGTCATCTTCGGCTGCTGGTCGAGCCGATTGTCGGGGCCGGGCACGCTCTTCACGCGCGAACCGAAAATGCTCAGGTTGTTGCGCAATTCCAGCGGCGGCGCGTCGGCCATCACCTCGGACAGGCGAAACTTGGCCTCGAGCTCCAGCCCCTGCGTGCTGGCGTCGCCCACGTTCTGCGGCCGTGACACCCAGCGCGGCACCGGCGCCCACGACACCGTCTCGAGCGACGTCACGTTGCGCATGTAGTTGCTGAGCCTGCGGTAGAACACGTTGGCGCTCAACACGCCGCCGCCGCTCAGGTAGCTCTCGGCAGCCACGTCGAGGCCGGTGGCGAGCTCGGGCATGAGAGCCGGGTTGCCGGCGCGGTCGGGGCTGGTGGGCGTGTTGGCGCCGGGCACCGGGAAGCGGTTCGACAGCGATGGCCGGCCGAGCAGCTGGCCCGTCGTCGGTGCCTTGTAGCTGCGCGTCAGGCTCATGCGCACCTGGTTTCGGCTTTGCGGGTCGGGTTTCCACACCGCGTGCAACAGTGGCGTCCACACGCTGCTGCGGTTGCTGGGCGTCGCGCCATCCTCGCCGGTGCCCTTGGTGGTGATGCCTTCCCAGCGCAGGCCGGCATGCGCGGCCCAGTTGGGGTTGATGTTCCACTCGTCCTGCAGGTACAGCGCGCCGCGCGTGCTTGCGGCCTGCAGGTTGTCGCCGAAGTCGGTGAGCAGCGGGGCACCGTCGCGCAACGTGGTGCGCGTCTCGCTGCGGCGCAGGGCCTCGACCTCGCCGCCGCCGACGAGGCTGTGGTCGTTGTCGAGCAGCTTCGACAGCTTCAGGCCGAGGCTCAGCGAGCGGTCGCGGATGCGGGCCGTGTCGTCGACCGTGGCGAGCAATCCGTCGGCGGCGTCGCGTTCGGTGCGCACGGTGTGGCTGCTGTTGTGCGACTCGCCGCCGTTGCCGCGCCATTCGGCGCGCAGGCCGTCACCGAGCGTGTGGCGCCACTGGCCGAGCAAGCGCAACATCGAGAAGCGGTAATCGGTGTGCGAACGCGCATGGTCGTAGGCCGGCGGCTGCGCGCCCAGGTTCTGCTCGATGCGGCTGCGCCGGTCGATCTCGCCTTCGGTGGCGACGACGAACGGCGCCAGGAAACCCGTGTCGCCGCGCTCGCCCTGCCATTGCGCGCGGGTGGCCAGGTGCACGTTCTTGCGCTTCTCGACCGACTCGTTGAACTCGCGCGCCTCGCGTGTCAGCGCACCGGTGGCCAGGTCTTCGTCGGCCGTGGTGGTGACGCTTTCGCTGCCCTGCCGGCCGCCCTGCGCAGTCAGCGAGACGTTCAGCGTCCACTGCTCGCTCAGCTTTTCATTGCGTGTCCAGTTGCCGCCGACACCCACACGACCGTCCTCGACCTGCGTGCCGACACGCACGTCGTTGACCTTCTTCGAATAGCCCTCGCGGGTGATGATGTTGATGGTGCCGCCGATCGCGCGTGCACCGGTCTCGGCGGTGGGTGCGCGCAGGATCTCGATGCGCTCGATCTGCTCGGGGCTCAGCGAATCGATCGAAAAACCCGGTGGCACGCGGTCGCCGTCGAGCAGGATCTGCGTATACCCGGCGCCCAGCCCGCGAAAGCGGATCGCGCCACCGCGGCCCGGTGCGCCGCCGAGCGTGACGCCGGGCAGCCGCTTCAGGATCTCGCCCAGCGTGCTGTCGCCCTGGCGCTCGATCTCCTCGCGGCCGATCACGATCTTGGCGGCGGTGGACTGGCGGCGCTGGTCGGTGTCGTTGCCGCGGCCGCCGGTGATCTCGACGCGCTGCGCGCCGGGGGCTGGTGCAGGCGACGGCGCCGCGTCGGAGGCCGCCGGCGAGGGTGGAGCCGCTGGTGGTGCCTGTGCCGGCGCGGCAACCGAGGTCAGCAGCAAGGTACACCCCAACGCCAGGCGGCGATGCGGTGGGGTGGGTCGGATCATGTCGTGATCGCGTGTCGTGACCGGTAGAACTGGATAGGAGCGGCGACGGCCTGGCTTGATACATGGCGCTTGATCTTTCCGACCACGTGCATCTCGCACGGCTTGCAGTCGAAGCGTAGCGTCAGCGTGTCGCCGCCGCTTTGCATCGTCAGCGGCTCGGCGCGTACGGTGCCCTGCACGCCGGTCACGCCCTTCGCCTGCTTGGGGCACAAACTCATCGCCCAGCGCACGCAATGCTTGGTGATCATCAGGCTCACCTCGCCCAACTCCTCGTGGCTCTCGTAGGCGGCGGCTATGACCTTCACGCCATGGCGCAGGTAGAAGTCGTGCGCCTTCTGGTTGTACACATTGGCCAGGTAACTCAGCGCATCGCCGGGGTAGGGCGCGGGCGGCTCCACCGGCGCCGCGCGGGGCAGGCGGTCCAACGCCGCGGCACGCGCAGCCTCGAGCGCGGCCACCGCATCGCGGCGCAGCGCATTGGCCACACTGGCCGCCACGAACCACGGCTCGCTGAACGCGATGTCGATCGTGCCGACGTGGAAGATCGTATTGCCGAGCTTGCCCAGGTGTTCGCGGATCGTGGCGTCGGCCTTGCCGGCGTCGTTGGCGCGCTGGTGCGCGTGCGCGACGGCGGCGCGGCCGCAGTGGCCCGCACCGTCGGACATCTCCAGCACGAAACCGTTCGCGCTCTCGCCGAGGCGCAGCTCGATCGGAATGCGCCGGTTGGCCGTGGGTCGGGCGAGCAGCCGCTCCCACGCCATGTCGCGGTTGCGATGCAACGCGGTGTCCGCACGCAGGTCCTTCAGCGACTCGACCGGCTCATTGGGCACCACGCGCCAGGCGCGCCCGCCCAGCGGCGTGGCGGTGTTCGCCTGCAAGCCCACCAGCTCCTTCTGCAGGTCGTAGTAGGTCAGGCCGTCGCCGTTGTTCAACGCGAGCGCGTCGTCGGCCAGCTCGACGTCGAAGCTCGCCCTGGCGACGCGCGTCACATGCCCGATCGCCTGACCCGCATGCTTGGGGGTGTCGAACGCGCCGAGGTCGTCGCGCCGGCCGTTGACAAAATAGTCGGTCGCGCCGCGGTTGAAGTTGCGCTGCGGGTCGGGGGTGAACAGAAAGGTCGTGCGGCCCGACGAAGTGGCCTTCAGCCCCGCGCGCCGGGCCAGCAACGCATCGATCAGCTGGCGGTAGTGCGCGGTGACGTTCTTCACGTAGCCGAGGTCTTTGTAGCGGCCCTCGATCTTGAAGCTGCGAACGCCGGCGTCCACCAGCGCGGCCAGGTTGGCGCTCTGGTCGTTGTCCTGGATCGACAGCACGTGTTTCTCGTGCGCGATCACGCGGCCCAGCGCATCGGTCACGGTATAGGGCAGCCGGCACTCCTGCGAGCAGTTGCCGCGGTTCGCGCTGCGCCCGGTGTGGGCGTGGCTGATGAAGCACTGGCCGCTGTAGGCCACGCACAGCGCGCCATGCACGAAGAACTCCAGCGTCGCGCGCTCCACCTGCGCGCGGATGGCGTGGATCTGCTGCAGGTCGAGTTCGCGCGCGAGGATGATCTTCGAGAAGCCCACGTCCTGCAGAAAGCGCGCCTTCTCCGGCGTGCGCACGTCGGTCTGGGTGCTCGCGTGCAGCTGGATCGGCGGCAGGTCGATCTGCAGCAGCCCCATGTCCTGCACGATCAGCGCGTCGATGCCGGCGTCATGCGCCTGCCAGGCCAGTTGGCGGGCGCGGTCGAGCTCGTCGTCGCGCAGGATCGTGTTCAGCGTCATGTACACCCGCGCGTGAAAGCGGTGCGCATGCGCCACCAGGCGCGCGAGGTCGGCAATCTCGTTGCTGGCCTTGTCGCGCGCGCCGAAGGCGGGCCCGCCGATGTAGACGGCATCCGCGCCGTGGTTCACCGCTTCGATGCCGATGTCGGCATCGCGCGCGGGGGCCAGCAGCTCCAGCGTGTCAGTCATGTGCGGGCCAACCGGCGCGACGCGCCATCGATCGCGGCCTCGAGCTCGGCATACGAGCTTGTCACCGGGAACTGCGGAAACTGCGCGGCCACCGTTTCGGGCGGATGAATGAAGAATCCTGCATCCGCCGCCTGCAGCATGCCGGTGTCGTTGTACGAGTCACCCGCAGCGATGACCCGGAAGTTCAGGCTCTTCAGCGCGTGGACCGCGTGGCGCTTCTGGTCGGGTTGGCGCAGCTTGTAGTCGACGATGCGGCCGCTGTCGTCGGCGATCAGCCGGTGGCAGAACAACGTGGGCCGCCCGAGCTGCTGCATCAGCGGGTCGGCGAATTCGTAGAACGTGTCCGACAGGATCACCACCTGGTGGCGCGAACGCAGCTGGTCGAGGAATGCGCGCGCGCCGGCCATCGGCTCCATGCCGCCAATCACCGTCTGGATGTCGGGCAATTTCAGGCCATGCTGGTCGAGCAGGCCGATGCGGTAGCGCATCAGCTTGTCGTAGTCGGGTTCGTCGCGCGTAGTGCGGGCGAACGCGGCGATGCCGGTGCGCTTCGAAAACTCGATCCAGATCTCGGGCACCAGCACGCCTTCGAGATCGAGGCATACAACCTGCAAGATGGGCACTCCTCACGGCGGCCGCCCCTCAGGCGGCCGCATTGGGTGCGCATCGTACCTGAGGGGTGTGAAGGGCTATGCGGCGGGCGCGATGGCAACGGCCACGCCGGACAGCACCGCGTTGCCCGACAGCGGGTCGCGCAGGTGCTCGTCGAGCACGTCGTTGAGATTCGCACCGGGCCGCTCGGCGGCCACGCGCAACTGCGCACCCGGCCGGTCGTGGCCCCAGCCGTGCGGCAGGCTGGCCACGCCGGGCATCATCGTGTCGCTGATCTCCACTGGCGCCACCACGGCGCGGCCGTCGCGGCTGATGCGCGCTGCGGCTCCGTCGCGCAGCCCGAGGCGTTCGGCGTCGGCAGGATTCATCAGCAGCGTGCAGCGTTCCGGCCCCTTGGCCAGCGTCGGCAGGTTGTGCATCCAGCTGTTGTTGGAGCGCACGTCGCGCCGGCCGACGATCACCATCGCGGGCGCCGCGGTGTCGAGCTCGGCCCGGGCATGGCGCAGGTCGTCGAGCAGCATCGCCGGTGCCAGCTCGATGCGACCCGTTGGCGTGCGCAGCAGCTCGGGCACCCGCGGGCGCAGCTCGCCGAGGTCGACGCCGCCGGGTGCCGCAGCCACCTTGTCGAGGTTGAGCCCTGCAGGTTTGAGGCCGAACTGGTCGCCGAACGGCCCGGCGCGCAGGGCCAGGTCGACCAGTCGCTCGGGGCCGCGGCGGCCGGCCAGCGCGTTCATCACGGCCGCGGCATGGTCGCCGGCGAAGCGCCGGATCTCGTCGCCGGTCAGTTCGTCGTCGAGCGCCAGTGCGTCGCCGGGCGGGCGACCGCGCAGCAACGCGATCAGCCGCATCATCGTCTGCCATTCGGGTGGATGGTCGGGCGGCGCGTCGAACACCGGTGCGCTGAAGCGCGCATGGTTGCGATCGCTAAACTGCGGGAACGCGACGTCGTAGTGCGGGTCCTCCAGCGGCGAGCGGCCAGGCAGGATCACGTCGGCATGGCGCGACGTTTCGTTCAGGTAGATGTCCAGGCTGACCATGAAATCAAGCCTGTCCATCGCCTGCGCCAGGCGCGCGCCGCCGGGCGACGACAGCACCGGGTTGCTGGCCACCGTGATCAACGCCTTCACCTGGCCGGGCCCGGGTGTCTCGATCTCCTCGGGCAGCAGGGTCATCGGCAACTCGCCGAACACCTCGGGCGCGCCGCTGACGCGGCTGCGGTGCCGGCCGACCGTGATGCCGCCGCCGACACCGGGTTTGCCGCGGGTGTTGTGGGCAAACGCGGCGGACAGCGGGAACATCGCGCCGCCGGGCTCGTCGAGGTTGCCGGTCAGCACGTTCAGCACGTCGACCAGCCACGACGCCAGCGTGCCGTAGCGCTGCGTGCAGGTGCCGATGCGGCCGTAGACGCAGCCGCGCTCGGCGGCCGCGAGGTCGTGCGCCAGCTGGTGGATCGTGTTCGCCGCGATGCCGCAGCGAGCGGCCACGCGCTCGGGCGTGAACGGCGACACCGCGTCGCGCAGCGCGTCGACGCCATTGAGATGCGGCTCGAGTCGCTTCAGCTTCACCAGCCCGTCGGCAAACAAGGTGTTCGCCATCGCGGCCAACAGAAACACATCGGCGCCCGGGCGGATCGCATGGTGGGAGTCGGCCACTGCAGCTGTTTCGCTGCGCCGCGGGTCGATCACCACAATGCGGCCGCCGCGCGCGCGCAGCGCCTTGGCCTTGCCGCGGAAGTCGGGCACGGTCCACAGGCTGCCGTTGCTGGCCATCGGGTTGGCGCCCAGGATCAGCAGGTGGTTGCAACGCGCGATGTCGGGCACCGCGATCGACAGCCAGTGGCCGAACATCAACCCGCTCGACAACTGCTTGGGCATCTGGTCGAGCGTGGAGGCCGAGACCACGTTCTTGCTGCCCAGCGCCTTGGCCAGCCGCGGCGTGTACAGCAGCAAGCCCATCTTGTGCGCCGCCGGGTTGCCGAAGGCCAGCGCCACCGCGTCGCGGCCGTGCGTGGCGATCACCGGGAGCAGCCGGCGCTCGATCTCGGCAAAGGCCTCATCCCAGCTCGCCGGCTGATGGCGCCCGTGGCGCTTGATCAGCGGCGTGCGCAGGCGATCCGGATCCTCGTGCAGGTCATTCAGCGCCACCGCCTTCGGGCAGATGTAGCCGCGGCTGAACACGTCGTTTTCGGCGCCGCGGATCGAGGTCACCTTGCCGGCGGCGGTGCGCACCTCGAGGCCGCAGCAGGCCTCGCACAGCGGGCAGATGCGGTAGTGCGCGGTTTCCTGGGGTGTGGTCATCAGCGGCTCCTGGTGATGACGGGTTGTCGCAGCGCCGGGCCGGCCCTGTGCGTCACCCGGGCGACGCTAACCGATTTGGCGCCCCGGCGCCAACCGCGCCGCAATTCAGGCGGCCTGGCGCCCCAGCTCGCGCAGCCGCTCGAACCATTCGGCCTTGGCCTCGTCGTCGAGGTCGTCGACCAGGCCGATCAGCGTCTCATGGATCGGCGCGATGCCGACGAAGCCGAGGATGTTGCGCTCCAGCGCCTTCAGGCTGTGGGCGCGGAAGTAGTAGCGGTACACCGTGGCCGGCATGCCCATCGTGGCCACCACGCGCGCCGAGCGGCCCTTCAGCAGCTTCTTGCCCATCGGGCTCGAGCCGTCCTTCGCGAAGGCGAAGCCCTCGCGCGCGATCTGCTCCAGAAAGCCCTTCAGCAGCGCCGGCATGCCGCCCAGCCAGAGCGGAAAGAAGAACACCAGGTGGTCGGCCCAGCGGATCGCATCCTGCGCCGGGACCAGCGCCGGCGGCAGCGGCTCGCTGGTCCACGCGTGCTGGCTGCGCAGCAGCGGGAAGTCGAGCTGCGCCACGTCGATGATGCGCAGTTCGTGCCGGGCCTCGCGTGCGCCGCTGGCATAGGCCTCGGCGAGTGCGTGGCACAGATGGCCACCCTGCGGGTCGGGATGGCCCTGGACGATCGTGATCTGGGTGGACATGGGGCGCAACCGGCGAGGGGGTACCACGATCCTCGTCCGTGGCCGGCGGCGCCGATTGCGCCGCGTCAACGCGACCGTTTCGAGCACTTGTCCCGACGCGGTTAACCCCAAGCGCCGCGGTGCGCCGTTGAAGGCTGCACAACGCACGCCACCGACCGGGACGTGCGGGCCAACGTTTCAGGAGAAAGCCATGCTGATCCCCCGTCGAACCCTGCTGGCCGGCGCGCTGGCCTGTGCCGCTGCCACACCGCTGCCGCTGCCTGCCTGGAGCCAGCCCGCCAGGACGCTGACCGCCTACGCCAGCGAGGCCGAGTTGCGCCAGGCGCTCGAGCGCTGGCAGGCCGAATCACAGCGCGTTCAGCGCGAGTCGCGCCGCGGCGCGCTGGCCAAGGGCGCGGTGACTGAGCAGGCAGCGCCGTCCACCGCGGCGGCGGTCGCCGCGGCCAAGGGCGCCGACAGCGCCGTCAAGAGCGAGGCGATGGCCGACTCGATCACCAACGTGCAGACCGCCGGCGTCGACGAAGGCGGCATCGTCAAGCGCGCGGGCGACTTCCTGTTGATCCTGCGCCGCGGGCGGCTGTTCACCGTGCGCGTCGGCGGCGACGCGCTGGCGCCGGTGTCGGCGATGGATGCCTATGCGCCGGGTTCCAACCCTTCAGGTGCCTGGTACGACGAGCTGCTGGTCTCGGGCAGCACCGTGGTCGTGGTCGGCTACTCCTACGCGCGTGGTGGCACCGAGATCGGCCTGTTCGAGCTCGACCGCGAAGGCGGGCTGCGCCACCGCGCCACCCACCACCTGCGCTCGTTCGACTACTACAGCTCGCGCAACTACGCGAGCCGGCTGATCGGCCGCAAGCTGATCTTCTACACGCCCAGCTACCTGTCGCCGTGGCAGGCCCAGCCGTGGCAGCAGTTCCCGGCGCTGCGGCGCTGGCAGGGCGAGGCAGACGCGTCGGGCTTCAAGCGCATCCTGCCGGCCACCCGCGTGTACCGAACCGACGACGAGTTCGAGCCCGGCGAGTCGCTGGCGCTGCACACCGTGACCTCGTGCGACCTCGGCGCGGCCGACCTGGCCTGCGAGTCGACCGCGGTGCTGGGGCCCGCCGGCCGGGTGTTCTACGTGTCGCAGGGCTCGGTGTATGTGTGGACGAGCGCCTGGCGCCGCGGGCCGCGCGGGGGTCGCCCCGAGCCGCGCTCGCTGTCGGCGGTGTTCCGGCTGCCGCTGGACGGCGCGGCGCCGACCGCGCTGAAGACCGCGGGCGTGCCGATCGACCAGATGTCGTTCCTGGAGGACGCCGGCCATCTGAACGTGCTGTTGCGCGAATCGGGTCAAGGCGAAGGCATGTGGGGCAGCGAGCGCACGACCGGTAGCCTGGCGCTGCTGCGCGTGCCGCTGGGCGAATTTGCCGACGGTCGCGGCAGCGCGCGGCGCGAGCACTACCGCGCGCTGCCGGCGCTTGCCGGCTGGCAGTTGCAGAACCGCTTCGTCGGCGACTGGCTGCTGTGGGGCGGGCCGGCGCCGGGCCGCGCCGGCGGCACCGCCTGGGCGCTGCGTTATGCCGGTGGCGCCGAAGCGCAGGCGCTCGAACCGGGTCACGGCGTCGAGCGCATCGAGGCGCTCGGCCGCGACGCGGTGCTGATCGGCAACGCCGGCAGCGACCTGCACTTCAGCGCGGTGCAACTGCGGCGCGGTGACGCTCGCCTGGCTGGGCACCATGTGCAGCTCGGCGCGGCGCAGGGCGAGACCCGCACGCACGGCTTCTTCTACCGGCCGAGCGCGGACGACGAGGGCCTGCTGGGCCTGCCGGTGCTGCGCGCCGGCGGCGGCCGGCGCGGTGGTGTCTACGCAGGAGCGCACGGCGCGGCGTCGGTGGTGTACTTGCGCAACCGCGGGCTGCAGTTCGCGGCGCTGGGCTCGCTCGACGCCGGTGGTGGCGCGCCAGTCGACGACGCCTGCAAGGCCAGCTGCGTGGACTGGTACGGCAACGCGCGGCCGATCTTCCTCGGCGAACGGGTGTTCGCGTTGCTCGGCTACGAGCTGGTCGAGGGCCGGCTCGAATGGCAGGCTTGGCGCTGGGGCGAAGCCGCCGAACTGCCGAGCGACCGGCTGGTCGAGCGGCGGCGCATCAGCTTCGCGCCGATCGCGCCATGGCGCGAGGGCCGCCATTGGCCGTTCAACTGACGATGTAGGCCCCGGCCGCGGTGGCGATCAACGTGCCTTCGTCGTTGACCAGGCGCATCTGCGTCGTGCCGACGCGTCCGCCCAGGCGCAGCACCTCGGCCGTGGCAACGAATTGCCTGCCGATGCCCTGGCGCAGATAGTCCACGCGCAGGTCGATCGTGCCGAGCCGCGCAAAGCGGTTCATCACCTGCGTGGTGGCCTCGTCGGCGTGCTTTTCGCCGATGGCCCACATCAGCGCGAGCCCGCCCATCGCATCCAGCGTGGCCGAGATCACGCCGCCATGCAGGCGGCCGTAGAGGTAGTGGCCCACCAGCTCGGGGCGCATGTCGAAGCGCAGCACCGGCCCGCTGTCGCCGATCTCGACCAGCTTGAGCCCGAGCGTCTGGTTGAAGGTGATCTGCTGCTCGAACAACTGCGTCAGGGCGCGGTCGAGCTTGGCCTGTTCGCCGGCGGTGCGCCGGGCCGTCGCGCTTTGTGTCATCGGGGTCGAAGCATAACGGTTACAAGCCAGCGGCTTCGAACCAGCGGTTACCACCGAGTTCGACGCGGCGTCGGGCATTGTTCACACCGATTGCGCGTTCACCGCGATGCGATCGAGCGCTCGACATGCCACGCTCAGCGTCTCGCCCGGACCACCGCCACCGCCGCCGCGCATGCCGCATCCCCTGACGATCGCTCGACGCCTGCTCCAGGCCGTGACCTTGCTCGGCCTGGCGGGCTGCAGCGCGCCGTCGATGCTGATCAGCGCGATCGGCGCCGCCACCGACACCAGCGCCAGCTGGTCGATCGTGAAGCACGTGCACGACAAGCTGGTCGAAGGCGGCCCGGTGCCGTGCTTCCGGCTCAACAGCGTGGAGCGGGCGCTGGCCGCCCACTGCGCACCCTATGTGCCGGGCGCGATCCAGCGCGACGACATCGCCACCTCGCGATTGCCGCTGTGCCCGCTGGCCGTGGCGGCGCGCGAACCGCGCACCTGGCCGGTGCTGGCCGAGCTGATCGACAAGGGTGCGATGCCCGAGGCCTGCGCACGCGCGCCGTTGGTCGAGCTGGCGCAGGCCCGGGCCTGCCCGGACTTCGGCCAGGCAAGCCCGGCATCGCGCGACTCGCTGCTGTGGCTGGCGCAGGCCGACGCGCGCTCGGTGCACCACGACGTGGTGCGCATGCTGTCGTGCCCTCAGGCGCGCGCCGTCGGCTTCGACCGCGTGCTCGAACGCTGGGCGGCCGAGGGCGCCATGCCGGTCGGTCGCGTGGGCTTCAGCCCGCTGTCGGCGCTGCACCCCGACCTGCTGGGCTCGCCGCTGGCGGCACAGCTGGAGGCGCAGGGCCACCGCGCGCTCGCGGGTCTCGACCCGTACGACGGTGTGCTGCGCCCCGGCTTCGAAGAGGCGTTTCGCAGTGGTCACTTCGCCGCGCTCGACTGGTGGCTGGCGCGTGCGCCGGAACTGGCCGACCGCGTGCCGCCGCCACAGGGCAACCAGCTGCCGTGGGTGCCGCTGGCGCTGGCGCTCAATCCACAGGCGCTCGATCAGCCGGCGCAGCAGCAGGCGATGGTGGAGTACCTGCTCGCGCATGGTGCCAACCCCGCGCGCCGGCTGCCGCATCGGCCCGACATGACGGTGTTGCGGGTCGCGCGCCAGATGGGCAGCCCGATGCTGCCGTTGCTGGAGCGCGCCGTCGACCGGCCGCGCGTGGCGGTGCGCGGTGCGCCAGGCGGGCCGTGACGGGCACGTCCTGATTCGCGGCGCGCAAGCCGCGGATCTGCGCCGTCGCCGCAGCGATTCGCGGCCGGCGCAGCGCGGCGCTCAGCCGCCCTGCATGCGTCCGTGGCCGCTGTGCCGCCACTGCGTCATCGACACCACGGTGGCGTCGCGCTGCTGGCGGCCGTCCAGCGGGCCGGCGCGTCCGAAGTGATGCCCCTGGACAAGATCGATTCCCATGCCGCGCAGGATCAGCGCGGTAGGCTCGTCCTCCACGTGCTCGGCGATCGTGGTCATATTCAGCCCGCGTGCCACCGAGACCATGGCCGCCACAAGGACGCGGTTTTCCTCGTGGTGCGACAGACCGCGGATGTAGGCGCCGTCGATCTTGATCGCGTCGACGTCCAGCAGCTTCAGGTGCGCGAACGACGCGAATCCGCTGCCGAAGTCGTCCAGGTGCACGCTGCAGCCCAGACGGCGCAACGTGCCGATCATTTCCGCGGCGGCCGGCAGGTCGTTGATCGTCGCCGTCTCGGTCAGCTCGATCAGCAGGCGCCGCGGGTCGACCGCATGCTTGCGCAACAGCTGCTCGACGAAGCCCGGTAGCGCCGCGTCGTCGATCGAGCGCGCCGATAGGTTGGCCGCGATGCGCAGCGATGCTGGCTCGCGCGCGAGCAGCTCGACGCAGGCCGCGAGCACCCAGCGGTCGATCTGGCGGATCTTGCCGCTGCGCTCGGCGTAGGGTACGAATTCGCCCGGAGCGATCAGCAGCGACGGGTCGTCGTCCACCAGCATGCGCAGCAGCGCCTCATGATGCGCCACCGAGCGGTCGGTGGCGCGGTGCACGCTCTGGAACTCCAGGCGGAACAGGCCTTTGTCGATCGCGTGTGCGATGCGCGTGTTCCAGCGCATGTGTGCCGACTCGGCGTCGCTCTGGCGCGCGTCGTCGCGGTAGACAGACCAGCCGTTCTTGCCCGCCCGCTTGGCCTGGTACATCGCCAGGTCGGCGCAGACGATCAGGTCGTCGGCGTTGGCGGCATGCTCGGGGTACACCGCCATGCCCACCGAGCAGCCCACCCGCAGTTCGTGCCCGCCGGCGTCCATGCGCAGCTGCGACACGGCCTGCACCAGGCGAGGCGCGATCGCCGCCCCGGTGGCGGCGTCGACGCCCGGGCACAAGACGGCGAATTCGTCGCCGCCGATGCGCGCCACCAGTTCGCCGCGGCGCAGTTCGGCCGACAGCGCCTTGGCCGTCGCCCGCAGCAGCTCGTCGCCGATGCGATGGCCGAAAGTGTCGTTGGTGTACTTGAAGTCGTCGAGGTCAATGAAGAACAGCGCCGCGCTGCTCTCCTCGCGATCGGCGTCGCCGACCGCGGCAACCAGTGCGTCGTGCAGGCCGCGCCGGTTGAGCATGTCGGTGAGGGCGTCGCGCTCGGCCAGCTGCGCGCGCTGCAGGTTGCGGCGCTCGGTGGTCGCATCGTCGTGGATCACCAGGCGGCCCGTGATGCGCTGCGTCTCGTCGACGATGACATGCTGGCGCTGCACGATGATGCGTTCGTCGGCCGTGCGCAGCTCCACCAGGTCGGCGGCGCCCGGCTGCGACGCGGCGCGCAACAGATCCGCGCGCGAGGCGGCATGCTCGCCCAAGGCGGGCAGCAGGCAATCGACGATCGCGTCCACCGACCGTTCGGCGAGCGGGTAGTCGCGCGGCAGTCGCCAGATGCGGGCGAAGGCCGGGTTGGTGTACAGCACCCGGTCGTCGGCATCGAGGAACAGGATGCCGCTGTCCATGGCCTCGAGCAGCGACACCAGGCGGTCGTGTTCGGCCCGGGCGGCGGTCAGATGTTGGCGCTGCAGCTGCTCGCTGTGCTGCAGATCCCCGACACGCTGCTTGATGGCCGCGGCCATCGCGTTGAAGCTCTGCGACAGCCGGCCGATGTCATCGCGCGCGACGATCGGCACGCTGGCGTCGAAGTCGCCGCTCGACAGGCGCTGGCTCGCCGCATGCAAGGCGGTGAGCTGGCGGGTCAACAGCAGACCGATCGACGCCAGCAGCGCGATCGTCAGCACCACCGCGGCGGCGGCGATCGGCAGGTTTTCGCGCAGCATCTGGCGCCGAGCCTCGAGCAGGAATTCGGTCGAGAAGCCGAAGCGCAGCGTGCCCAGCTTCTGACTGGCGAACGCCAGGACACGCTCGGCGTGCACGCAATGGTCCGCCCGATCGAGGTCCACCGAGGCCAGACCGTCATCCACCGGCGGCAGCGGCCGTGCGTCGGCCCAGCCCGAGGCGGCCACCGTGCTGCCTCGGTGGTCCTGCAGCACGACGTACTTGATCGCATTGCTCTGGCGGATCTGGTCGAGCGTCTGCTGCAGCGTCGCATAGTCGCGCTGGCTGAGCGGCGAGGCCAGCGAGGCGTCGGCCAGCGCGACGAACTCGTTGATGCGCAGCTCACCCTGGCGCAGCAGCTCGCGCTGCAGCAAACTGAGCCCGTTGCTGAGCAGCAGCGCCAGCATCGCCAGCTGCACGGCGACGCTGGCCAGCAGCAGCTTCAGGCGCAACGACATCGCGGTGTCAGCGCGCGGCGAACAGCCGACGCGTGTCGGCGGCGTAGATGTCGAGCTGCTCCATCAGGGCCGGCGTCGCCTCGGTCATCGCGGTGAATCCGCTGGCGGCGAAGAAGGCCTTGCCTTCGTCGCTGGCGGCGCTCAGGTCCAGCAAAGCCTGCTTCGCCGCGGCGGTCTGTGCCGGCGGGAGTTTGGGGCTCGCGATCACGATGAAGCTTGGCACGTCGGCAAAGTTGACCAGCAGTTGCAGCTGGTTGCGGATATCCTCGGGAATGGCGCGGAATTCGCCGCCGCTGAGCATGGCCGCGGCGCATTCGCCGCGCACCACCAGGTTGCCCACGCTGTCGTCGGTGGGCGTGTCCAGCGTGGTGAAGTCGGCAGGGCGCTTGAGCCCTTGATCGGCCAGCCATTGCATGCCACGAAGCGTGACCAGCGACTGCGGATTCGACAGCGCCAGCCGCTGCCCGCGCAGTTCGGCGATGCTGCGCAGCGGGCGCTGCTTGGCGACGACGACCAGACCTTTGATCTGCGGCGCGTAGCTCACCAACGGCAGGTAGCCGGCGTCGAGTTGCGCCACCCGCGCCATGTTCGCGGCCGTGACCGCGACGTCGTAGTCCAGGTCGGCTGTGCGGCGGTAGAAGGCATTCCAGTTCGGTGCGGTGGACACCTGCACCGGTCGCTGCAGTCGGCGTTCGATGAATTCGCGCACGGGCTGGTACTGCGCCAGCAGGATGCGCGCGCTCAGGTTCGGCAGCAACCCGAGTTCGAGCGGGCGCGTCCCCTGCGCGGCCACGGGCCGGCCCGCGAGACCGGTCAGGCCGCCCGTCAGCGCCACCAGCGCGCTGCGCCGGTTCAGATGCAGTGTCATGGAGTTCTCCCGCTCGGCGCTGCGCACCCGGTGTGCCTTGCGCCCCTTCGACAAACGCCCGGCCGCGGTGCTCGGAGCCGTGGCCGATTCGCCGTCACTCATTGTCGCGACGGACAGGACGTGCGCGGCAGCGACTTGCGGGCATTCCGCACGCGCCGCGATGATCCGCCGGCCCGGGCGGCGGCGCTGCGGCTACTGCGAACTGCCCAGCACCACCGCCTGCTTGCGCGTCTTGCCGCCGCGCCACAGCGTCAGGGTGACGGTTTCGCCGGGTTGGTGGCGTTCCAGTTGCGTGAGCACGTCGTCGAGCGTGGCCACCGGCTCGTCGTTGATCGCGGTGATCACGTCGCCCGGCACCACGCCACCATCGTCGGCGCGCCTGAACGGCTGCAGCCCGGATCGCGCGGCAGGCCCGCCCGGCGCGACCTGCACCAGGCCCACGCCCTTGGGCAGCTTGAGCGCCAGCTGCACGTTGTCGGGCAGCGCCGAGATGCCCAGCGCCGGGCGCACCAGCCGGCCGTCGCGGATCAGCCGCGGCACGATGCGGTTGACCTCATCGACCGGAATCGCGAAGCCGATGCCGGCGCTGGCGCCGCTGGGGCTGGCGATCTGCGTGTTCACGCCGATCAACCGGCCGGCCGAGTCGAGCAGCGGCCCGCCGGAGTTGCCGGGGTTGATCGCCGCGTCGGTCTGGATCACGCCGCGAATCGTGCGCTCATTGAACGACTCGATCTCGCGGTTGAGCGCGCTCACGATGCCGGTGGTGAGCGTCTGATCGAGCCCGAACGGGTTGCCGATCGCATAGACGCGCTGGCCCACCACCAGATCGCGGCTGGAGCCGATGGCGATCGGCGGCAGCTTGTCCTTGGGCACCTCGATGCGCAACACGGCCAAGTCGCGGTCGGGGAACGCGCCGACCACCTTGGCCGGATAGCTGGCCTGGTCGGCCAGCGTCACGCGCAGGCTGGTGCCGCCCTGGATGACATGGAAGTTGGTGACGATGTGGCCGCCTTCGTCCCAGACGAAGCCGGTGCCGGTGCCGCGCGGCACCTGCTGCACGTTCATCGAGAAGAAGTCGCGCTGCGTGGCCAGCGTGGTGATGTGCACCACCGACGCACTGGTGCGGCGGAAGATCTCGATGTTGGCCACCTCGTCGGCGGCCAGCGGGCCGCGCGGGGCGACTGCGCGCGGCGTGGCATCGGTACGGCCGTTGCCTGGCCGGGCGTGCCACAACAGGGCCGCGGTGACCGCGACGGCCACGACGATCAAGGTGCTGCGCAGGGCCGGGCGAATGAAGAGCATGGCTGGGGCGGGAGGAGCTCAGGCGTCGCGATGATAGACAGGAGCGCCACCGGCGCAACCGGCGCCTGGGGCCGCCCGGTCAGGCGCAGGCCACGGCACCGGATCTTTCGAGCGCCTTGATCTGCGGGTCGCTGTAGCCCAAAGACATCAGCACCACCCGGGTGTGCTGGCCGAGCAGCGGCGCGGCCGAGCGCACCGAGCCCGGCGTGTCGGAGAACTTGATCGGCAGGCCCAGGGCCTTGGTCTTGCCCGCCTTGGGATGGTTGACCTCGACGACCATCTCGCGCGCCAGCACCTGCGGGTCGACCAGCATCTCGCCGATCTTGTTGATCGGGCCCACCGGCACGCCGGAGGCCTCGAGGTTCAGAATCCAGTCGGCCGACGTGCGCGTGCGGGTGCGCGCCGCGATCAGCTCGGCGAGCTCGCGCCGGTGCGCCATGCGGTCGGCGTTGGTCTTGAAGCGCGGGTCGGCGATCAGCTTCGGCAGGCCGACCACGGTGGCGATGCGCTCCCAGTTGGCCTGGTTGGCGCCGCCGATGTTGATCCAGCCGTCCTTGGTCGGAAAGGCCTGGTACGGTGCGGCGAGGATGTGGCTCGAGCCCGACGGCTCCGGGTTCACGCCGGTGGCGAGATACAGCGCGGTCTGCCAGAAGGTCTGGTGCACGCCGGCCTCCAGCAGCGAGGTGTCGACCATCTGGCCCTGGCCGGTGGTGGCGCGGCTGAGCAGCGCCGACACCACGCCGAGCGCGGCCAGGATGCCGGCGTTGATGTCGGCCACCGGCGAGCCCATCTTCACCGGCTCGCCGCCGGGCTGGCCGGTCACGCTCATCAGGCCCGAGACACCCTGCGCAATCAGATCGAAGCCGCCCTTGTCGGCATCCGGCCCGGTGCGGCCGTAGCCGGTGATCGCGCAGTAGACCAGGCGCGGGTTCAGCGCCTTCAGCACGTCCCAGCCGAGCCCGAGCTTGTCGAGCGTGCCCAGGCGGTAGTTCTCGACCACCACGTCGGCCTGCGCGAGCAGGCGCTTGACCACCTCGACACCGCCGGGCACCTTGAGGTTCACCGCGATGCCGAGCTTGTTGCGGTTCATCATCATGAACGGCGACGACTCGCCGTGGATCGTGTGCTGGCGGTACGAGCGGCTGTCGTCGCCGCCGGGCAGCTTCTCGACCTTGATCACGTCGGCGCCCAGGTCGGCGAGCAGCTGGCCGCAGGTGGGCCCGGCCATGATCTGCGCCATCTCGACGACCCTGATGCCTTCGAGCGGTCCCTTCGTCGTCATTGGCCCTTGAACTCCGGTTTGCTCTTGGCCAGGAACGCCTGCACGCCGATGCGGAAGTCTTCGCTGCCGTAGCAGGCGAAGCCCTCGTCGATCTCGGCGGCCGTGAGCGGCGTGGCGTCGCGCAGGCGCCGTGCGAAGCGCTTGTGCCAGCGTGCGACCAGCGGCGCGCCGTCGGCGATGCGTTGTGCGGTGGCGCGGGTCTCCAGCGCCACCTGGTCGTCGGGCACGACGCGGGTGACCAGCCCCTTGGCCAGCGCCTCCCGCGCGTCGAACACACGGCCCTCGAGCAGGATCTCGAGCGCCACCGCCTCGCCGGCCAGGCGGATCAGCGCGCCGATCTCGGCATACGCCATCACCAGGCCGAGGCGGTTGATCGGCACGCCGAAGCGGCTCGACACGCCGCAGATGCGGATGTCGACCAGACCCGCGATCTCCAGCCCGCCGCCGACGCAGATGCCGTGGATCTGCGCCACCACCGGGTGCCGGCAGCGGTCGATCGCGTCGATGGTGCGCTTCATCACGGCGCCGTAGGCGCGCGCCTGCTCGACGTTGGCGCGTTCGGTCTCGAATTCGCCGATGTCGTTGCCCGGCGCAAAGGCCTGCTCGCCCGCGCCGCGCAGCACGATGCAGCGCAGCGTGTCGTCGCCATCGAGTTCGAGGAACACGTCGCCCAGCCGGCGCCACATCGGCTTGGTCAGGGCATTGAGCTTGTCCGGACGGTTCAGCACGACGGTGGCGATCGCGCCTTCGCGTTGAACCAGGATGGTGTCGTCCGTCATGGGCTAGCGATAGAAATACTGCACCAGCCCGAGGCCGGTGACCGGAACATACGTCACCAGCAAAAGCACTGCCAGCAGCACGCCGATGAAGTAGACGTTGACCTTGGTGACCTCCCACACGCTGGCCTTGGCGATCGAGCAGGCCACCATCAGCACCGAGGCCACCGGCGGCGTTTGCTGGCCGATGCCCAGGTTGATCGTCACCACGAGGCCGAAGTGCACCGGGTCGATGCCCACCGCGCGCACCAGCGGCATCACCACCGGCACCACGAGGATGATCGCCGCCGCCGAATGCAGGAACATGCCCAGCAGCAGGAACAGCAGGTTCAGCAGCGCCAGCACGAACCACTTGTTGGTGGTGATCTCGGTGATCGAGCGCGCGAGCTGCTGCGGTGCCTGGATCTCGGTGAGGTAGGTGCCCAGCAGCGCCGAGGCGGCCACCAGCAGCATCACCACCGCCGTCTGCACGCCGCCTTCGATCATTGCGGCCTTCAGGTGCTTCAGGTCCAGCTCGCGGTAGACCACGAGGCCGATGAACAGCGCCGCGATCACGGCGAGCGCCGCGCCCTCGGTGGCGGTGACCACGCCGCCGAAGATCGCGCCCAGGATGATCAGCGGCAGCGTCAGCGCCCAGAACGCCTCGCGGAAGGTGCGGCGCACCCGCGACCACTGGAAGGCCTCTTCGCGCGGCAGGTTGTAGCGCCGCGCGAAGTAGTACGCCATGCCCATCAGGCCGAAGCCGCCGAGCACGCCGGGCACGATGCCGGCCACGAACATCTTGACCACCGAGGTCTCGGCCATCACCGCGTACAGGATCATCGGGATCGACGGCGGGATGATCACCGCCAGCGTGGCCGCCGACGACATGATCGCCGCGGCCACCGGCGCGGGGTAGCCCTTGCCCTTCATCGCCGGGATCAGGATCGAGCCCAGCGCCGACACGTCGGCCACCGCCGAGCCGGAGATCTCGGCGAAGAACATCGACGCGCCGATCGACACCATCGCCAGGCCGCCGCGCACGAAGCCGATCAGTGCAGACGCAAACGCGATCAGCCGCTGCGAGATGCCCGACGCGTTCATGATCGCCCCGGCCAGGATGAACAGCGGGATCGCGATCAGCGGGAAGCTCGTCGCGCCGTTGTACAGCACGATCGGCAGGTTCGGCAGCGAACTCAGCCCGTGCGTAACCACCATCGCCACGAGCGCCACCAGCCCCAGCGACACCGCGATCGGCACGTCGATCACCACCAGCGCGAGCACGCAGGCGAACAGCAGCAGGATCGTCATGTCAACGGCCCCACGGTGAATGGCACGACGCGGCAGGCGCAAGATGGTCATGTCGCGCGACCGACCGCAGCCGGCCCGGTGCTGACTTTGGCGGGCGTCTGCTTTGGATGGTGGTCAGTGCGGCGCGGCAGGCGGTACCCGGCAGGGGCTCATGCGTGGGCGGTCGGCCAAATGCGCCGACTGCACTGCGATGCTCGCCCTGGGGTCGCGCCGCGTAACTCACTGCGCTCACTGCGTTCGCTGCGTTCGAGCAAACGCGGCGAGTCAGTTCTGGATGCGCGCTGCGCGCGCCGACCCCAGCGCTGCGCTTCTCGTCGCCCCCGAAATCGCCCCCGCCGGGGACCACCTGCCGCGATGCACCGCACCGGCGCTGCACAGAGGTGCTGCTGCGCGCTCGGTGTTCCACGCGAAGCCGCGGTCGTGGGTTGTGGGGTCCGGGCGCGAATTGCGGCGACGAGCAGCGCAGCACGAGCAGGGGGCGAGTGTGGACGAGCAAGAGTGCCTGCGCACTCTTGCTCGCCTCAGGAGCCGGCCGGGCCTGCAGGCCCGGCCGTGGACGTCTGGCGCACAAGCGCCAGACCGGCGAGAACCCGTGAGGCGGCGCCGCGTGCAGCGGCGCGGCGGCGGGATCGCAGCCGCCCTGCTCGGGCGAGCAGCGCAGTGCACCCCGGCCTTCGGGCCGGGGCGCCGCAGGCCGAGCGCCCGGGCCACACAGCCCGCGGCCGCGGCGCAGCGCGGGCCGGCCATTGCATGCCGCTTGAAAGCGGTCGCCAGGAGTCAGCAACGGGCCGCGACCCGACCGCCAGGACTTCGCGATGCGCCGCCTGATGCGCGAGCGCGAGCTCATGTCGGCATGAGCAGTGAGGCCAGGGCGCTGCATCCTAGTGCGACGCTCCGCCGGCGCCCTCGTTGTGCGCACCGCTCGCGATCGCGAGCACTCGCGGCAGGTTCATCAACTCGGCAATGATGATCAGCGTGGCACTGATCGGCACCACCGACTGAATCCATGCGACCGAAATCGCCGGCAGGCTGACCAGGTGATCGGTTTCGAGCACACCGAGCACCTCGTACCCGGTCCAGCCCACGAGCACGAAGAACGCGATCACCAGCACTTCGACCAGGAGCCTGGCCAGTTGGCGCGGGCCCGGCGGCAGCAGTGCCACCAGTTCCGGGCAGCCGATGTGCGCGCGCTTGGCCGAGGCCAGCGCCGAGCCGTAGAAGGTGAGCCACGCCAGCAGGATCGAGGCGACCTCGTCGTACCAGACGAGCGAGTAGCCGACGCTGCGAAACACCACGCCGGCCGTCACCTCGAGCGCCAGGATGGCCATCAGCGCGATGACCAGCCACTCCAGCGCCTGTTCGTAGCGCTGGCGGAAACCGCCGGGGCGCATCGGGCCTAGTTCCCCAGCGCGATCGCGCGGTCGATGATCTCCTTGGCGCTCGGCACCTCCTTGGCGAACTCGTCATACACCACCTTCGATGCGGCGATGAAGGCGTCCTTATTGGGCGTGTTCACCTGCATGCCGGCGGCCTTCAACTTGCCGAGCAGATCGTTGTCGTCCCTTTCGGCAGCGGCGTAGACGAAGGCCTGCGTCTCCTTGGCGGTGTCCTCGAGGATCTTGCGCACGTCGTCCGGCAGCGCGGCCCACTTCTTCGCGCCGACGGTGGCATAGGCCGGCGTGTACACGTGGCCGGTGAGCGAGAGGTACTTCTGCACCTCCTGGAACTTGGCGCTGTGGATCTGCGTGAACGGGTTCTCCTGACCGTCCATCACACCGGTCTGCAGTGCGGTGAAGACCTCGGAGAACTTCATCGGCGACGGGTTGGCGCCGTAGGCCTGGAACATCTTCACCCGCCACTTGCCCTCGGGCACGCGCAGCTTGATGCCCTGCAGGTCGGCCGGCGTGTTGATCGGGCGCTTGGAGTTGGTGATGTGGCGGTAGCCGTTCTCCCACACCGCGAGGATCTTCAGGCCCTTCTTCTCCGCGTCGGGTGCCATCTTCGACCAGAACACCTCGCGCTCGATGCGGCCCATGTGCGCGCGGTCCTTCACCAGGTAGGGCATCTCGAAGACGCCGAACACGTCGGACTCCGACGACATCACGGTCGACGGCAGCGCGATGTCCACCGTGCCGAGCTTGAGCTTCTGCAGCAGCTCCTTGTCGCCGCCGAGCTGGCTGGAGCCGAAGACCACCACCTTGGCCTTGGCGCCGAGCTTGGCGTTGGCGCGGCGGGCGAACTCCTCGGCCGAATTGGCAAACAGCGAGTTGGGCTCGCCGACATGGCCGAACTTGATTTCAATCTGGGCCCAGGCCGGCGCGGCGGCGCTGCTGATCAGTGCGATCAACGCGGCGTTGATGGCGTGGCGAGTGTTCATGCAACGTCTCCGACTGAGTGCTCCGCCGATGATGACGGATCGCAACTTGATCGGTCTCAGGTCTAGTACCTAACCCTGTGGGCGGCCTGCGCCGCCGATCAGTTCGCCCGCTCGGGCGGTGCCGCACCGGGCCGCAGGTAGACCAGCCAGTACACCAGTGCCACCAGCACGCTGCCGCCGACGATGTTGCCCGCGATCACCGGCACCAGGTTGCGCAGCAGGTCGCCGGCGCCCAGTGGCGCGCCGAGCAACGTGGCCAGCGGGAAGAAGTACATGTTGGCGATCGAGTGTTCGAAGCCGGCGGCCACGAAGGCGGTGATCGGGAACACGATGGCCAGCACCTTGTCGGTCACGCTGCGCCCGGACAGCGCCATCCACACCGCCATGCACACCAGCACGTTGCACAGCACGCCACGAAAGAACAGCTCGCCCCACGGCAATTGCGATTTGACGGTGGCGATGCGAATCGCCGCGCGGCCCACCGCGCCATCGTTCAGCGCCGCATGGCCCGACAGCCACACCAGCACCGCCAGCCCGACCGCGCCGACGAAGTTGGCCACGCACACCAGCGCCCAGTTGACGAGCACCTCGCGCGTGCTGACGCGGCGGCTGGCCCAGGCCATGGCGAGCAGGTTGTTGCCGGTGAAGAGTTCCGCGCCGGCCACGGTGACCAGGATCAGTCCGAGCGCGAACGCCAGGCCGCCCAGCAGCCGCGACGCAGCGAAGCCGAGCGTGGTGTCGCTCGCCACCAGCGTGAACATCAACGCGCCCAGGCCGATGAACGCGCCGGCCAGCACACCCAGCAGCATCAACGTGAGCAGGGGCAGCCGCGCCTTGCGGACGCCGACCTCGCTGACGCGGGTCGCGATCTCCTTCGGCGCATAGGCGTCCAGGCCGAAGATCTCAGCCATCGTGCGCCGGCATCACCCGGGTTGTCTGCATCGGCTTCATGTTCGTGGACCGTTGGCGGTTGGCGTGAACGGCATTGTCCATGGTCCGGCATGCGGGCAAGTTCTGCCTGCATCCCCGCCTCTGTATACACTGTGTGCCGGCGGCCGACGGTCGCCTCACGACAGCCGTACCAACCCGCGGAGGATTCCTGAAGGCGACAAGCCGGCTTTGGACCTCTGTCCAGACACTGATCAGGCAACCCGGCCTGCTCAGCGCCACGCCGGGAGGGGCGGCGAGTACCGAAGAAGCACCGCTGCGCGCCGAGCTCTTTTCGGCCGACCAGATGGCTCAGCACGGCACGAGCCTGGCAGCGGCCCACGAGCTGACCGCCGCGCGCTGCGCGCGACCGTCTGCTGCCGCGGCTCGGCGTCGAACGAGAAAGTGCTGGTGGAGGTTTGCACGCTGCTCATGCGCAGCGCCGAGAAGCAGCGGCGCGTCACGCCCGCCGGCGAATGGCTGCTCGACAACTTCTACCTGATCGAAGAAGAGGTCCGCACCGCCAAGCGCCACCTGCCGCCCGGCTACAGCCGCGAGCTGCCGCGCCTGCGCGGCGGGCCCTCGGCCGGTCTGCCCCGCGTCTACGATCTCGCGCTGCAGGCGGTGGCCCACGGCGACTGCCCGCGTCAGCCGCGGCACCTTGAGCCGTTTCGTCGCGTCGTACCAGACGTGTCAAGACGCTGCGGCTCGGCGAGCTGTGGGCGATGCCGATCATGCTGCGCCTGGCGCTGATCGAGAACCTGCGCCGCGTGGCGGTGCGGATCGCCGCCGGGCGCGACGAGCGCGAACCTGGCGCAACCTGTGGGCCGACCGGATGCTCGACGTGGCCGAGAAGGACCCGAAGGGGCTGATCCTGGTCGATTGCCGACATGGCGCGCTCGGACCCGCCGATGACCGAGCCCCTTCGTCGCCGAGCTGGCGCGCCGCCTGCAGGGCCGCAGCGCGGCGCTCGCGCTGCCGCTGACCTGGATCGAGCAGCGGCTGGCGGAAGCGAATCAGACCATCGAGCAGCTGGTGCAGATCGAGGCGCAGACCCAGGCCGCCGCGCAGGTCTCGGTGAGCAACAGCATCGGCAGCCTGCGGCATGCTGGCGGCGACGGACTGGCGCGAATTCGTCGAGACGCTGTCGATGGTCGAGCAGGCGCTGCGCGATGACCCCGCCGACGTCTATGCCGCGCATGGATTTCGCGACGCGCGACAGACTACCGCCATGCGGTCGAGCGATGGCCCGGATCAGCCCGCTGCCGGCGAAGTCGACGTGGCTCAGGGCCGCGGTGCAAGCTCGGCGGCGCGACGGCATCGCGGCGCGGCCGATCGCCGCGGCCCATCGCGCGCATGTCGGCTACTACCTGATCGGTGCCGGCCAGGCCGAACTGGAGCGCGTCGTGCAGGTGCGCCTGCCGCTGGTGGCAACGCGTGCGCCGCATCGCGGCGCGCCACCTGCTGCCGCTGTACGGCCGTTCCATCATGACGCTCACGCTGCTGCTGAGCGCTGGCGTGGTGATGTGGGCCTCCGGCGGGTTCGAGTCGGCGTTCGCGGCGCATCCCGCTCGGCGCTGGTGGTTGCTGCCGATCGCGCGCCGCGCTGCTGTTGGCGGCCAGCCAGCTGGCCGTGGCGCTGACCAACTGGGCGGCGGGCCTGCTCGCCATACCGCGGATGCTGCCGCGCATGGACTTCTCGCTCGGCATCGCGCCCGGGTCGCGGACGCTGGTGGTCGTGCCGACGATGCTCGGCAGCGAGCAGGGTATCGAAGACCTGGCCGAGCAACTGGAGGTGCGCTTTCTGGCCAACCGCGACCCGCAGCTGTACTTCGGCCTGCTGACCGACTTCCTCGACTCCACGCACGAGCGCCGCGCCAACGACGACGCGCTGGCGCGGCTGGCGCGCGAGAAGATCGAGGCGCTGAACCGCAAACACGCTGCGCTGGCGAACGGCGCGCGCGGCGGCGACCGCTTCTTCCTGTTCCATCGCCCGCGCCGGTGGAACCCGCGCGAGCGCGTCTGGATGGGCTACGAGCGCAAGCGCGGCAAGCTCGCCGACCTGAACGCGCTGCTGCGCGGCAACGCCAGCGCCGGGCCTGGCGAGCGCTTCTCGGTGATCGTCGGCGACACGTCGCCATTGCGCGAGGTGCGCTACGTCATCACGCTGGACACCGACACCCAGCTGCCCCGCGACAGCGCCTGGCAGTTCGTCGCGACGATGGCGCACCCGCTGAACCGCCCGCGCTTCGGCGGCGCGCCCGAGGCGCCGCGCGTGGTCGACGGCTACGGCATCCTGCAGCCGCGCGTCGGCGTCAGCCTGCCCAGCGCCAACCGCTCGCGCTACGCCCGCCTGGTCGGCGGCGATCCCGGCATCGACCCGTATACGCGGGCCGTGTCCGACGTCTACCAGGACCTGTTCGGCGAAGGCTCGTTCATCGGCAAGGGCATCTACGACGTCGACGCGTTCGAGCATGTGCTGGGCGGTCGCCTGCTGGAAAACCGCATCCTCAGCCACGACCTGCTGGAAGGCTGCTATGCGCGCTCCGGCTTGATCAGCGATGTGCAGCTGGTCGAGGAGACGCCCTCACGCTACGACGCCGATGTCAACCGTCGCCGGCGCTGGATCCGCGGCGACTGGCAGATCATCGGCTGGCTGATGCCCAGACTGCAGGTTCCGGTCGCCGAAGTCGCCAGCGACGGGACCGGGCGCACGCGCGTCGTCAAGCTGAAGAATCCGCTGTCGGCGCTGTCGCGCTGGAAGATCGCCGACAACCTGCGGCGCAGCCTGATGCCCGCCGCGCTCACCGCGTTCTTCGTGCTCGGGTGGAGCGTGTTGCAGCCGCCCTGGGTGTGGACGGCGGCCGGGCTCGCGATCCTGTTCGTGCCGCCGCTCGTGGCCCTGCTGGTCAGCGTGCTGCGCAAGCCCGAGGAGCTGCGGCCCGGCCAGCACCTGCGCACCGTCGTGCCCGCGGCCTTGCGTCAGCTGGGGCAGGCCACGCTCAGCCTCGCATGCCTGCCCTACGAGGCGGCCTTCAGCCTCGGCGCCGTGACGCGCACGCTCTGGCGACTGTGGTTCACGCGACGCCACCTGCTCGAGTGGCAGCCGTCGTCCGAAGCGGCCCGCCACGTCGAGGCCGAGGGCCCGATGGAGCTGTTGCGCACGCTGCAGCGGCTGTGGATCGCGCCAGCGCTGGCGCTGGTCACGTTCGTCGGCCTGGGCAGCTACCGTCCCGAGGCCCTGGCGGTGGCCGCGCCGGTGCTCGCGTTGTGGCTGCTGTCGCCGCTCATCGTCTGGTGGATCAGCCGGCCGCTGCAGCGGCGGCGGCCCGCGCTCGACGCCGAGCAGACGCTGTTGCTGCGCCTGCTGAGCCGCCGCACCTGGGCGTTCTTCGAGACTTTCGTCGGACGCGAAGACAACTTCCTGCCGCCCGACAACATGCAGGAGCATCCGGTCGAGCGCATCGCGCACCGCACCTCGCCCACCAACATCGGCCTGGCGCTGCTGTCCAACCTGGCGGCCTACGACTTCGGCTACATCACGGTCGGCCAGTTGATCGAGCGCACCGAGGCCACGCTGGACACGATGCAGCGGCTGGACCGGCATCAGGGCCACTTCTTCAACTGGTACGACACGCAGACGCTGCAGCCGCTGCGCCCGTGCTATGTCTCCACCGTCGACAGCGGCAACCTGGCCGGCCACCTGCTGACGCTGCGCGCCGGCCTGACCGCGCTGGCCGACGAGCTGCCGCAGATGGCGCGGCTGTTCGGCGGCCTGCGCGACACGCTGCGCCTGCTGCAGATGGCCACCCCAGGCGACCCGCCGGCAAGCCCGCTGAGCCGCTTCGCACTGCTGTTGAACGAAGCGCTGGCGCAGCCGCCGCAGTCGCCGCAGGCGTTGTACCGGGCGTTCGACGCGCTGGACCGCGCGGCCACCGAGGTGGTGGCGGCAGTGGCCACCGTGTCGCGCGACGGCCCGGGGCCAGGCAGCGACGACGACGCCGACGCGACGGCGCTGGCCGAATCGCGCCGCTGGGCGCAGGCCCTGCGCGCCCAATGCAGTGCCGCGGTGGCTGAGTTGAGGCTGCTCGCGCCCGGCGCCAGCCTGCACGGCGATGCGGTGGCCTGGGAGATTCCCGCGCTGATGGAGCGCAGCGCCGCGCTGCGTCGCCTGGCCGACGAGGCCGGCGGCATGGCGCGGATGGACTACGGCTTCCTCTACGACCCTTCGCGTTGCCTGATGTCGATCGGCTACAACGTCGACGAGCATCGCCTCGATTCGGGCTACTACGACCTGCTGGCCTCCGAGGTGCGCCTGGCGGCCTTCACGACGATCGCGCAGGGCCTGCTGCCGCAGACGAGCTGGTTCGCGCTCGGCCGCCTGCTCACCACGGTGGATGGCGACGCGATCCTGCTGTCGTGGAGCGGCTCGATGTTCGAGTACCTGATGCCGATGCTGGTGATGCCGAGCTACGAGAACACGCTGCTCGACCGGACCATGCATGCGGCCGTCGAGCGCCAGATCGTCTACGGGCGCCAGCGTGGCGTGCCCTGGGGCATGTCCGAATCGGGCTACAACGCCACCGACGCGCACCTGAACTACCAATACCGCGCCTTCGGCGTGCCCGGCCTCGGCCTGAAGCGCGGGCTGGCCGAAGATCTGGTGGTGGCGCCGTACGCCACGGTCATGGCACTGATGGTGAAGCCGCAGGCCGCCTGCCAGAACCTGCAGCGCCTGGCCGAAGTCGGCCTGGCCGGCACCTTCGGCTACTACGAGGCGGTCGACTACACGCCCGCGCGGCTGCCGCGCGGCCAGACGGGCGCCATCGTGCGCTCGTACATGGCGCACCACCAAGGCATGAGCCTGCTGTCGCTGGCCTACGTGCTGCTCGACCAGCCGATGCAGCGCCGGTTCGCGTCCGACGCCGAGCTGCAGGCCACGCTGCTGCTGCTGCAGGAGCGCGTTCCCAAGGTCGTGGCCTTCCATCCGCACACCGCCGACCGTGCCGAGATGCGCGTCGATTTCGGCGCCGCCGAGACGCCGTCGCGTCTGATCACCACCGCCGACACCCCGGCGCCCGAAGTGCAGCTGCTGTCGAACGGCCGCTACCACGTGATGTTGACCAACTCCGGCGCCGGCGTCAGCCGCTGGAAGGACCTGGCGGTCACGCGTTGGCGCGAGGACCCCACCTGCGACGAGTGGGGCAGCTTCTGCTACCTGCGCGACACCGAGACCGGCACCTACTGGTCGACCACCCACCAGCCGACGCAGTGGAAGCCCGATTCCTATGAGGCGATCTTCTCCGAAGGCCGCGCCGAGTTCCGCCGCCGCGACCAGGGCATCGACGCCTACACCGAGATCGTCGTGTCGCCGGAAGACGACATCGAACTGCGGCGCCTGCGCATCACCAACTTGGGCCGCACGCGGCGCAGTGTCGAGGTGACCAGCTACGCAGAGGTGGTGATCGCGCCCGCGGCGGCCGATGCGCAGCACCCGGCGTTCAGCAAGCTGTTCGTGCAGACGGAAGTGCTGGCCGAACCGGCGGCGCTGCTGTGCACACGCCGGCCGCGATCGGCCGACGAACGCCCGCCGTACCTGCTGCATCTGATGGCGGTGCACGGTGCCAGGGCCGGCGCCGTGTCGCATGAGACCGATCGCTCGCGTTTCATCGGCCGCGGTCGCAGCCTGCATGCGCCGCAGGCGCTGCGCCAATCGGGCGCGCTGTCGGGCAGCGCAGGCTCGGTGCTGGATCCAGTGGCCGCGACCCGGCGCGTCATCACGCTGGAGGCCGGCCAGACCGCCACCGTCGACATCGTCTACGGCATGGCCGACACCAGGGAGGCCTGCGTCGCGCTGGCGCACAAGTATGTCGACCGGCGTCTGGCGGACCGGGTGTTCGAGCTGGCTTGGACCCACAGCCACGTCGTGCTGCGCCAGATCAACGCCAGCGAGGCCGATTCGCAGCTCTACGCGCGGCTGGCCGGCGCCATCGTCTACTCACAGCCGGTCCTGCGCGCCAACGCCAACATGCTGCTGCGCAACCACCGCAGTCAGTCGGGGCTGTGGGGCTACGCCATCTCGGGCGACCTGCCGATCGTGCTGCTGCAGGTCAGCGATGCCGCCAACATCGACCTGGTCAGGCAGATGGTGCAGGCGCATGCCTGGTGGCGCCTGAAAGGGCTGGCGGTCGACCTGGTGATCTGGAACGAGGAGCGCGATGTCTACCGCCAGCGGCTGCAGGAGCAGATCCTCGGGCTCATCGCCTCGGGCATCGAAGCACACGTGGTCGACCGTCCGGGCGGCATCTTCGTGCGTCAGGTCGAGCAGATCGCCGGCGAAGACCGCATCCTGCTGCAGGCCGTGGCGCGCGCCATCATCACCGACCGTCATGGATCGCTGGCGGAGCAGGTGATGCGCAAGGCGGTCGCCGAGCGGCGGGTCGCGCCGTTCGAGCCCAGGCGCGGCGCCGAACCCGTGCGCCCGGTCCAGCGCCACGCGGCGGTGCGCGACCTGGGTTTCTACAACGGCTGCGGCGGCTTCACGCCCGACGGGCGCGAGTACGTGATCGCGCCGCCCGCAGGTCGCCGTCCCCCCGCACCGTGGGTCAATGTGCTGGCCAACCCGCGTTTCGGCACGGTGGTCTCCGAAGGCGGCAGTGCGTACACCTGGTGCGAGAACGCGCACGAGCTGCGCCTCACGCCGTGGCACAACGACCCGGTGACCGACGTCGGCGGCGAGACCATCTACCTGCGCGACGAGGAGTCCGGCGAGGTCTGGCATCCGACCTCGCTGCCGGACCCCGGCGACGAGCGCGACGACAGCGACGCGCTGCCCTACCTGACGCGCCATGGTTTCGGCTACAGCGTGTTCGAGCACGACGCGGCCGGCATCCACAGCGAGCTGACGGTGTTCGTGGCGATCGACGCCGCGGTGAAGTTCTCGGCGCTGGTGCTGCGCAACGACAGCGGCCGCACGCGCAGCCTGTCGGCCACCGGCTATGTCGAATGGGTGCTGGGCGACCTGCGGGCCAAGAGCGGGCCGCACATCAACACCGACGTCGCCGCCGACAGCGGTGCCCTGTATGCGCGCAACCCCTACAGCAACGACTTCGGCGATTGGGTCGCGTTCTTCGACGTCGATGCCAACGACCGCGCGTTCGCCACCATCACCGGCGACCGCACCGAGTTCATCGGCCGCAACGGGTCGCTGCGGCGCCCGGCCGCGCTGCGGCGGATGCGCCTGTCGGGCCGCATCGGTGCCGGCCGGGACCCGTGCGCCGCGATCCAGGTGCCGTTCGAGCTGGCGCCCGGGCAGACGCGCGAGATCGTCTTTCGCCTCGGCATGGGCCGCAGCGCCGACGAAGCCGGCCAGCTGGTGCAGCGGTTTCGCGGTGGCGTCGCCAAATCCGAGGCACTCGACGCCGTGCACAGCCACTGGGCACAGACGCTGGGGGCGGTGCAGGTGGACACACCCGACACCGCGCTGAACGTGCTGGCCAACGGCTGGCTGGTGTACCAGACGCTCGCCTGCCGCATGTGGGCGCGCAGCGGCTACTACCAGTCGGGCGGCGCGTTTGGTTTTCGCGACCAGTTGCAGGACGCGATGGCGCTGGTGCACACGCGCCCGCACCTACTGCGCGAGCACCTGCTGCTCAGCGCGAGCCGGCAGTTCGTGGAGGGCGACGTGCAGCACTGGTGGCACCCGCCTTCGGGCCGCGGCGTGCGCACGCGCATGTCCGACGACTACCTGTGGCTGCCGCTGGCGCTGTGCCGCTATGTGCAGGCCACCCACGACACCGGCGTGCTGACCGAGGGTGTGCCCTTCCTCGAAGGGCGGCCGGTGCCGGTGGCCGACGACTCCTACTTCGACCTGCCGCAGCGTTCGATCCACTCGGCGAGCCTGTACCAGCACGCGGTGCGCGCCGTGCTGCACGGCATGCGCTTCGGCGCGCATGGCCTGCCGTTGATGGGCACCGGCGACTGGAACGACGGCATGAACGAGGTGGGCCACCAGGGCCGCGGCGAAAGCGTCTGGCTGGGCTTCTTCTTTTGCGACGTGCTGCGCCAGTTCGCCGAGCTGGCGCGCCGGCACGGCGACGACGCGTTCGCGCGGCAATGCGACAGCGAACGCCAGCAGCTCGGCGTGCAGCTCGAGGCCAATGCGTGGGATGGCGACTGGTATCGCCGCGCCTACTTCGACGATGGCACGCGCGCTCGGATCGAAGGACAGCGTCGAATGCCAGATCGATTCGATCGCACAGAGCTGGGCGGTGCTGTCCGGCGTCGGCGACGCCGAACGCGTGCGGCAGGCCATGGCCTCGATGGCCGCCCGGCTGGTGCGCCCCGCCGCCGGCCTGGTGCAACTGCTCGACCCGCCGTTCGACCGCCGCGGCCCGAACCCGGGCTACATCGCGGGCTACGTGCCCGGCGTGCGCGAGAACGGCGGCCAGTACACGCACGCGGCCGTGTGGGCGACGATGGCCTTCGCCGCCTTGGGCGATGCGCCGCGCGCCTGGGCGCTGATGGACATCATCAACCCGCTGCATCACGGCCGCACCGCGGCCGAGGTGGCCGCCTACAAGGTCGAGCCCTACGTGGTCGCGGCCGACGTCTACAGCGAGGCGCCGCACACCGGCCGCGGCGGCTGGACCTGGTATACCGGCTCGGCCGGGTGGATGTACCGGCTGATCATCGAGTCGCTGCTCGGCCTTCAGCTCGAGGTCACCCAGCACGGCGCCCTGCTGCGCGTGCACCCGTGCATTCCAGCCGCCTGGCCGGGTTTTGCAGTCGGCTATCGATTCCGCGGCGCGCTGTACCAGTTGCAGGTGGAGCGCTCCGACGTGGCCGACCTCAGCCTCGATGGTGTGCCCTGCGCGGGCGACGCCGTGCCGCTGCTCGCCGGCAGCGGCACGCACCAGGTGCGCATCCGGTTCGCGCGGCCGCCGGCGCACGCCGACGCCACGCCTGCGCAGACAACGGTCACGTGACGGGTTAATCTCGCCGCTCGTTCCCCGACGCCCAGCACCACCATGATCTATCGCCGTCTCGGCCGAACCGGCCTGAAGCTGAGCGCGCTGTCGCTCGGCTCCTGGGTGACCTATCACAACCAGGTCGACCAGCGATCGGCGATCGAGATGATGGCCGCCGCCTACGACGCCGGCGTGAACTTCTTCGACAACGCCGAGGCCTACGCCGGCGGCCGCAGCGAAGAGCTGATGGGCCAGGCCTTGCGCACGCTGGGCTGGCCGCGGCTGAACTACGTGGTCTCGACCAAGTTCTTCTGGGGCCTGGACCGGCGCGGCGACGCCGTCAACCGCAAGGACACGCTCAACCGCAAGTACCTGATGCAGGCGATCGACGGTTCGCTGCAGCGCTTCGGCCTCGACCACATCGACCTGATCTACTGCCACCGCCCCGACCCGCACACGCCGATCGAGGAAACCGCGCGCGCGATGAGCGACATCATCAGCCAGGGCAAGGCGCTGTACTGGGGCACCAGCGAATGGAGCGCGGCCGACGTCCGCGCCGCCTGGGACGTTGCCGACCGGCACGGCTGGCACCGGCCGGTGGTGGAGCAGCCGCAGTACCACCTGTTCCACCGCAAGCGCGTCGAGCAGGAGTACGCCAACCTGGTCGACGACATCGGCTTGGGCCTGACCACCTGGAGCCCGCTGGCCTCGGGCATGCTCACCGGCAAGTACCACCGCGGCGTGCCCGAGGGCAGCCGCGGTGCGATGGAGAACATGGCCTTCCTGCGCGACGGCCTTACCGATCAGGCGAAGAACGCCGCCGTCGAGCAGCTGAAACCGATCGCGGCCGAGCTCGGCGGCAGTGTGGCGCAACTCGCGCTCGCGTGGGTGGCGAGCCATGCGCGCGTCAGCTCGGTGATCACCGGCGCGTCGAAGCTGGAGCAGCTGCAATCGAACCTGGGCGCACTGCCGGTGATCGACAAGCTCACGCCCGGGGTGCTGGAGCGCATCGACGAGATCACCCGCCCGCTGGCCGACTGAGCGTGACCTGCAACTGAACCGGAGTCGACATGGCTGACACCGAAATTCTGACCGGCGTGCGCGACCGGGTCGCGACGATCACGCTGAATCGCCCTGACAAGCTGAACGCCTGGACGCGCACGATGGACGCCGAGGTGCGCGCGGCGGTGCAGGCCGCCGACGCCGACGACGCGGTGCGGGCGATCGTGATCACCGGCGCCGGGCGCGGCTTCTGCGCCGGTGCCGACATGAACCTGCTGAGCAACGTGGCCGCCGACCGCGCATTGGCCGAGCGCGCGCGCCATCAGGCCGCCGCCGCGCCCGGCGACAGCCTGGCGGCGAACTACCTGGCGTCGTTCGGCTACCTGATGCGCGTGGCCAAGCCGGTGATCGCCGCCATCAACGGCCCGGTGGCCGGCATCGGCCTGTGCTTCGCGCTGTATTGCGACCTGCGGCTGATGGCCGACGGCGCGAAGCTGACCACCGCGTTCGCGCGCCGCGGCCTGATCGCCGAGCACGGCATCTCGTGGCTGCTGCCGCGGCTGGTCGGGCCGATGCATGCGATGGATCTGCTGCTGTCGGCGCGCACCGTGACGGCCGCCGAGGCGGCGCAGATGGGCCTGGCCAAGCTGCTGCCGATGGAGGGCTTCGCCGACGCGACGCACGCGATGGCGGTCGAACTCGCGCAACTGTCGTCGCCGCGCTCGATGCGGGTGATGAAGCGCCAGGTCTACGACGCGCTGTTCCAGTCGCTGGCGCAGGCCGCGGAGGTGGCGGACTTCGAGATGTTCAAGTCGTTCGGCTCGGAGGATTTTCGCGAGGGCGTGGCCCACTTCGTCGAGAAGCGGCCGCCGGCGTTCAGCGGCCGTTGACGCGCAGGCGCTTGGCTAGCGCGAGCGGCGTCAGCGCCCGGCCGGCCGCTCGATCGCGATGCCGGCTTCCTGCAGCTTGCGGATCGCGAAGCCGTGCTCCTGCTCGGCTGCGCGCTGCAGCCAGAAGATCCCGGCGGCCTTGGCGGTGGCCGCGTCGAGGCTCGGCCAACGCTGGCTCATCAACAACCAGCCGAGGTCGTGCTGCGAGTTCGCGCTGCCGCCGCGGGCGGCGAAGGCGTGCCACGCGAGTGCCAGCGAGGGGTCCTTCGGCAGGCCGGGCAGACTGCCGTCCCAATGGCTCGAGCCCAGGCAGTTGCCGCCGGCGGGCGACCCCAGGGCGGCGGCATAGCGGCACAGCTCGGCCAGCGCCGCCAGGTTGCGCCCCGGCAGTCCGAGCGCACCCTGGATGTGGGCCTGGATCAGCCGCTGGATCGCATGCTCGTTGCCCATCGCCGCCGCGAGTCGATAGTCGGGCAATGCGGCCCGGCCATCGCCCAGTTCCTCGTGCGAACGCGCGCGCCAGTAGTAGCTCGCTGCCACGTGCGAATGCTCGCGGATCGCGCGTTCGAGCACCGGCAAGGCATCGCGCCAGTTGCTCAGCCTGGTGTAGTACATCGCGAAGTCTTCCAGGCGCTGGTAGGTGGCGCGTTCGGCGATCACCTTCTCCCAGTACAGCTTCTCGGCCCCCGGTGTCGGGGTGACCCAGGGCCTCGCGACACTGTGGTCCTCGATGTAGGTGATGCGGTCCGGCTCGACGCCGGCGCGCCTTGCGCGCAGCACGACCGCGGCCACCGCCTTGTCGGAACTGCCCCACTCGGGCCGCGCATAACGCGCCGTCACCTCGTACGCGTCGGCATGGCGCGGCATCATCACCATCGCCCGTTCCAGCGTCGCCTGGGCCTCGACCTTCTCCTTCAGCAGGAACTGGTTGTCGGCCAGCATCGTCAACGCCTGCACGGGCTTGGCGTCGAGCGCCAGCGCCTGTTGCAGCAGGCGGTTGGAGCGTTGCAGCCGATCCTTCATCAGCGCGAACTGCGAGGCGGTGATCTTGTCGGCCGTCTGCTCGGTGCGCGCCATCCAGGCGCCGCGTTGCCACAGCCTGCCGCACAGGCGAAAGGCGACGTAGGAACGCGGCATCGACTTCAGCCACTGGTCGCAGCGCTCGGCGCCGGCCGTGCCCGCATCGACGATCAGCAGTGGCAGGCGCTCGGACTCGTCGCGCGCCGATCCGCCCTGCGTGTATTGCGCGTGGGCGGCAGTCAGTGCGCGGTCGATCGTGGCGAAGTCGCCGGCGAAGAACGCGCGTGCGAGGTCGACCCGCGTCTGGGCAAGCGGTGCCGGCATGGGCGCTGCATCCTGCAGGCCACGTGGCGGCAGCAGCGTCGGGGTCGGCAGCCCCAAGGTCTCGGCGGCGAAGTCACGCGATGGCGCGCCCGCGGCGTCGGTGCGGCCACAGCCTGCGCTGGCGACCGCCATCGCCAGGCCCAGCGTGCGCGCGATGAGGCATGCCCACTCCGACTTCATCGATTTCTCCCTTTGCCGGCGCGCTCTTCGGTGGCGCGCTGGTGCACGGACTTTGCCTGTCCGGCACCGGACCGGCAATCGATGCGTCGCGCTTTGGGAACAGTCGCACGGCTGCAGTGGGCAGCAGCCGTGAAGTCGTCACGCGGGTCGCATCGCCGTGCTGGCGCGCAGCCCGAGCAGCGCGCGTGCCTCGTCGGGGCTCGCGATGGGCCGGCCGGCGCGCTCGGCGCAGGCCGCCAGCGCCTCGATCAGCACGCCGTTGCCCTTGGCACGTTCGCCGTCGGGCAGGTAGAACGTGTCCTCCAGCCCGGTGCGCAGCATGCCGCCGAGCTCGGCCGTCTTCTGGTGCACCGGCCAGATCTCGGCGCGGCCGATCAGCGTGGTCTGCCACACCGCGCCCTGCGGTGTGTAGCGCGGCAGCAGCGCCAGCAGCTCGGCATCGCAGGGCATGCCCGAGGCCACGCCCATCACGAAGTTGACTTCCGGCACGCCGGGTGTCATGCCGGCCTTCTGGTACATCGCCACCGAGCGCACGATGCCGACGTCGAAGCATTCGAACTCCGGGTGCGTGTGCGTCTCGGCCATCACGTCGAGCATCTGCTGTACCTTGGCCACCGGGTTGTCGAACACCATCGGCGGCCAGGCCCACTGGCCGTTGTCCTTGATCTTCAGGTAGTTCAGGCTGCCGGCGTTGCAGGCGGCGATTTCGGGCTTCACGCGGCGGATGCAGGCGATCGGACCCGACACGTCCTTGCCGACCACGCCGGTGGTCAGGTTGATGATCACGCCGGGGCACGCGGCGCGGATCGCGTCGGTGACCGCCTGCGCGACATCGGGGTCCCAGCTCGGCAGATGGCCCATGCCTTCGCGCTGGTCGCGCAGGTGCACGTGCATGATGCTGGCGCCGGCGTTGAACGCGTCGCGCGCCTCGCGCGCCATCTGCGCGGGCGTGACGGGCACCGGGTGCTGCTTGGGGTCGGTGAGCACGCCGGTCAGCGCGCAGGTGAGGATGGCCTTGTTCATCGCATGTCACTCCGGGATTTCGAGCTCGACCAGCACCGCGCCGCTTTCGACGGGCGCCTTCGGGCTGGCCAACACGGCACGCACCGTGCCGGCGGCGCCGGCGGTGAGCCACATCTCCATCTTCATTGCTTCCACCGACACCAGCTGCTGGCCCGCGGCCACCGCATCACCCGCGCGCACCAGCACCTGCGCCACCACGCCGGCCACCGGCGCGCGTGCGCGGCGCGGGTCCATCGCGCTATCGCGCTGCGGCCAGGGCGAGGCTTCGGTGAACGTGAAGTTCGAGCCGTCGAGCGCCAGGTGCAGCGACACGCCGTCGTCGGCGACGATCGCGCGCTGCCGGGCACCGTCGAGCTCGATCGTCAGGACGCGCTCGTCGCGCGACGCGATGCGCACGGCGTGCGTGGCGTCGCCGTGCGTCACCTGCACGCCCGACGCGTCGGCGCGCACGCGCAGCGCGCGCGTCTGGCCGTCGCAGGTGAGCGTCATCGCGTAGGTGGCCAGGCTGGCCGGCCGCCAGCCGGTGCCTTCGCGGGTGGCGCGTGCCGCGGCGGCGATCAACCAGGCGTTGTCGCCGGCCAGCGGGCGCAGCATCAGCGTGTGGCTCGACGTGGCCCATTCGTCGAGCAACGTGGTCGTCATGCGAGCGTCGGTGAACTCGTCGCAACGCAGCAGGTCGGCCAGGAAGCGCGCGTTGTTGCGCACCCCCAGCAACGGCGACGCGGCCAGCGCGGCCACCAGCTGGCGCACCGCGTCGGCGCGGTCGCGGCCGTGCGCGATCAGCTTGGCCACCATCGCGTCGTAGTAGGGGCCGACGATGCCGCCTTCGGCGATGCCGTCGTCCACGCGCACGCCGAATGGGCGTGCGCCTTGCCCGAGGGTCGGCACACCGGCGACGCGCGCGGCGTCGGGCCGCCAATGTGCGATGCGCCCGGTCTGCGGCGTGTAGCCGTCGTACGGGTCTTCGGTGTACAGTCGCGCCTCGATCGCATGGCCATCGAAGCGGATCTGATCCTGCGTGCATGGCAACGGCTCGCCGGCCGCCACACGCAGCTGCCATTCCACCAGGTCGAGGCCGGTGACGCACTCGGTCACCGGGTGCTCCACCTGCAGCCGCGTATTCATCTCGAGAAACCAGTGCTTCAGGTCCTGGTCGACGATGAACTCCACCGTGCCGGCGCCGACATAACCCACCGCGCGCGCCGCGGCCACCGCGTCGCGGCCCATCGCGTCGCGCATCGCCGCACTCACCACCGGCGACGGCGCCTCCTCGATCACCTTCTGCCGCCGGCGCTGCGCGGTGCAGTCGCGCTCGCCCAGGTGAATGGCGTTGCCGTGCGTGTCGGCGAAGACCTGGATCTCGATGTGGCGGCCGCGCTCGATCAAGCGCTCGAGCATCAGCGTGCCGCCGCCGAACGCACTCTCGGCCTCGCGGCGCGCGCCGGCCAGTGCAGACGCGATGTCTTCTTCGCGCTGCATCAGGCGCATGCCGCGCCCGCCGCCGCCGGCCACGGCTTTGACCAGCAGCGGAAAGCCGAGCGTGCGGGCCTGGTGCGCCAGGTGGGCATCATTCTGGTCGTCGCCGAGGTAGCCGGGCGCGCAGGGCACGTTGGCTTCGAGCATGCGGCGCTTGGCCAGCGCCTTGTCGCCCATCGCGCGGATCGCCGCGGGCGGCGGGCCGATGAAGACCAGCCCGGCATCGAGACAGGCCTGCGCGAAGTCGGCGCGCTCGGAAAGAAAGCCGTAACCGGGGTGCACCGCGTCAGCGCCGGTCTGCTTCGCCGCCGCGAGCAGCGCATCGACCGACAGGTAGGAGTGCGCGGCCTGGGGCGGGCCGATGCGCACCGCCTCGTCGGCCAGGCTGACGTGCGGCGACAACGCGTCGGCGTCGCTGTACACGGCCACCGTGCGGTAACCCATGCGCCGGGCGGTTCGCACGACGCGGCAGGCGATCTCCCCGCGGTTGGCGATCAGGATCTTGTGAAACGTCATTGGAAGCGCGCCGTCCAGTCGGCGATGTCGGCGTCGATCGCGTGGTGCAAGGCAGTGAGCGTGGCTTCGCGCAGCCGCTGCTTGGTGGCGGCAAAGGCCTTGGGGTCGAGCTTGCCGAGCCGCTCCAGTTGAACCCGCGCCGACTCGGCCAGGCCCGACACCGGCGTCAGCTCGTCCAGGAAGCCCGCGGCCACGGCCTGCAGCGGCGAATAGGGCAGCGCCGTCACCGCAGCCAACTGCAGCTGCGCCGGGCTCAGGCGTTGCCGCATCACCTCGATCGCGAAACGCGGCAGCGTCATGCCGATCTGCACCTCGTTGGCTTGCAGACGCGGGCCGTGGTCGACGCCGATGCGCACATCGGCGCACAGCAGGATGAACGCGCCCATCGCGATGGCGTGCCCGGTGCACACCGCCAGCACCGGCCGCGGGAAGCCGAGCAGCCGCTCGGTGAGCCGTGCGCCTTCGGTCAGCATCAGCAGGGTTTCGGTGGGGTCGCGCTTGAACACCGCGAGGTCGAAACCGCCGCTGAACATGCCGGCGCGCCCCGTGAGCACGACCGTCGAGTCGTCCTGCTGCGCCTGCTGCAGCGCGCGATGCAGCGACTGCAGCATGCGCACGCTCATCACGTTGGCCTTGCCGTCGTCCATCGTGATGGTGGTGACGCCATCGTGTCGTTGCACCTTCAGCGGCTCATCCATGGCGGTTTCTCCAATGGCAGATGTCTGTGTTCACTGCGGCGCCCACTTCGGCTTGCGTTTCTGCACGAAGGCCGTCGCGCCCTCGAGGCCCTCGGTGCCGGTGGCGGCGCGCGCAAACACCAGCGCCGCCTCCTGCACCAGCGCGGCCGGCGGCGTGTAGCGCGCCTTGGCGATCAGCGCCTTGGTGGCGGCCACCGCGCCCGGCGCGCACTGCAGCAGCTCGTGCAGCACACGTGCGAGTGCGGCGTCCACCGCTGCGCCGTCGTGCACCTCGTGCACCAGCCTCAAGCCGAGCGCGGTGCGCGCGTCGATGCGCCCGCCGGTCACCGCCAGCCGCTTGGCCTCGGAGTAGCCGAGCCGCTCGACCAGGAACGGCGCAATCTGCGCCGGCACCACGCCGATCGACGTCTCGGGCAGGCGGAACAGCGCCGTCTCGCTGGCGATCGCCACATCGGCCACGCAGGCCAGCCCAAAGCCGCCGCCCATCACCGTGCCTTCGAGCACGGCCAGCGTGACGATCGGCGTATTCGCAAACGCCACGCACAGCTCGCCGAAACGCGCGTTCATCGCGGCCATCGACTCCAGGTCGCGCGGCGCGCCGGCCAGGCTCTTCAGGTCCGCCCCGGCGCAGAAGTGGCCGCCGGCACCGCGCAGCACCACCGCGCGCACGTTGCCGTCGCTCTCGGCCTGCGCCAGTGCGTCGCGCAGCTCGGCCACCATGTCGGTGTTCATCGCATTGCGCACCTCGGGGCGGTTGAGCGTGAGGTGCAGCACGCCGGCTTCACGGCGTTGCAGGACGGTGTCGCTCATTTCGATGCCTTCAGCCGCGCGGCGTAGTGCCCGGCACGTTCGGTATTGCCCTGGGCCTTGTAGATCGCCTCGAGTTCCTCGAACACGTACGGGTCGGGTTCGCCCGCAGCGTCGAACTCGCGCTCCAGGCGCAGCTGGATGTCGCGCGCCTCGTCGAGGCGGCCGAGCAGGCGCAGCGTGTGGGCGATCATCCAGTGCGCGATGCGGATGTAAGTCGTGTTGCCGCCGGCTTCGTACAGCGGCAGCGCGAGTTTGAATTCGCTGAGCGCCTCGTCGTGCCGCTTCAACTGGTTCAGCGCCACGCCGCGGTTGTTGCGCAGCACCGCTTCCCAGTGACTGCGCCGCCGGTTGCTTGGAGGCCCTGGCGAGCTTCAGCCCTTCGTCGGCCCACTTGATACCGTCTTCGGGAGCGGTGTCGATGAACGCATACATGTGCACGGTGTCGATCGCCAGCCCATCGAGACTCGCACTCTTGGCGATCGCCAGCGCGCGGTCGTAGGCGTCGCGCGCCTTGGTCTTCGCCTCGGGCGTGAGCTCCTCGGTCTTGTGCGTGGCCGAGCCCCAGGTGCGGCCGAGCTCGAGCCAGTAGCGCACCTGCGCCTCGGCGCCGGCCTTGCCGAGCGACGGCTCCACCTCGGTCAGGATCTGCCGCGCCCGCACGAAGTCGCGGCGCAGCCCGAAGCTGCGCGCGATCTGCGTCTGCAGGATCAGCGCGTCGTCGCCGCTGGCGGTGGCCAGCGCGGCGCGAAAGCGCTCTTCGCTGAGCGCGGGCTTGTTGAAATCCCACAGCGCGTTCAGGTCGACGGCGGCCATCGCGGGGCTCCCGGTCAGCAGGGCAGCGAAGAAGAGCGACTGTGCACGCATTCGTCGGACTTCAGCGCACTTCCTTCGGCAGCGTGCCTTCGAGCTTGCAGATGATGCCCAGCATCACCTCGTCGGCGCCGCCGCCGATCGAGCCCAGCCGCCCGTCGCGAAAACCCTGCGACACCGGGTTGTCCCAGGTGAAACCCATGCCGCCCCAGTACTGCAGGCAGGCGTCGTGCACCTCGCGGCTCAAGCGCCCGACCTTCAGCTTGGCCATCGACGCGAGCTTGGTCACGTCCTTGCCGCTCACGTACAGCTCCACCGCGCGGTAGGTGAGGGCGCGCAGCGCCTCGACCTCGGTGCGCAGCTCGGCCAGCCGAAAGTGCACCACCTGGTTGTCGAGGATGCTCTTGCCGAACGCCTGGCGCTGGCGCGTGTAATCGATCGTCTGGTCGATCGCGCCGTCCAGCCCGGTGATGCCCGAGGCCGCGGCCCACAGCCGCTCCTCCTGGAACTGCATCATCTGGAACATGAAGCCCATGCCCTCCTGACCCACCAGGTTGCGGCGCGGCACGCGCACGTTGTCGAAGAAGAGCTGCGCGGTGTCGCTGCTCCACATGCCGATCTTGTGGATCTTCTGCTTGGTGATGCCCGGCAGGTTCATCGGTACCATGATCAGGCTCTTGTTCTTGTGCGGGCCGCCCTCCTGGCTGGTGTTGGCCAGCAGGCAGCACCAGTCGGCCTGCAGGCCGTTGGTGATCCACATCTTGGTGCCGTTGATCACGTAGTCGTCGCCGTCCTTGCGCGCAAACGTCTTCAGTGCCGCCACGTCGGAGCCGCCGCCGGGCTCGCTGACGCCGATGCAGCCCACCATGTCGCCGGCGATCGCGGGCACCAGGAACTCCTTGCGCAGCTCATCCGTCCCGAAGCGCGCCAGCGCCGGCGTGCACATGTCGGTCTGCACGCCGATCGACATCGGCACGCCGCCGCAGTCGCAGGTGCCCAGTGCCTCGGCCATCACCATCGAGTAGCTGAAGTCGAGCCCCGCGCCGCCGAACTCCTCGGGGTACTTCAGGCCTAGCATGCCGAGGTTGCCGAGCTGCTTCATCACCTCGTGTGCCGGGTACTGCTCGGCCTTCTCCCACTCCTTCACGTGCGGGTTCACCTCGTTGGCGATGAAGCGCGTGACCGTGTCGCGGATCTGGTTGTGTTCTTGCGTGAACTTCATGTGAGGTTGCCTCGTTCAGAGTCTGGCGATGCCGAAGGTGTTGGGGCGCAGTGTGCGCATTTCCGCTTCCGCGGCAATAGCCAGGCACAGTGCCAGGATGCGCCGCGTGTCGCGTGGGTCGATGATGCCGTCGTCCCACAGCCGCGCGGTGCCGAACAGGGCGCTCGACTCCTTGTCGAGCCGCGCATGCAGCTGGTCGCTCATCGCCTTCAGCGCGTCGTCGTTCACCGGCAGGCCGGCACGCTCGAGCTTGGCGCGGTTGACGATGTCCATCACCTTGGCGATCTGTGCGCCGCCCATCACCGCCACGCGCGCGCTCGGCCAGCTGAAGATGAAGCGCGGGTCGAAGCCGCGGCCGCACATGCCGTAGTTGCCGGCGCCGAACGAACCGCCGACGACGACTGTGAACTTGGGCACCCGCGCGTTGGCCACCGCCTGGATCATCTTGCTGCCGTGCTTGATGGCGCCGGCGCGCTCGGCCGCGCGGCCCACCATGTAGCCGGTGGTGTTCTGCAGAAAGAGCAGCGGCGTGCCCGACTGGTCGCACAGCTGGATGAACTGCGCAGCCTTCACCGAGCCGTTGGGCTGGATCGGCCCGTTGTTGCCGAGGATGCCGATGCGCCGGCCTTCGATCTGCGCGTGGCCGCAGATCGTGTCGGTGGCGTACGCCGCCTTGAACTCGAGGAAGCGCGAGCCGTCGACGATGCGCGCGACGATCTCGCGCACGTCGTACGGTTCGCGGTCGTCCACCGGAATCAGCCCCATCAGCTCTTCGGCGTCGAACAGCGGCGGCTCGGCATCGGCCGGCGGCTCGGGCACCTCGTCCCACGGCAGCTGGTGCATCAGTTCGCGCGTCACCGCGATCGCATGCGCGTCGTTCTCGGTCAGGTACTCGCCCAGGCCGGTGACCTCGGCGTGGGTGAGGGCGCCGCCGAGCTCCTCGTCGGTGGCGTCCTCGCCGATCGCGGCCTTCACCAGCGGCGGGCCGGCCAGGTAGATGCTCGAGCGCCCGCGCACCAGCACGATGTAGTCGGAAAGGCCCGGCAGGTAGGCGCCGCCCGCGGTGGACGAGCCGTGCACCACCGCGATCTGCGGGATGCCCATCGCCGACAGCCGTGCCTGGTTCGCAAAGCTGCGCCCGCCCTCGACGAACATCTCGCTCTGGTACATCAGGTTCGCGCCGCCGCTCTCCACCAGGTGGATGAACGGCAGCTTGTTGTCGCGCGCCAGCTCCTGCAGCCGCAGCGCCTTCTTCAGGCCCATGGGCGCCACGGTGCCGCCCTTGATGCCCGAATCGCTGGCGCCGATGATGCAGCGCTTGCCGGCCACGATGCCGATGCCGGAGATCGAGCCGCCGCCCATGATCACCTTCTTGCCGTCGTCGTCGTGCATGCCCAGCCCGGCCAGCGAGCACAGCGGCAGAAAGCTCGAGCCGCGGTCGATCAGCCGCGCCACGCGCTCGCGCGGCGGCAACTGGCCGCGCTCCTCGAAGCGCGCGCGTTTGCTTTCCGACTCGGCCACCACCTTGGCCTCGAGCGCGCGCACCTCGGCCAGGCGCTCGTGCAGGCGCTTGGCGTTGGCCTCGTAGGCGGCGCTCTTCGTGTTGAGCGTCGAGGGCAGGGGAGGCATTCTGCTCATGCTGGGCTCGCTGCCTGGGCCGTGGTTGCGTGCGTCGTGCGGAGCGAGGCAAAGCCGCCTGCGGGTGTGTGGCGGCGCTCGTGATGCGACGCCCTCCGCTTCGCTCCGGGGTCCACGGCCCGGCTTGCATGCCGTGCCTGCTCGCCAGGCGAGCAAGAGTCCGCAGGGACTCTTGCTCGTCCGGGCTCGCCCCTGCGGTGCTCGGCCTCATGGCCCGCCGCAAAACTCACTGCGCTCACTGCGTTCGCGTCGTTCGGCCAGATGCGGCGAGTCAGTCCACGACGCGCGCACTGGCGCGCGCGCGGCCATGCGGCCTGCGCTCCTCGGCGCCGCATAAGTCGCACCGCCGCACACCCACACCCGGCTTTGCCGTCACCACCATGGCATGCGTCGTCGAACGCCGCGAGCCCTGCTGCGCGGCGGGTGGTACCCGGTGGGGGCGATTTATGGGGCGGCGAGAAGCGCAGTGTCGAGGTCGGCGCGCGCGCAGCGCGCGCTTTGAAGACTGACTCGCGGCGTCTGGTCGAGCGCAGCGACCGCAGGTCGCGTAGCGAGTTACGCCGCGCGACCTCGGCGCGAGCATCGCAGCGGAGTCGGCGCGTAGCGCCGGCCGACCCATCATGAGCCCCCGCCGGGTACCGCCCGTCGCGCAGCTTCAAATTCGGCGAGCAAGTCACTTCAAGACCTCGGGCGTCACAGCACGATGAAAGCCGTCGAACGGCCTGGACCTGTCGTGCGACACCAGCGGAAACACCGCACTGCCCAGCGACGAGCCGCCGTCGATCTGCACCGTGATGCCGGTGATGAACGCCGCGCCGGGCGACAACAGGAACACGATCGCTGCGCTGATCTCGGCCTCGGTGGCCAGGCGCGCGAGCGGCACATGCGCCTTGAGTTTGGGGATCAGTGAGCGCATCGCGCCGCCGTAGGTGTCCATGCCGCTGCTGGCCACCCAGCCCGGCGCCACCGCGTTGACGCGCACGCCGGCGCTGGCCCATTCGTAGGCGGCGGTCATCGTGAGGTTGCTCATGCCCGAGCGCGCGGCGCCGGAATGCGCCATGCCCGGCATGCCGTTGCGGAAGTCGGCCGTCATGTTGACGATCGCGCCGCCATGCTTGTGCATGCTCTGGTTGAACACCTCGCGCATCATCAAAAAGCCGCCGGTCAGGTTGTTGGCCACCACCGCCTCGAAACCCTTCTTGCTGATGCCCTGCATCGGCGCGGGAAACTGCCCGCCGGCGTTGTTGACCAGCCCGTGCACCGGGCCATGCTCGGCCACCACGCTGGCCACGTTGGCGCGCACCGCCTCTTCGTCGCGGATGTCGAACGGGCGTGTCGCGCAGCGGCCCCCGTCCTCGCCGATCTCGGCGGCCACGCGGTCCAGCTTGTCGGCCGTGCGGCCGCTGATCACCACCAGCGCGCCCAGCGCCGCCAGCTCGTGCGCCACGCAGCGGCCGATGCCCGAGCCGCCGCCGGTGACCCACACCGTCTGGCCCGCGAACAGGCTGGGGTGGAAGATGCTGCGGTAGCCGGGGGCGGGCGTGGTCATGGGCAGGTCTCGCGGGAAGCGGCGACACGGATTAGGCTGGAGCTTGACGTTAACGTCAACCTGATGACGTATAGGGGATTACGCCAGTGCCTCGGGCCGGCGGGTCAACCTACGATCGGTGCATCCCTTTTCATCTGGAGTGCCCTGCAATGGATCTGCAAGCCGCCACCACCGCGCTGCGCGAAAAAGTCGGCAGCGACTGCGGCCTGAACGCGACGCTGAAGTTCGACTGCGCCGACGAGGGCGTCGTCGTCATCGACGGCGCATCCACGCCGAACAGCGTGGACAACGCCGACCGCGAGACCGACTGCACCGTGGCGCTGACCACCGAGGCCTTGAGCGACTTGTTGTCCGGCGAGCTCGACCCCACCACCGCGTTCATGACCGGCAAGATCAAGGTCTCGGGCGACATGAGCGTCGCGCTCAAACTCCAGCGGGTGCTGTAGCCCCCAACGGGCACCGATGGCCGAAACCCTGCTCCGCAAGAAGTCCGCCGCGCGCGGCGCCACCGACGCGCGCGCCGCGGTGGCCTCGCACCGCGAGCCCGAAGGCGATGAGCTGTTCGGCATCGGCGACCTGTGCGCCGAGTTCGGCATCACGCCGCGCGCGGTGCGCTTCTACGAAGACAAGGGGCTGCTGAAGCCGCGGCGCATCAACAGCACGCGCATCTACACCCGGCGCGACCGCGTGCGGCTGGCGCTCATCCTGCGCAGCAAGGCCATCGGCGCCTCGCTGTCGGAGATCAAGCAGTTCCTCGACCTCTACGGCACGCACGGCGAAGGCCGCGTGCAGCAGATGAAGTACGTGCTCGACCGCACCGACGAGGCGATCCGCGAGCTGGAGCAGAAGCGCGCGCACATCGACGCCTCGCTCGCCGAATTGCGCGTGATCAACGACACCGTGCGACGTGCACTGCAGGCTCGCACCTAGCGGCGCGAAGGACCCCCATGATCGAGACCTTCCCTTCGCCCTGGCTCACCGACGAGCACCGCATGCTCGAAGACTCGGCCACGCGCTTCTTCCGCGAACGCTGGGTGCCACAGGCCGCCAAATGGCGCGAGGCCGGGCTGATGCCGCAAGAGACCTGGCGCGAGGCCGGCGCGCAGGGGCTGCTGTGCACCAGCACACCGGCCGAATACGGCGGCGCGGGCGGCGACTTCGGCCACGACGCCGTGATCTTCATGGCCGCCACGCGCGCGGTGCTCGGCGGCTACGGCGGCGGGCTGCACACGTCGATCGTGGCGCCGTACTTCTTTCATTGCGGCACCGAGGAGCAAAAGCGCCGCTGGCTGCCGAAGATGGTGACCGGCGAGCTGATCGGCGCGATCGCGATGACCGAGCCCGGCACCGGCAGCGACCTGCAGGCCGTGCGCACGAGCGCCGTGCGTGAACGTGGAGTTGCGGGCGACGAGTACGTGATCCACGGCTCCAAGACCTTCATCACCAACGGCCAGAACGCCAACCTGATCATCGTGGTCTGCAAGACCGACCGTGCGCTCGGCGCCAAGGGCACCTCGCTGCTGGTGGTGGAGACCGACACGCCGGCCGGCCGCGACACCGCGCCGGGCTTTCGCCGCGGCCGCCGGCTCGACAAGGTGGGGCTGAAGTCGCAGGATACGTCTGAACTCTTCTTCGACGGCGTGCGCGTGCCGGCCGAAAACCTGATCGGCGGGCGCGAGGGCGAGGGCTTCATCCAGCTGATGCAGCAGCTGCCGCAGGAGCGGCTGCAGATCGCTGCCCAAGGCATCGCCGCGATGGAGCGCGCGCTGTCGGAGACGCTGGCCTACGTGAAGGAGCGCAAGGCCTTCGGCAAGGCGATCTGGGATTTCCAGAACACCAAGTTCAAGCTGGCCGAGGTGCAGGCCACCGTGCTGGCCACCCGCGCGTTCGTCGACACCTGTATGGTCGCCCATCTGAAGGGCGAGCTCGACGCCGCGCGCGCCGCGCTGGCCAAGGCCTGGGTCACCGAACAGCAGGGCAAGGTGATGGACGAATGCCTGCAGCTTTTCGGCGGCTACGGGTACATGATGGAGTACCCGATCGCCGAGCTGTACGTCGACGCCCGGGTGCAGCGCATTTACGGCGGCACCAACGAGATCATGAAAGAGCTGGCGTCGCGCTCGATGTGAGCAGGCGAATCCGGCAGCAACAGGAGCAATACATGTCCGACGCATTCATCTACGACCACGTGCGCACCCCGCGCGGCAAGGGCAAGAAGGACGGCGCGCTGCACCAGGCCGCCCCCGTGTGGCTGCTGCGCACGCTGCTGCAGGCGATGCAGCGGAGGAACGACCTCGACACCGCGATCGTCGACGACGTGGTGCTCGGCTGCGTGACGCCGATCGGCGAGCAGGGCGCCGACATCGCGCGCACCGCGGTGCTGGATGCCGAATGGGCGCAGCACCTGCGCCGGCGTGACGCAGAGCCGCTTCTGCGCCAGCGGACTGGAAAGCGTGAACCTGGCCGCGGCCAAGGTGAAAAGCGGTTGGGAAGACCTGGTGGTCGGAGGCGGCGTCGAGAGCATGAGCCGCTGGACGATGGGCAGCGACGGCGGCGCCTGGGTGATGGATCCGCGCATCAACCAGAAGACGGGCTTCGTGCCGCAGGGCATCGGCGCCGACCTGATCGCCACGATGGAAGGCTTCAGCCGCGCCGACGTGGACAACTTTGCGCTGCGCTCGCACCAGAAGGCTGCCGCCGCGCGCGCAGCGGGCCACTTCAAGCGTTCGATCGTGCCGGTGTTGGACATTGCCGGCATGACGCATGCTGGCCGAGGACGAGACGATTCGCGCCAACGCCAGCCTGGAGGCGATGGCCAAGCTCGACCCGAGCTTCACGATGATGGGCCAGATGGGCTTCGACTCCACCGCGCTGCGCAAGTACACGACGGTGGAGCGCATCACCCACGTGCACCACGCCGGCAACTCGAGCGGCATCGTCGACGGCGCCGCGCTGATGTTGGTGGGCAGTGCCGAGGGCGGCAAGAAGGCCGGCCTGAAACCCCGCGCCCGCATCCGCGCCGGCGCGGTGATCGGCAGCGAGCCGACCATCATGCTCGACGGCCCCGCGCGCGGCCGCGCGCAAGGCGCTGGCCAAGGCCGGCATGCAGCCGAAGGACATCGACCTCTTCGAGATCAACGAGGCCTTTGCCGTGGTGCCCATGCAGACTGCGCGCGACCTGGGCGTGGAGCTCGACCGCGTGAACGTGAACGGCGGCTCCATCGCGATGGGCCACCCGCTGGGCGCCACCGGCTGCATCATCCTGGGCACCTTGCTCGACGAGCTGGAGCGCCGCAACCTGAGCACCGGCCTCGCCACGCTGTGCGTCGGCGGCGGCATGGGCATCGCCACCATCATCGAGCGGGTCTGACCATCATGAGCAACGCTGTGAACCTGACGATCGGCAGACGACGGCATCCTCGTCGCCACGATGGACCTGCCCGGCCGCCCGATGAACGTGGTGGGCGACACGCTGATGGAGGGCATCAACGCCGCCGTCGACAAGCTCGCCGACCCGGCCGTGAAAGGCATGATCCTCACCAGCGGCAAGGCCGACTTCTGCGCCGGCGGCGACCTCGACCGCATGAGCAAGTGGACCAAGCCCGAAGAGCCATTCGAAGGCTCCATGGCCATGAAGGCCGTGCTGCGCAAGATGGAGCTGCAGGGCAAGCCGGTGGTGGCCGCCATCAACGGCCACGCGCTGGGCGGCGGGCCTCGAGATCGCGCTCGCCTGCCACGCGCGCATCGCCATCGACAGCCCACAACTCAAGCTCGGCCAGCCCGAGGTGAAGCTGGGCCTGCTGCCCGGCGGCGGCGGCACGCAGCGGCTGCTGCGCCTGGTGGGCCTGCAGCAGGCGATGCAGATCTGCGCCGAGGGCAACGACATCGCGCCCGCCAAGGCAAAAGACATGGGCATCGTCACCGAGCTCGCCAAGGACCGCGACGACATGCTGGCCAAGGCCCGCGCCTGGATCGCCGCCAACCCGAAGGCCAAGGCGCCGTGGGACCAGCCGAAATTCCGCATCCCCGGCGGCGACAGCCGCTCGCCCGGCGTGGTGCAGATGCTGGCCATCGCGCCGAGCATCGCGTCGGCCAGGAGCTACGGCAACTACCCGGCCGTGCAGCACATCATGAGCTGCATGTTCGAAGGCGGGTTGCTCGACTTCGACTCCGCCTGCGTGGTGGAGAGCCGCTACTTCGCCGCCTGCGTGATGAGCCAGGAATCGAAGAACATGATCGGCACGCTGTGGTACCAGCTCAATGCCATCAAGAAAGGCGCGTCGCGACCCTTGGCGCCGGCCAAGAGCACGGTGAAGAAGCTCGGCATCCTCGGCGCCGGCATGATGGGCGGCGGCATCGCCTACGTGTCGGCCAAGGCCGGGCTCGACGTGGTGCTGCTCGACACCACGCAGGAGGCCGGCCGACCGCGGCAAGGCCTACTCGCAGGGCCTGCTCGACAAGGCCATCAAGAAGGGCCGCAGCACGGTGGAGAAGCGCGACGCGCTGCTCAGCAAGATCAAGGCGACGACGAACTACGAAGACCTGCAGGGCTGCGACCTGGTCATCGAAGCCGTGTTCGAAGACCGCGCCATCAAGGCCGACGTGACCAAGAAGGCCGAGGCCGCAGATCGCCGCGACCGCCGTGTTCGCCAGCAACACCAGCACGCTGCCGATCACCGGCCTGGCCCAGGCCAGCGCGCGGCCGAAGAACTTCATCGGCCTGCACTTCTTCAGCCCCGTGGACAAGATGCCGCTGGTGGAGATCATCGTCGGCAAGGAGACGAGCGACGAGACGCTGGCGCGCGGCTTCGACTACGTGCTGCAGATCGGCAAGACGCCGATCGTGGTGAACGACTCGCGCGGCTTCTACACCAGCCGCGTGTTCGGCACCTACGTGATGGAAGGCATCGCGATGCTCAAGGAGGGCGTGCACCCGCGCAGCATCGAGGTGGCGGGCCTGCAGGCCGGCATGCCGATGCCGCCGCTGGCGCTGCAGGACGAGGTGAGTCTGAGCCTCGGCCTGCACGTGGCCGACCAGACCAAGAAGGACTTTGCCGCCGAAGGCAGGCCGTGGGTCGAGCACCCGGGCATGAGCGTGGTTCGGCAGCTGTGCGAAATCGGCCGCATCGGCAAGAAGGCCGGCAAGGGCTTCTACGACTGGAGCGACGACGGCAAGAGCCTGTGGCCCGAGCTCACCAAGATGTACCCGCCGAAACCCGAGCAACCCGAGCAGCGCGAACTGATCGACCGCCTGATGTTTGCCCAGGCCAACGAGGCCGCGCGCTGCTACGAAGAGAAGGTGCTGCGCTCGGTGGCCGACGGCAACATCGGCTCGATCTTCGGCTGGGGGTTCGCGCCGTTCCAGGGCGGGGCGCTGCAGTTCATCAACGCGGTTGGCCCGAAGAAGTTCGTGGAGCGGGCGCGGGAGCTGGCGAAGAAGTACGGGGCGAGGTTCGAGCCGGCGGCGATCGTCGTGAAGATGGCGGCGGATGGCAGGCGCTTCGCCGATTGACAGTGCCTCGGCTGATAATGCGCGGAGCGCGAAGGTGCTCTAACCATCAGGTCCTATGCCCACACGCACTGACGACATCCGCAACCAGCCAGCCTATGGCCCAGCCGAGGCTGCGCGCTATCTGCGCCTGCCCGTCGCCACGCTGCGCAGCTGGGTGGTGGGGCGTGCCTACCCCAAGGCGGACGGGCAGGCGACGTTTCATCCGCTCATCAAGCCGGCCAGGCGGCAGCCGCTGCAGGTGTCATTCTTCAACCTCATCGAGGCCCATGTGCTGCGCGCCTTGCGCACAGACCATGGCGTGGCCATTGGTGAGCTGCGCAAGGCCATCGCCTATGCCGAGAAGGCGCTGAACATTGACCGTCTGCTGCTGCGGCAGGAGCTGCGCACCCACGCCGGCCAGGTGTTTCTCGACCGCTATGCCCAACTCATCAACCTCAGCGCGTCGGGCCAGCTCGCGCTGCGCAAGGTGTTCGAAGACCACCTGAAGCGTGTGGAGTGGGACGAGTGGAAGTTCCCCGTGCGCCTGTACCCCTACGTGGGCGCGGACCGGGCCCCGCAAGACCGCCCGATCGCCATCGACCCCAAGATCTCGTTCGGCCGGCCCGTGGTGCTGCGGGCTGGTGTGTCCACGGCGGCCATTGCCGACCGCATCGATGCCGGTGAAACGGTGGAGGCGCTGGCCGAAGACTACGACCTCTCGCGCGACGAGATCGAAGAGGCCGTTCTCTACAGCCGTGCGGCGTGAATGCGCCTGTCGTCTGGTTTACCGACCGCGACCTGGGCAAGCAGTTTCCGCGCATCCTGGCCGAAGCAGGCCTGAACGTCGAACGCCATGCAGACCTGTTCGCCCCCACGGGCAGCGACGAGGAGTGGCTGAGGCATTGCGGCGAGAACGGCCGGGTGGCGATCACGCACAACAGCCGCATCCGCTACGTGCGCAACGAGCTGGCGGCCGTGAGGCGCTTCAACGTGCGGTTGGTGGTCGTGGTCGGCAAGGTGCCCACGGCCGAACTGGCAAGGAATTTCGTGCACACGCAGGCCTTGGTCGAGGCGCGGCTCGTGGCACACGTGCCGCCGCTGATTCTCAAGGTGTACATGGCGTCGGCTGCTGAGCGCTCGGCGGTGCCCGGCGCGCCAGGGCGCGTGGACGTCTGGTATCCGAAGCCGTAGCCGCGGTGGCCGACGGCAACATCGGCTCGATCTTCGGCTGGGGGTTCGCGCCGTTCCAGGGCGGGGCGCTGCAGTTCATCAACGCGGTTGGGCCCAAGAAGTTCGTGGAGCGGGCGCGGGAGCTGGCGAAGAAGTACGGGGCGCGGTTCGAGCCGGCGGGGATCGTGGTGAAGATGGCGGCGGAGGGCAGGGCCTTCACCGACTGAGCACAGAAAGCCTGCAATTCCTGCGTCCGATTTGGGAGTTTCATGGTGTTCGACGCGCGGCGCGCGGCCATTCTGCGGGGCAAGCGCGTGGTGGCGCCGTTTGCCAGCGTGAGCCACGTGGAGCTGCTGGAGCGCCGCGCCACGGACGGTTTTCGCTACTGGGCCGTACGCGTGCAACGCACCCAGGGGCGGCCGATCCTGCTTGGCCGCGAGCGCAACGACGTGGAGGCCGACCTCGCCGCCGCGCGTGTGGCCACCGCGCTCGGCAAGCCGGTAAAGCACGTCGTGCGATAGGTGGGCCGCCCCGCGAACTGCATCTGGCCCGACGGACACATCGGCTTCGTATTCGGCTGGGGGTTCGCGCCGTTCCAGGGCGGGGCGCTGCAGTTCATCAACGCGTATGGCCCCCAGAAGTTCGTGGAGCGGGCGCGGGAGCTGGCGATGAAGTATGGGGCGCGGTTCGAGCCGGCGGGAGTTGTGGTGAAGTTGGCCGAGGAGGGTCGACAATTCTCGGACTTGGAGTGCCTGTAGGCGCATTGCACCGCGTTCGCTGAAGAACCACCCAGCTCGCGACTTGCACACACGATTGGGGGAGGTGTCGAATGAATGACGTTGAACAGGCGCTATCGCTGGCACTGCATCAGACCGGATTTCCTTTTGAGCATTTCGCCTTCCAAGCTGCGCAGCACCTGGGTTGGAACACCCGTAGCAATCGCCTATACATCGATCCTGAGGAACATAAGACTCGGGAGATGGACCTGTTGTGCTACCGCATCAGCAAGGGTGCTGAGCACTTCAACCCCGGCCAGACGCTGCCGCAGCGCGCCAGGCGCATTTCCAGCGGCCAGTACACCCCACCGTCGTTCGAGATGTCGATGGCGCGCAAGGACTTGCGGTTGATGGTCGAAGAGGCCGCTCGCGGCGGGCAGACGCTGGTGATGGTGCCGGCGCTGGCGAAGCTGCTGGATGCGGGGATTGCGCGGGGCGAGGGGGCGCTGGATGTGGCGGCGGGGGTGCGGGTGCCGGGCTAAGCCCTGCGGGCAGTACTTCCCGCTGTCGTCAGCTTGCGAAGAGCAGGCCGCTAAGCCGCGACGTCGACGTATTCCACCTGGCTGGACGGAGGCGGCACGGGCACACCATCCTCGCGCATGCCATCCAGGTGAAACGTGATCGCTTCGCGAATCTGGCTTTCCACCTCAGACAAGGTGGCGCCCGTGGCCACGCAGCCCGGAAGATCGGGGACATAGGCCGAGTAGTTGCCGTCGGCCTTCTCGATCACGATTGCGTACCGCATACCACCTCGCTACTTGAGACCCACTGGCCTGCAGCAGGCGCAGCGCTTCGCCAACTTTCACGCGGTCAGCATATCAGGCGCATTCATCTCACGCTGGTGACGACGCCTCGGTCGACCCCGCGCGTGCGGCGCTGCGCCTGATGGTCGAAGAAGCCGCCCGCATCACGTCAGACTCAATTCCAGCCGTCTGCCCAGCGTCTTGAGCGCCTGCGCGATGGTGTCGATCTTTGTCGGGTGGTGAAGGTCAGTCATACGGTTGATTTCCTGTGGGCGCACGTTCATGAGCCGCGCCAAGTCTGCGGGGCGCGTACCTTGAGCAATCATTTCGTTGAGCAACAGCACCTTTGCACCCACGCTGGGCGGCAAGTCGATCATCACCTGCCCTCGCTTGGGCGCTGAAGGGGCGGGCACCGGCCGGCGATCCTCGAAGTAGAAATCCATGGCCGTGGTCAGCGCGTCGGCGGCCAGCTCCAGTGCTTGCGCCTTGGTGGCGGCGCCGGTCAGGGCCTCAGGGATGTCGGGAAACGACACCATGAACCCGTCACCGTCCTTCGCAATGCGTGCGGGGTAGCTCAGCATCACTTGCTCTCCTTCTTCACGTCCAATTGCCGCAAGATGGCGCGGCGGAGCCCCTCGCCGATCTCGCGGCCCGCGTGACGTGGCGGCGTTGTCTGTTTGCCGTTCAAGTAAACCTTGGTGTGCATCGTGCCTTCAGCGAATCGCGCCCCGAGGGCTGCCAACTGCCGTTTGAATTCTGCAGGCTTCGGTGAGTGTCGCCTCTGGCGTGTCAGTCGGCTCGGCCCAGTATAAGCAAAAATGCTTATCTGCGGATTGGCATCGATGGCCCGCAAGGCCTTGCGCCTGATGGTCGAGTGCCGGGCTGGGCAGGCTCGCCAACGCCAACGCTCAACTACGGCCGAACTTCTACGCGCTCGGCTGCCTTGGCCGCGGCCCTCTTGCCGGCCGTACTACGCTCAGCCTTCATCTCGCTCTCGCGCTTCTCGGCTACCGCTGTCTTCTTGGCCGTCTCGAACCGGGTCTGAGGCTCGAGCGCACTGGCACGCAACGCGATCGATGGGGAGCGCTCGAGTCGGGCGGCCTCTGCATACGCCTGCCGCGCGGCCGCCTGGCTGCCTTGCTGTTCGAGCACATCGCCCCGCAGGCTCAGCCCTGCGGCGGCCAGGGCAGGCACCCTGTTGAGCTGCACGGCCAGGCGCATCGAGTGCTCCTGCTGGGCCGACGAGTCCAGCCACCTCAGGGTCTTGGGCTTGGTTGGGCTCGCAGGCGGGGTTGGCGCGCGGTTGAAGACCTTCGCCATGCCCGATTGCGCAGCCACCGCGCCAGCCAACGATTGCGCACTGGCCGCGTTTGCCGTGGCCAGCGATTCGGCCTCCGCCTGTCGAAGCGCGGTGGCGGCCATGCGGGGCCAGTTGGCCGCCGCAAGCAGGTCGGCCGTCACAAGCCAGTTCGCGCTATCTGACAAACTCGGCGACTGGCGCTTCACCGCGGCGAAGGCCACGCTGGCCGGGATCTTGTAGGCACGTTCGTCGCCGGCCGGCAGCGCCTGCAGCGCGGCGGTGTTCTTCGGGTCGTCGAGATGCGCGTTCAGGTCGCGCACGATCGAGCCCAGCAGCTCGGCCTGCTGCTTGCGAATGGCCTGGATATCCGGCACGCGCACCACCACGCGATGCTCGCTCGGCACGTCGGTGCGCAGCAGGAACCTGTATTCCGATGCGCTGGCGCCTGCGAGCAGATTGAGCATCAGGCGCTGTGTCTGCTCACCCGGCAGTTCGCGCGGTGTGTCGTCGGGCACGATGTAAAGGCCCGGATCGCTGACCTCCGCCACCGTGAACTTCAGCTTGCTGCGCCCGCCGTTGACCAGGCGCGCCGGGCGCTGGGCGCTCGTCATGTCGAACGTGTAGGCGTCACCGGCGGGCACGAAGTCGGGCATCTCCAGGCGCGCGGTGAAGTTCTTGCCGATCACGTGCCGGTTGAGTGCATTGACCAGCAGCATCATCGACGGGTGATCGGGGCGATCGGGCTTCACGATGGTGACGTGATCGGCTTCCTCGATCGCAATGGGCGTTTCACTGCAGAAGCGCGTTGCACTGGACCACGGCACCACCACCACCGACTCGTAGGTGGGCTTGGTTTCGTAGCCGCAGGCGACCACCGGGCGTTTGGCCACGCGGCCCCAGTCGTCGCTCAGCTGCTGCAGATAGCCGTTCTGATCGGCGGGAAACATCTGCACGAGAGCGCTGTTGCGTGCCAGCCGGTCGGCCAGCGCCGCGATCTGCGCGCCCTGTTGCGGGGCTGCGTAGAGCACGACCAGCGGTGTCTTGGCCGCCACCTCGGGTTGGGTGATGAGGTAGCGCAGTGCGATCAGGCCACCCATGCTGTGGCCGACGAACACGATCGCCGGGTAGCTCAGCACCTGCTTGAACTCCAGCGACTCGTGCAGCTTGTTCGCCGCCTCGCGAATGTCGAGTGAGCCGGTGCCGAACATCTTCGACGTGAAACCGAACGCGAACACGTCGACGTTCGGGCCCACCTGTGGCGCGGCCTTCAGCAGGCCGAACATCGTGGTGCCGTTGGCATGCGTCCAGGTTCCGCGTGTGTCGCCGAAGATGCCGTGGATGAATACCAGGGCCACCTTGGCCGACGGGCTGGCCCGCGACACCCAATCCGGGTCGGTAGTGTTCGCGACGGCTGCTGTGGGCGAGGGCGAGGGCGGGTCCTTCGGGCACCCCGCCAACATGAGCGCGCAGAGCGCGCACAGGGTGGCGCGCGCGGCCCGAACGAGCATATCTGGTGTCACAGCCACCTCCCTGTCGCGCGTGCGCGAAGAAAAGGCCCCCCGTGCTTCATTCTGCGCCGCCGCATGGCTGGCTGCAAAGCGCAATGTGCCATCGACAGCCAGTTCCCCGCATTCGAGCGCTGTCAGGTCTTACAGGTTGCTCGTCCGGGGCGCGAGGCCTATCGTGCGCGCCCGGGGTGTCACGGTGATGCCCCATGGCCAGGAGGCGATATGGCTACTGAACAAGACTTCGTCTGGACCGACCAGAACCTCGCCTGTGTGGCGACCTACAACATCCTGGAAGGCGATGACCAGCTCAATCAGTTCGACGCAATCTTCCTGAAGTTCAAGTCGGCGGGGCCAGTGAAACTTTCGTCCCTGCCGTACTTTCCGAAGTTCGAGGCGGCGCCCGAAGACATCGAAGGGCGGTCGGAGCAGATGGCGCGCAAGTTCTTTCGCTTCCTGATCACGCTCTACACCAGCCGCAAAGAGAGTCGGCAGACCACCGTGCGCGAGGTGCTGGACACATTTTCCGCGCTGTTTGCCAGTGACCAGGCGCGCATGAAAGACCTGGCCGAGGCGGCGGACCGCTTTCTCAAGTTCTCCAACGAAGCTTGACAGGAGCTGTGCCATGGCGACAAGTGCATTGCTCATCACCGTCGCGGCCGCCGGGTTGCTGGCACCCGTCGTCGCCTTTTCGCAGGCGGTAGCAGCGAGCGGTGAAGACGACGCGATCGACGGCGCCAAGCCCGTCACCGTTCGCATCAAGCCGGTGCTGATCGACACCGGCTCCACCCAGGGCGCCACACTCGGCGTCGACTACAACATACAGGCCAAATACTCGTTCAGCGTGGGCGACAAAATCGGTCAGGGCGAAGACATGTTCACGCTCGACGACGTGAACGCCACGCTGCGCTCGGGCCAGATCGATCTGCGCGCGCGCGGCACGCTCACCAGCGCGAAGGAGAAGAACCCGAACAAGCTGCTCGAGTTCGCGGCCAAGGGTGTCTACAAGATCAACAAGGAGGCGTACTTCCTGCGCCTGGGCGCGATCGCCACATACGAGACGGACCAGAGCTTCGACAATCGGCAGCACATGTTCGGCGTCACGGCATCGGTCACCAAGGTCTCGGTGCTGCGCAATGGCGACGCGGGAACGCTCATTCTCAACTATGGCTCGGTGAAGCCGAGCAACGATGCCGAGCGCGAGCGCGTGCTCGGCAACCTGGACAGCTTTCGTCGCGTCAATGCCGAACTCAGCTACTCGATACCTGTGAATCGCAAGCAACTGCGCAGCATCGATTTCAACTACCGCCACTACCAGGAGACCGGTGCATCCGGCGCCATCAAGGCGGCAGGGCTCGACGAGCAGCATCTCGGACTCATCCGTGCCAACCTGGACCAGGACTTCTTCATCCAGTACTCGCGAGGCGCCTTGCCGTTCGACCTGCGTAGCGAGCGAGCGGTGAAGATCGGCTGGTCACTGAAACTGGAGTGACCGGCCAGGAGGTTGATGCCGGAAGTGCCGTCGGCCTTGAAGTGGCACTATTCGTGGAGCTTCAACCCGCGCCAGACCCGCTGCACTCGGGGTTCAGGCGAATACCGGTCGCGCGTTGCGCCTGTTTACGCGCGCTGTTGCCGATGTGACACGATGTTCGACATGCACATCCGGCGTCTTGCCTTGACTCTGCAGCTGGCACTGGCGGCATCCGTCGCGCAGGCGCAGTGGAGCCCTGCGCCCACGATGGATCTAGACCTGGGCCTGGGCACGGCCTCGATCGGCATCGACCCATCCGTGCTGTCGGCCTCGCGTCCGGCACCGGCCACCGCCCGCGGCGCGATCACCGCGCGCGTGTCGACGCCCGTGTTGCCCAAGTTGAAGGCGCACTGCACCAAACATCCGGCCGATGGCCAATGCCGCCGCACCGCGCGGCCGCCTGCAGCACCGCATGTCCGCAACCTGGTGTTCAAGCCCTCCGCGACGGTGAGCCTGAAGGTGGAGCGCGACATCGTCAATGACCTGGCGCGGCGCAACCGCGACCTGTGGCGGCCCCAGCTCGAGACGAATCTGCGCCTGGCCAACTACAAAGGGCAGTTCGACACCCTGCTGCGCCTGTACGGCCGCTCGCCGACGAACCTGGGCGATGTGATGGGCGTGTATCTGGTGATGGCCTGGGAAAGTTATGGGGGTGGCGTCGCGTCCCCCACGGAAATAGTCGCCGTGTCGCGTCAATGGCGCCGCGAGTTGCGGCGCAGCGCGCTGGCCACGCGCCCCGATGCGCAGAAGCAGGCGCTGGCGGAAACCCTGGCCTGGCGCGCGATGCTCGCCGCCGCCGCCACGCGCACCGCGCGAGCGCAGGCGGCACCGCTGGTGGCGCTGCGCGAAGGCCTGCGCGCGGAAGTGCGGCAAATCACGGGCATCGACCTGGCCGGCCAGCACTTTACGGAGCGCGGGCTCGAGCCGGATTGAGAGGGCCGCGCCGCCAAAGGAGCCGGGCTCGACGTGGTGCTGCTCGACACCGCCGCCGACCTGGCCGACAACGGCAACGCCTACTCGGCTGGCCGCGGCGGTGGGCATCGACATGAAAGACGCGTTCAGCCTGTTCGAGCACTTCAACCCCGGCCAGACGCTGCCGCAGCGCGCCAAGCGCATCTCCGGCGGGCAGTACACCCCGCCGTCGTTCGAGATGTCGATGGCGCGTAAGGACTTGCGCCTGATGGTCGAAGAGGCCGCGCGCGGCGGGCAGTCGCTTGCCATGGTGCCGGCGCTGGCGGCGCTGCTGGATGCGGGCATTGCGCGCGGCGAGGGAGCGCTGGATGTGGCGGCGGCGGTGCGGGTGCCGGGGTGAGCCCACGCGCCGCGCGGCCAGCTTCTCTATACTGCCAAGCATGGATACCACGCTGCTCGAGCAGGCCCGCAGCCTGAGCGTCGAGGTGCCGTGCGATGAGGTCAAGACCGAGGCGTTCTCCCGCGCGCGGCGATGAGCCTCGACAGGCCGGGCGCTTGTTGTGCGCCCGGGGCATGGGTGTGATCCATCGGCCGCAGATGCCCGCACCAGGTGATGGCATGAACCGACGCATCCTTCTAGCTCGGCTAAGCCTTGGTGCGCTGGTCGTACCGCTGGCTGCCCAGTCGCAACGTGCAGGAAAGTTGGCGCGTGTGGGCTATCTGGAGTCCGGCGCGCTCGCCGCCACGCCATTCTTCGAGGACTTTCGGCACGCACTGCGCGATCTGGGTTGGGTCGAGGGCCAAAACGTTGCCTTCGACGTGCTGGCGGGCGACGGCGAGTACGGGCGGCTTCGAAACCTGGCGCGCGAGCTCATCGGCCGTGACGTCGATGTGATCTTTGCCTCGGGCACACCCGCCGCCCGGGCAGCCCAGGATGCAGCCAGCGCGACCGCCATCCCAATCGTCATCGGGCGTGTCGCCGATCCCGTGGCCAGTGGTCTGGTGACCACCTTGGCCCGCCCCGGCGGCAACATCACGGGGTGGACCCATCAGGGTCTCGAGATGAGGGTGAAGTATCTCGACCTCGTCAAGGAGGCCGTGCCTGGCGCCTCCCGGGTTGGCGTGCTGTGGAACCCAGGCAATCCAGTCCACGAAACGGGACTCAAGTACATCGAGTCGCCGGCCCGAGCGCTCAAGCTGACGCTTCATCCGGTAGGCGCGTCAGAGCCCGCCGACATCGCCAATGCTTTCGCGGCACTCAGGTCGGCCGGCGTGCACGCGCTGGTGGTGTTTCAGGATGCCATGTTCCTGTCGCAGGCAGCGCAGGTCGTCGAGCTCGCTGCGCGCAACCGGATCCCGGCCATCTACAGCACGAGCGAGATGGTGAAGGCTGGCGGGCTGCTGGCCTATGGCGTGAACCTGCGCGACATGTACCGGCGCGGCGCTTCGTTCGTGGACCGGATCCTGAAGGGCGCCAAGCCGGCCGATCTGCCGGTTGAACAGCCCACCAAGTTCGAGCTGGTCATCAATCTCAAGACAGCCAAGGCACTGCGTTTGGCGCTGCCAAAGTCGCTGCTGGTGCGAGCTGATGAGGTGATCGAGTAGGCTCGATCGTCAGTGGGCAGGCCGAGGCCGGCAATCTGGGCGACTGGAAGTCGCTCGGTGGCGAAGTCTCTGAAAATGCGGGTGAATGTCGGCCCGGGCTATCGACTGTATTTCACTCACCAAGCCAGCGTCCTCATCGTCATGCTCGCCGGTGGCGACAAGTCGTCTCAAGCCAGGGACATCAAGCGAGCACGGCAGATCCTCGCGCAGTTGGAGTTTGATCCATGAGCAAGGCGAATGTGAAGACGAAGCTGGTGCCCTTTGACGCAGCCAAGTACCTCACCGACGATGAAGCCGTCGCCGAGTACATGAATGCCGTGCTCGAGTCCGAGGATCCCGACCTGCTACTGAGGGCGCCGCCACACCTCACGAGGTGGGCGACAAACCCGGCCCGTAGCGATCGAGCTTGAGCTTGCGCATCAGCGCCACGAAGCGCGGCTCGCTGCGCAGACTGGACCAGCGCGGGTCGTCCTTCAGAAACACCAGCTGCACGTCGCGGATGTCGTAGGCGCGTTCCAGCGCGTCCAGCGCCTGCGCCGTTTCGCCGAGTGCCGCGTGCACGACCGCCAGCGACACCGGTGGCACGTGGCGCGTCTTGGCGATATCGAGCAGCTGATTCAGGATCGCGCGCGCCTCGGCGCGCCGGCCCTGGCGGGCCAGGTGCATGGCCAGCAGGGCGTTCACTCGCGTGTTGCCCTCGGACAGCGCGACAGCGCGCTGCAGTGACGCGATCGCCTGGTCCGGCTGCCCGTCGGCCAGCAGCAGCAGGCCCTCGGCTCGGTGCGCGAGATAGAAGTCCGGCGCGATGTCGAACACGCGACTCAGCCTCGCACGGGCCTCGTCACGTTTGCCGCGGGCCAGCAGGTAGCTCGCTTCGAGCGTGTTGAGCAATGGCGACATGGGGTCGAGCTCGCGCGCCAGGCGCATGTGGGTGAGCCCTTCGTCGGGCCGGTCCTGCGTGAGCAGCAACTGCGCGAGGCCGAAGTGCGCCATCGCCACGTTGGGGTTGATCGCCAGCGCTCGGCGGAACTCGCGCTCGGCACCGGGCCAGTCGAACTCGAAGTAGTAGAGGCTGAAGCCCTGCTCGGTGAGTGCTTCCGCCAGGTTGGGGGCCAGCGCCAGCGCGCGCTGCACCGCGCCTTTGACCGGCGCGGCCGCCTGTGCCGGCACGGCGTCGGCGGCCAGCAGCGTCTCGCGGTAGGCCTGCGCCAGGCCCACGTGCGCCATCGCGTAGCCGGGGTCGTAGGTGAGCGCCTGGTTGAGCAGTTCGATGCCCTTGCGGATGCCGTTGGCGCGCTGGGTCTGCAGTTGCCGGGCGGCCGACAGGTAGAGCTGATACGCGTCGGTGTTGCGAGTACCGCCCAGGTCGGTGAGCCGCATGCCTGCAGCGGCCGCGCCGGGGTTGGCCGCCAGCCGGGGCGCCAGCGCCTGCATCACGCGCGTCAAGATCAGGTCCTGCACGTCGAAGACGCTGTTGAACTTTTCGTCGAAGCTGCCGCTCCAGGCCGCGCTGCCGTCGGCGGTGCGCAGCAGGCGCGCGCTGACGCGCAACTGGTCGCCGCGCCGCTGCAGCGACCCGTCGACGATCCAGGCCACGTTGAGGTCTTGCGCCGCGCGCATCGGGTCCTGCTCGGCACCGGCATAGCGGCGCACCGAGCCGACCGAGCGCACCACTAGGCCGGGCACCATCGACAGCCGCGTGATCAGGCTGTCGGCCATGCCCATTTCGAGCAGCTCGTCGCGGCTCTCGGCCGCCAGCGGCTTGAAAGGCAGCACGGCGACCGTGGCGTCCGATGCCGGGGCGCCGGCACTTGCTGTCGTCACGGTATAGCGCCAGGCCCACAAGCCCCCGCCTGCGAGCACCGCGGCGGCGCCCGAGCCCGCTGCCACGAACACCCGACGCCGCCGATCGACGTGCTGCGGCGCCTCTACGGCAGCCGGCTGCTCCGGCCCGGCTGCGGCGGGCGGCGGTGATGCAGGCACCGCCGAGGCGGCGTCGGGCAGCGCGGTGACTTCGGCGATGAAGCGGAAGCCGCGGCGCGCCACCGTCTGGATGTACTGGCTGCCCTGTGGCCCGTCGCCCAGCGCACGGCGCAGACCCGAGATGGTCTGGCTGAGGTTGTTCTCCTCGACCACCAGCCCCGGCCACAGGGACTGCATCAACCTTTCCTTGTCGAGCAGCACGCCGGGGTTCTCGACGAACAGCAACAACGCGCTGAACAGCCGCGGCGTCAGGTTCAGCTCGGTGCCGTCGCTGCGCAGCACGCGCTGCTGCGAGCGCTCCAGCACGAAGCTGCCGAAGGCATAGCGGTCGGACGCGGCCATGGCGCGGTTCATTCAGGCTTTTTTCAGCAATCTTTCAAGGGCGGCTAAGGACGGCTGGCTGGGGCGGCGCCCATTGTGCAGTGCCGGTCCGCATCGTGCGGCCGGCGCATCGCACCTTCAGGAGAAGCCATGATCCACTGGAAACCAACCCCCTTCGTCGGCTGGGCGGCGGCGATCGCCGTGCTGGCCCTGCTGGCCATCGGCGCATGCGGCGGCAGCGGCGACAGCGCCACGGCGCCGGCCGCTGCCTGTTCGCCGGCCGACAGCCCGGTCTGCCGCGGCCAGGCGAACTTTCACGACCGCACGTTGGCGGGCCTGGGCGGCAACGGCCGCGCATGTTCCGACTGCCACATGGACAGCGAGAACTTCCAGCTGACCCCGGCCGCCGCGAAGGCGCGGTTCGACCAGATGGCCGCCACGGGCGTCGACGATCCGCTGTTCCGCGCCATCGACGCCGACGACTTTCGCGTCACCGGCGCGGCGGCGCACGACTTCACCAACCTGACCGTGAACGGCCTGGTGCGCGTGACGATCCCGCTGCCTGCGAACGTGAAGCTGCTCGATTGCGGCTCGACGGTGCCGTGCCCGGCCTCGGCCCAACCCACCAGCGAGACGGTGGCCGACGTGTGGCGGTCGGTGCCGTCGATCCTCGACACGCGGATCACCGGCCCCGACGGCGTTGCGCCGGCGTGGCCGCGCGGGCCCAACACGAACGGCGGCTACCAGCTCGACGGCCGCATCGACACGCTGCAGAACCAGGCGCTCGGCGCACTGCGCAACCATGCCAAGGTGGCCGTCGATCCGCCGGCGGGTTTTCTCGACGATCTGGCGGAGTTCCAGAGCACGCAGTTCTCTTCAGCCAGCGTCAAGGCGCTGGCCGACGCCATGGCCGCGGGCACGAGGCCGCTGCCGGACCCCGACCCCGCACTGAACGCACTGGAGCAGGCCGGCAAGGCGGTGTTCGACCGGGCGTGCGCGCAGTGCCACGGCAACGCGGCGCACCCGAGTGGCAGCACGCCGATCCAGCAGGGCACACCGGGCACACCGACCGCGCTTGCGCGTTACCACGACATCGCCACAGCCTGCCCGAGGCCGGTCGACACCGTGAGCCCGCCGCGCTTCGTGTTCACGCCTTGCAGCCCGAGCCAGATGAAGAACGTGCGCACCTACGAGATCACCAACAGCGGCGTGCCGCCGAGCGGCAGCGCCTGCGGCGGCGCTGCGCCGCAGCCACCGTGCGTCACGCGGGTCACGACGTCGGACCCGGGCCGCCTGCTGCTCACTGGCTACCCGGTCGCAGGCCCACCCGGCGACATCCAGCACATGGACGTGCCGAGCCTTCGCGGCATCAGCCGCGCCGCACCGTACTTCTCGAACAACACCGCGGCGACGCTGGAAGACGTGCTCGAGCACTACAAACAATTCTTCAAGCGGGTGCAGACCATCAACACGGCGGCCCCGCTGCTGACCACGCAGCCCGGCGTCACGCCCCCGGTGATCGATCGCCCGTTCACCGATGCGGAGGTACCGGCGCTGCTGGCTTACCTGCGCAAGATCTGATCGGTCTCGGGCCCGGTGCTACAGGCGCGTGTTCGCGGCCCTGGCTCCGCTTCTCCCTCAGGGCTCGAACGGCCAGGCGCCGTTCGCCACCTGTTGCTCACGCCAGTTGTCCGCCCGCTGCAGGCGTGCTTGCACGCTCGCAGCGAGCTGGCGGCTCCAGTTCACACCCGTCCGGGCCGATACGTGGGCCCGGAACGGGTGCTTGCAGGCGGTGAAGAGAGGGTCCCGATCCACGCCGCCGGCCAGGCGCCACAGGCCCTTGAGTTCACAGTCGATGTGCGTGGTGCTGGGCGCCAGTGGCGCGAAGGCGTGGCGCAGCGGCAGGCCGCACTGTTCGGCTTGCCGGGCCATCCAGCTGAGCGCCACGTCGGATCGCGAGGTGTCGAGATAGCCGCCGCCCACGTCGGCATGCGCACCGGGAAAGAAGCACTGGATCAGGTCCTGCCCGCCATGGGCCGTGCCCGCCCACAACACGGGCGGGAATTCGCGGCGCGGCTCGTGCAGCGCGAGCGCGTGGCGCGCGTAGGTCACGTTCGGCGGCAGCGCCACCATGTGGTAGTCGGTGAACGGGTTCGTGAGCGCGGCCGCTGCGCGCGGCAGACCGAGGCTGCATACGGTGTCCCATACGCCGATGAAGTAGATCGGCAAGCTGTCTTCGCCGCGCTCGCTGCTGTCCGACACGCGCTTGCCCGTGACCTCGAGCAGGTAGCTGCGAAAGTCGCTGCGCTTCCCGGCAAGGCCCATCTGGTAGAGCGTGAAGGCGGTCTCCACGAAGTCGAGCTTGTCGTGCAGCAGCAGGCCCACCACGTTGACAAAGCCGGCCAGCGAGCGCGCGGCGTACGCGCCGCGGCTGAAGCCAAACAGATAGATCGAGTCGCCGGGGTGATAGCGGCCGCAGACAAACGCGTAGGCCTGCTTGATCCGGCGTGCCAGGCCGAGCCCGCCAATTCCGCCCACCAACGAGTCGGCGAACTGCAACCTGGCCTTGATGCGCTTCTTCGCCACCGCAAAGCTCGTGTCGCGGTCGGGCGGCGGGCCGAGTGCACCCACGCCGGAGAAGTAGTGCTTGTCGGGGGCGGGCAGGGCGCACGCGTTGAAGAGCTTGACGACGTTGCTGTGCTCGGCGCTCTCGTCGTACGCCGAGTTGCCCGTGCCGTCGATGAAGACGGCGATGGACCTCGGTTTTGGCGGTGCGTGTCCGAATGGCGTGAAGGTATCCATGGGCTGGCGCCGAAGGCGCGGGTCAGGTCTCTTGCAGCAGCGCCGGTGATTGTGTCGCGTCAGGGCTTTGCCGCAAGGGCGGGTCGGGCGACAGTGGCGGCCAGCAGCCAGGATGCTGAGGGGCTTCATGTCGGTCATGGTGTCTCCGCGATCTTCTTGCGCTCGGCGCCGATGGACGATAGGTGATCTGTCAGCCCACCAGCCCCATCAGCCGCACCACACCCGCGCCGATCAGCACCAGCCCAAGCAAGGCGGCCAGCCGTTCGCCGTGCGGCAGCAACTTCTCGATCGCCACGGCGATCGACAGTGCGGCGATCCAGGCCAGGTTCATCGCTCCGCCCACGAACAGCAGCGCCATCAGCGCCCAACAGCAGCCCAGGCAGAACAGGCCGTGCCGTAGTCCCATCACGAAGCCGCCCTGCACGCCGGGGCGCCATTCGCCGAGCAGAAATCCCATCGGCGTGCGGCAGTGAGCGAGGCACAGCCGCTTCAACGGCGAAAACTGGTACACGCCGCCGAGCACCAGCAGTGCAGCGGTGAGCGGCGTCGAGGTGCTGACGATCATCGGATCCAGCCAGCCTGCGGCTTGCAGCAGCCATTGCAGCGCGGTGGCGGCGACGCTGAACGCACACCACGTCAGCAGGTAGGCGCCCACGAAGCTGCGCGCGCGTGCCTGCTCGCCGGTGCGCACAGACAGCTCGACGAAGGCCAGCGTCATCGGCAGCGCCGATGGCAGCATCATCGCGGCCATCATCACCGCCCACATGCACCAGATGGCCAGCAGATTGGCCGCGCTCCAGTGGGCCGAGGCCGGCATCGTCAGCCGCGCCACCGGGTGGCTCATGTCGAACGCGATCCACGCCAGCAAGGCCCAGCCCACCGCGCTGATCGCCAGCAGCCACCACGCGAGCTTGGGTTGCCGCGCGATGAGCGCCCAGGCGCCGAGCGCCTGGCCGTCGGCTGGAGGGGGTGACTGAGGCGGCACCGTCGAGACTCCGTTCTTCCTTCGCCGTTCCCGAGTGACCGGCTTGGCAGTTCAGCGCGGCTCGCGAGCGCGTTGGCGCCGCGGTCTTGGCTTGCAAACGCCCCGCGATCGGCATAGGCTTTCGAGCGCCAGGATCATAGGAGCGACGAGCCCGCGCCGAGCGCTCGTCGCACAGGCGGGTCCGCAACGCCGCGAAGGAGGTTGACCATGGCCGGGTGGCAAATCAAAGGCGAGTACATGGAGACGTGCAACTGCACGCTGTTGTGTCCGTGCATCTGGTCCAACATGTCCGCGCAGCCGACCGAAGGCGACTGCAAGGCGGCGGTGACGCTGCGCATCGACAAGGGCGCCAAGGACGGCGTGTCGCTCGACGGTCTGTCATTCATCGTCATGCTGCACTCGCCCGGCGCGATGGGCAACGGCAACATGACGGTGGGCCTCATCGTCGACGAGCGCGCTACCGACGCGCAGGTGGAGGCGATCAAGGCCATCGCCACCGGCGGTGCGGGTGGGCCGATGGCAGCGCTGGCTCCGCTGGTGGGCCGCATCGCGGGCATCGAGCGGCGGCCGATCCAGTTCGACCAGAATGGCCTCGATCGCGTGGTGCGGGCGGGCGAGTTGGTCGATCAGGCTTGCGAGGGCCTGGCCAGCGCCACAGCGCCCGGCCAGGCCATCGGCATCGACAACACGGCGCACCCGGTGAACAGCCGCCTTTCGCTGGCCAAGGCCACGCGCAGCCGCTTCAACGTGTTCGGCATCCGTTGGGACGATTCCACCGGCACGCGCAACGGGCACTTCGCGCCGTTCGCGTGGTCGGGCTAGCGCGGGCAGCGTCGCCATGATTTCAATGCGTCTGTCCCAATACTTCGCTCAGCGTGGCGTGCACTACGAAGTGAGCGAGCATCGCTTGAGCCGCAGTAGCGCGCAGACCGCTCGCGTGGCTCACGTACCGCCGCGGCTGGTGGCGAAATCGGTGATCCTCGAAGACGACGGCGGCATCGTGATGGCCGTGATCCCGGCCGACTGCTACGTCATGGTCGGCCGCCTGGCCAGCCTGCTGCGCCGGCGCGAGCTGCATCTGGCCGACGAGAACCGCATCGCAACGGTGTTCGGCGATTGCGACCGGGGCGCGGTGCCACCGGTGGGCATGGCGTGGGGCATCGAGACGGTGGTCGACGAAGAGCTGGAGCGACGTGACGTGATCTACCTCGAGGGCGGCGACCACCGCTGCCTGCTGAAGATGCCGGCCGAGCAGTTCGCAGCGTTGATGAGCACTGCGCGGCACGGCCGCTTCAGCAAGTCGCCCTTGCACTAGCGTGGAGAGGGCGGGCTCGACCGCTCGAGATCGGCGTGAGCCTCGTCGCGCCGGCCGCGCTCGCCCAGCAGTTGCGCGCGCCGCGGGCAGACGCTGGTGATGGTGCCGGCGCTGGCGGCGCTGCTCGATGCCGGCATGGCGCGGGGCGGGGGGCGTCACGCCCACTGGTATCGATTACTTGCTGGTGTCGACGGCCTTGTTGTAGGCCGACTTGAGATCCTGGTAGGCGTTGGAGAAGCCTTCCTTGGTGGCGTCCCAGGCGTTGCTGCTCGCCTTCTCCAGCTTGTGGAGCTCGGCCTGCGCGAGCTTCTTCTTCGCCTGCAGCTCTTTCATGTTCTGCTGATGCGCGGCCTTGGCGTCGGCGCCGCTCTGCTTGGTCTGAGCCGCCAGGCTGTCGATCTGCTTGTCGGTCGCGGCGATCAGCTTCTTGGCCTCGGCCACGGCCTGCTCCTTCTGCTGGTGCGTGAAGCCCTTGACCTTGTCCCAGGTGGAGGGCTCGTCGGCGGCGATGGCGCTCAGCGTCGTGGCGCACAGGGCGGCGGCCAGCACCGTGATCAGGCGGAATTTCATGAGGGCCTTTCTTCCGAATCTTCGCTGAAGGATTCTCGTCGGCTGCGCGGCCGCATGGCCGCACGCCTCGATCTCACTGTACTGCCTCGTCGGCACCACGTGGGCGTGGGCGTTATCAGATGTGGCGGCCACTCGCGGCTGGATCGTCGACCAGGCCGCGGTCGTGGAGTTGATCGGCGAGCACATCGCCCGCGCCGGGTTTGCCGCGGTGCAGCGGGGGGTGCCGTGAACCTCATGTCGGCATAGGACGCCGGAGCACGCCGGGCTGGTCTGGCGAGCCGAACGCTCAAGGCGTCGCGGCAAATGCGTTCAGATGCTCGCGCGCGTACTGGTACCCCGCGTCGATGATCTGGCTGTGCCGTTCGAGCGCCAGCAAGCCGAATTCGGCCAGTTCGGGCCGCAGGCACAGGTCGGCCTCGAGCCGCATGCGCCGGGTGTGCGCCAGGCTGGCCAGCAGCAGGCTGTGCATCATCACCTCGAGCATGCCGGGCGGTGCCACGCGCGCGCGCCCGCGCCGCCCGACGAGGCGCGTGGCCAGTTCGACCCACGGTGAGGGATACGCGCTGGCCGTGGTGGTGAGGTCGAGGTCCGAGGTCACGTCCACGGCGATCACGCGGCCGGCGAGCCGCTCGCGTGCCACGCCGACGGGCAGGTTGTCGATCAGGCCGCCATCCACCAGCAGCTGCCCATCGCTCAGTTGCGGCTCCACCAGGCCCGGCAGCGAGCTGCTGGCACGCAGCGCTTGCCAGGCCGGCCCGCGGGTGTGCAGCTGCACCGCTCGGTGCGTGAGGTTGCTCGACACCACCACCAGCGGAAGCCACAGATCCTCGAGCTGGGTGTCGCCGCAGTGCTCCTGCAGCGCGCGGCTCAGGCGGTCGCCGCTGAGCAGCGAAAACAGCGGCAGCGTGTAGCCCTTGAAAGGCCGCGCGCGGTAGAAGCGCGCCGCGGCAAGGCGCATGTCCTCGTCGCTCACCCCCGCCGCGGCCAGGAAGCCCACCAGGGCGCCGGCGCTGGTTCCGGTGACCAGGTCGATCGGGATGCCGTGCTCGCGCAGCGCCCGCACCACGCCCATGTGGGCACAGGCACGCGCACCGCCGCCCGAGAGCGCCAACGCCACGCCTCGGTCGGCCAGCCGGCGCGCCAGCCGCTGGATGTCGTCGTCGCGGTCCAGGCGCAGGTGCAGGTGCGCCTCGACCTGGCGCGCGTTGAGCCAGCGCGCGGTGCCACGCGGCGGCTGGCTGCCGTCGCGGTGCAGCAGCACCAGCAGGCGCCGCACGTCGCGCTGCTCGGTGGTGGCGGGCAGAAGGCTCTGCTCCAGCGGGCCGGGCTGGGGGTCGCCCGTCGCGTCGGCCACGATGATCACCTGGTCGGCATGCCCCACCGCCCGCGCGCTCCAACCGTTGGTTGTGGCATCGGCCACCAGCACGAGAAAGCGGTGCGCCGCGCTCTGCTCCTCGAGCCAGGCGCTCACGCGCGTCCAGGCGGGGTGCGGGTCGGGGCGCCGTGCGGCGTCGTGGCCCACGCCCACCTCGTGCAACTGCGCGCTGCCCAGCTGGCGGGCCGAGCCAAACCGGCCCAGCGCCGCCGTGACGCGGTGTGCCAGGCTGGTGATGTCCAGCCCCGGTGTGGCGGGCACCAGCGTGAGCGTGAGTCCGGCCGCCTCGGCGCGGGGCGCGCTGCTGCTCTGCTGGGTGATGCGAAGGGCCAGCCCACGCAGCATGGCCACCGTCACCTGCGGCCGGGTGGCCACCAGCTCGGCCACCAGCTCCACCGCAAAGCAGGCCAGTTCGGCGTCGCGCAGCGCGTACACGGTGGCCGAGCGCGGCTGGCCGGTCAGCAGGGCCATCTCGCCGATGCCTTCGCCACGCCCCACCTCGGAGAGCAGCCGTTCGGGCTGGCCGTTGTGCGCGGGCTCCACCACCCCCAGGCGGCCACTGGTCACCACATACCAGGCATCGCCGCGATCGCCCTTGCGAAACAGCACCTCGCCTCGGCGCAGCGTGCGCCAGGTGAGCCGGCGTTCCAGCGCGGCCAAGTCGGCGGCATTTAGTGCGCCGAACAGGGTGGGCAGCACGGCCAGCAGCTGGCGCCGCTGCAAGCGCCGTGCGGCGATGCGCGTCAGCGTGTCCAGCAGCGCCGGTGAGGCGCCGCAGAGCTCGTCGAAGTCCTCGCGCCGCAACCGGAAGACCAGCGCCTCGCTCGCGGCCGACACGGTGGCCGACGCGGCGCCGCCGACCACGAGCTGCATCTCGCCGACGACCTCGCCGCGGCCCACGGTGTCGATCACCGCGTCGCTGCCATCGTCGCGCCGCAGGCGAACCTCGAGCTGCCCGCGGCCGACCACGAAGAGCGCGTCGCCGACTTCGCCTTGACGCAGCAGCACCTTTCCCGGCGCCACGACCTCCGGGCGCATGGCTGCCGCCAGACGCGTGCGCGTGACCTCGTCGAGCGCACCAAAGGGAGCCGAGGCACTCAGCAGCGTGGTTAGGTCAAGGCTCTCATGCTCGGGCAGCACAGCCATGGCAGTGGTTCTGGCGTGGCATCTGCGGCGACGTTACCCGCTGAGCACCGGCGCGGGAACGCAGATCAACCCGCACGCGGAGCGCTCGCGAGCGGCGCAGGCCGGGTGATGGCAGGGTGTCGAGAGAAACCGAAGCGATCGCCGCGTTGCTGCCGCCGGCAATGGCCCCGACAAGATCCGGCTTGGCACCACCGGTGAAGAGGCGCTGAAGGGTGATCGCAAAGGGCAACAGCATTCGCATCAATGATCAACGGCGTGTGTGCTTCGGCTGGCGTCCGCATCAGCGAGTTGGTGAACGGGCGGCAGCCCATCACCGCCGACACGGCGCTGCGCCTGGGGCTGTTCCTTGCGATGGAGCTGCGCTTCCGGCTGAACCTGCAGGCGGAGTACGACATGCGCACGGCAGAGCGCGAGCTGCGCGCGAAGATCGCGCACCAGACTCCTCGGCGTTCTCGACCTTGAGCCATCACATGGCGCTGACTATACTGGATGCATGTCCAGTCATGACGGCCCTGCCCAGGTTTTACGGCCTATCCCGGCGGGCGCTCCACGCAAGCCGCGCTCCAGCGTGGCGTTCAGTTTCGGCTCGCCGGCCGACGACAGCGGCATCGGCCGGCTCGACCTCAACGACGTGTTGATCCGCCATGCGCAGGCCACGTTTCTGATGCGCGTGGCCGGCGCCTCGATGCGCGAGGCCGGCATCGACGACGGCGACCTGGTGCTCGTCGACCGCGCGATCCAGCCTGCGCACGACCACGTGGTGATTGCCATCGTCGACGACGGCTTCGTCTGCCGCCGGCTGGTGGTGCAGCCGGCGCAAGCGGTGCGGCTGTGCGCGGCCGCCGCGTCGGTGCCCGACATCGTGGTGGCGGCCGATGCCGGGCTGCAGGTGTGGGGCGTGGTCACGCACGCCATCAAGTCGCTGCCGGTTTGACGCGTGGTCTGACGAAGAGGGGCACGTGCCGTGCTGGCGCTGGTGGACGTGAACAACATGTACGTGAGCTGCGAGCGCGTGTTCCGCCCGGCGCTGATCGGCCGGCCGGTGGTGGTGCTGTCGCACAACGACGGCGTGTGCGTGGCGCGCAGCAACGAGGCCAAGGAGCTCGGCGTGCAGATGGCGCAGCCGTGGTTCCAGGTGCGCCATCTGCAGCGCAAGGCGGGGTTGGTGGCGCTGTCGGCCAACTTCGAGCTCTATGGCGACATGTCCAACCGCATGATGACGCTGGCCGCCGCCTACGCGCCGCGGCAGGAGGTCTACAGCATCGACGAGTGCTTTCTCGACTTCGCCGGCGTGCGCGGCCCGCTCACGCCGCGCGGCCGCGAACTGCGCGCGCACGTGCTGCAGTGGACGGGCCTACCCACCAGCGTGGGTTTCGCGATCACCAAGACGCTGGCCAAACTCGCCAATCACGTGGCCAAGATGGCCGAGCGCAAGCCGGGCAGCTATCCCCCGCAGCTGGCGCAGGTGTGCAACTTCGCCGAGCTGGCGCCGGCGCAGCTCGAGGCGGTGATGCAGGCCACCGACGTCGGCGAGGTGTGGGGCATCGGCCGCAAGACGAGCGCGCGCCTGCGCGAGGGCGGCATCCGCACCGTGCTCGACGTGATTCGCGCCGACCCGGCGGCGCTGCGCCAGCAGTTCAACGTGGTGCTCGAGCGCACGGTGCGCGAGCTGCAGGGCCAGCCCTGCCAGGCGGTCGACGATGTGCCCGAGGCCAACCAGCAGATCATGTGCTCGCGCAGCTTCGGCGAGCCGGTGATGAGCCTGGCGAGCCTGACCGAGTCGGTGAGCGGGTTTGCCGCGCGCGTGGCGCAGAAGCTGCGGGCCCAGCGCAGCGTGGCCGGTGCGGTACAGGTGTTCCTGTCGACCAGCCCGTTTCGCGCGCAGGACCGCCAGCACAGCCCGAGTGCCACGCTGCCGCTGCGGCCCCCCACCGCCGACACGCGGCGACTCGCGGCCGCCGCCACGCGCACGCTCGAAGCGATGTTCCGCCCCGGCTACCGCTACGTGAAGGCCGGCGTGGTGCTGGTCGACCTGCAGCCGCAAGCCCACGCGCAGGCGGCCGACCAGCCCGATCTGTTTGGCGAGCTCACACTGCAGCCGGCCGAGCAGCGCGACCGCACGCGGCTGATGCAGGCGATGGACGCGCTGAACACGCGTTTCGGACAGGGCGCCGTGGCCGTGGCCAGCGGCGCGCGCCCGTCGCACCGCCCCGCACACGCGGCCCGTCAGGAGCAGCGCTCGCCGCGTTACACCACGCGGCTCGACGAGGTGATCCGCGTGCGGGCGGGGTGATCAATGTCATGGCAACGTGACCATCGTGTTAGAAACCGGCTCCGTACCCGACCCAGCCGCCAGGAGACCGCCATGAACCTGTTGAGACTCGCCGCGTCGACGGCGCTGATCGGCCATGCGCTGTTCGCGCAGGCCGCCGACGGCCTGGTGGCCGTGAAAAGCCCGCACAGCGCTGCCGACACGATGAACCGGCTCGAGGCCACGGTGAAGCAGCGCGGGCTCAACGTGTTTGCTCGCATCGACCACGCCGCCGCTGCCGCCAAGGTGGGCAAGACGCTGCGGCCGACCGAGCTGCTGATCTTCGGCAACCCGCAGGGCGGCACGCCGCTGATGGAGTGCGCGCAGTCCGCCGGCATCGACCTGCCGCTCAAGGCGCTGGTGTGGCAGGACGACGCGCAGCAGGTCTGGCTCGGCTACAACGACCCGGCCTGGCTGGCGCAGCGCCACGGCGTGGCGAGCTGCCCGGTGGTGGACAACCTGCGCAAGGCGCTGGCGGGGCTGGCCGAGGCCGCGGTCGCGCCCTGATGGTCGCGACGCCGCGCCGAGTGCAAACTCCGGAACCCGGAGCCCACCACCCGACCGACCATGACCACCGCCATCGACCTGCGCTCCGACACCGTCACCCGCCCCACCGATGCGATGCGCGCCGCGATGGCCGCGGCCCCGGTGGGCGACGACCAGTACGGCGAAGACCCGACCACCAACCGCCTGCAGGCCCGCATGGCCGAGCTGCTGGGCAAGGAGGCCGCGCTGTGGCTGCCCACCGGCACGATGGCCAACCAGGTGGCGCTGCGCACGCTCACGCGGCCGGGCGACGAGGTGGTGGCCTGCCGCGAGTCGCACGCCGCGTGGCACGAGGTGGGCGGCGCGGCGGCCAACGCCGGCGTGCAGATGCACGAGATCGGACAGGCGGGTCTGTTCACCGCGCGACGAGCTGCGCGCCGCCGCCAAGCCGCGCAACTTCGCGATCTTTCCGACCACCACGCTGGTGGAGATCGAGAACACGCACAACCGCGCCGGCGGCATCGTGGTGCCGCAGGCTCAGGTGCTGAGCGTCTGCGCCGCGGCGCGCGAGCTGGGCCTGGCCACGTTCCTCGACGGCGCGCGGCTGTGGAACGCCAGCGCCGCCAGCGGCGTGGCGCTGCACGAGCTGGCCGCGCCGTTCGACCTGACGTCGGTGGCCTTCAGCAAGGGGCTGGGCGCGCCGGGCGGCTCGCTGCTGGCCGGCAGCAAGGCGCTGATCGACTCGGCCCGCCGGCACCGCCAGCGTTTGGGCGGCGCGATGCGGCAGAACGGCATCTTCAGCCGCCGCCGCGCTGCACGCGCTGGACCATCACCTGCAGCGCCTGCCCGAGGACCATGCCAACGCGCGCGCGTTCGCCGAAGCGCCTGACCAAGGCCGGCGCGCCGGTGCAGCTGGACCTGGCCAGCGTGCAGACCAACATCGTGGTGTTCCACCTGCCGGCAGCGGTGCCGGTCGACGCGCCGACATTGAGCGCGCGGGCGCGTGAGCGGGGCGTGCTGCTCAACGCGATGGGGGCGCGCACGATGCGCGCCGTGACGCACCTGGATGTGAGTCGCGCGCAGTGCGAGAGCGCGGCTCAGGTGTTGGGGGAACTGCTGACCGGCTGAGGGCCTGCTTGACTCACGCGGGTCGGCTGGATCGGCCCGAGCCCCCAACCGCTTGTCGCCGCAGCCAGCAGGTGTATTGCGCCGCGGAGCGATTACGCTGTCGTACCGGGCCGCGATCAGGCCCCGCTGCAAGGAGGCTCTGACCCGCATGCGCCCCGTTCGCCCGTTCTTGATGGCCCTGTGGCTGCTCACGGCTTGTGGCACGCAGGTGGTCAACCCCGTCACCGGGCGCACCGAGCGCACGGTGATGGACGAGCAAGCCGAGATCGCCGAGGGCGCCAAGGCGCACCAGCAGGTGCTGCAGGAGTACGGCGCGCTATGCCAACCCGCGCCTGCAGGCCTACGTCGACGAGCTCGGCCAGAAGCTGGCGCGAGCAGTCGCACCGCGCCAACTTGAAGTGGACCTTCACGGTGCTCGACAGCCCCGAGGTGAACGCCTTTGCGCTGCCCGGCGGCTATGTCTACGTCACGCGCGGCATCATGGCCTACCTCGACAGCGAGGCCGAGCTGGCCGGCGTGATCGGCCACGAGATCGGCCACGTCACCGCGCGCCACGGCGCGCAGCGCGCCACGCGCCAGCAGAACGGCCGGCCTCGGTGTGATTGCCGCCACCGTGCTGGGCGCGGTGCTCGAGGGCAGCGGCGTCAGCGGGGCCACTGATGCGCCGAGCCAGATTTCGCAGGCGGTGGCGGCGGGCTACATCGCGACGTACAGCCGCGAGCAGGAGACGCAGGCCGACGAGCTGGGCGCCGAGTACCTGGCGCGCAACCGCTACAACCCGCAGAACATGGTCGACGTGATCCGGGTGCTGAAGAGCCAGGAGCGTTTGCGGCCGACGCGGCCAAGGCCGAGGGCCCGCGGCGCCGTCTGGCGCCAACTGGCTGTCGTCGCACCCCAGCAACGACAAGCGGCTGGCCGACATCCGCAGCATGGCCGCACAGCTACCAGGGCAAGCTACGCCGACGACGGCCGCGCGCGCTACCTGCAGGCCATCGACGGCATGACCTTCGGCGAGAGCCGCGAGCAGGGCGTGACGCGCGGGCGCAATTTCTATCACGAGGACCTGGGCATCGCGCTCACCGCGCCGCAGGGCTGGCAGGTGCAGAACGCGCCCGACGCGATCGTGCTGGTCAACGGTGCCGGCGACGCCGGCCTGATCGTGCGCCTGGTGCCGCCGAAGGCCGGCAGCACGCACGAGGAGATCATCCGCAATGTCGTCAAGCCCACCGAGGGCCGCGCGAGCGGCGCACGCTCAACGGCCTGCGCGGCCACACATTTCGACGGCACGCGGCGCAACGATCAGGGTCAGAGCCAGGCCGTGCGGTTGACGCTCGTCACCGGCCCGGCGAAGCGCAACTACCTGCTGCAGTACGCGGCCAAGGACGCCGCGGCGCTGCAACGCGCCGGCCGCGGGGATGCTGGAAGCCGAGGTCGTCGTTCCGCGCGTTGAGGCGCGGCAGACCGTGTCGCGGCACGGCCGTGGAGCTGAACACCGGCCCTATCCGCGCGGCGGTTTCGCCGAACTGGCCCGCGCGTCGCCGCTGCCGGCCCGCGCGGAGGCCGCAGCTCAAGCTGATGAACAGCGCCTATGGCGGCGGCACAGAACCGAAGCCGGGCAACTGGTGAAGGTCGTGAACTGATCTGAAGTGGGAGCGCGCTCAACGGCGCGCCCGGCATCGGCTCGGAAGCGATGCTTCGGAGATGCAGCCCTGTTTCCCCGGTCGATGGCACGCGCTGCGGCGCGACCTCGATTGCAAAGCACCGCGGGCCGTCTAGACTGAACGCCAGCGACGTCACACCAGGAGCTGTCGCAATGTCAGTCCTCATCTGCCTGTGGCGCGGCGCGCTGATCGCCGCCCTGTCGGCGGCCACGTTGGCCCAGGGTGTGTCACCCGCCGAGGTCGACCTGCAGCCCTTGCGTCAGCGCCTGCTGGCCAGCTGGAGTCAGGCCGAGCGCGAGTTCGGTTTCGCCAATTGGGATCGGGCGTTCGCGGCGCGAACGATTGCGCGCGGCCAGCAGGTGCATCCGCTTCCGGCGGGCACACCTTGGCCCGCTTTCGCGCCGGGCGGCGAAGGGGCGTTGCAGCTGCAGCGCAACGTCGACGACTTCAAGCTGGCCGGCATCGTGGTGCTGCACAGCGGCAGGTTGCGCCTGGAGCACTACGCCCTCGGCCACAGTGCAGCGGGACGCTGGGTGTCGTTCTCGGTGGCCAAGTCATTGACCAGCACCCTGGTGGGCGCTGCCATCCAGGACGGTTTCATCGCCAGCGTCGACGACGCGGTCACGCGCTACATACCCGAGCTGCGCGACAGCGCCTACGACGGCGTGACGGTGCGTCAATTGCTGACGATGACGTCGGGTGCCAAGTGGAACGAGGACTACAAGGACCCCGCTGCCGACGTGGCGCTCTTCTACTCGATGCCCATCGACCCGGGCATGGACGCCACGGTCAGCTACATGCGAAAGCTCAGGCGCGACGCACCGCCCGGTGCAGCGCTGGCACTACAGCACCGGCGAGACCAACCTGATCGGGGTGCTGGTGGCACGTGCCGCCAAGAAGGACCTGGCCACCTATGCGTCGGAAAAGATCTGGGCGCGCTACGGCATGGAAAGCGATGCGTCGTGGATGCTCGACCGCACCGGGCACGAGCACGGCGGGTGCTGCATCCAGGCCACCACGCGCGACTATGCACGGCTTGGCCAGTTCATTCTGGAGGGCGCGCGCATCGACGGCCAGTCGGTCGTCGCCGACGGCTGGCTCGAAGCCGCCACCCGTAAGCAGGTCGACATCGGCCAACCCGGGTTCGGCTATGGCTACCAATGGTGGACGCGGGACAACGGTATGTTCAACGCCTATGGCATTCACGGTCAACAGATCCATATCGACCCGGCGCGAGGCCTGGTCATCGCCGATCAACAGCGCCGCGCCGGACGCCAACTTCACGCAGGGAATTGATCGCCGCGCGGGTTGCGCTCTTCGATGCCATCCGCGCAGCGATCGATGCCGAGCGGCGGCGCGCCTCGGCAAGGCCGTGAGAGCGCGCAGGGCGCCCGGCGCAGCGGCGAAGTGGTCTGCGTGCGGGCGCTGTCGATCGTGCGGCTACGCCCCCGACACGCGCCAGATCACATCACCGACGTCGTCGGCCACCAGCAGCGAGCCATCGCGGCCGAGCGCCACGCCCACCGGGCGTCCGTACGACTCGCGTTCGTCCGGCGCGAGAAAACCCCACAAGATGTCGCGCGGCGCTCCGCTGGGGCGGCCGTTGGCGAACGGCACGAACACCACCCGGTAGCCGCTGAGCGTGCTGCGGTTCCACGAGCCGTGCTGCCCGATGGCCATGCCTGCTTCGGGAAACCCGGGTAGCGTGTGCGCAGGCAGCCAACACAGGCCGAGCGATGCGGTGTGTCCACCGAGTGCGTAGTCCGGCACGATGGCCCGGGCCACCGCGGCCGGGTCTTGCGGCACGCGGTCGTCCACCGTCTGGCCCCAGTAGCAATACGGCCAGCCGTAGAAGCCGCCCTCGCGCACCGAGGTCAGGTAGTCTGGTGGCGTCTCGTCGCCGAGGCCGTCGCGCTCGTTCACCACGGTCCACAGCACGCCGGTGTGCGGCTCCCAGGCCAGGCCCACCGGATTGCGCAGACCGCCGGCAAAGACGCGGCTGCTGCCGCTGGCAAGGTCGAGCTCGACGATGCACGCGCGGCCTTGCTCGACCTCCATGCCCTGGTCGGCGATGTTGCTCAGTGAGCCGACGCCCGCGTAGAGCTTGCGCCCGTCGGGGCTTGCCAGCAGGCTGCGCGTCCAGTGGCCACCCGGCTTGAACGCGTTGAGCCTGCGCTCGGGCGCGGTGATGCGCGTGGCGCCCGGCGTGTACGGAATAGGCCACCACGCCATCGGTATTGCCGACGTAGAAGCTGTCGCCCACCAGCGCCATGCCGAAGGGTTGGCGCAGCCCTTCCAGGAAGGTCTCTCGCGTCTCGGCCACGCCGTCGCCGTTGGCGTCGCGCAGCAGCGTGATGCGGTTGGGGCTCTCGCCCACGGCGGCGGCGCGTTTCATCGTGCTGACCATCGCGTGGTCGAACAGCGTCTGCGGTGGCCTGGGCATGAACAGCGCCTCGGCCACGGTGACGTCGCCATTGGGCAGCACGTGGATCCAGCGTGGATGCTTGAGTCCGGTGGCGAACGCATTGACCTCGAGGCCGGGTGCCGCCACCGGCGCTTGCCCCGGCGCCCAGCCCCGGGCGGTAGGCATCTTGAGGGTGGGAAAGCGCCCCTGCGGCCGGCCGGCGGGAATCGTCGGCGCGGTGCCCACCGCCTGCTGATGCACGCTGCCCTGCAAGCGCCGCCACCGCGCCGCCGCGTCACCCACCAGCGCAACCATCTGCGCGAACACGCTCGATCGACCCATCGCATTCTCCCGTTGGCCGCGCATGGTAGGGCAGCGCCGTTTCAAGTTGCCCGGCCGCGCGCGGCGCCGTGGCGCGCGAGCTCGAGCGGGCCACGTCCAGTTGAGGCGGCTCAACCGTGGCGCATTCCATGTTCGATACCGCACGGAACAGCGTCGGCGACGGGTGCAAACTGAACATTGGACTTTCGGGCCGCGGGGGCAGGTCGAGGTGAGGTTGGTCATGTCTACCGGAGTGCCCGATTGGTGATGCGCATGCTGTCGTTGGCGTCGGATGAGCACTGGCGCGCCTTCGATGCCGAAGCGCAGGTGCTGGCGCGCGCGTTGCGCGCCGGGCGGCTCACCGTGCTGTCCGGCGCCTCGGGTGTCGGCAAAACGACGTTGCTGTTCGCCGGTGTGCTGCCGTTGCTGCGTCGCCGCGTCGACGACAGCCGCCGGCAGCCGAGCGGCGCGCCGCAGGTCGTGGTGCCGTTTCCCGACCAGCGCAGTCGCGTTCAGGGTCGGGGCCAGGGCGAACAGCTTTACGTCGTCGATCAGTGGAACGAGGCGCCGCTGGACTGGTTGGTGCGGGCGCTCGACGCACGGCTGGCGGCCCCGCGAGACCGCATGGGCCTCGCCGATGCGATGTCGCCCGCGCACTTGTCGGCCCTCAGTCAACGGCACGGCGGTGCGCGCCTGCTGTTCATGTTCGATCATTTCGAGTTGCTGCTGGAGGGCGCGCAACACAAACCCGACTTGCAGCGGTTCGTCCAGGCATGGACCGCTGCGATGCAGGCGCCCGACCTCGACGCCCACTTCCTCGTCGCCGTCGATGATCACGCCTGGCCGCGGGTTCAGGCGCTCTGCGCCTGCATGCCGGTTCTGGGGGTGCAGGCCTTCCGCCTGCAGGTGCGCTCGGGCCGTCAGACGCTGGAGTCGCTGACCGACAGCCGGAAACGAGACGGTGCGACGAAGCTTGAAGTCTCCGACGCGACCTTTGACGATGCGATCGGCACCATCGTGCCGTCATCGTCGCATTCGCTCCGCCAGGCGCAGTCCGGGCAGCGCGACGTCGCAGCCGCGCCTGACACGTCGGTCGAGAGCCGAGGCGACCCGCCGATTCATCCGCTGGCCGTGACGACCGAAGAAGCCGTGAGTGCAGCCATCGCCGCGGCCGACCATGCCGATGCCGAACGTGCCGCCGAAGCGGAGCGTGTGGCGCAGGCGCAGCGATCCGCCGAGGCAGCGTCGGCGCGCGAGGCGCAGGCACGCCAAGCCGCCGAGGCGGCGACCGCAGCGGCTTCGATCCGGCGGATTGCCGATGCGGCCGAAGCGGCGCTGGCCGAGCGGGCCGCGCGAGTGGCGGCCGGTTTGCCCGCGCCTGTTGCTGCCGCTGCAAGGCCGGCGCGCACCGGCTTGTTCTGGGGCGCAGCCCTGCTTGCCGGTGCGGCTGCGGCTGCGGCGTTGTTCTGGCCGTCGCCGTCGACGCCGTCGATCGCCCCGGCTGCGCCAGTTACCCCGACACCGGTGGCCACGGCGCCCGCATCGCTCGAGCCCGCCGCCGAACTGGCTGCGGCACCCGCCGTCGAGCCCGCCGCTGCCGAAGGCGGCGGCTACGAAGTGCTGTCGGTCACCACCGATGGCACCCACGGCCGCATCGCGCGGGAGTTGGCCGACGCACTGTCCACCGAAGCCGCTGGCATGCGCACCGTGTCCCAGGCCGACAACACCGATCCCATCACCTGGCTGCAGGCGCCTGGCCGCCTGGCCATCGCCCGGCTGGACGCGTTGCGCGCGGCCCGCGGCAGCGCGTCGCCGCCGCTGCGTGTGTTGACCCCGCTGTTCGCGGAAGCTGTGTTGTTCGTCGTCGGCGCCGATTCGCCGCTGAAGTACATCCACGAGCTGAGCGGCCGTCGCTTGAGCATCGGCCCGGCCCGAGGCGATGGATCGCACACGGTGCGCGAAATCTACCGGCGGCTGTTCGGTGCGGAACCGACCGAGCCCGCGCAGCTCGACAACGATCAGGCGCTGGCCGAACTGGTGGCCTTTCGTTCGATCGACGCAATGGCGCTCGTCGAACCGCGGCCTTCTGCCTGGTGGGCTTCGCTCGATCCGACCGTCGCGAGCCGCCTGCGGCTGTTGACGCTGGACCCGCGCCACCCGGCAGACCGCAGGTTGTTGCGGACACTCGGCACGCCGCTGGTTCGGATCGACGCGGTCGCCGCGAGGGGCACGCCGACGACGACGCCGGCCGTGATGTCCTACCTCGTGGCCTCCGGCCAGGGCCATGCAGATGCAGATCGGCTGATGGCGATGGCCCGCGCTTTGTGCCGCGAGTTGCCGCGGCTGCGCGAACAAGGGCATCCGCTGTGGCGCGAGTTGCAGCCCACGGCGCAGCTGGATACGGGTTGGCCGGTGGTCCAGCCGTTTCAGTCGGCGCTGAGCCGCTGCGCGCGTCGCTAGCCGCGCTACAAGACCAGTCGCCTCAAGCCAGGTTGCGCAGCTCGCGCAGCGCCACCGACAGCATCGCCAGATCCACGCCCTTGGCATCGGCCAGCTCGGCGAGCAGCCGCTGGGCGCGTTCCAGCGCGTCGCGGTTGCGCTGTTCCCACGCCGCCAGCATCGCCGCGGCGCTGCCGTGGCCGTGGCTGAGCACGTCGTGCGCGATCGAGCGTTGCAGGCCCGCCAGGTCGTCGCCCAGCGCCACCTTGGCCAGCGTCTGCCAGTAGCTGTCGGACGGCAAGCGTGTCGATCTGCTGGCGCAGCCGCGCCAGGCCCAGGCGCTGGCCCAGGCCGGTGTGCACGTCGCTGACTTCGATCGAGCGGGCGCTGCGTGGCATCGGCGATCTCGGCGATGTCCAGTGCGGCGAACAAGCCTTCGGCGCGCGATCACGGCCTGCGCGATCGGCGCCGGCACGCCGGCCTGCAGCCCAGCGCGGCGGCGCGCGGCGAGGCGGCGCCGTCGGCTCGCGAGGCGCGCGCGCAGCGCAGCGACCGCCGGCGCGAAGCGCTTGACCACCTGCTCCATCGGCTCGGCCAGGCGCCGCGAGCGCAGGAACCAGGTCGTGGCGCTGCGTGCCGAGCCGACCCAGCTCGTTGAGCATCTCGCGCCTGCACCGCGTCGCTGACCTGGTTGTCCAGCGCCTCGATCTGCTGCCACAGCGGCACGTAGCCGAACACCTCGCGCGTGGCCAGGTAGGCGCGCACCACCTGCGCCGGCTTGGCGCCGGTGGCCTCGCTGAGCCGGTGCACGAAGGTCGACCCGACGCGGTTGACCATGCTGTTGAGCACGTACGTGGCGATGATCTCGCGCTTGAGCGGGTGGCGCGGGATGTAGGCGCCGAACTTCTCGCGCAGCAGCGCCGGGAAGTAGCGCTCCAGCGCCGTGGCGATCCACGGGTCTTCGGGCAGGTCGGAGGCCATCAGCTCGTCGGACAGCCACATCTTGCTGTAGGCCAGCAGCACCGCCATCTCGGGGCTGGTCAGGCCGACGCCGCGCGCCTTGCGCTCGCTGCATCTCGTCGTCGGTGGGCAGGAACTCGATGGCGCGGTTGAGCCGCCCGGCGCGCTCGAGGAAGCGGATGAAGCGCGCCTGCTGGTCGATCAGCGCCACGCCCTGGCGCCCGGCGATCGACAGCGCCTGCGTCTGGAAGTAGTTGTCGCGCAGCACCAGCGCGGCGACGTCGTCGGTCATCTTCGGCAGCAGCGCGTTGCGCTGCTTCAGCGTCATCTCGCCGTCGCCGATCGCCAGGCCGAGCAGGATCTTGATGTTGACCTCGTGGTCCGAGGTGTCCACGCCGGCCGAGTTGTCGATCGCGTCGGTGTTGATGCGCACGCCGCGCCAGCGCCGCCTCGATGCGCCCGCGCTGCGTGCAGCCCAGGTTGCCGCCTTCGGCCACCACCTTGCAGCGCAGCTCGTTGCCGTTGATGCGCAGCGCGTCGTTGGCGCGGTCGCCCACGTCGGCGTGGGTCTCGGTGCTGGCCTTGACGTAGGTGCCGATGCCGCCGTTGTAGAGCAGGTCGACCGGCGCCTTCAGGATCGCACTGAGCAGCTCGGTCGGCGTGAGCTTGTCGGCCGTGATGCCCAGCGCCGCCTGCGCCTGCGGCGAGATCGGGATCGACTTCTCGGAGCGCGCCCAGACGCCGCCGCCGGCCGAGATCAGCTGGCTGTCGTAGTCGGCCCACGACGAGCGCGGCAGCTTGAACAGGCGCTCGCGCTCGGCGAACGAGGCCGCCGGGTCGGGGTCGGGGTCGATGAAGATATGGCGGTGGTCGAACGCCGCCAGCAGCCGGATGTGGCGCGACAGCAGCATGCCGTTGCCGAACACGTCGCCCGACATGTCGCCGATGCCGACGACGGTGAACGCCGTGCGTCTGCGTGTCGACGCCGAGCTCGCGGAAGTGGCGCTTGACGCTTTCCCAGGCGCCGCGCGCGGTGATGCCCATCGCCTTGTGGTCGTAGCCCACGCTGCCGCCGGAGGCGAAGGCGTCGCCCAGCCAGTGGCCGTACTCGGCGCTGACGGCGTTGGCGTAGTCGGAGAAGGTGGCCGTGCCCTTGTCGGCGGCCACCACCAGGTAGGGGTCGTCGCCGTCGATGCGCACCACCTGCGGCGGCGGCACCGGCTTGCCGCCGACCAGGTTGTCGGTCAGGTCGAGCAGCGCGCGCAGGTAGTCCTGGTAGCAGGCGATGCCTTCTTTCAGGAAGGCCTCGCGGTCGGTCGCCGGGGGCGCCTTCTTCAGCACGAAGCCGCCCTTGCTGCCGACCGGCACGATGACGGTGTTCTTCACCATCTGCGCCTTCACCAGGCCCAGCACCTCGGTGCGGAAGTCCTCCGGCCGGTCCGACCAGCGCAGCCCGCCGCGCGCCACCTTGCCGCCGCGCAGGTGGATGCCCTCGAAGCGCGGCGAGTACACCAAGATCTCGTACAGCGGCCGCGGCTCGGGCAGGCCCGGCACCTTGGCCGAATCGAGCTTGAAGCTCAGGAAGCTGCGCCGCGGGCCGGGGGCGCCCGAATGGCCGACGCCGGTGCGCCAGAAGTTGGTGCGCAGCGTGGCCTGGATCAGCGCCAGCAACTGGCGCAGCACGCGGTCTTCCTGCAGGTTGCTGACCTTCTCGAGCGCCTTCTCCACGGCGTTGACCTGCGCGGTGGCGCCGGCTTCGTCGTGCGCGCTCGGGTCGAAGCGCAGCTTGAACAGCCCCACCAGCATGCGCGCGATGCGCGGGTGCGCCGCCAGCGTGGCCTCGATGGTCGCCTGCGACAGCGCAAAGCCGATCTGCCGCAGGTACTTGGCATAGGCGCGCAGCACCACGATCTCGTCGGCCGCCAGGCCGGCACGCAGCACCAGGCGGTTGAAGTCGTCGTTCTCGACATCCGCCGCTGAACACGCGCGCGAACGTGTCTTCGAACAGTCGCGCCAGCGCCTCGGGTTCGATCTCGTCGGACAACGTGGCCTGCAGCTCGAAGTCGTGCAGCGAGATGGCGTTGTCGGCCGCCGCGGGCGCCGCGCCTGCACTGCCGATGCGGTGGTTGTGCTCGCCGAGCACCCGCACGCCCATGTGCTCGAGCATCGGCAGGCTGTCGGACAGCACCACGGCGCCGCCCAGGCGGTAGACCTTGAAGCCCAGTGCGCCGGGTTCGGCGCCGAGCGGCCGGTACAGCGCCAGCGCCAGCGGCGTTTCGGCCGACAGGCTGGCGATCTTCAGCACATCGGGCACGGCAGCGCGGGCGCTGACGCGCTCGCGGTAGCCGAGCGGGAAGCCCGCGCTCCAGCGCTTGAACAGCTCGAGCCCGCGGGCTTCGCCTTCGGACTCGATCAGCGCATCGCGCAGCTCGTCGTCCCAGCGCCGCGCGGCGGCGGCGAGCTTGCGCCTCCAGCTCCTTGCGGTCCACCGCCGGCGACTGGCCAGGCGTGGTGCGCACGGTGAAATGGATGCGCGCCAGGATGGCGTCGCTCGAGCTGCACGTCGAACTCGGCGCCGCTGCCGTTGAACGCCGACACCAGGATGCGCTGGAACTTGATGCGCAGGTCGGTCGAGTAGGCTTCGCGCGGCACGTAGACCAGGCACGACACGAAGCGGTCGAACGGGTCGCGGCAGACGAACAGGCGCAGGCGCTGGCGCTCGCCGAGCGCCAGGATGCCCAGCGCGGTGTCGTACAGGTCGTCGTCGGAAATCTGGAACAGGTCGTCGCGCGGATAGGTCTCCAGGATGTGGTGCAGCGCCTTGGCCAGGTGCCCGCCCGGCGGCAGGCCGGCGCGGGCGGCGATGGCTTCGACCTTGCCGCGCAGCAGGGGCGTTTCCGACACGCGCGCGCTGTAGGCGGTGGACGTGAACAGGCCGATGAAGCGGTGCTCGCCGATCACCGCGCCATCGGCGTCGTAGCGCTTGATGCCGACGTAATCGGTGTAGCCGGGCCGGTGCACCGTGGAGCGCGTGTTCGCCTTGGTGATCAGCAGCATCGGCAACGGCGCGCGCGCCATCGCGCGGGCGTTGGCCGGCAGCGCCGAGAAGCTGGCCGACAGCTTCTCCTGCGCGGTTTCGCGCAGCAGCCCCAGGCCGCTGCCCGGCACCAGCCGCAGCGCGTCCTCGCCGTTGTCGCTGACCAGGTCGTGGCGGCGGTAGCCCAGCATCGTCATGTGGTCCTCGGCCAGCCACTGCGCGAAGGCCAGGTACTCCTGCACCTGCGCGGCCGGCAGTGCGGCGGGCGCGCGCTCCAGCTCGGCAATGGCCTGGCGCAGCTGCGCCATCATCGGCTTCCAGTCTTCGACCGCGGCCCGGACGTCGCCGAGCACACGCTCGAGGCCCGCAGCCAGCGCGGCACGCTGCTGCGGATCGACCATGCGGTCGACTTCGACGTGCATCCACGATTCGTGTCGCGCCTTCGGGGATGTCGGGCGTCTCGCTGCGCGGCGCGATCGACAGCAGCTGGCCCTGTGCGTCGCGCTCGACCGCGAAGATCGGGTGCACGATGAGGTGCAGCGTCAGGCCCTGGCGGTTGATCTCCATCGTCGTGGTGTCGACGAGGAACGGCATGTCGTCGTTGACGATGTCGATCACCGAATGGCGCGACGCCCAGCCGTTCTCGGCCACCGCCGGGCTCAGCACCCGCACCAGCGTCTCGCCGGGGCTGCGCCGGGCGCCGAACTGCCAGTGCGACAGCAACGCACCGAGCAGGTCTTCGGGCGTGCGCGCCAGCAGGTCCTCGGTGTCCAGGCGGCGGAAGTACTCGCGCCCGAAGGCCTCGACCAGTGGCCGTTGCGCCGGCTGGAGCCGGGCTGCCGCAAGCGTCAGCACCAGATCGGTTCGTTCGCGCTGGGGGTCCTGATGCGGGGTGGGCATCGCTGGGTCTCCGTGTTCTTGTTGTCAGTGTTGGTGGATTGATCCGGGCGCGGCCGTCGCGCCATGGCACCGTGGCGACACCGAGCTTACGCCCGCGGCCGCGGATCGAGAACGGGCTGGGCGGATGGCTGGACGGCAGCGGCCCATACCCGCCGACACGGCGCCGCGCATCAACCGTCGCGCGGCGCCCCGAAACGCGCCAGGCAGCGGCGGTGGCGCTCGTCGACCCGTTTCGCAAACCACTCGGTGGTGAGCTTGCGCGTGAACTTCGGACTGTGCAGCTCGATGCGCGGCACCGCCGCGCGCGCCAGCGTGCGCTTGTCCAGGCGTTCGGCATAGGTGAACACGCGCTCGTAGAGCGCGGTTTTCGCGAAGCCGGCGTCCTCGCCCGTCTCGAGATCGCGGCGGATCGCCGCGTCGCTCAGGCCCAGGCGGCCGGCGAGCGTGCGGGCGGCGCGTTCGGTCTCGCCCAGCGGCGCATCACTCGCGTGCGGCAGCAGGTCGCCGTCGGGCGTCACCGGCAGCCCCGACGCCACGCTCAACGCGTTCTGAAAAGCGGCGTTGCGGCTCGCATGGCGGCCGGCGTTGAAATCCGCAAAGCGGTACAGCAGCTTGTCGTACGGCGCGTCGTAGGCCAGCAGGTGCGCGGTGCCGAAGTAGAGCCCGCCGCGGCGGGTGAACACCTCGCGGCGCACCGAGTCGCCCATCGGGTACGGGTAGCGGCGGGTCTGCACGTGCGCCTCGGCAAATGCGATGCTCACCTGCATCGGCCCGCCGGTACGCACCGGGTTGCGGTTGGCGAAGAAGGTCTTGCCCAGCGGCACCATGCCGATGAAGTCCTCGAAGATCTCGCTCAACTGTCGCTCGGTCTTCACGGCATCGATGCGCTCGGCGTAGCTGCGGCCGTTGGGGCTCGTGAGGGCGAGCGCGGCGCGCACGGCGAACTTGGGCACGCCGGCACTGTCGGCGCGGTGATCGATCTCCTTCCACGCGATCGCCGGCAGGCCGGGCACGGCCGGGTCGGCGTGGATGCTCGATTCCTGCTCGGTGATGGCCAGTACCGCGCACAGGTTCTCCGGCGTCGAGGGCAGCTCCAGCGTCGCGAGCGCGGCGTGGATGTCGATGGCCCAACCGGCACGGTCTTCGGTGTTGGGCGGCAGCAGCCGCGCGATCGCCTCGCGCGCCTCGGTGGGGCCCATGCCCTGCGGCTCGGCCATGTGGCCCGGTTGCGCGCAGCCGGCGAGCAGCGCTAGCACGAAAACGGTCGCGAAGATCGAAACAGGTGTCGCTCTGGACATGGTGGGGTCGAGATGGATTCGGGCGCATTCTGGCCCGCCAGCGAGTCCGCCGTACGCCGCGTGCACCGTGAGCACCCGCGCCGCGTGTAACGCCCGACTTGTGCAATGCATTTCCACAGGCCGTCCACACGCTGTCCACTGGTCTGGTGTGAGCTTCGCCGATAGCATCGAAGCGAGCGGCGGGAGAGCCAGGCATGCAGAAGAAACAGCTGAAATCGATTTGCCCCGATTGCCGTGGCTCGGGCTGGCTGTGCGACGAGCATCCTGCGTTGCCTTGGGACCATGACGACTGCGATGGCGCCGGCATCGTTTGCCGCTGCAATGAGTTTGCGGTGGCGCATCACAACGTGGTGTTCGTGGAGTACGACGCGCTGGACGAGGGCGCTCGATAGCCGCTGCGCGCCTGAACAAAAGCGCACGCTCAGGGTGCCCGTAGCGCGTGCAGGCAGGCGCGACCGGCCGCTTCCACCATCGCGGCGTCGAAGGTCCGGGTGTCCTCGGCCGAATGCGCGGGCTGGGCCGACGCGGTGCCGGCCTGCAGCGCGAGCACGAGCACCAGGACGGCACAGGACGCCGACAGCAGCAGCACCGGGATGGCCGACACGTTGCATTCGCGCTGCAGCCGGGCCAGGCGACGATGGATTGCATTGGGGTTCATAGCGTTTCCTCCGAGTTCGCGGCGTCAAGCGGCGCCCCGAACTTGAAAGACGTCATGAAGCCGGCAAACCGGCCACGGCGTCGATCGGCTGCTGCCATCGCCCGGCGGGGAGCGCGCTCGTTGCTTGACAACGACGAGCTTCGCGGCGTGATTCGACCACCGACAGGCGGCTGCCTCGGTTTCGTGGGGGGAGGGAGTGGAAGCGGCCGGATTGGCCGCAACAACTCGTTCTTACAGACAGGGAGGCGAACGGCGCGGCGCTTCCCACGCTGTGCTCCCGCGCCAGACCAACCACCCGAGGCCAGCCATGGACCACGACACCATTGCGCTTGTTCGCAGCACCTGGAGAAGCGTCGAGCCGATCGCGCCCGATGCTGCAACGCTTTTCTACGACAACCTGTTTGAGGCCGACCCGGAGCTCAAGCCGCTGTTCAAGAGCGAGATGACTCACCAGGGCGAGCGGCTGATGAAGATGATCGGCGCCGCCGTCGACAAGCTCGACGACCTGCCCACGCTGGTGCCGGTGCTTGAAGGCCTGGCCCGGCGGCACGTGGACTACGGGGTGCGCGAATCACACTACACGACCGTCGGTGCCGTGTTGCTCAAGACGCTCGGCCAGGGGCTCGGTGACGTCTTCACACCGGCGGCGCGGGACGCCTGGACCCGGGTCTACGGGTTGATCGCCGAGGTGATGGTCGCGGCCGCTCGCGAGCGGGGCACGGCGCCGGTTCGTTGAGCCCGGCCCTCCCACAGGTCTTCGCCGATCAGGGTACCGGCGCTGGCGTCGATCGCGTTCAGCCTGGCAAAGTAGCGCATCTCCATCGCGTCACCGGTGAGGGTGAGCGCCGCCGCCATGGCGCTCGGCCTGGCGCTGGCGCACCAGGTCGACGATGATCGATCGCATGGCCCTGCCTGCATCGAGGAGACCCCATGGACATTCGGGCACTGGCGTTCGACACCGGCGGCACCGTGCTCGACTGGCATGGCGGCCTGGTGAAGGCTCTTTCGAGCGCGGGCGCGCGCCACGGCATCACGAAGGACTGGCACGCACTGGCCAACGACTGGCGGCGCCGCACGATGAAGGGCATCGTCGGCCAGGTGCGGCCGAGTTTCCACATGGACGACGTGCACCGGCGCGTGCTCGACGACACGCTGGCGCACTTCGGCCTCGATGCCTTCGGCGCCGACGACCGGCTGGAGCTCTGGCGCACCTGGCATGCGCTGGACGCGTGGCCCGACTTTCCCGCCGCGCTGGCGGCGCTGCGGGCGGCGTGCCCGGTGGTGTCGTTCACCATGTTGCCGGTGTCGCTGGTGGTGGACGTTTCCCGCCGCAACGCCCTGGTGTGGGACGCCATCATCTCCTGCGAGATGATCGGCGTGTACAAGCCGCACGCCGAGGCCTACCTCACCGCCGCGCGCTGGATGAACCTCGCGCCGGCGCAGATCTTGATGGTGGCGTGCCACAACTTCGACCTCAACGCCGCGCACCAGGCCGGCATGCGCACGGCCTTCGTGCGCCGCCCCGACGAGTGGGGCCCCGACGGCCCGCCCGACCCGGTGCCGAACCGGGCCTACGACTTCATCGTCGATGGCTTCGACGATCTGCAGCGGGCCGTGCTCGCGCCACCGTTTCGCGGTTAGGCCCGGCCTGCGGCGCCGGGGCCATGCCGGATCACCGATCAGGGCTTCAGCGTCAGCGTATGCCTGGCATTCGCCTCGGCCTTGGCCGGGTTCAGCCACCAGGGGCGGCGCTCACCGGCCGCCATGAGCCGGGCCTGGTCGTTCTGGTGCGGCTGGAAGTGGCGCTCGCTCACGCCGCCGGCGACCACGGCTTCGATCTTGTCGGGGTCGCCGAAGTCGGCCACCATCTTCATCGACGCGAAGAAGTTCACCTCGTAGGGCTTGTCGAAGGCGTAGACGCCGCGGTTCAGCGTTTCGCCGCTGCCGGCGCGCGGCACCGTGAAGCCGCCGAGCAGCTCCTGCCCGGCGCCGCTGCGCCGCAGCGGACTCACGAAGCGCAGCGTGTGCGCGCGGCCCCATTGCCAGGCGGCCACATCCTTGCCCTGCGTGGCCTCGATGGCGGCGCGCGCGCGTGGTGCGGCGGCGCGGATCACGTCGGCCAGCGTTTCCTTGCGGTCGGTGGTGCGCACGTCGTCGAACCAGGCTGAATCGGGCCTGGCCACCAGCGCGTCGAAGCGTTGCTGCCAGAAGTACCAGGTGGCGAGCAGGTCGTCGGCGATCTCCTCGCCCAACTCGTCGACGAAGGTGCCGCGGGCGATCTCGCGGTACAGCGCCTGGTAGACCAGCGGTGCGGCCTGCTCGGCGCGGTCGACGCCGTCCCAGGCACCGAGCAGCGCGGCCAGGTCACGCTGCGCCGGGTCGTCGTTCAGCGCGGCGACGATGGCCGTGCGCAGCGTGTCGCTCTGCAGGTTGCGGTCGTCGGCCATCAGCTTGAAATGGTCGGCCACCGTCATCTTCTGCGCGCTGCCCAGCACCTGGCCGATGCGGCGGTAGCGGTAGTTGGGCGCCACGTAGTTGGTGTAGTACCAGCGGTAGTCCTTGTCGCGGGCGTCGTGGTTGGCGGTACCGACCCAGGCGCGCGGCGGGTTCATCATGCCGGGCATGCGGTCCTTGGGGATGATGCCGGTCCAATCGTCGCTGCCGTCCTGCGGCGGCAGGCGCGGGAATCCGCCGTCGGCGCCGGCGCGGACGGGCACGGCACCAGTGGCCCGGTGGCCGATGTTGCCCTGCGCATCGCCGAAGACGAAGTTGAACATCATCAGGTCCATCGTCTGCAGCTCGCGGTCGAAGGCGGATGCGTCCTTGGCGGTGAGCAAACCCTCGTAGCCGAGCACCGGGCCCAGCAGCTCGGCATCGGTGGAGCGCAGCACCAGCAGCTTGTCGCCTTTGGGGCCGAGTCCGGCGTGGTCGCTGATCACCGGGCCGCGCCTGGTGAGGCGGATGCGCAGCTTGTGTTCGCGGCTGCCGCCGTCGGCGTTGGCGTCCTTGACGCGGATGACCTCGTCGATCACCTCGAACGGCACGCTCTTGCCGCCGTCGAGGTATTTGTTCGGGTCGGCCGGGTCCAGCGTCTCGATGTAGAGATCCTGCACGTCGCCGTAGGCGTTGGTGACGCCGAAGGCCACGTGCTGCGTGCGACCCGACAGGATGCCGGGTATGCCGGGCAGCGCGCCGCCGACGGCCTGGATCTCGGGCGTGAACAGCCCCACCGGATGCCAGTAGCCGGGCAGGATGCGGCTGTCCAGGTGCGGGTCATTGGCGACGATCGCCTTGCCGGAGGCCGATCGCGACGGGCCGACCGCCCAGTTGTTCGAACCCAGGCCCTGATGGTTCAGGTCGTCCGGCGCGATGCTGAGGTCGGACCAGCGCAGGTTCAGCGTCGCCCACTGCGGGGCGCTCGACGCGTCGGCTGGCCGGGCCCGCGCGATCGTGGCGCCACCCCAGTCGGGGTTGACCGTCAGCGGGAAGATCTCGCGCGCGCGCTCGATGCCCAGCCTGTCGATCAGCTTCTGCGCCACGACCTCGGCCTTGAAGTTCGTCGAGTGCGTGTAGTGCACGTAGTGCACCACGCAGACCAGGTCTTCCACGCTCCACGGCCGCAGCGGCAGGCCGGCGATGCGCGGCTCCAGCGGGTGGTCGGCCGTGTGCTGCGTGATGTAGGCGTTCATGCCGTCGGCATAGTGCTGCAGCATCGCGCGCGTGGCCGGCGCGATCTTCGTTGCGTGCTTCTCGCCGTTGCGCCGGGTGCCGATCACGCGCATGCGGATGTCGGCCGCCAGCGCGGCCTCGCCGAAAGTGGCGGCCAGCTCACCGCGCCAACTGGCGCGAAACAGTTCGCCCTGCATGAGCCGGTGCTGCGCGGTGACGAAGCCTTGCGCGCGCAGCAGGTCCGGCAGGTTGGCCGCCTTGATGTACGGAATGCCGAGCTCGTCGCGCCACACGGTCACCGGGGCGCTCAGGCCGGGCAGCTTCATCTCGCCGTCGACCTGCGCGTGGCCCGCCGAACGCAGCTTGACCCAGACGACCGCGAGCGCCAACACCAGCAAGGCCAACAGCAACCAGAGCACTCGGGTCAGGGTCTTGCGCATGGCTTGGGATTCCTCGTAACTATTGGGCGCTGGACGCGAACGGGCTGGACTCAAGTCGCAGTTTGCATCACGGCGTCGAGCAGCGCCGGTCGCGGCTCGGCAGGACGGGTAGGCGGCGTTGACGGTGACGAGCGTGCCGGCGCTGGGCCAGCCGCACAATCGCTTCCGTATCTGCCTGCGCTGCGGCCGCGACCTCATGACGCCCACCACCCAGGTCTAAGAATTGAGCTTCGGCCCCCGCCTGAGGGGCCTGAACCTGCTCGTCCACTTGGGTGGCGCCCTGCTTGCCGTGAGCTACTTCCACTGGGTCAACCCCGCGGCCATCGCCGACGGCGCGCCGGTCACAGGCTCGGAGATCGCCTTCCTCGTGCTTGCCTTCGGACTGCTGTATGCGATTCTCAGGCGAATCGCGACACGCTCGCTCGCCGCTGTCGCTCGCGGGGAGTGTGCCGCCGGCCGGCCCGCCGGGTGATGAGGCTCGTCGCCGCACGATGATGTTGCCGACCTTTCTCGCGCTGTTGAGCGGCGGCGGCTGGCTGGCCGCCGCGTTCATCTGGGGCCTTGTCGGACCTGCGCTGTCGGGTGACTTCGATCTCGGGCGGTGATCATCCACAATCTGAATGTCCTCGTCGTCGCGGTCGCACTCGGCGGCCTGGTGGTGGCGGTCGGCCTGGCGTTGCTGGTGGCGGCCAGCGTGGCGCGGCCGCTGGGCGAGGTGCAGGCGGCGATGGCGCAGGTTCAGCGTGGCGGGCTCGATGCGCGCTGCGCGGTGGTCTCCAACGACGAGATCGGCGCCGTGGCCGAAGGCTTCAACGCGATGGTGCGGGGGCTGCGCGAATGCGAGGCCATTCGCGAGACCTTCGGCCGCTACGTGAGCCCTGAAGTGCGCGACGAGATCCTGGCCGGCCGCGAGCGCGTCAAAGGGCGAAGCGCAGAGGTGTCGGTGTTCGCGCTGCGGTGACAAGGCGACCCTTCGCGTCGTCTTCGAGACGATGCGTCATCGCGGCGGACATGGGTAGCCGGGCGGACCTCGCCTAACGCACCACCTGCACGGTGTCGCCCAGGCCGATTAGCCCGCCGGCGACCACGCGTGCCGTCATGCCGCCGTGGCCGCGCATCGCGGCGTAGCCGCCGGGGCCGATGGCCTCTTCCATGCGCGAGCACGGCTGGCACGGCCCCACGAGCTCCAGCACCGCGGCACCCACCTGCAGCCGGGCGTTCTTGAGCGCCAGCAGGTTGATCCCGCTGACCACCAGGTTGCGGCGCAGGCCCACGGGATCGACGCGTTCCACCCGGGCCAGCTGCGCGATCACCGGCAGATGCTCCAGCTGGATGAGCGTGACCTGGCGTGTGCTGAGTTCGGCCTCGCCGCGCTGGCCCAGCCGGTCGTCGGCCAGCCCGACCCCGGCGATGGCCACCGTGGCGTCGACGGCGCGGGCGCTCTCGCGCCAGGCGCCGCGCACGATGATCGCTTCGACGTGGCCGGTGATGTGCGGCGGGGTCTGTAGGTCGCGGATCGTCTGCACGTCAGTGCGGCGGCAGGCGCAGATGGCCCACCAGCCCCAGGCACAGCAGCCACGGCACCGCGGCGGCGATCATCGTCGCCATCGCGCGCCGCACCCAGCGAAACTTCATCGCTGCCAGCACGGCCACGCGATGGCACTGGTCGGCGAGGTCGCGTGCGAAGTCGATCTGCGGCACCGCGCGCAAGCCCTCGAAATAGGCCTCTCGCGGCAGCTCGGCGATGCTGCCGAAGAAGACCAGCGAGCCGGGCCGGCTGCCGGGCCTTGGAAACGCTGCCAGCGCGGCCATCGCGATGCTGGCGGCGCAGGCGGCCGAGGTCAGCCCCACCATCACCCACAACCACGAACCGGTCACGGGCAGCGTGATGCCCGAGAACGAGGCGACCAGTGCGCCCAGCATGCCGATGTTCGATGAAATGACCAGCCCGCTGCGCGAGTCGGCGATCGTGCCGGTGGCGACGAGGCGGGCGAGGGTGGTTTCCTGCGAGCGCAGCAGCTGGTCGGCCGTCAACGGCACCGGCCCGACGCTGGAGGGCTCGAACGATGGCGGTGGGGGAGTCGACATGCCGTTCCTCGCGCGGGGTGGAGAGGGCAGCGCTCAGACCCCGATCGCGAAGCGGATCAGGTGATCGGCGTTGCGCTTCGGCTCCACCCCCAGCGACAGCACGCCCTGTCCCTTGAGTTGGACGATCTCGCGTTGCACCAGCACCGGGCCGCTGCCGCCGTCTTCGTCCACGTAGGTGCCGTTGGTGCTGTGATCCTGCAGGAAGTACCTGCCCGACACGCGTTCCACCGACGCGTGCCTTCTCGACACGAGCTGATGCTCCACCTTGATCCCGCACGCATCATCGCGCCCGATCAGACAGACCGCGGCGCCGGAATCGACCACGAACACCGTGGGTCCATGGCGCAGTTCAAGCCGGTTGAGCACGGTCTTGGTGTGATCCGGCGGCCGGTACTCGGTGCCGTGCTCCTCGTCGTAAGGCAGGAGTGCGATGTTCATCGGCTCGGCCTGACCCTTGACCGGCACCTTCTTGATCAGCCGCAGGTTCCAGCGGCCTGAGTCCGACAATTGCCGGCCGGCGGATTGCGTCAGCACGATCTCGAAGCGCTTGGCGATGTCGGCCATCCGGGCCGCGACATTCACCACGTCGCCGTACAGCTGGTCAGCCTCTTGCTGCACGGGCCCGGCATGGATGCCGGCGTGCATCGCCATCGGCGGCTGATACGGCAGATCGCGCAACGCGACCGCGGCGCCCAATGCGGCATCCACGGTCGCAAACGTGCAGAGCATGCCGTCGCCGCGAAGCTGGACGACGTGGCCGGCGTTGGCTCCGACGAGCGCGGACCACGATTCGAGCGTGGTGGCCACCATCTGCCGGGCGCGTTCGTCACCGACTTCGACAAACAGCCTCGAACTGCCGGTGATGTCAGCGAACAGCACCGCCGTGTTTGCTTGTCGTTCGATGGACATGCCTGGATGCTCGACGTGCAGCGGCGACGCGCGAGGAGGTTCGGTGCTGACCAGCTTTGGGGTGCCGGGAATTCTAGGCTTGCGCAGGCCAGTCGCGTCAGCCATCGCCCTCCCTCACTCTCGCCAAGCCTTGGCTGCCAGCCCTAAACTGGGTCTGCGGCGCCGGTCTCGCGGCGTGCAGGAGGTAGACGATGGACACCGCGCGCATGGAGCTGTTGCAGCAGATGCCGATCTTTGGCGCCATCCAGGACGACGCGCTGAGGTTCCTGCTCGAGCCGGTGCCGTCGGTCACCGTGCCGGCCGGGCAGTTCTTCTTTCGCGAGCGCGATCCCGCCGACTGCATGTATGTGCTGGAGTCCGGGCGGGTCGCGGTGCTGAAGGACTGGGCCGGCCGCGAACTGGTGTTGCACCACCTCGGTCAGGGCGACTGCTTCGGCGAGATGGCCTTGCTCGACCTGTTTCCGCGCAGTGCGTCGGTGCGCGCGGTGGACGACTGCCGCGCGATGGCGCTGACCTCTGCCCATCTGTACCGACTGTTCGAACACAGTGCCGAGCCCTTCGCGCTGATCCAGATGAACATCGCGCGCGAGATGAGCCGCCGGCTGCGTGAATCGGACGAGCAGCTGTTCCGCGCCACGATGGGCGCAGCGCCATCAGCCCCCGACACGGCGTTTCAGACGATTTGACGCCTCGTCACGGCCACGCCGCAGCGCTCGAAGCCGGATTCGTGGCCATCGGCACCTTCAGCGCCCGAACTCGCGCCACAGCGCGGGCTCGATGCTGGCGGCCGCCATCAGGCCGCCCATGAACGCTGCCTGCACGCCGGGCCCCATCACGTCCTGCCCGGCCAGGCTCAAGCCGGCGACGGGCGTGCGCAGATGCAGCGCGGCACTGGTCAGGCGCGCGCCGGTCATCTCCAGCCCGTACATCGCGCCGTCCGGTGTGCGCACGTAGCGCTTCTGCGTCAATGGCGTGGCCAGTTCGGCGAACCGCACCATCGGCGCCAGTGCCGGAAAGTGCCGCTCGAACTGCGCGCGCAACCGGGCGCCGACCCAGTCCTTGAACGCGACGTAGTCTTCGCCATCGGCGTCATGCGATGGCTGCAGCCATGGCGCGAAGGCCTCGCCGTCCACCAGCGCCAGCACCTCGGCCGTGGGCGGGCCGCGCCAGGCCGGATCCTTCAGCGAGGGGAAGCTGACGAACAGGCCGGGTGCGTCCTCGTCGGCGGGTGCGTGCCACAGGCGGCCGATGTCGTCCGACTCGTAGATCCAGTGGTTGGCCGAGCTGGCGCCCGCCGCGGCGATGTCGCCCTGCAGGCCAAGGTACATCGCGATGTAGCCCACGCCCGGCTTCAATGCCGCCAGGTCCCGGCGCCAGGCCTGCGCCGTGCCGGGCGGCAGCGCGGCAACCGTGTTGCGCACGCCCATCGCCGAGATGACCCGCCGCGTCTGGGCGCGCTCCCGCTCCCCGTCGCGCAGGTAAGCCACGCCGCTGACGCGACCCTCGGCGAGCTCGATGCCCTGCACATCGGCGCCGAGCACGATCTCGCCGCCGGCGGCCTGCACCGCGGGCAGCAGCGTCTGCGCGAAGCGTGCCGGCCCGCCCACCGGGTAGTAGGCGCCGGCGTTGTAGGCGCCGGTGACGAGCGCGTGCTCGACGAAAGGCGCCCAAGCCGGCGGCGCGCCGTAGTCGCCCCAGCGGGCGCCGAGGACGGCGCGCAACTGAGGGTGCGTCACGTTGGCAAGTTCGGCGGCCAGCGTCTGGCGCGCCCAGCGCTCGGCCTCGGCGCCCCGCAGCAGGCGCAGGCCGAACGCCAGCCACGCGGGCATGCTGTGCAGCGCAAACAGCGTGAAGGCCGACTTGCGCGCTGCCGCACAGGCCGAGAACCAGCGGTCGATCGCGGCGTGTTCGGCAGGAAAGCGCCCGCACAGCGCCGCGCGGTAGGCGTCCTCCGGATGCTCGATGCCGAATTCGAAGCCCGGCACGTGCACGATGTCGTACGGGTTGGCGCAGGGCGCGAACTGCAGCGCGCCGTCGCCGAGCCACGCCAGAAGCCGGCCGAACTGGCCCGCTTCACCCGGGTGCGGGCCGACGCCGCCGATGTAGTGCACACCGGTGGCGAACACCCAGTCCTGCCGGCGAAACGTCTGCGTCTGCCCGCCGGCGACGCTGTGCTGCTCGAGCACCAGCACCTTGTGGCCGCGCTTGCCCAGCGCCGCTGCAGCCGCCAGGCCCCCGATGCCCGATCCGATGACGATCGCGTCCCACATGATCCGTCTCCGCTGCTGATTTGCACACTACGCGGCATCGTGCGGGCGGGTGATGACGCAGCGCAGGCCTGTGGCGGAAACGCGGGTTCGGTCGTGGTCGGCGTCGATCGAGCGATCGGGTCTCGACGGGTCAACCACGTGTCATCCACCCTGCGCACGCCGCCAGGCCGCTGGCGGCTGACCCACCAGGCGCTTGAAGGCACGGGCGAAGGCGGCTTCGGAGTCGTAGCCCACCTCCTGGGCCACGGCGGCCACCTTGGCCTGCCCGCTGCGCAGCAGCCCGGCGCCGAGCTGCATGCGCCAGTTGGCGAGGTACTGCATCGGCGCTTGGCCGGTCAGTTCGACGAAGCGCTCGTGCAGCGCCGAACGCGACAGGCCGATTTGCCGACCCAGCTCGTCCACGGTCCATGGATCGGCCGGACGCTCGTGCATCAGCGTGATGGCCTGTCCGACATGGCGGTCGCGCAGCGCGCCCAGCCAGCCGGCAGACCCGCTCGGCAGTGAGTCGAGATAGCGGCGTGCCGCATCGACGAACACGAACTCGCTGGCGCGCTCCAGTACCGCGGCGCTGCCGGCACGGTGCTCGCGCGACTCTGCCACGGCCTGATCGAGCAACTGCACCGTCCACGGCCCCAGCTCGCCGGCGCGCAGGTGCAACAGGTGCGGCAGCGCGTTGATCAGCGGATTGAACGGCTTCATGTCGCACGCGACGAAGCCGCACACCACCACCGAGCCGGCCTCGTCGGCAGGGCCCGGCGAGCCGGGCCGCAGCACGCCACGGTGGTAGGCCACCGCGATCGGTTTGGGGTCGTTGCGGGTGGTGAAGCGCCAGTCGCTGTGATCTTCCTCGGCATGCAGGCCGGGGGCGCTGGAGATCACGTGCCCGTCGCCGCGCGGAAACATCACGATGTCGCCGCGCGCCAGGCGCACCGGCGCGTGGCCTTCGGTGGCGGCCCAGCCTTCACCCTTGACCATCAGGTGGTAGGCGAGCACATGGTCCGCCCCCGGCATCAGCGCGCTGGCCAGCAGCGGTGACGCCGGCGTCTCGGCCGCCCATTCGCCACCGAAGCTGACGTAGTAGAAGACCGCGCCGCGCAGCCGCACGCTGCGCAACACGTCGGACAGCGGGTCGTGGCTCATCGTGCCGATGGGTTGGTCTGGAGCTTCGATCAAGCCGCGCGGACGCACGGCCAAAGGCTGCAGCTGCCGGCCGCCGACGGCGGACGCACGAGCAAATTTGCCCGACACCAGGTGAAGCGTCAATGCCCTCGACTTCGAAGAATCACCTCATCGGCGCAAGCCCGCGTCGATGCCAACCCAACGAGGAGCCAGAGGCCATGACTGCCGTGATCGAAACACCGACGCCCGATTTCACCGCCATCAAACAGCGCCAGCAGGCCACCTGGGCCAGTGGCGACTACGCCACCATCGGCACCACGCTGCAGATCGTCGGCGAGACGCTGGCCGAAGCTGCCGACGTGCGCGCCGGTCAGGCGGTGCTCGACGTGGCCGCCGGCAACGGCAACGCCTCGCTCGCCGCCGCACGCCGACACGCGCTGGTCACGTCCACCGACTACGTGCCGGCCTTGCTCGACAAGGGCCGCGCGCGTGCGCAGGCCGAAGATCTGACGCTGAAGTTCCAGGTGGCCGATGCCGAAGCGCTGCCGTTCGGCGATGGTGCATTCGACGTCGTGCTGTCCACCTTCGGCGTGATGTTCACGCCCGACCACCGCCGCGCCGCGAGCGAGATGCTGCGTGTGCTGCGCCCGGGTGGCCGCATCGCGCTGGCGAACTGGACGCCCGGCGGCTTCGTCGGCCGCCTGTTCAAGGTGATCGGCGCCCACGTCAGCCCGCCGGCCGGTGTGCAGCCGCCGTCGCTATGGGGCACCGAGCCGCACATCGTCGAGCTGTTCGGTGCGCAGGCCACGCAGATCCGCTGCGCGCGGCGGTACTTCAACTTCCGCTACCGCTCGGCGGCGCATTGGGTGCAGGTCTTCCGTGATCTGTACGGCCCCACGCACAAGGCCTTTGGCGCGCTCGACGCCGCCGGCGCGCAGCGGCTCGAACGCGACATCACGGATTTGCTCGGCGAGCTCAACGTGGCCGGGCCGCACTCGCTGGTGGTGCCCGGCGAGTACCTCGAAATCCTGGTCGACAAGGCCTGAGGGTGCCCGGCACGGCTCGTAAGACGGCTACTTCGCCGTCGTGTCGCAGCGAATGGTCGTCCTGTTCCCGCCCATCCGCGTGCCGCTGTCATCCTGATTGCAGGAGGACATGGCACGCCGATGCGCACCGCGGATCCGCCGCAGCCCGTGTCGGTCAGCCGGTAACGCCTAAACTCGCGCGAGGTGTTCGTGTCGCGCAATCCCTTGGTGTTCATCGCTCACAACAGGTCCCGGCGACGCTGCGTCGCGATCGCAGCTCGCTGCTGCATGCTGACGGCGTGGGTGATCGCTTCGACGTTCGCTGCACGCGGTGCCCAGGCGCAGACTGCGGCGTGCGACCAATTGAAGGGCGATCTGGCCGCCCGCATCGATGCCTCCGGTGCGCGCGGCTACGCACTCGAGTCGGTGCCGGCCGGTACGCCAGTGCCGCCTGGCGCGAAGGCCATCGGCACCTGCGAAGCCGGCAAGTACAAGATCCTTTACCGCAGGTGGGGCGGCGCCACGCCACCGGCGGAAGGATTGGCAGTGGCGCCGAAGCCGGCCTCGGTCCTGCCGGCTGCCGAGGTGCCGGACGGGCAGATACGGCGCCCGCCGATTGCACCACGCGGTCGCGAAGGGCGGCCGGTCTCGCCATCGGCGCCGGGCTCCGGGCCGCAGCCGGTTCCGCGCGCGGATGAGCCTGCACCTGTGGTGCAGACGCCGGATCGCAACCCCGACAAGACCCCAGGCGGGGCCGCGGGCGACGCGGGAATCGCACGTGCGAGTGACCCTGCCGTTGCGCAACCGGCGCAGTTGAAGCCCGACGTGAACGCCGTGGCGAAGGTCTCGCTGGCGGGACGGGCCGGCGACTTCCTGACCGAGCACTGGCCTTGGCTTCTGGCGCTGGTGCTGCTGCCGCTGGCTGCCTGGTTGTGGGCCTGGCTTGCGCATCGCCGTGCCTACGACGCGGCCGGGCTGCCGCGCGGCCCGAAGCTCTGATCGTCGGTCAACGCTCGCGACCTCAACGCCCCTCGACGAAGTCGCCCACCAGATGCGCCAGCGAGCGCACGCCGAGAATCAACGCCCGTTCGTCGACATGAAACCGCGGTGAATGATTCGCCGGCGCCTTGGCCGGGTCGATCTCGGGCCGCGTGACGCCGACGAAGAAGAACAGCCCCGGCACCAGCTGCTGAAAGTACGAGAAGTCCTCCGAGCCGGTGACCTTGGGCACCAGCTGCACATGCTCGTCGCCGGCCACGCGCTGCAGCGTGGGCACCATCAGCGCGGTGAGCGCGGGGTCGTTCACCGTGACCGGGTAGTTCTTCTCGATGCACACGGTGCAGCCGGCGCGCGAGCCGCGCGACACCGCCTCGGCCAGCGTGGTCACGCGCTCGTGCACGTCGTCGCGCATGCCTTCGTCGAAGGTGCGGATGGTGCCGCGCATCTCCACATTGTCGGGAATGATGTTCTCGCGCACGCCACCTTTGATCATGCCCACCGTCACCACCGCGGGCTCGCGCGAGATGTCCACGCCGCGGCTCACCACGGTCTGCAAGCCCAGGATCACCTGTGCCGACGTGACGATGAGCGTGAGCTTCGACCTGAGCGACCCGAAGGTCATCGTCGGCCTGTTCATCGGCGGCCTGATCCCCTACCTGTTCGGCGCGATGGCGATGGAAGCCGTGGGCCGCGCCGCGGGCTCGGTGGTGGTCGAAGTGCGCCGCCAGTTCAAGGAGATCCAGGGCATCATGGAAGGCACGGCCAAGCCCGAGTACGGCAAGGCGGTCGACATGCTGACCACGGCGGCGATCAAGGAAATGATCGTCCCGTCGCTGCTGCCGGTGGTGGTGCCGATCGTGGTCGGCATGCTGCTCGGCGCCGGCGGCGCTGGGCGGCCTGCTGATGGGCACCATCGTCACCGGCCTGTTCGTCGCCATCTCCATGTGCACCGGCGGCGGCGCCTGGGACAACGCCAAGAAGTACATCGAGGACGGCCACCACGGCGGCAAGGGCACCGAGGCGCACAAGGCCGCCGTCACCGGCGACACCGTGGGCGACCCCTACAAGGACACCGCCGGCCCGGCCGTCAACCCGCTGATCAAGATCATCAACATCGTGGCGCTGCTGATCGTGCCGCTGCTGCCGCAGGCGCGCCGCGGCAAGGCGGCACCGCCGCGCGGCGCGCGGCGCCTGCGCGGCAGCGGCCGCCGCGGCAGCGGCCGCCGAGGCGGCGCTCGATCAAGGTCGAAGGCGGCGTGGTGAAGTTCTACTTCGCCAGCGGCAAGGCCGACCTGGCCGCCGGCGCGGCGCCGGCGCTGGCCGAGTGGCCAAGGGCGTGGCCGCCGGCAAGAAGGCCGTGGTCAGCGGCTTCACCGACGCCACCGGCGACCCGGCGAAGAACGCCGAACTGGCCAAGCAGCGCGCCTTCGCGGTGCGCGACGCGCTGAAGGCGGCCGGCGTGGCCGAAGACAAGATCGAGCTGAAGAAGCCCGAGCAACTCACCGGCAGCGGCGAGCCGCCGCGGCCCGGCGCTGGTCGAGGTCGTGGCTGCAGTAGTCCGTCGGCACCGGTGGCGGGCGGCGAGTCCTGTGCCGGCCGCCCTGCCTGCGAGCACCGCTTCGCGGGGTCGGGGGGGGTTCCCGAAACCGGCTCACGTCCGTTGGCGTTGTTGGAATACTCGCGTCCTGTCGGGGTGACGGGCCTCTCGAAGGGCCTTTCGTTCGCGGCATGCGGGCGAGGCCAAGTCAGTCGGCCGATGACCACAACCCAGGAGAGGGAACAAATTGAAAAAGAATCCGCTCGCTCGTCTTGACTTCCATCTGCGCTCGCGGTGGTGTGAGCTTTGTCGTCCATGCACCAGGACAACGGCGCCCTGCGTGAGTGCAGCCCGAGCGCGCCATCTTCGAGACCAAATCCGGAAGTCACTTCCCGTAGTACAACGCCTTCCTGGCTGCGCGGGACGAAGTTGGGACGTGGCGCGCAGCACCTACCCCCGGGTGGACCTGAACGCCGAAGTCGGCAAGACCCGCGACACCTTCACCGGCCGCACGCCAGCGAGACCGCGAGCCTCAGCCGCAGCGGCATCTCGCTGACCGCCACGCAGCTGCTGTGGGACGGCCTGGCCACCAGCAAGGAAGTCGATCGCCTCGGGCCACGCGCAAGCTGACGCGCTACTTACGAGTTCGTCGATGCCAGCGAGCAGACCGCGCTCGACACCACCCGCGCCAACTACGACGTGGTGCGCTACCGCCGCCTCATGAAGCTGGCCGAAGACAACTACGTGCAGCACAAGTACGTGTCGACCCAGGTCGAGTCGCGTGCCCGTGCCGGCGTGGCGCGCGGGGTCGATCTGGAACAGGTCGGCGCGCGTCTGGCGCTGGCCGAATCGAACCTCGTCACCGAGCGGGCCAACCTGCATGACGTGTCGCAGCGTTACCTGCGCCTGGCCGGTGATGCGCCGGCGCCGCACGCCAGCCGCGCCGCCTTGCTGACGGCCGGCCTGCCCGCCGATTCCGCCGCCGCGATGAGCGATGCGGCCACGCGCAGCGCCGCGGTGGCCGCCGCGGTCGAGAACCTGCGCGCGGTGCGCTCGCAGACCGAGGAGGTCAAGGGCCGCGGCTTACCAGCCGCGGGTCGAGGCCGAGTGCGCGGTGGCGGTGGCCGCAACTACGACGGCATCGAAGACCAGAAGCGCGAGATCAACGGCGCCATCGTGCTGAACTGGAACCTGTACAACGGCGGCTCCGACCAGGCCCGCGTGCGCCAGTACGCCAACCTGATCAACCAGGCCGCCGACCTGCGCGACAAGGCCTGCCGCGATGCGCGCCAGACCGCCGGCGATTGCCTTCCATGACGTCGGCCGCCTGAAGGAACAGCAAACGGCGCTGGAGCGCAACGTCGCAGCGATCGAAAAGGCGCGCGACGCCTACCGCCAGCAGTTCGACATCGGCCAGCGTTCGCTGCTCGACCTGTTGAACTCCGAGAACGAGCTGTACACCGCGCGCCGTGCGCTGGTGAACGTCGAACACGATCTGGGCGTGGCCTATGCGCGCGCGCACTCGTCGGCGGGCACGCTGCTGCCGGCCCTGGGCCTGACGCGCTACGACGTCGAGAACCAGCCGAAGGAAATCGAGTCGTGGACGGCCGGTGAAGACGCCGCGGCACGCTGCCCGGTCGAAGCGATCAACCTCGCGTCGACCTCCAAGGAAGACCTCGACGCGCGGGCCTTGCAGATGGTGGGCGGCGTGGCCGCCGTGGCGACCCCGGTCGCACGCGTGGCGCCGGTCGTTGCCGCGCCCGCCGCCGCCGGTGACCCCGGCCGACTTTGCACAGCAGCGCCTGCAAGACTGGGCCGCCTCCTGGCGGGCCAAGGACGTGACCAAGTACATGGGCTTCTACAGCAAGGAGTTCCGCGCCTCCAAGAACGGCGGCCGCGATCGTTGGCTCGCCGACCGCAAGCGCCTGGTCGGCAAGAAGGGCCCGATCGAGCTGGGCCTCGCCAACATCGAGACCCAGACGATCTCGCCGACCCGTGTCGAGACCGAGTTCGACCAGGCCTACAAGTCCATCAACTTCGCCGACCAGATGCGCAAGGCGCTGTCGTGGCAGCTGATCGGCAAGGAGTGGTACATCGTGCGCGAGAGCAACCGCTGACCGACGAGGCGCCGTTCCCGGCGCTCTGACGGCCGCATGAAAAAGCCACCTCTGCGGTGGCTTTTTTTCGTTGCCGGGCCGGGTGCCGATCAGCGGCTGCGCACCGTGCCCGCCGACTGCGCCACCTGCTGTGGCGGCACGCGGTTGCCGAGCGCCACCATCTCCGCCTCACGGCCACCGTCGCTGCGCATGCGGGCGAGCACCTCGCCCACTTGGCCATCATGCGGTCGATGGCGCGGCTGGAGACCACCGACTCCGACACCGCCGCGGTGTGGTTGCCGTCGGCGCCGAACTCGAACACCAGGTGCAGGTCTTCGCGCTCGGACAGCGGCACGATCTGCGGCACCGCGTCCAGCACCAGCGGGTTGCGGTCGCCGATGTGCTGGTACTGGAGCACGACGACGTGGGTGCGTTTCGGGGCCGTCGCAGCGCCCAGCGCCTTGGCGTCCCCGGTAGTAGAAAACGAACGCGAGCCGCACCAGCTCGGGCGCGACGCCGGCTTCGAGCAGCATGAAGTACTTGGCGATCGCAAAGTCTTCGCAATCGCCGCGCCGCGGCCGATGAATTCCAGCGGCGTGTCCCAGCGGTCTGCACTGGCCGGTGGTCTGCGGCGTCGCGGCGGTAGCGCAGCCGTTGAACATCGTGTTGACGTGGCCGGCGCGGTGGATTGCGGGCAGCGGTCACGGCGTAGCTGTTCAGGGCCTCCCAGCGGGTCGACGGCTCGCCGCGGCCGTGGCGGTGGCGCTGCGGCTCAGCGGCCTGGCACCAGGCTGGCGCACAGGGCCAGGGTGGCAATCGTTCGAAGTCCCGACGCTCTTCTCCGAATGGCCGGCGGCCGCATGGCCGATGTGTTCGGTGTGAGAGAGCGAGGGTTTTCATTGATGGGAAGTCGAAAAGTCTTTGCTATAGTTCGGTGAGCGACGGTGGCGCAAGAACGTTCTCGTTCGATCGATCGCATGTGCCGGCGACTTGTGAAGCCCATCACGGCACATCTCACGGAACCTTCGTGCACGGCCTCGAATCGAAATGGTCGCTACATCCGTGAAGGATTGTCGCGCGATTCGGGGTGCCCGAACGCACTTTGCCCGCGACTTGCGGACGTTTACTTCTCGCGAACCGAGTTTTTCAACGACCGGGCATGAGAAAAACCGGCGCCCCTTGCGGAAGCGCCGGTCATGTGTCGGATGACACGGATCGTGGAAATCAGGGCCCGTCGGCGATCAGCTTGCCGCGGTTGAGCAGCTCCTGAATGATCTGCGCGTCGTTGGCCGTTGGCGGCCAGGCTGAGCGAGCTGCGGATGTCCACGCCTTGCAGCACGATGCGCTGGTCTTCGCTGCCTGCGGCGTAAGTGCCGCCGGCAAACTGGCCCGCCTGAACTGACGCGGATTTCGGTGTTGCCGCCGGCGACGTTGAAGTCCAGGAAGTTCTGCAGGTTGCCGACCGTGCCGTTCGGGTTGGTGGCGCTGGCCGCGCCCTTGAGTTCGCCGATCAGCAGGTCCCGCAGGTCCAGCACGTCGCCGTTGGCGCTGACCGCCGCCACATTGAAGTCGGTGATGGTGTCCACCGGGCGCGCCGCGGCGGTGCCGTCGTCGCCAAAGCTCCAGGCGAACACGTCGACTCCGGCGCCGCCGGTCAGTGCATCGGTGCCGGCACCGCCCGTCAGCCGGTCGGCCCCGTCGCCACCGCCCAGCGTGTCGTTGTCGGCGCCGCCTGACAGGGTGTCGTTGCCCACCCCGCCCAGCAGGGAGTCGGTGCCGCTGCCCCAAACAGCTTGTCGTCGCCGGCGTTGCCGCTGAGGTTGTCGTTGCCGGCCAGGCCCATGATGAAGTCGGGTGCGGCAGTGCCTGCCAAGGTGTCGGCGCCGCCGGTGCCCGACCGTGGCCGTGACCCGGCTCACGTTGACCGTCACCGACGAGCCGACCGTGTCGCCATCCCGATCCGTCCAGCGTGTAGTTGAAGGTCTCGGCAATCGCCGTGGTCACCGAGGTGGGCGACTCGTAGCGGTATTCACCGCCATCCATGTCGACGATGAAGCGCCCGCCCGCGGCCGTGGTGATGGTGAGCGAGTCGGTGGCCGTGTCGAAGACCCCGCGGTTCGCGCCGCCGGCGGCCGTGACCGACCCGCCCGCCGCCGGGCTGTAGGTGTAGGTCGTGCCCTCGACGGTGAGGGACAACACGTAGCCCGGCGCGTCACCGCCCAGCCCGCCGGTGGCCGAGATCAGGTCGCCGCCGAGCAGGTTGCCGGTGATGTTGTTGGTGACCGTGGTCGCCAGCGCGCTGTCGAGCTGGGCGAAGTTGGTCACCACCAGGCCGTTGGTATTGGCACCTTGCTGGCCGTCGTAGGCAATCGGGTTCAGGTAGGTCGTGGTTGGTGCGCCGGCCCCAAAGCCGATCGCGAACGACTTGATCTGGTTGGCGTTGAGGAAGTTGATCCACGCGGTTTCTTCGGCCGACTGGATGCCGACGTCGGCGCCCGACTGGTCGAAGCCGGTGCCATTGGTCGGCGGCGTGCCGGGGCTCTGGCCCGGCGGCGTGAGCTGGGCGGTGGTGCCCGAACCGAAGGTCGGCGCACCGTCCGAGAAGAAGTAGCTGACGTTCTGCCCACCCGAGAGCTTGCCGGCACTGCCAAACGCGGTGATGGCGTCGCCCAGCCCTTCGTCGTAGTTGGTGCCGCCACCCGCGGCCAGGGCCGCGAGCTGGGCCTTGGCCGTGGCCACGTCGGTCCAGACCGTACCGACGGCGTTGGCGTTGGTCGAGAACGTCACCAGCCGCACACGCACGTCGCCGAAGCCGTCGTACTTGTCGAGCAAGGTGTTGATCGACTGGATCGCGCTTTGCAGGCGGGTCTGGCCGCCGATGCCGTCGGCCGTGTTCATCGAGCCCGAGATGTCGAGCGTGATCAGCAGGTTGGTGTCCAGCAGCGCGGCGTCGCGCGTCTGCGGCACCACGGCGCTGGGGGCATCGTCTTCGACCGTCAGCGCGAGCGTGCCCGTGCCGGTGCTGGTGCCGTTGCCGGCGTTGACGCCGAAGTTGAGCGTCAGCACGTCCTCGGCGTTTTTCACCGGGTGGTCGATCGGTGCCAGCAGGTTGAAGCTGTAGGCGCCGCTGTTGTTGATGCTCAGCGTGGCGACTTGCACCCCGCCGGCACTGCCGGTGAGGGTTTGGGTGCCGCTGCCCGTCCAGGTGACGGCCACGCCACCCGCCGTGAGGATGGTCGTGGGCGCCGTCAACGTCCAGCTGGTGGCCGCGCCGCCGGGGCCGCTGGCGCTCAGGGTGCCGGCGGCGCTGGTGGCGTCGGTCGTGTCGGCGGGTGTGCCGGTCGCGTCTTTCACGCCGCCGGCCAGGCCTTCTTCGGAGGTGGCGGTGGCGCTGCCCGGGTTGACGACGATCACGAGCGCCGTGTCGACCGTGATGCCGTACGGGTCGCTTGCGCCGCTCGGGTTGCCGGCCGCGTCGGTCGCGGTGGCGGTGAAGTTGTGCGCGCCGCTGGCCAACGCGACGGTGACCGCGAGGGTCCAGTCGCCATTCGCATCGGCGGTGGTGGTGCCGATCAGTCGCGCGCCGTCGAACACATTGACCGTTGCGCCGGCTTCAGCCTTGCCCTTGATGCCGGGCAGCACGTCGTCGGTGGTGCCGCCGCTGGCCACGTTGCCCTGGATCGCACCCACGTCGTCGGTGACGCCGGTGATGGTCGGCCGGGCCGGGGCCTGCGTGTCGATGATCACGCCATAGATGTTGGAGGGCAGCGATTCGTTACCCGCCGCGTCGACCTCGATCGCGCGGAAGTTGTGCAGGCCATCGCTCAGCGTGGTGGTGGGCGTGAGGCTCCAGCTGCCGTCGGCCTTCACGGTGGTCGTGCCCAGCACCGTGCTGCCATCGAGCACGCGGATCGTGTCACCCGGCCGTGCCGGTGCCCACGATCGTCGGCGTGGTGTCGTCGGTGGTGGTGCCACCGGCCACGGCGCCTTGTTTGGCTGCCCACGTCGTCGGTGACGGTGGTGATGACGGGTGCGGCCGGCGCGGTCGCGTCGATCAGCAGGCTGTAGGTGTTGCTCGGGCTGCTGGGGTTGCCGGTCGCGCCGGTCGCCACGCGCCACGAAGTCGTAGCTGCGCTCGGTCAGTGCGGCGGCCGGCGTCAGGCTCCATTGGCCATTGGCATCGGCGGTGGTGAAGCCGATGCTCACGTTGGCGCCGCCCGGCACCTTGTAGAACAGCTCGACCCTGTCGCCGGCCCGCGCCGTGCCTTCGAGCGTCGGGTGCTTGTCGTTGGTGGCGCCGCCACTGGCGACCACGCCGGTCTGCGGCGCCACGTCATCGAGCGCACGCGTGATGACGGGCTCGACCACCGCGCTCGTGTCCACGGTGAAGGGGATCGCCGCGGTCTGCGGGCTGGTGTTGCCCGCCGGGTCGGTGGCGGTGGCGGTGATGCTGTGCGGGCCGTCGGCCAGCGGCGTGGTGGGCGTCAGCGCCCAGGTGCCGTCGGGGGTGACGGTGGTGGTGCCGATCAGCTGGCCGTTGTCGATCACCTTGATCGGTCGCACCCGGCTCGCCGGTGCCCTGCAGGGTGGGCGTCGCGTCGTCGGTGGTGCCGCCTGGGCGTGATGACGCCCTGGAGCGTGCCGACATCGTCGTTCGCGCTGTCCAGCGTCGAGGGCCGGCGCCGTGGTGTCGATGGTGAACGGGAACAGCGCCGGTCGGCGCGCTCTCCACGCCCGCCAGGCTGACCGCGGTGGCGGTGATGTTGTGCGGGCCGGTGGCCAACGGCGTGGTCGGCGTGAAGCTCCAGTCGCCTTGCGCGTTCGACGTGGTGCTGCCCAGCAGCGTGAGGCCGTCGTACACATTGATCTTGAGGTTCGGGCCGGCGGTGCCCACCACGGTCGGCGTGGTGTCGTCGGTCCGCCGCTCTTCTGGATCGGGCCCTGCACGCTGCCGACGTTGTCGTCGATACGCGTGATGGCCGGGGCCACCGGGCCGTTCGAATCGACGCTGAAGGTGTACGGATCGCTCGGCACGCTCGGGTTGCCTGCCGGTGTCGGTGGCCACCGCGGTGAGGCTGCGCGGGCCGTTGAGCAGCGGGCGCGCTGGGTGTGAGGCTCCAGTCGCCGTTCGGCATCGGCCACGGCGGTGCCGATCAGCGTGGCGCCGTCGAACACGTCACGGTGGCGCCCGGCTTCGGCCTTGCCTTTGATGCCGGGCAGGGTGTCGTCGGTCGTGCCACCGATGGCGACATTGCCTTGCACCGCACCCACGTTGTCGTCAACGCCGGTGATGGTCGGCTTGGCCGGGGCCAGGGTGTCGACGATGACGAGTAGGCGTTCGACGCCACCGATTCATTTGCCGCCGCGTCGATCGCGATGGCCTTGAACTCGTGCGGGCCGTCGGCCAACGTGGTGGTGGGCGTGAGGCTCCAGCTGCCGTCGGGCCTGACGGTGGTGGTGCCCAGCACGGTCGTGCCGTCGAGCACGCGGATCGTGTCGCCGGCGACGCCGGTGCCCACGATGGTCGGCGTGGTGTCGTCGGTCTTCGCGCCGGTCGGCACGGTGCCCTTGTATGGCGCCGACGTCGTCGGTCACGGCGGTGATACCGGCGCGTCCGGCGCCGTCGCATCGATCACCAGGCCGTAGGTGTTGCTCGCGATTGCTCGGGGTTGCCGGTCGCGCCGGTGGCCTGCCGCCGTGAACTCGTAGGCGCGTTCGGCCAGCGCCGCGTGGGCGTCAGCGTCCATTGGCCGTCGGCGTCGGCGTGGTGCTGCCGAGCGCCACGGTTGCGCCGTCGCCGTCCTTGTAGAACACCTCGACCGTGTCGCCGGCCCGGCGCGGTGCCTTCGAGGTCGGCCGGGTGTCGTTGGTGGCGCCGCCACTGGCGACCACGCCGGTCTGCGGCGCCACGTCGTCGAGCGCCCGCGTGATCACCGGGTCGAGCACCGCGCTGGTGTCCACGGTGAAGGGGATCGCCGCGGTCTGCGGGCTGGTGTTGCCCGCCGGGTCGGTGCCGGTGGCGCTGATGCTGTGCGGGCCGTCGGCCAGCGGCGTGGTGGGCGTGAGCGCCCAGCTGCCATCGGGCGCGACCGTGGTGGTGCCGATCGGCTGGCCGTTGTCGAACACCGTGACAGGGCGCCGGGTTCGCCGGTGCCCTTGAGCGTCGGCGTCGCATCGTCGGTCCGGCCGCCGGGCGTGATGACGCCCTGGCGCGCCCACGTCGTCGTTGGCGCTGGTCAGCGTCAGCGCGGGGGCGGTGGTGTCGATGACAAACGGGAACAGGCCGGTCGGGTGCGCTTTCAACACCCGCTGCGCTCACCGCCGTGGCGGTGATGTTGTGCGGGCCGGTGGCCAGCGGGGTGGTCGGCGTGAAGCTCCAGTCGCCGGCCGCGTTGGACGTGGTCGTGCCGATCAGCTGGCCGTTGTCGAAGAAGCTGATCGTCAGGTTCGGGCCGGCGGTGCCGACCACGGTCGGCGTGGTGTCGTCGGTGACGCCGCTTTTCTGGATCGGGCCTTGCACGCTGCCGACGTTGTCGTCGATGCGGGTGATGGCCGGGGCCACCGGGCCGTTGGCATCCACCATGATCGGGTACGGCGCGCTCGGCGCGCTGGGGTTCTCGGCCGCGTCGGTGGCCACGGCGGTCAGGCTGCGCGGGCCGTTGAGCAGCGGGGATCGCAGGGTCAGCGACCAGTTGCCTTGCGGGTCGGCGGTGGTGGTGCCGATGGGACCGCCGTTGTCGTACACGCGTCACGCTGGCGCCGGGTTCGGCCGTGCCCTTGATCTGCGGCAGGGTGTCGTCGGTGGCGCCGTTTTTCGGCACGCTGCCGGTCAGCGCGCCGACATCGTCGATCACGTCGGTGATGGTCGGCGCGGCCGGCGGCACGGTGTCGACGCCGTAGACGAGCTGGGTCGGCGCGCCCGCGCTGTTGCCGTTGGCATCGACCGTGACGACTTTCGCGTCGATGGTGCGGTCCGCATCGGCCGCGAGGTCGGCGCCCGGCACAGTCGACGCTGAACACATTGCCGGCCTTCACGGTGGTCGTGAAGTCCTTGCCGTTGATCGTGACGGTGACGGTGTCGCCCACCTTCACATCGCCGCCGACGGTGCCGGTGACGGGCACCTTGGCCAACTGCGACTCCGCGAGGTTCACGACCCCGTCGCCGGTGAAATTGGCGTCGAGCTTGATGGTGGCCTTGGGCGGGTCGGTGGCCAGGCGGTAGCCGACCGTGTCGGTCGCGCTGGCCGCTGTTGCCGGCGGCGTCCTGCGTGGTGACCGAGGCTTCGATCGTGCGGTCGGCATCGGCACTCAGGCCGGCGCCGGGCACGTTGATGCTGAAGCTGCCATCGGCCGCGACCGGGCCGGTGTACGTCACGCCATTGAGCGTGAGGGTGACGATGTCGCCCGGGTTGAAGCTGCCGCTGACCGTGCCCTTGACGGGCACGCTGGCGGCGGCCGCTTCCGCCGCGTTGACGATGCCGTCCCCGGCGACGTTGGCATCGAGCGTGATGCCGATGTCCGGCGCGATCGTGTAGCAATCTGGC
>CAWFCV010000035.1:0-340804 GCA_963814435.1 uncultured beta proteobacterium
AATACATCGGAACGTGCCCAGTAGTGGGGGATAGCCCGGCGAAAGCCGGATTAATACCGCATACGACCTACGGGTGAAAGCGGGGGATCGCAAGACCTCGCGCTATTGGAGCGGCCGATGTCAGATTAGGTTGTTGGTGAGGTAAAAGCTCACCAAGCCGACGATCTGTAGCTGGTCTGAGAGGACGACCAGCCACACTGGGACTGAGACACGGCCCAGACTCCTACGGGAGGCAGCAGTGGGGAATTTTGGACAATGGGGGCAAGCCTGATCCAGCCATGCCGCGTGCGGGAAGAAGGCCTTCGGGTTGTAAACCGCTTTTGTCAGGGAAGAAATCTTTTGGGCTAATACCCCAGAGGGATGACGGTACCTGAAGAATAAGCACCGGCTAACTACGTGCCAGCAGCCGCGGTAATACGTAGGGTGCAAGCGTTAATCGGAATTACTGGGCGTAAAGCGTGCGCAGGCGGTTGTGCAAGACAGGTGTGAAATCCCCGGGCTTAACCTGGGAACTGCACTTGTGACTGCACAGCTGGAGTACGGCAGAGGGGGATGGAATTCCGCGTGTAGCAGTGAAATGCGTAGATATGCGGAGGAACACCGATGGCGAAGGCAGTCCCCTGGGCCTGTACTGACGCTCATGCACGAAAGCGTGGGGAGCAAACAGGATTAGATACCCTGGTAGTCCACGCCCTAAACGATGTCAACTGGTTGTTGGGAAGGTTCCTTCTCAGTAACGTAGCTAACGCGTGAAGTTGACCGCCTGGGGAGTACGGCCGCAAGGTTGAAACTCAAAGGAATTGACGGGGACCCGCACAAGCGGTGGATGATGTGGTTTAATTCGATGCAACGCGAAAAACCTTACCTACCCTTGACATGTCTGGAATTCTGCAGAGATGCGGAAGTGCTCGAAAGAGAGCCAGAACACAGGTGCTGCATGGCCGTCGTCAGCTCGTGTCGTGAGATGTTGGGTTAAGTCCCGCAACGAGCGCAACCCTTGTCATTAGTTGCTACGAAAGGGCACTCTAATGAGACTGCCGGTGACAAACCGGAGGAAGGTGGGGATGACGTCAGGTCCTCATGGCCCTTATGGGTAGGGCTACACACGTCATACAATGGCCGGTACAGAGGGCTGCCAACCCGCGAGGGGGAGCTAATCCCAGAAAACCGGTCGTAGTCCGGATCGCAGTCTGCAACTCGACTGCGTGAAGTCGGAATCGCTAGTAATCGCGGATCAGCTTGCCGCGGTGAATACGTTCCCGGGTCTTGTACACACCGCCCGTCACACCATGGGAGCGGGTTCTGCCAGAAGTAGTTAGCCTAACCGCAAGGAGGGCGATTACCACGGCAGGGTTCGTGACTGGGGTGAAGTCGTAACAAGGTAGCCGTATCGGAAGGTGCGGCTGGATCACCTCCTTTCTGGAAGAAGCATTCAAATTCTTACGCCCACTCTTATCGGCTGTCATTCACGACAGTGAGTGAATCGTGAGCCGGCCCGGCGCCTTGGTGGCGCTCGCATCGAACCTTTGGCTGGCGCCTTCAGCGCCATTTCGAATTGGTGAGGGTCTGTAGCTCAGTCGGTTAGAGCACCGTCTTGATAAGGCGGGGGTCGTTGGTTCGAATCCAACCAGACCCACCACGATATTCTCCGGGGGTGTAGCTCAGCTGGGAGAGCACCTGCTTTGCAAGCAGGGGGTCATCGGTTCGATCCCGTTCACCTCCACCAACGTGCGCACTGGCAAGTCATCGTCGATGGCTTGCCAGTGCGATCGCGAGATCGGCTGTCGTTCTTTAACAATCCATAGAGTCGAATCAGCGTTGCCGGCGGAAAGTGTCTTGGCCCAAACCAGGCTGCACCGTGCCGCCGGCTGCATTAGATTGCGTCACCAGATTCAACTCGGCAACGAGTTTGAAAACGGCATAACGCGAATACTCAAACCGATCGCAAGATCGAAGAGTCCTTGACGATGCCTCCGCAGCGAGGCGTCAAAGTTATAGGGTCAAGTGACTAAGTGCATGTGGTGGATGCCTTGGCGATTACAGGCGACGAAGGACGTGATAGCCTGCGATAAGCTTCGGGGAGCTGGCAAATAAGCTTTGATCCGGAGATTTCCGAATGGGGAAACCCACCCGTAAGGGTATCTTGCCCTGAATACATAGGGGCAAGAGGCGAACCGAGTGAACTGAAACATCTCAGTAACTCGAGGAATAGACATCAACCGAGATTCCGAAAGTAGTGGCGAGCGAAATCGGAACAGCCTGTGCTCTTTAGCTGTTAACTTATCAGAACGATCTGGAAAGGTCGGCCACAGCGGGTGATAGCCCCGTATGAAAAAAGATGGCAGTGGAACTAAGTGCACGACAAGTAGGGCGGGACACGTGAAATCCTGTCTGAAGATGGGGGGACCATCCTCCAAGGCTAAATACTCGTAATCGACCGATAGTGAACTAGTACCGTGAGGGAAAGGCGAAAAGAACCCCGGGAGGGGAGTGAAATAGATCCTGAAACCGCATGCATACAAAAAGTCGGAGCCCGCAAGGGTGACGGCGTACCTTTTGTATAATGGGTCAGCGACTTACATTCAGTGGCAAGCTTAACCGAATAGGGAAGGCGAAGGGAAACCGAGTCCGAATAGGGCGTCTAGTCGCTGGGTGTAGACCCGAAACCAGGTGATCTATCCATGGCCAGGATGAAGGTGCGGTAACACGCACTGGAGGTCCGAACCGACTAGTGTTGCAAAACTAGCGGATGAGCTGTGGATAGGGGTGAAAGGCTAAACAAACCTGGAGATAGCTGGTTCTCTCCGAAAACTATTTAGGTAGTGCCTCAAGTATTACCATCGGGGGTAGAGCACTGTTATGGCTAGGGGGTCATGGCGACTTACCAAACCATTGCAAACTCCGAATACCGATGAGTACAGCTTGGGAGACAGAGCACCGGGTGCTAACGTCCGGACTCAAGAGGGAAACAACCCAGACCGCCAGCTAAGGTCCCTAATATTGGCTAAGTGGGAAACGAAGTGGGAAGGCTAAAACAGTCAGGATGTTGGCTTAGAAGCAGCCACCATTTAAAGAAAGCGTAATAGCTCACTGATCGAGTCGTCCTGCGCGGAAGATGTAACGGGGCTAAGCCAGTAACCGAAGCTGCGGATCGTGGCAACACGATGGTAGGAGAGCGTTCCGTACGCCTGTGAAGGTGGGTCGTGAGGCCTGCTGGAGGTATCGGAAGTGCGAATGCTGACATGAGTAGCGTTAAAGGGGGTGAAAAGCCCCCTCGCCGAAAGCGCAAGGTTTCCTACGCAACGTTCATCGGCGTAGGGTGAGTCGGCCCCTAAGGCGAGGCAGAGATGCGTAGCTGATGGGAAACAGGTCAATATTCCTGTACCGACGTATAGTGCGATGTGGGGACGAAGAAGGTTAACTCAGCCGGGTGTTGGATGTCCCGGTTCAAGCCTGTAGTCGTGGTCTCTAGGTAAATCCGGAGATCTTAGATGAGAGGTGATAACGAGGCGGCTTGCCGTCGAAGTGAGTGATACCCTGCTTCCAGGAAAAGCCACTAAGCTTCAGCTATACGCGACCGTACCGCAAACCGACACTGGTGCGCGAGATGAGTATTCTCAGGCGCTTGAGAGAACTCTGGAGAAGGAACTCGGCAAATTGACACCGTAACTTCGGAAGAAGGTGTGCCTTTAGTAGGTGAACTCGTACAGATGGAGCCCAATGAGGCCGCAGAGAATCGGTGGCTGCGACTGTTTAATAAAAACACAGCACTCTGCAAAGACGAAAGTCGACGTATAGGGTGTGACGCCTGCCCGGTGCTGGAAGATTAAATGATGGGGTGCAAGCTCTTGATTGAAGTCCCAGTAAACGGCGGCCGTAACTATAACGGTCCTAAGGTAGCGAAATTCCTTGTCGGGTAAGTTCCGACCTGCACGAATGGCGTAACGATGGCCACACTGTCTCCTCCAGAGACTCAGCGAAGTTGAAATGTTTGTGATGATGCAATCTCCCCGCGGAAAGACGGAAAGACCCCATGAACCTTTACTGTAGCTTTACATTGGACTTTGAACAGATCTGTGTAGGATAGGTGGGAGGCTTTGAAGCGGTGCCGCTAGGTATCGTGGAGCCAACGTTGAAATACCACCCTGGTGTGTTTGAGGTTCTAACCTTGGCCCGTGATCCGGGTTGGGGACAGTGTATGGTAGGCAGTTTGACTGGGGCGGTCTCCTCCCAAAGCGTAACGGAGGAGTTCGAAGGTACGCTAGGCACGGTCGGAAATCGTGCTGATAGTGCATAGGCATAAGCGTGCTTGACTGCGAGACTGACAAGTCGAGCAGGTACGAAAGTAGGACTAAGTGATCCGGTGGTTCTGTATGGAAGGGCCATCGCTCAACGGATAAAAGGTACTCTGGGGATAACAGGCTGATACCGCCCAAGAGTTCATATCGACGGCGGTGTTTGGCACCTCGATGTCGGCTCATCTCATCCTGGGGCTGTAGCCGGTCCCAAGGGTATGGCTGTTCGCCATTTAAAGAGGTACGTGAGCTGGGTTTAAAACGTCGTGAGACAGTTTGGTCCCTATCTTCCGTGGGCGCTGCAAGATTGAGAGAGCCTGCTCCTAGTACGAGAGGACCGGAGTGGACGCACCTCTGGTGTATCGGTTGTCACGCCAGTGGCATTGCCGAGTAGCTAAGTGCGGAAGAGATAACCGCTGAAAGCATCTAAGCGGGAAACTCGTCTCAAGATTAGTCTTGCCGGGGCCTTGAGCCCCCTGAAGAGTCGTTCAAGACCAGGACGTTGATAGGCCAGGTGTGGAAGCGCAGTAATGCGTTGAGCTAACTGGTACTAATTGCTCGTGCGGCTTGACCCTATAATTTTGACGAAGATCGTCAACGGGTTATGCCAGCTGGTACGCAATCTACTGATTTGACTCTATGAATTGGCTCGCCTGTCATGTACAGGTGGGCGACAAGTTAAGCCTGATGACCATAGCGAGGTGGTCCCACTCCTTCCCATCCCGAACAGGACAGTGAAACGCCTCTGCGCCGATGATAGTGCGGGTTCCCGTGTGAAAGTAGGACATTGTCAGGCTAGTATTGAAAAGGCCCGGCCATTATTGGCTGGGCCTTTTTTCTTTATCCGGCCGCCATTCGACAGTGACACTGACGCTGCGCATTCGAAAACGACTCGAGGCGGTGGTCTCGGGCGGCGGCGGCATGTACGGTACAGGGTGGGCCGTCAGGCGGCGAAGAAAGCGTCGATTTGGGCGCGTTCGTTGCGCGCGATCACGTTGAGGAATTCTTCGGCGCCCTTCATGGCCTTGAACGCGGTGTAGCCGTTCTGCAGGAACTCGTGCAGATCGCCGAGGCCGGCCGCCCGGGCTGGCCCGCGCGCCAAGCGCAGCGTCGTGCCCAGCAATGGCTTTCGGGTGTGGCGATCCAGGGCGTGACCCACGTCGAGCATAAGGGTGACTTGACGTTCGCGATCGTCACGTCGCCCCACTGCGCGCCACGCGTTTGCGTAGGTGGGGCGATCGAGCGCACCTCCCGCGACGTGCTGCGCCATTTGCTGGTCGAGTTGCTCCGACAGGACATGCAGTTCGATCAGCTGAACGACGGTGTTGACTACTTCGTCCGGCAATACCCGGCTCAGAATCGGCACGATCTTGGAAAACTGGGTGTCGCGCGCGCTGAAATCCTTGGGACCGTACAGATCCTCCAGGAAAAATCGCGCCGCCGCCCCATATCGCGGATTCGCGAGCAGATCTGCATAGTCGAGCTCGAATCGCCGGTGCTGAAATCGCTTGATTGCGGCCACACGCTGGGCCAAAGATTCATCTGCAGCCCGGACCGCGCGCAGCTTCTGCACGCATTCCAAGCCCGAGGCAATGGAGGCACCGGCACCCGACATCCCAATAGCCTACCGCGGCCCGAGCCGGCGCTTGTTGCCCGAAGGCACGCGCGCCGCGTCGGCCGCAGCCCGAATGCTGTCAAACTTCAGGGCATGTCGACACAGAGCCGCAATGTGGGTGTGCATCGAGCATCTGCCGGTCACAAGGCAACTCGCTAGTCATGCTGGCCTGGCTGCAGCGCATCTGGGTGCTCGCGCTGGGCGTGTTCGCGGCGACTTCCGCCGCACTGGGGCTGCGTTCGGGCCTGCCGTGGTGGGCTGCGTTGGCGATCGCGCTGCTCGCGTTGAACCTGCACGCCATCTTGCTGGCTGTGGAGTTCGTCCTGTTGTCCCGCGTCGATCCAGGCCCCGGATTGACCCGGCCGACCACCGGCGACCTGATCGTTGCGTGGTGGGGCGAAATCTGGACCGGACTGCAGGTCTTCTGCTGGCGCCAACCGTTTCGCGCCGACGCGCTGCCCGACTACCTGCCCTCGTCGGGTCCCATTGCCCGCGGCGTGGTGTTGGTGCACGGGTTCGTATGCAATCGTGGCTTATGGAATCCGTGGATGGAGCGCCTGGCGGCGGCTGGCGTGCCGCATGTGGCGGTCAACCTCGAGCCGGTTTTCGGCTCCATTGACGAGTACGTGCAAACCATCGACGACGCCGTCCGCCGGCTGGAGGCACTCGGGGGGCTGCAGCCACTCATCGTGGCGCACAGCATGGGCGGCCTGGCCGTACGGGCCTGGTTGCGCGACCGCAACAGCGAACGCCGGGTTCACTCGATCGTCACCATCGGTACACCACACGGTGGCACGTGGCTGGCCAGGTTCGGATTGACGCCCAACGCACGCCAGATGCGAAAGAACAATGACTGGCTGCGCTCGCTTGGCGCCAGCGAAACGCCGCGACGCCTGGCGCTGTTCACCTGCTTCTTCGGGCATTGCGACAACATCGTGTTCCCTGCCATGGGCGCCAGGCTGCCCGGTGCCGACAACCGCCACGTGGCCGGTGTCGCACACGTACACCTGGCCTTTCACGCGCAGGTGATCGACGAGGTACTTCAGCGCGCCGGCGGGATCGAGGCAGGCTTGTTGCCGAGCGGCGGCGCACTGGACTGAGCGTCTAGCTGTCAAGGTCGCGCAGCAGCTTCATCGTCGGCTCGATGCCCATATTGAGCAACACCGCGATGTCGCGCACATCGTCCGGCAGCGCTGGATTGTCCCAGCCGAGCGCTGTGTGCCGCGCCAATCGAATCGCCAGCTGAACATTTCGCACCTGTGGCGTGTCCACATGGTGGCCGTCGCTGATGCGCACCAGCAGGTCCGGTAAGTGCCAGGCCTTCATCAGCGCTTGCTGCACGTCCACGAGTTCGACATTCAATGTCGCCCGCTGCGCCTTGGCCGAACGCAAGCTCATGTCCGATTGCTGAAGTTCGGCGATTTGCAGGGCCAGATCCGGCGCGTGGCACCACAACAGCATCTCGGCGAAATCGTGCAGCAGCGCCGCCTCGTGAATGACTTCGGCGTCATGGTCCATGCGGTGCACCGCGAAGCCCAGCGCAAATCCTGCTGCGCGACGCGCGCGGTGCAACACGGCCTGCAAGCCCGTCAGCGCTTGCGGTTGCGCAGCCAGTTGGTCTTCGATTGTCGGCTGAAGGCCGAAATGGCGAAAGAATGGACCGATGCCCATCAGCACCAGCGCGGCGGTCGCCGTCTCGGCGTCGGTGACTCGGCGCGCGGTTCGGTGCGTCGACACGTGGGCCAGCAGCTTCAGGCACATCAACGGGTCGCCCGAAATGCACTCGGCCAGCAGACGGGCGTCGACCACGTCCTCGCGAAGGCGCAGCTCTTCGAGTTGTATCGACGTCTCGCGCAGCACCGGAATCTCGGCCTGGCGCCACAGCGCCACCCACCCGTCCACGTCGCGCGGACGGCGTTGCCTCGTGGGTGGTGCGACGGCGGACATCGTATGCAGCAGTCTCGGGAAACATGCCTGTCGGGTTATCGGCGGCGGGCCGCATGAACTTGAGCCTGGCCGACGCGGAAGTCTGGCCCCGTGCGCCGGGTCACCGCGTGTCGCCGAACTGTCCGGCCAGAGGGTCGTCGACAGGCGCCCCGGCCGCCCCGCACCCCGCCCCGCTATGGAATCGCAGGCGCGGAAACGTACTCGCCCTGCGCACCGCTCGCGCTTCGCGGCAACGCGGCGCACTGGCCCTGTCGGTCAGGCGTGGCTACCATGGTCTTCATGATAGTCGCTGCGTTGCCGAGGAGCGTTGCCGGGCCCGAGGGCGCGCGCTGGCCAGCGTTGGGACTGGGTACTTGGCGGCTGGGCGAAATGTCGCGCAGGGCCGCGGCGGAGGTGGGCCTGCTCGAACGCGCCCTCGAGGTCGGTTATCGCATGTTCGACACCGCGGAAATGTACGGTGAAGGCGGCGCCGAGCGGGTGGTCGGTCAGGCGCTGGCAGCCGCCTTCGGCAAGCCCGGTCTGTTGCGCAGCGACGTCGTCATTGTCAGCAAGGTCTACCCGCACCACGCCGATGCAGCCGGGATGGTGAAGGCTTGTCAGTCCAGCCTGCGGCGATTGAACATCGACACGATTGACCTGTACCTGCTGCACTGGCGCGGCGATATCGAGTTGACCGAGACCCTCAAGGGCTTCGAGTCGCTGCTGCGTCGCGGTTGGATTCGATACTGGGGTGTCAGCAATTTCGATCTGGCCGATATGCGGGAGCTCGATCGCACTGGGCGGCGTTGCAGGCTGTGCGGCGAATCAGGTGTACTACTCGATCAGTGAGCGTGGCATCGAGTTCGAACCTGATGCCATGGATGCGCAAACACGGCATGCCGTTGATGGCGTACAGCCCGATCGACGGCGGCTCGCTGTCGCGCCACAAAGGCTTGTCGGCGTTGGCGCAGCCGCTCGGCCTCAGCGCCGCTCAACTCGCGCTGGCCTGGGTGCTCGAGCAACCGCAGGTCATCGCCATCCCCAAGGCCGGCACCGAGCGCCACCTGCTGGACAATTGGCAGTGCCGCGACCTGTCGCTCGCGCCAGAGACGCGAAGGGCGCTCGATGCGCTCTTTCCTCAGCCCAAGAAGTCGGGCCGACTGGCGATGCGCTGAGCGCAAGTTGGCGCAATGAGCACCTGTCGCTCGACCGCGCGCACTCAGTCTTCGTCCTTGACCCTGAACTGACCGACCAGTTGTTGCTGTGTCGCCGGCGGCACCGGGTCGTAGTGCGACAGGGCGATCGTGTAGCGGCCTTGACCCGCGGTGATCGCGTTCAGACGCGATTGGTAACCGGTGAGTTCCGACAGCGGCGCGAGCGCCTGGATGATCATCGTCCCGGGCGCGCCGTTGGCGCTGCCGCTGACCTGGCCGCGCTTGCTCGACAGGTCGCCCGTGATGTCGCCCATCGCAGCGTCGGGTGCCGTGATTTCCACATTCACGATCGGCTCGAGCACGATCGGTCGCGCCTCGCGGATCGCCGCCATGAACGCCTTGCGGCCGGCGGTGACGAACGCGATTTCCTTGCTGTCGACCGAATGGTGCTTGCCGTCGTAGACGGTGACCTTCACGTCGACCACCGGATATCCGGCGATCGCGCCGTGGGTCAGCACCTCGCGCACGCCCTTCTCGACCGCAGGGATGAACTGACCCGGAATCGTGCCGCCCTTCACCTCGTCGGCAAACTCGAATCCGGCACCGCGCGGCAGCGGCTCGACGCGCAGAAACACCTCGCCGAACTGGCCCGCGCCGCCGGTCTGCTTCTTGTGGCGGTGATGGCCTTCGGCCCGCGTCGTGATCGTCTCGCGATAGGCGATGCGCGGCGGGCGCGTATTGACTTCGAACTTGTAGACCTCGCGCAAGCGTTCCAGCAGCACGCGCAGATGCAGTTCGCCCAGGCCGTAGACGATGGTCTCGTTGGTGCTGACCACGTGTTCGACCTTCAGGCAGGGATCCTCCGACACCAGCTTGTTGAGGATCTCCCACATGCGCTGTTCGTCGCCGTGGCGCTTGGGTTCGATCGCCAGGCCATGCACGGGGACCGGAAAGGCCAGCGGCTTCAAGTGGAGGTGGTCGTCCTCGGCGGCGTCGTGCAGCACAGCATCGAAGTGAAGCTCGTCGACCTTGGCCAACGCGCAGATGTCGCCCGGCAGCGCGCTCGGCACTTCGACATGGTCTTTGCCCTGCAGCATGAACAGGTGCCCCACCTTGAATGGCTTGCGCCCGTCGCCCACGTACAGCAGGCTGTCCTTGGTCACCGTGCCCTGGTGGATCCGGAAGATGCCCATCTTGCCGACGAAGGGATCCACCGTCACCTTGAAGACATGCGCAAGCACATGCTGGTCGGGGTCGGGCACGCGCCTGCATCGGCTGCGCCTGGGCGCCTTCGCCCTTCAGGAAGTCCGGCGGGTTGGCCTCGGTCGGGATTGGGCAGCAGCTTGACGATCACGTCGAGCAGCTCCGCCACGCCGGCGCCGCTGCGCGCAGAGGTGAAGCACACCGGGATCAGATGGCCTTCGCGCAGCGCCTGCTCGAGCGGCGCATGCAACTCCGCCGGATCGACGTCGCCGTCGTTGAGATAGCGTTCGACGAACTGGGCATCGACCTCGACCACCTGCTCGACCAGCGCGCGGTGCGCCGCGTCCACCGAGCCGAAGTCGCTGTGGCCTTCGCGGTTGTAGAAGCAGTCGACCACCTTGCTGCCGCTCGCATCGGGCAGGTTCAACGGCAGGCACTCCTTGCCGAAGGTGGCCTGGATCTGCTCCAGCACCGCGCTCAGGTTCACGTCTGGCGCATCGATCTTGTTCACCACGATCAGGCGGTCGAGGTGACGCGATGCGGCGTAGTCCATCATGCGCAACGCCATCGGCTCGATGCCGGTGGCTGCGTTGATCACGATCACCGCCGTCTCCACCGCCTCGAGCGCGGGCAGCGACTGGCCCAGGAAATCCGGGCCTCCGGGCGTGTCGATGCAGTGGATGCGGGTGTCGGCATGGTCCATGTGCAGGATCGCCGTGTTCAGCGAGTGCTGCATGCGCCGCTCCAGCGGGTCGTAGTCGCTGACGGTGCTGCCGCGCTCCAGACTGCCTGGCGCACCGATCGCGCCCGCGCGGTGCAACAAGGCTTCGGCAAGGCTGGTCTTTCCGGCGGCCGCGGGCCCGACCAGGGCCAAGGTGCGGATGGCGGCAACGCCGGATGACGGTGGGCTTGGCATGGTGGCTGTCTCCTCGTGCGCTGGTGCCGAGGCATCCACCGCATCAGTTCGTGGCGATGAAGGCAGGGTAAGGGATCGGGCCGCGCGGCACAAGAGCGCATCGGCCCTGCTACGCTCGCGCCCACATGACGAACGGCCACAACGCGAACCACGCAGCGGCCGATGGCACGGTACCGCGGCGCGTGCTGCCGGTGATTGTGCTGGCGCAGTTGGCCGGCACGTCGCCATGGTTCGCGGTCAATGCGGTGATGACTGGACCTGCAGCGTGAGCAGGGCTTCAGCGCCGCAGACCTCGGCACGCTGACCTCGGCCGTGCAGTTGGGTTTCATCGCTGGGCACACTGGTGTTCGCGCTGCTCGGCGTCGCCGATCGTTATTCGGCGCGGCGCGTGTTCATGGTCTGTGCGTTCGCAAGCGCGCTGGCCACCGCCGCAGCGGTGCCGCTGGCGCATTCGTTCGTCGCGCTGTGGGCCTGTCGTGCGCTCGGCGGCTTGTTTCTGGCCGGCATCTACCCGGTGGGCATGAAGATCGCCGCGCAGTGGTATTCGCGCGGCCTGGGCGCCGCGCTGGGCTGCTGGTGGCGGCGCTGGTCGTGGGCAGCGCCAGTGCCCACGGCTTGCGCGCGATGGGCGCCGAGGTGCGACTGGCCGGCGGTGTTTCTCAGTGTGGCGGTGTTGTCCGCCTCGGCCGGCGTGCTGCTGTACTGTTGGTGCCGGAGCCACGAACCGCGCGCGTCGGCGTCGCGCGGTCCGGTCGTGCTGTCGTGGCGCTCGCTGGCAGTCATGGCCACCGAACGCCGGCTGCGCGCATCGGTGCTGGGCTACTTCGGCCACATGTGGGAGCTGTATACGCTGTGGGTGCTGGTGCCGATGATCGTCGCGACCCGGCTGACCGGTAGCCGACGGTGTCGTGGGCGGCCTTTGCCGTGTCATCGCGGCCGGCGCCGTCGGCTGCGCCGGCGGGCGGCTGGTTCGCGCTGCGCTGGGGCAGCGCGCGGGTGGCGGCGCGTGCAGTTGGCCATCAGCGGCGCTGTGCTGCCTGGCTGGCGCCGTGGGCCCTGCAGGCGCCGACCGCGTGGTTCGCACTGTGGTTGCTGGTCTGGGGCATCACCGTGGTCGGTGATTCACCGCAGTTCTCGACGCTGACCGCAGCGCAACGCGCCGCCCGGCGGTGCAGGGCAGCGTGCTGACGCTGACCAACTGCATCGGCTTTGCCATCTCGATCGTGAGCATCCAGCTGTTCGTGACGCTGGCGCAAGCATCACCCGCTGGGCACGCTGCTGCCCTGGCTGGGTGTCGGGCCGGTGCTTGGCTTGCTCGGCGCTGCGGCCGTTGTGGCGTGAGTGACCCGCTGCTGACCGGCGCTACTGGAACGCCACCTCGGCAAAGCTGCGCAGCTTGCGGCTGTGCAACTGGTCCAGCCGCAGCTCACGCAGCAGCTCGATGGCGCGCATGCCGATGCGCAGGTGCTGGTCCACGCGCTCGCGGTAGAACTTGTTGGCCATGCCCGGCAGCTTGATCTCGCCGTGCAGCGGCTTGTCGCTGACGCACAGCAAGGTGCCGTAGGGCACGCGGAAGCGAAAGCCGTTGGCCGCGATCGTCGCGCTTTCCATGTCGAGCGCCATCGCGCGGCTCTGGCTGAAGCGGCGCTCCGGGCGCCGGGTGCGGCAGCAGCTCCCAGTTGCGGTTGTCGGTGCGAGGCCACCGTGCCGGTGCGCAGGATGCGCTTGAGCTCGTAGCCCTTGAGCTGGGTGACGTCGGCCACCGCCTGCTCGAGCGCGAGCTGGATCTCGGCCAGCGGCGGGATCGGCACCCACAACGGCACCTCTTCGTCGAGCACATGGTCTTCGCGCACATAGCCATGCGCCAGCACGTAGTCGCCCAGGTGCTGCGTGTTGCGCAGCCCGGCGCAGTGGCCCAGCATCAGCCAGGCATGCGGGCGCAGCACCGCGATGTGGTCGGTGATGTTCTTGGCGTTGGCCGGGCCGATGCCGATGTTGACCATCGTGATGCCGCTGCGGTCGGGCCGCACCAGGTGGTAGGCGGGCATCTGCGGCAGCCGTGCGGGGGCGGCGCCCAGTTCGTCGCCGGGCTGGGCGTGCATGCCGACGCGCCGCGTCACCACGTTGCCCGGCTCGACAAACGCGGCGTACTCGCCCTTCTTCAGCGCCATCTGCTCGCGGCCCAGGCGGATGAACTCGTCGATGTAGAACTGGTAGTTGGTGAACAGCACGAAGTTCTGGAAATGCTCCGGACGCGGTGCCGGTGTAGTGGCGCAGTCGATGCAGCGAGTAGTCCACGCGCGGCGCGGTGAACAGCGACAGCGGATGCGGCTGGCCGGCGCGCGGTTCGTAGGTGCCGTTGGCAATGCCGTCGTCCATGGCCGCCAGGTCGGGCAGGTCGAACAGGTCGCGCATCAGCAGGCGCCGCTTGATTGTCGAGCGAGCCTTCCAGGTGGTCCTGGTCGGCCAGCGAAAAGTGCACCGGGATCGGCTGCGTCGACGGTGCCGACCTCCAGCGCCACGCCGTGGTTGCGCAACAGCAGGCTGAACTGCTCCAGGTAGTAGCTGCCGAACAGGTCCGGCCGCGTCAGCGTGGTTTCGATACACGCCCGGCCCGGCGACGAAGCCGTAGGTCAGGCGCGAGTCGGCGCGCGCCACCGTGTCGGTGCGCACGCGCACGCAGGGATAACACTCGCTGACGCGCGAGCGGAAGGTGCGCCCGGCCACGAAGGCGTGCAGGGCCTTGCGCAGCCGCGCCACGGCGCCATCGTAGAGCGCGGTGGCGTGGGCCAGCGCCGCCGCGGCGTCGGTGAAGGTCCGGGTGGCGGAGGAGGTCTTGCGGTTCATGGGCGTGATTGTCCGTGCATCGGCGCCTCGCGAAAGATGCGCGACATCCATCGTGCGCAGGTCGGGCGCCACCGCCACCGGCGCGCCGCACACCGACAGCACGTCGCGCTGCAGGTCCAGCCCGGGCGCAAGTTCGGTCAGCGTCAGCGAGCCGGCCCTGAGTTCGAACACGGCCCGCTCGGTGATGTAGCTGACGCGGTGTCCGAGCGACGTCGACGTAGCGGGCCATTGAAGCTCAGATGCTGCAGGCGCGAGACCAGCTTGTGCAGCTGCGCCTTCTTGCACGATGCGCAAGCGACCGTCGGCGGCCCGGACCTGCAGGTCGCCCGCGGTGAGCGTGCCCATGAACACCACCCGCCGAGCGCTTTGCGTGATGTTGATGAAGCCGCCGACACCCGCCACGCGTGTACCGAAGCGGCTGACGTTCACGTTGCCCTGGCCGTCGAACTCGGCCAAACCGAGAAAGGCGATGTCGAGCCCGCCGCCATCGTAGAAGTCGAACATCGACGCCTGATCGATGATGGCCTCGGGAAACGCGCTGGCGCCGAAACTGAGAAACTGCGCCGGCGTGCCGCCCACCGGGCCCGATTCCACCGTCACCGTGTAGTCGGCGTGGCCCTCTTCCCGGGCGATATGCCCGATGCCCGCCGGCATGCCGACGCCCAGGTTGACCACCGAACCGCGGCATTTGCAGGAGCTCCAGGAATGCGCGCCGCTGGATGATCTTGCGCAGCCCCAGCGGGGTCGGGGCTTCGACCGCGTCGAGCCGCGGCCCCGCCCCGGTGTAGGCCGGATTGAAGGGCTCGCCGAACGTCATCCAGTGGTCGGCCGGGTCGTCGGCGATCACGAGGTGGTCGACCAGGATGCCCGGTACGCGCACACGGTTCGGATCGATCGACAACGCGGGCACGATCCGCTTGACTTGCGCGATGACGATGCCGCCGCTGTTGTGTGCGGCCTGGGCGATGGCCAGCAGGTCCTGGTGAAACGGCTCCTCTTCGGTGCTGAGGTTGCCGCGCTCGTCGGCGGTGGTGGCCCGGATCAGCGCGACGTCGACCTTCAGCCCGGGGTAGAAGAGCAATTCCCTGCCGCGCAGATTGATCAGCTCGACCCGCGGTTCCAATGCCGAGGCAGCGGTGCACGGCGTCAGGCGCCCGCCGTCGTGGCGTGGATCGACGAACGTGTGCAGCCCGATCGGCGTGATCACCCCGGGCTTGCCGCCGGCGATCGCGCGAAACATTTGTGCGATCACGCCTTGCGGCAGGTTCCAGGCCTCGACCGCATTGGCGTTGACCAGCGCGCCGAGCCGCGGCGCCGAAATCCAGTGGCCGCCGATGATGCGGCGCACCAAGCCCGCGTGGCCGAAGTGGTTGACGCCGCGCTGCAGTCGGTCGCCCTGACCGGCCGCATACACCAGTGTCAGGTTGCGGGGCGAGCCTCGCGCCAGGAAACGCGCTTCGAGCGCCCGGCTCACCGCTTCGGCGTGCCCGGCGCCGACGAAGCCCGCGCAGACCACGGTCGCGTCGTCGGCAATCAGTTCGGCCGCCTGCGCTGGCGTCATGGAATGCATGTCTGCGAGTATGCGTCGGGTTGTTCACGCCGCCGGTTCGCCCGTGTCAAGCCGGCCGGGCGGGGCCTTGGCGACAATACGACCGGGCAAGGGCACTGCGACGAGGTCATGACCGATGTGGAGTTTGGAATGCTGATGGACGAGGTGCCGGTGAAGACGGTCGACGGTGTGGCCGAACTGGCGCGCCGCACCCGCGGCTTGAGCCAGCGCCATCGCACCGTCTTGCTGCTGGTGGACGGGCGGCGCACGTTGCAGCAGATCAGCGCCCTGGCCCAGGCCGTGGGCGTGCCGGCCGGCGTGTTCGATGAATTGCTGGCGCTGGGGCTGGTTGCCGCGCACGATCGCCTCGTCGACGGGCCGCACGACTCCGATCACATCGATCTGCCGCTGGTCAGCGGCGCTGGCGGCGACTCGTCGTTGCTGCCGTCTGTGCGTTCGCTGCTGCCGGAGTCCGGCTGGTCGACGTTGTCGGGCGCCCCGCTGGGCCCGGAGATCGATCGGCCGCTGGAGGAGGCGCGCGAACTGCTGATGCGCGCACTGCGGTTGCAGGCACCCGTGACCGGATCGATTACCCTGATGAAGCTGCGCCGCGCCGCGACGCGCGACGAGCTGGAGGCGTTGCTCGACGAGGTGGAGCAGCGGCTGCGCAAGCCGCGGCGGATGATCGTCACCGCGCAGACGATGCGCCACGTGCGCCACCTGCTGGGCCTGTCCGGCCCTCGACGCTAACCGCGTCCGGCGGTAACCAGGAGCCGCAGAGCCTAGGCGTTCCCACGCGGGCGGGGTCGCCGCGGCGCTGGTACTCTCGCAGCATGAGCCTGCTCGCCCTGGACATCGGTAACACACGGCTGAAATGGGCGCTCTATGCCAGCGCCGTGCCGGGTGTGGACCCGAGCCACAGCGGCGCCGTCTTCCTGGAAACCATCGACGACCTGGCCGAGACCGAATGGCGCGACCTGCCGGCACCGTCGGCCATCCTGGGTTGCGTGGTCGCCGGCGACGCGGTGCGGCTGCGCGTGGAGCAGCAGCTCGAACTGTGGGACCTGGCGCCGCGCTGGATCGTGCCCGGGGCGCAGCAGGCCGGCGTCGTCAACGGCTACGAGCACCCGTCGCGGCTGGGTGCGGACCGCTGGGTGGCGATGATCGGAGCCCGCTGGCATGTGCTGTCGCGCGGCACGGCAAGGCCGGCGCTGGTGGTGATGGTGGGCACGGCGGTCACCGTGGATGCACTCGACACGTCTGGCCGCTTCCTCGGTGGCTTGATCCTGCCCGGCTTCGGCGTGATGCTCAAGGCGCTGGAAATGGGCACCGCAGGGCTGAAGGTGCCCACCGGCGAGATCGTGGAATTCCCGACCAACACCAGCGATGCATTGATGAGCGGCGGCGCCTATGCCATCGCCGGTGCCGTGCAACGCCAGTACCGGCGCCTGCGCGAACGCACCGGCATGGAGCCGCTGCTGCTGATGGGCGGTGGTGCCGCCGTCAAGCTGGCACCGATCACCGACCTGCCGTTCGAGATGCTCGACACGCTGGTGTTCGACGGCCTGCTCGCGATCGCGTCGTCCGCCGCGTGATCACGGCGGCGCGCGACGCCACGGTTCAGAGGATGTAGCGCGACAGGTCTTCGTTGCGCGCCAGCTCGACCAGCTTGGCGTCCACCGCGGCGGCATCGATCCGCACCGTCTGCCCACCCCGGTTGGGCGCGTCGAAGCTCACGTCGTCGAGCAGCCGCTCCATCACGGTGGCCAGGCGTCGCGCGCCGATGTTCTCGGTGCGCTCGTTGACGTCGTGCGCGATCTGCGCCAGCCGGCGGATCGCAGCCGGCTCGAACTGCAGTGTCACGCCTTCAGTGGCCAGCAGCGCCTGGTACTGCTTGATCAAGCTCGCGTGCGTGCTGGTGAGGATGGCCTCGAAGTCGTCCACCGACAGTGAGCCGAGCTCGACGCGGATCGGAAACCGGCCCTGCAGCTCCGGGATCAGGTCGCTCGGCTTGGTCAGGTGAAACGCGCCCGACGCGATGAACAGGATGTGATCGGTCTTGACCATGCCGTATTTGGTGGTCACGGTGGTGCCCTCCACCAGCGGCAGCAGATCGCGCTGCACGCCCTGGCGCGAGACGTCGGCGCCGCCCACTTCGGAGCGCGAGGTGATCTTGTCGAACTCGTCGATGAAGACAATGCCGTTGTTCTCGGCATGCGCCAGCGCACGGGTCTTGATCTCGTCCTCGTTGACGAGCTTCGCGGCCTCTTCATCGACCAGCAGCTTCATCGCCTCGCCGATCTTCAGCTTGCGCGATCGGCGCCGCCCCTGGCCGAGCTGGCTGAACATGCCCTTGAGTTGCTCGGCCATTTCCTCCATGCCGGGCGGCGTCATGATGTCCAGGCCGGCCTTCGGTTCGGCCAGGTCGAGCTCGATCTCCTTGTCGTCGAGCGCGCCTTCGCGCAGCCGCTTGCGCATCACCTGGCGGGCGGTGTTGTCCGGGCCTGGTGTGGCCGAAAAGCCGAGCTCGGTGCGCGGCGGCGGCACCAGCGCATCGAGCACACGCTCCTCGGCGGCGTCCTCGGCGCGGGCGCGGTGGCGCTGCATCGCGCCTTCGCGCTCGTGCTTGACGGCCATGTCGACCAGGTCGCGCACGATGGTGTCGACGTCCTTGCCGACGTAGCCGACCTCGGTGAACTTGGTGGCCTCAACCTTGATGAACGGCGCGTCCGCCAGCCGCGCCAGGCGGCGGGCGATCTCCGTCTTGCCCACGCCGGTGGGCCCGATCATCAATATGTTCTTGGGCGTGATCTCGGCACGCAGCTTGTCGTCCACCTGTTGGCGCCGCCAGCGGTTGCGCAGCGCGATGGCCACCGCACGCTTGGCGGCCTGCTGCCCGACGATGTGGCGGTCGAGCTCGGAGACGATCTCCTGCGGGGTCATGCTGGCGGACATGGCTGCGGTCGGCGCCGTGGCGCCGTGATGGAGGTTATTCCAGCACCTCGATCGTGTGGTGCTGGTTGGTGTAGATGCACAGGTCGCCGGCGATCTCGAGCGAACGCTTGACGATCTCCTGGGCACCGAGGCCGGTGTGCGCGAGCAGCGCCCGCGCGGCAGCCTGCGCGTACGCGCCGCCCGAACCGATGGCCACGATGCCGTGCTCGGGTTCGAGCACGTCGCCGTTGCCGGTGATGATCAGCGAGGTTTCGCGGTCGGCAACCGCGAGCATGGCCTCGAGCCGGCGCAGCACGCGATCGGTGCGCCAGTCCTTGGTCAGCTCGATCGCGGCACGCTGCAGGTGGCCCTGGTGCTTTTCGAGCTTGGCCTCGAAGCGTTCGAACAGCGTGAAGGCGTCCGCCGTGGCGCCGGCGAAGCCGGCCAGCACCTGGTCGCGGTGCAGCTTGCGCACCTTGCGCGCGCTGGCCTTGACCACGATCTGGCCGAGCGTCACCTGGCCATCGCCGCCGAGTGCCACCGGTGCGCCCGGGCCGCCGGCGCGACGAACACTGACGATCGTGGTGCCGTGGAAGATGGGGTGCTCGGCCATGGTCGGTGGTCCAGCCGCCGCGGTCGCGCGGCGCGGGCTTCAGATCTTGCGAATCTGGACCTTGGCGTGTTCGTTGATGCCCATCGCGCCGAAGAACAGCGCGACCAGGCGGTTCGAATCGATCAGGTTGACCGCGCGGTTCTCGCTGCGCTTGGCGAGCACCCAGTTGAGCAGGTCGCCGGCGGCGATGAAGTCCACGCGGATCAGGCGGGCGCACGACACCGCGACGATCGGCGCGGTGGTCAGCTCGCGGTCGAGTTTGTTCAGCGTGGCACTGATGTCGCCGACCAGTTGACCCGACAGCTCCACCGTGGCGACCTGGACGCCGGCATGCGATTCGTCGACCATGCTCGACTCGACAAAGCTGGTCGACACTTCGCTGACGATCGACATCGGTGGCGAGCGCGTCGACAGCGACGAGCCGCTGACGCGCACCGTGCACCGGGCGCGCTCCCACGATGGCGGCGACACCTCGTAGGTGACGCAATAGTCAATCGCCGTCTCGTCGAACTGGTCGGGTCGGTTGGCCAGCCGCAGCGCATCCAGTCGCAGCAACCAGTACGCGGGGTCGGCATCGCGCACGCCGGTCGGCGCGGCGTCCGCCAGCACCGTGAACAGCTGTTCGCCGGACAACCATCGCATCTCCAGCGACTGCGCGGCCCAGTGCCGCAGCAATTCCGACAGCTGGCCGGCCGCGTCGGCGTCGATGCGGCGCAGCCCGGACCAGTCGAACACCCAGGGCAGCGGCAGTTGCAGCGTCACCGAGCGCAGGCGCGCGATCGCGTCGGTGTCGAGCAACTCCGGGCAAACCCAGCCCACTTCACCGGCGACGCGCGAACTGGAGGGTCGCTCCTCGGCCGCGGCCTCGGCGACCATCTTCGGCAGCGAGAACCATTGCGGCGCCGACCTGCCGAACTGGTGCACATAGTCGACGGCGAGCGATTCGAACTTGGCGTGTTGGCCGATCGCGCGATACAGGTCAAACAAAACCAGCCAGGTGTCGCCATGCTGCGCGCGCGAGCCGCCCGCGCCGATCAACTGCGAAAGTGACTGCTCGCACAGCGCAAAATCGGCATTGGCAAAGGCGATGACTGCCTCGTCGAGCTCTGGATCGTGGGCGACTTCGCTGACTTCGACATCGAACGTGGCGCCAACTGCCCCAGCCAGGCCTTCTGCGCGCAACGCTTTGCCGGCCGCCGAACCCGCGGGTGCCAGCGGTGACATGCCGCCGCCCATCACCACCGGCGCGGGTGCAGCCGGCGGCGGAAGCTCAAAATCCGACAACGGCGGCAGCGCCGGCAGCCGGTTGGGATCGTCGGCACCGGGTGGCGGCGTCACCACCGTGCCGCCCGCACGGTCACGCGCCAACGCGGCCGGCTGCGTCGGCGCGTTGTAGAACTCAGGGCTGCGGCGCTGGCCGGTGGCCAATCCGCCCTCGCCCACCATTTGCTGCTCGATCTCGTCGATCTTGGCCTTGACGCCAGTGTCGGGCACGCGCGCCGGGCTGTCCGTCATGCGGACCTCGGAGTCGTCGATGCGCGACGAGTGGCCCAGCGCAGCCAGCTGCTCCGGCGACAGACCCTCGCGCCGCATCTTGCGCAACATGTCGAACTCGCGTTTGCGCACGAAGTCGTTGCGGCGCTTGCGTTCGATCATCGCCTTGAGCTCGGACTTCTCGAGGTCGAGTTCGCCGCCATCGTCCTGGCGCGAGTTCAGGTCGGCCCAGTCGGTGGCCGGATTGGCGACGAAGCGCACCACTTTGCGAAAGAAGCTCTCGTCCTTCGCGTCCTTGGGTTGCTGCTGCTCTGCCATCTGGCGGTGCTCTCGGTGCGGGGCGGCGTTCAGTCGCCGAACATCTTCTGCTTCATCTCGCGGCGTTGCTGGGCCTCGAGCGACAGGGTGGCCGTCGGGCGGGCCAGCAGGCGCCCCAGACCGATGGGCTCGCCGGTTTCATCGCAGTAGCCGTAGTCCCCGGCCTCGATGCGCGCCAGCGACTGCGAGATCTTCTTCAGCAGCTTGCGCTCGCGGTCACGCGTGCGCAACTCCAGCGCATGCTCTTCCTCGATCGTCGCGCGGTCGGCGGGATCGGGGACGATCGAGGTGTCTTCACGCAGATGCTCGGTCGTCTCGCCGGCGTTGGACAGCAGGTCGTCCTTCAATGCCTGCAGCCGGACACGGAAAAACTCGAGCTGCTTCTCGTTCATGTACTCGGCCTCGGGCATGGCCAGCAGCTCCGGCTCGGTGAGGTCGCGGCCGGCCTTGGACTTCCAGGCATTCACGAGTTTCGGATCGGCCTTGAACGACGGGCGGACCGGCTCGATGTGTTCGGGCAGCGTGCGCTGCGGCGGGCGGGGCGGCGAGAAACGCTCGGCAAAGCGGTTGCCCGGGGTCGTCGCGGTGTTCGCGGGCTTCGCCAGCGGTTTGTCTTGGGTCTTTGGCAAGGGGCTCGGTGCAGGTTGCGGTGCGGTGGCGTGAGGTTTCACGGGTACGGCGGCTGCAGCCGTCTTGGCCACTGGCCGCGGCGGCGCCTTGGGGGCAGGTGCCGGGGCTGGGGCTGGCCGGGATGGCCTGGAGGCCGCCTTGGGAGGGGCTTTGGCGGGTGTCTTCGCCGCGGGCTTCTTGGCGCTGGCGGCTGGTTTGCCTTTCGGCTTGACGGGTTTGGGTGCTGGCTTGGCCTTGGCGGCCGGCTTCGCGGCGGGCTTGGCAGGGGACTTCTTTGCCGGGCGCTTGGGTGCGGCCTGGGCCGCCGCCTTGCCCGCCGTGCCCTTGCTGCGGCTTGGGGTGGGTTTCTTGGCCGGGCTCTTGGTCACGTCGACTTCACTCCTCGCTCTGATCCTTATACCCGCTTCCCGATCGGCGATGGTGGTAATCCTGCGTCGGTTCGGGCGCGCGGATTGTAGCCATGCCAGCGCGCAATGAAATCCGCCTCAGGCCAGGCAGGCGTCGAGTCCCTGGAGCAGGATGTCCTTGGGCAGGTCGATGCCGATGAACACCATCTTGCTGCCCTTGCGTTCGCCGGGAGCCCACTTGGGGCCCAGGTCGCTGCCCATCAGCTGGTGCACGCCCTGGAACACGACTTTGCGGTCGCTGCCCTTCATGTAGAGCACGCCTTTGTAGCGCAGCATCTTCGGGCCGTAGACCTGCACGATCGAGCCGAGAAAGTCCTCGAGTTTGGCCGGGCTGAAGGCGCGATCGGAGCGGAAGACGAACGACTTCACGTCGTCATCGTGAGCATGGTGGTGCGGGTGTTCGCAGTGCTCGTCATGCGCGTGGTCGTGATCGTGCTCATGGTCGTGTTCGTGGTGCTCGTCGGCGTTGAGGAATTCCGGATCGATCTCGAGCTTCGCGTTGAGGTTGAAGCCGCGCAGGTCGAACACGCTGGCGATCGGCACCTCGCCGAAATGCACCTTCGATTGCGGCGCACGCGGGTTCATGTGCTTGATTCGGTGGGTCAGCGCGTCCACCGCCGCGGCGTCGACCAGGTCGGTCTTGCTGATGAAGATCTGGTCGGCGAAACCGATCTGGCGGCGCGCCTCCTGCCGCGTATCGAGCTGGCCGTCGGCGTGCTTGGCGTCGACCAGCGTCAACACCGAGTCGAGCAGGTAGCTCTCGGCGATCTCGTCGTCCATGAAGAAGGTCTGGGCCACCGGCCCGGGATCGGCCAGGCCGGTCGTCTCGATCACCACGCGGTCGAAATCGAGCTCGCCCTTGCGCCGCTTCTCGGCCAGATCGGACAAGGTGGAGCGCAGGTCCTCACGGATCGTGCAACAGACGCAGCCGTTGTTCATCTGGATGATCTGCTCGCCGGTGTCGGCCACCAGGATCTCGTTGTCGATGCTTTCTTCGCCGAATTCGTTCTCGATCACGGCGATCTTCTGACCGTGGGCTTCGGTCAGCACGCGCTTGAGCAGCGTGGTCTTCCCCGAACCCAGAAAGCCGGTCAGGATGGTGGCGGGAATCAGGCCTTGAGACATGGCGGCTCCAGAGGTGGCGAACGCAGCTGGGGGCGGCCGGTGCCGGTTTCAAGCACGCCGGGCGCCGCCCCAATCGGGTATTCTCGCGCCAGAGCCATCCTTCGACACCCAACGTGTCCGACCCGCAGCAGAGCCGCCCCATGCGGCTCGACCCCCGATCTTCCACCGACAAGCGCAGCCTGTTCGAGCGTGTGGTTGAATTCCTCTCGCCCGGGCCGGATTCGCGTGACGAGCTCATCGAGACGCTGGCCGACGCCGAGCAACGCGAGCTGATCGCGCCCGAGTCGCGCATCATGCTCGAGGGCGTGATCCGCATGGCCGACATGATCGCCGGCGATGTGATGGTGGCGGCGCCGCGCATGGACCTGCTGGACATCGACGCCCCCTACGACGAGCTGCTGGCCGTGGTGATCGAGACCGGCCATTCGCGTTTCCCGGTCTACGAATCCAGGCGCGACAACGTCATCGGCATCCTGCTGGCCAAGGACCTGCTGAAACTGCAGCGAGCGCCCGAGCTGAACCTGCGCACGCTGCTGCGCCCGGCGGTGTTCGTGCCCGAATCGAAGAACCTCAACGAGCTGCTGCGTGACTTCCGCTCCAACCGCAACCACCTGGCGATCGTGATCGACGAGTTCGGCAACACCGCCGGGCTGATCACCATCGAGGACGTGCTGGAGGAGATCGTCGGCGAGATCGAGGACGAGTTCGACGAGCACGAGGTCGACCAGGGTGTCTACACGTTGGCCGACGGCAAACAGCGGGTCGCGGGCGACGCCACGATCGCCGCGGTGAACGAGGTATTCGGGGTGTCGCTTCCCGAGGACGACGTTCGACACCATCGGCGGCCTCGTGGTGCACCAGCACGGCCGGGTGCCGCGGCGCGGCGAAACCGTCGTCGTGGGCGGCCTGAGCTTCACCGTGATGCTCACCCGCGGTGGTTCCGTGCGCTGGTTCCGGGTTGCCCCGGTGCCGCACGCCGAGCAGCCCGCCTGAACGCGGTGGCGCCAGCGCCGCAGCCCGTGCCGCCGCGACGCTGGGCGCCCTGGGCCGAGCTGGCCCTGCTGGCGCTGGCCGGTGCCGCGCAGACCCTGGCCTATCACCACACCGGCGCGTGGTGGCTGCAGCTGCTCGCGGTGGCCGTGCTCGCGTGGCGCGTGCGCAGCGCCGGCCCACGCCGCGCGGCGGCGCTGGGCCTGGCCTTCGGCACGGCCTGGCTGCTGGCGGCGGTGTGGTGGTTGTTCATCAGCATGCACCGCTACGGCCATCTGCCCGCCTGGATGGCGGCCGCCGCCGTGGCACTGCTGTCGCTGACGCTGTCGCTGTACCTCGCGTTGGCGATGGCCCTGGCGGCGCGCTGGCGCAGTGACGCGGCCCGGGCACGACGCGCTGTTGTTCGCCGCCGTCTGGCTGGCCGCCGAATGGGCGCGCACGGCGCTGTTCACCGGCTTTCCCTGGGCAGCGTCGGGCTACGCGCATGTCGACTCGCCGCTGGCGGCGCTGGCGCCGTGGATCGGCGTGTTGGGCGTCGGTGCGGTGTCGGCCGGTGCTGGCGGCGATGCTGTCGCAGGCCCGGCGCGCAGCCGCGGCTCGCGGCGCTGGCGATCGCGGTGCCGGCAGTGCTCGCGTTCGCGAAGCCCGTGCAGTTCAGCCAGCCGAGCGGCACGCTGACGGTGAGCCTGGTGCAGACCAATGTCGCACAGGACGAGAAGTTCGCGGCCGAGCACCTGCCTGCGGCGCTGGAGTGGCTGGCGCGCACGCTCGATGCCGCGCGCGGCCAGCTGGTGGTGGCACCCGAGACGGCGGTGCCGTTGCTGCCTTCGCAACTCAAGGAGCTGGCGCCGGACTACTGGCCCGGCCTGGTCGAGCGCTTTGCGCCGGGCCGATCAGGCCGCGCTGATCGGCGTGCCGCTGGGTGACTACGACAGCCGGCTACAGCAATTCGGTGGTCGGCCTGACGGCGTCGGCCGCCGGCGCCGAGCCCTATCGGTACAGCAAGACCCACCTGGTGCCGTTCGGCGAGTTCATCCCCACCGGCTTTCGCTGGTTCACGACGATGATGGATCTCCCGCTGGGCGACTTTCTGCGGGGCCCGGCCAATCCACCGTCGTTCGTGTTCCGCGGCGAGCGCATCGCGCCGAACATCTGCTACGAAGACCTGTTCGGCGAGGAACTGGCGCAACGGTTCGCCGATCCGAGTCGCGCACCGACCATCTTCGCGAACATCAGCAACATCGGCTGGTTCGGCGACACGATTGCGGTCGACCAGCACCTGAACATCTCGCGCATGCGCACGCTCGAGTTCCAGCGCCCGATGCTGCGCTCGACCAACACCGGCGCCACCGCGGTGATCGACCACCACGGCCGGGTGACCGCGCAGCTGCAGCCGTTCACCCGCGGCGTGCTCGACGGCCAGGTACAGGGCCGCACCGGCACCACGCCGTATGCCTGGTGGGCATCACGCGCCGGGCTGTGGCCGTTCGTGGCACTGGTGGTGCTGGTGGCGGTTTTCAGCGCACGCCGCAGCGCACAAGGCGCCCCGGGCGATCGTCCGTGACCTCGCCGTCGGCCACCACGCGCTGCCCGGCCACCCGGTGACGAGGTAGCTCTCGGCTGGAAGTGCGCGTCGGCAGACCAGCGCCGCCGAGAGGACCATCGTGGCGCACACGAGGCTCAGGATGATCGGTTGCGTGGACATCGATCGAGGGTCGCGGTGGCCCCGACCCATAGAATCCACGGCTTACGCCGAACGCGCCGATGCTCAGCTTCCAACAGATCATCCTCAAGCTGCAGACCTACTGGGACGCGCAGGGCTGCGCGCTGCTGCAGCCCTACGACATGGAGGTGGGCGCCGGCACCAGCCACACCGCCACCTTCCTGCGCGCGCTCGGCCCCGAGCCGTGGAAGGCGGCGTATGTGCAGCCGAGCCGGCGGCCGAAGGACGGCCGCTACGGCGACAACCCGAACCGGCTGCAGCACTACTACCAGTACCAGGTGGTGCTGAAGCCCGCGCCGGCGAACATCCTCGATCTCTACCTCGGCTCGCTCGAGACACTGGGCTTCGACCTGACGACCAACGACGTGCGTTTCGTCGAGGACGATTGGGAGAACCCGACGCTCGGCTGCTGGGGCTTGGGTTGGGAGGTCTGGCTGAACGGCATGGAGGTCACGCAGTTCACCTACTTCCAGCAGGTCGGCGGCATCGAGTGCCGCCCGATCACCGGCGAGATCACCTACGGTCTCGAGCGCCTGGCGATGTACATCCAGGGTGTCGAGAGCCTGTTCGACCTGACCTGGGCGCCCGGCATCAGCTACCGCGACGTGTACCACCAGAACGAGGTCGAGCAGAGCGCCTACAACTTCGAGCACAGCGACGTCGCGTTCCTGTTGAGTGCCTTCGCCGCGCACGAGCGCCAGGCGCAGCACCTGATGACGTTGCGGCTGGCGCTGCCGGCCTACGAGCAGGTGCTGAAGGCCGCGCACACCTTCAACCTGCTCGACGCGCGCGGCGCGATCAGCGTCACCGAGCGAGCCGCCTACATCGGGCGCATCCGAAACCTGGCGCGTGCGGTGGCGCAGAGTTACCTCGACAGCCGCGCGCGACTCGGATTCCCGATGGCGCTGAAGGCCCGGGCCGACGAGGTGGTGGCGCAGCTGGCCAAGAAGGCAAAGGCGCCGGCATGAGCGCGAAGAGCCTGCTGGTCGAGCTGCTCGTCGAAGAGCTGCCGCCCAAGGCCCTCAAGCGCCTGGGCGAGGCGTTTGCACACGAACTGGGTGCAAAGCTGAGGTCGCAGGGCCTGGCAGGCGAGCATTCGGTGGTCACGGCGTACGCCACGCCGCGGCGTCTGGCGGCGCAGGTCAGCGCGGTGGCTCCGATGGCGGCCGACCGCGAAGTGCTGCAGAAGATCATGCCGGTGTCGGTGGCGCTGGACCAGAGCAAGAAGCCGACGCCGGCGCTGCGCAAGGCGCTGGCCAAGCTCGGCCGCGAGCACCTGGCTGAGCTGTGGCCGGACGCGGTCGACGGCCCCGACCGTCTGCTGGTGCAGTCCGATGGCAAGGTCGATGCGATCTTCCTGCGCTCGATGGTGCGAGGCGTGTCGATCGTCGAAGGTCTGCAGAACGCGCTCGACGATGCTCTCGACAAGCTGCCGATTGCGAAGGCCATGACCTACCAGCTCGCCGATGGCTGGAGCGGCGTGCGCTTCGTGCGCCCGGCGCACGGGCTGGTGGCGCTGCACGGCGCCGAGGTCGTGCCGGTCAGCGCGCTCGGACTGCAAGCCGGACGCGAGACGAAAGGACACCGCTTCGAAGCGCCGATGACGCCGGTGAAGTTGCAGGACGCCGACCACTACGCGCGGGTGCTGGACGAACAGGGCGCGGTGATCGTCAGCTTCGAACGCCGCCGTGCCGAGATTGCGCGCCAGCTGCAGCACGCCGCGCACCAGCAAGGTCTGCAGCCGATCGACGACGACGCGCTGCTCGACGAGGTGACCGCGCTGGTCGAGCGGCCGAACGTGCTGCGCTGCCGCTTCGACGCGGCGTTTCTCGAGGTGCCGCAGCGAGTGCCTGATCCTGACGATGAAGGCCAACCAGAAGTACTTTCCGCTGCTCGACGCGCAGGGCCGGCTGACCAACCAGTTCCTCGTCGTCAGCAACATCCGGCCGGCCGATGCGAGCGCGGTGATCCAGGGCAACGAGCGCGTCGTGCGGCCGCGCCTGGCCGACGCCAAGTTCTTCTTCGACCAGGACCGCAAGCGCACGCTCGAGTCGCGTGTCGCCGGGCTGGACAAGGTGGTCTACCACGCCAGGCTCGGCTCGATGGGCGAGCGCGTGGCGCGCGTGCGCGCGATCGCGCGCACGATCGGCGAACAGCTGGGCGGCTCGACGCTGGCGGCGCTGGCCGACCGCGCGGCCCAGCTGGCCAAGGCCGATCTGCTGACCGACATGGTCGGCGAGTTCCCCGAGCTGCAGGGCGTGATGGGCGGCTACTACGCGCGCCACGACGGCGAGACCGAGGCGGTGGCGTTCGCGATCGAAGACCACTACAGGCCGCGCTTTGCCGGCGATGCGCTGCCGCGCCACGAGGTCGGCCTCGTCGTCGCGCTGGCCGACAAGCTGGAGACGCTGGTCGGCCTGTTCGGCGTCGGCCAGGCGCCCACCGGCGACAAGGACCCGTTCGCGCTGCGGCGGCATGCGCTGGGCGTGCTGCGCATGCTGATCGAGCGCGCCGTGGCGATCGATCTGCCGGACCTGATCCATGCGGCCCAGCGTGCGTTCGCCGGACGCGCCGGATGGTCGCCGGTCGAGGCGGAGCTGCAACGATTCTTCATGGAACGTCTGGCGGTGCTGTTGCGCGACCAGGGCAGCTCGGCGCAGGAAGTCGACGCCGTGCTGGGCCTGCGCGCCGCCGCGCATGAGCGACATTCCCACGCGCCTGGCGGCGGTGCGCGCCTTCGCCGGCATGCCCGAGTCCAGCCGCACTGGCGGCCGCGAACAAGCGCATCGGCAACATCCTGAAGAAGAGCGACGCGGTCGTCACGAACACCGTGGCGCCGGCATTGTTCGCCGAGGCCGCCGAACGCACGTTGCATGATGCGCTGTCGGCGACGGCGCCGCGCGCCGATGCGTTGTTCGAGCAGCGCGACTACACCGCGTCGCTGCGCGAACTGGCCGCGCTGAAAGGCGCCGGTCGATGCCTTCTTCGACCAGGTGATGGTCAACGCCGACGATCCCGCGCTGCGCGCCAACCGGCTGGCGCTGCTGGCAGCACTGCACCGGGCGATGAACCGCGTGGCCGATCTGTCGCGGCTGGCCGGCTGACACCACGGGAGCACGAACGCATGCAACACATCCTCAAGCTCGTGATCCTCGGCCGCGACGGCATCCTGAACGTCTACCGCGACGACCATGTCAAGGCGCCCGAGGAGTGGGAGCCGATCCCCGGCGCGCTGGAGGCCGTGGCGCGCCTGAACCATGCCGGCTGGCACACCGTGCTGGCCACCAACCAGGCCGGCATCGGCCGCGGCATGATCGACATGGCCTCGATCAACGCCGTGCACGCCCACATGATGCATCGCCTGGCGGCGGCCGGCGGCCGGCTGGACGCGGTGTTCTTCTGCCCGCACACGCCGGAAGACCTGTGCGATTGCCGCAAGCCCAAGCCGGGCTTGATGCTGCAGATCGGCCGAGCGCTACGGCATCGAACTGCGCACCGTGCCGATGGTGTGCGACACCCTGCGCGACCTGCTGGCGGCAAAGGCCGCGGGCTGCGAGCCGCACCTGGTGCGCAGCGGGCGTGCGGCGCGCCTGAGCGACGAGCAAGTGCAGCGCATGATGAGCCAGGTGCCCGAGACCGAGGTTCATGCCGACCTGGGCGCATTCGCCGAGTTCGTGCTCGAGCGGGCGCACGTGCCGCACTCCCAGCCGATGGGCCTGCACTGACGATGCAACGCGCCGGGTGGTTGCTGCGGTCGCTGCTGTATCGTGCTGTGGCTGCTGGTCACGGTGGTGCCCTGGGCGCTGATGGTGCTGGCGGTGTCGGTGTTCCAGCGCGGGCCGCCGCTGTACTGGCTGGTGGTGGGCTGGTTGCGCCTGACGATGCTCGGTTCGCGCTACATCTGCGGCATTCGCGCGCGCGTGCAGGGCATGCAGCACGTGCCCACCGCCGCCCAAGGCACCGCCGCGGTGGTGCTGGCACCCAAGCACCAGTCCACCTGGGAGACGTTCGCCTTGCCCACGCTGATGCCGCATCCGCTGGCCTACGTGTTCAAGCGCGAACTGCTGTACATCCCGTTCTTCGGCTGGGCGATGGGGCGGCTCGACATGATCCACATCGATCGCAGCAAGCGCGCCGAGGCCTGGGCCAAGGTGGCGGCGCAAGGACGAGCGGCTGATGAGCGAAGGGCGTGTGGGTGATCATGTTTCCCGAAGGCACGCGCACCACGCGCGGCAGCCAGGGCACCTACAAGAGCGGCGCCGCGCGGCTGGCGGTGGCCACCGGCACGCCGATCGTGCCGATCGCGGTGACCTCGGCGCGCTGCTGGCCGCGCAAGAGCTTCCTGCTGCGCCCGGGCGTGATCGACGTGTCGATCGGCGCGCCGATTGAAAGCGTCGGCCGCGAACCCGACGCGCTGATGCGCGAGGTGGAGACCTGGATCGAGACCGAGATGCGGCGCCTGGACCCCGAGGCCTACCCCGACGCTGTCCCGGCCAAGCACGCTTCGGCCGTGGCGCCCTGAGCGCGATGCTGCGCGACGCCGCCCACCCGATCCCAGCCCGGCGCGGTGCAGCTGTCGCTGTTCGATGCCGCGCCGGCCGCGTCCGCGTACTCCGCCGCGCCGGCGCTGACGTCGCTGGGAGCACCCGCGCGCCAACCGCGAGCTGTCGATCGACGGCCATCGGGTGGCCTACGAGCTGCGCCGCGCGCGCCGGCGCAGCATCGGCTTCATCGGTCGGCGCTGGAGGGCTTGAGCGTCAGCGCGCCGCGCTGGGTGACCGTGGCCGACATCGAGCTGGCGCTGCGCGAGCGCGGCGGCTGGATCCTGCGCAAGCTGCGCGAGCAGCGCGAACGCCGGGCGCGGCTCGATTCGGCGCGCATCGAGTGGCGCCACGGCGCCCAGGTGCCGTTCCTCGGCCGAGCCGATCAGCCTGGTGCTCGACCCGATGGTCGTCGGCGCGGTGCTGCGCGGCGACGAGTCCGGCCGCTGCGCCGCGGCTGCACGTCGGCCTGCCGCACGAGGCCACGCCGGCGCAGATCCGCGACGCCGTGCAGAGCTGGCTGCAGCGCCAGGCGCGGCGGGTGTTCGAGGAGCGCTGCGCCCACCTCGCGCCGCGGCTGGGCGTGCGGGTGCGCCGCCTGGGCCTGAGCTCGGCGGCCACGCGCTGGGGCAGCGCCAACGCCAACGGCTCGATCCGGCTGCACTGGCGCCTGATCCACTTTGCGCTGCCGGTGATCGACTACGTGGCCGCGCACGAGCTGGCCCATCTGCGCGAGATGAACCACAGCGCCGCGTTCTGGGACGTGGTGCGCTCGGTGGTGCCCGACTACGAGCACGCACGCAAGCTGCTCGACGACGAACCGCTGCCGGCGTTCGACTGAGCGATCCCCGTGGCCCAGGCATGGTGCCGGCGCCGGCCTGGCGCACACTGCGCCCGACGCTGTCGTTGCGAGCGGAGGGGGTTTCCAGGGACCGGGGCTGCAACCAAGGCTCAGGCGGCGGCAGGTCGAACCTGCCGCCGTTTCATTCGAGCTCGTGGTCGTCGGCCTGCCGAAGCGGGCAGAATCGTTCGCCCCGCGACCTGCCGAGCCCGACTTGATCACGAACTGCACGAACTCTTCCACAGCAACCGCCAGTGGGCCGCGGCGACCGAGCGGCGCTCGCCGGGCTTCTTCACGCGGCTGCTGCAGCAGCAGGCGCCGCAATACCTGTGGATCGGCTGCGCCGACAGCCGGGTGCCGGCCAACGAGATCGTCGGCCTGCTGCCCGGCGAGCTGTTCGTGCACCGCAACGTCGCCAACGTGGTGGTGCACTCCGACCTCAACTGCCTGTCGGTGGTGCAGTTCGCGATCGACCAGCTGCAGGTCCGGCACATCATCGTCGTCGGCCACTACGGCTGCAGCGGCGTGCGCGCGGCGATGCTCGGCAGCCGGCGTCGGCGTGGCCGACAACTGGCTGCGCCACGTGCAGGACGTGCGCAACAAGCACGAGGTGTTCCTCGATGGCCTGCCCGACGACGAGGCGCGCGACTGCGGGCGCTGTGCGAGCTCAATGTGCTGGAGCAGGCGCACAACGTCTGCGAAACCACCGTCGTGCAGGATGCCTGGGCGCGCGGCCAGACCGTCGTCGTGCACGGCTGGGTCTACGGCCTGCACAACGGCCTGCTGGTGGACCTGCAGATGACCGTGGCCGAGCCGGGCGGCATCGGCGCCGCCTACGGCCTGGCGCTGGGCGGGTTGAAGACGCGCTACGCGCGCGCTTGACCTGCCTCGCACGGCCGACCGGTGGGCGTCCGTACACTGCCGGACATGAGCTGCGCAACCTGCTGCCGGCGCCGGCGCATCCCCGAGGCCGGCGCGCGATGACGTTCCCGACCCAGCTGAACGACACGCGGGCCTTCGACATCGCGCGCGCGCTGCTCGAAGGATTCGACAAGCACTACCGCCTGTTCCGAGCGACCAGCGCAGCGGCCAAGGTGCGCTTCGAGACGGCCGACTGGCATGGCCAGCAGCGCGCGCAGCGCGAGCGCATCGAGTTCTACGACCGTCGCGTCGACGAGGCGGTGGAGCGCCTGCAGCGCGAGTTCGACACCGCCAACCTGTCGATGGACAGCTGGCAGCAGGCCAAGCTGCACTACATCGGGCTGCTCACCAACCACCACCAGCCCGAGCTGGCCGAGACCTTCTTCAACTCGGTGACCACCAAGATCCTGCACCGCGACTACTTCCGCAACGACTTCATCTTCGTGCGGCCGGCGGTCTCCACCGAGTACATCGAGAACGACGAGCCGGCCGCGCTGCCGACCTACCGCGCCTACTACCCGACGCGCGACACGCTGCGCGACACGCTGCTGCGCGTGGTCGACAACTTCCAGCTGCAACGCCCGTTCGAGGACCTCGGGCGCGACGTCGACGAGGTGGTCGCCGCGCTGCGCAGCCTACACCGGCGAGGTGCGGCTGCGCACCAACTACCAGATCCAGGTGCTGTCGAGCCTGTTCTTCCGCAACAAGGGCGCCTACGTGGTCGGCAAGATCGTCAACGGTTTCAACGAGACGCCGTTCGCGCTGCCGATCCTGCATACGGACGACGGCCTGCTGGCCATCGACGCCGCGCTGTTCGGCGAGGACGACCTGCAGATGCTGTTCAGCTTCGCGCGCGCGTACTTCATGGTCGACATGGAGATCCCGAGCGCCTACGTGCAGTTCCTGCGCTCGCTGATGCCGAGGAAACCGCGCTCGGAGATCTACAACGCCCTCGGCCTGCAGAAGCAGGGCAAGAACCTCTTCTACCGCGACTTCCTGTACCACCTGCGCCATTCGAGCGATCGTTTTCGCATGGCACCGGGCATCAAGGGCATGGTGATGCTGGTGTTCGACCTGCCGTCGTTCCCGTTCGTGTTCAAAGTCATCATGGACTTCTACCCGCCGCAGAAGGACACCACGCGCGAACTCATCCAGCAGAAATACCGCCTGGTCAAGCAGCACGACCGGGTCGGCCGCATGGCCGACACGCTGGAATACAGCAACGTGGCCTTTCCGCGCCAGCGCTTCGAACCCGAGCTGATTGCCGACCTCAAGCACTTCTGCGGCAGCCTGGTCGAGGAATCCGGCGATGCGCTGCTGATCCGGCACCTGTACATCGAGCGGCGCATGATTCCGCTGAACATCTACCTGCACGACGCCGACAAGGGCCAGATCGAGTCGGCGGTGATCGAGTACGGCAACGCCATCAAGGACCTGGTGGCCGCCAACATCTTTCCCGGCGACATGCTGTTCAAGAACTTCGGCGTCACGCGCCAGGGCAAGGTGGTCTTCTACGACTACGACGAGATCGAGTACCTGACCGACTGCAACTTCCGCCGCGTGCCGCAGGCGCGCACCGAGGAGGAGGAGATGTCGGGCGAGATCTGGTACGCGGTCGGCCCGAAGGACGTGTTTCCCGAGACCTTCGGGCCCTTCCTGCTCGGCAACCCCGAGGTGCGCGAGGTGTTCATGCGCCACCATGCCGACCTGCTCGACGCGGCCTTCTGGCAGGGCCACAAGGAGCGCATCCTGGCCGGCCACGTGCACGACGTGTTTCCGTACGAGACCAGCCGGCGCTTCGTGCATCAGCGGCGACGGCAGATTGGCGCCGAGCGTGGCATGACCGGGCGCGACGCATTCGAGCTGGCGAGCTTCGTCGTCACGGTGATCGGCCTGCCGTTCGCGATCGTGGTCTTCGTGCTGCAGCAGCGCAAGGAGCGCGAGAACGAGGAGGAGGAGGCCTACCAGCACCTCTCCGACGCGTACAACGATTTCCTGAAGATCGTGCTCGCCAACGCCGACCTGCACTTGCGCACCAACGCCGCGCTGCCCAGCCCGACGGCCGAGCAGAACGAACGCATGATGGTAATTTTCGATATGTTGATCTCGCTCTTCGAACGGGCGTATCTTGTGGCCTACAAGAGCGAGATGGCCGAGACCGAGCAGCGGCGCTGGAATTCCTGGGACGATTACATGCGCGAATGGTGCCGCCGCGACGATTTCTTCAACGCCTTGCCGTTGCTGCTGCGCGGCGAGGACCCCGAGTTCCAGCGCTACATCTTGCGGGTGGCGCAGGAAGAGCGCGGCACCGCGCTGGTGTCTGTTTCTTGACCGACCTGACAAGGAGCGTTTCATCATGGCTGAATCCATCGTCATCGTTTCCGCCGCGCGCACGCCGATCGGCGGCCTGCTGGGCGACTTCTCGCCGCTGCAGGCGTGGGAGCTGGGCGCCGTGGCCATCAAGTCCGCGGTCGAGCGCGCCGGCGTGCCCGGCGACGGCATCGACGAAGTGCTGATGGGCAACTGCCTGATGGCCGGCCAGGGCCAGGCGCCGGCGCGCCAGGCCATGCGCAAGGCCGGGCTGCCGGACTCCACCGGCGCCGTGACGCTGAGCAAGATGTGCGGCTCGGGCATGCGCGCGATGATGTTCGCGCACGACATGCTGGCCGCGGGCAGCGCCAACGTGGTGCTGGCCGGAGGCATGGAGAGCATGACCAACGCGCCGCACCTGGCGTTCGCGCGCAAGGGCATCAAGTACGGCGCGGCGCAGCTCTACGACCACATGGCGCTCGATGGCCTCGAGGACGCCTACGAGCGCGGCAAGGCGATGGGCGTGTTCGCCGAGCAATGCGTGGCCAAGTACGCCTTCAGCCGCGAGGCGCAGGACCAGTTCGCGATCGCCTCGACCCTGCGCGCCAAGGCGGCCAATGAGGACGGCAGCTTCGACTGGGAGATCGCGCCGGTGACCATTGTCGCCAAGGCCGGCGACACGGTCTTCAAGCGCGACGAGCAGCCGTTCAAGGCCAAGCTCGACAAGATCGCCGGCCTGAAGCCCGCGTTCAAGAAGGACGGCACGATCACGGCCGCGTCCTCGTCGAGCATCTCCGACGGTGCCGCCGCGCTGGTGCTGATGCGCGAGTCCACCGCCGCCAAGATGGGCGTCAAGCCGGTGGCGCGCATCGTCGCGCACGCGGTGCATGCGCAGGCACCCGACTGGTTCACCACCGCGCCGGTCGGCGCGATCCAGAAGGTGCTGAAGAAGTCCGGCTGGGACGCCAAGGCGGTGAACCTGTGGGAGGTGAACGAAGCCTTCGCCGCGGTCACGATGGCCGCGATGGCCGAGTTCCGCCTGCCGCACGAGATCGTCAACGTGCACGGCGGCGCCTGCGCGATCGGCCACCCGATCGGCGCCAGCGGCGCGCGCATCGTCGTCACGCTGCTCGGTGCGTTGAGAAAGCGCGGGCTGAAGAAGGGCGTTGCCGCGTTGTGCATCGGCGGCGGCGAGGCCACGGCGATGGCGGTCGAGTTGCTTTGACGGCCCCGGGCCGCCTCGACACGCCGCTGGCGTGCAGGTCGCGGCGCGCGCGCCTGCGGCCGAATGGATGAGGCCCGCGCGCGCCACGTGGTGCTGGTGCGCGCCTTCGACGCGACCGACAGCCCGCTGTGGACGCCGGAGGACCGCGCCTGGGCCAGCCGCTTGGCGGTCGAGACGGCGAGCGCGGACGCGACGCCCGAGCAGCTGCTGGCCGAGCGGGCGCGGCATGCGCTGCAGCGTCTGGCGCCGCGCGACCCCGGCGTGCGCCGCTGGCTTGCACAGTCGCTGTGGCGCTGGCCTTGGCTGCTGGGCGCGGCCGCGCTCGCCGGCATGACCGGCTTGATGGCCGATCTGCTCGGGCGCTCGTCGCACATCGATCTGCTCACGCCGCCGGTGTGGGGCGTCATCGCGTGGAACCTCGTCGTCTACCTGCTCCTGCTGGTCGGCCTGGCGCGCCGCACGGCGCGGCCGACGGGCGGGCTGCGCCGGCGGTTGCTGGCGGCATGGCAAAGGTTGCCCGCGGCCGGGCCGCTGCGGGTGGCGGCAGCGCATTGGGCGCAGTTGTCGGCGCCGTTGCAGTGGTCCCGCGCGTCGGCACTGCTGCACACCGCCGCGGCGGCGCTCGCGCTGGGCTTGATCGCCAGCCTTTACTTGCGCGGGCTGGTGTTCGATTTCCGGGTCGGCTGGCAGAGCACGTTCCTCGACGCGGCCAGCGTGCGGCAATGGCTGGCGGCGCTGCTGGCGCCGGCCAGCGCAGTCACTGGCATCGGCGTGCCCGACACCGCGGCGATCGAGGCGATGCGGCTCACCCCGGCGGCACCCCTGGGCCAGACCAGCGCGGCGCCGTGGATTCACCTGTTTGCCACGACGCTGGCGTTGTTCGTCGTCGGCCCGCGTCTGGTCTTGGCGCTGGCGGCGGTGTTGCAGGCATTCGTGCGCGCGCGCGCGCTGGTGGTGCCGGTCGACGACCCGGCGCTCGAGCCGCTGCTGCGACGCCATCGCGGCGGGCCGCCGCGGGTGCGCCTGCTGCCCTACGCCGCGCCGCCCGGCGCGCAGGCGGCGCTGGGGCTGCGCGCGATGCTGGCGCGCATCTATGGCGACGAGCTGCAGCTGCAGATGGCCGAGGTCACGCCGATCGGCGACGAAGAGGCGGCTGCCGGCCGTGCGGCCGCGGCGCCGGCGACGCTGCGCGTCGTCCTGGTCGAGCTGGGCGCCACGCCCGAGGCGGAACACCACGGACGATTGCTGAAGGCGCTTCGCGAGGTCGAGACGCCGGCGCCGCTGCTGCTGGTGGTCGATGAGGCGGCGTTCCTGCGCCGCTTTGCCGGCATCCCCGCGCGCGCCGACGAGCGCCGCGCGGCCTGGCGCTCGTTCGCGGCCGAGCACGACGTGCCGGTATGCTGCATCGATCTCGAGTCGCCCGATCCGGCGCCGGCCGAGGCGGCATTGAAGCAGGCGCTGCGGCCATGAGCGAGACCATCGCGCTGTGCCTCGTCTCGCACACCAACGCGGGCAAGACCACGCTGGCGCGCACGCTGCTGCAGCGTGACATCGGCGAGGTGCGCGACGCACCGCATGTCACCGAATTCGCCGAGGATCATCTGCTGCTGGGCAGCGCCGACGGCGACGAACTGCGCCTGTGGGACACGCCGGGCTTCGGCGACAGCGTGCGGCTGATGCGCCGCCTGCGCCAACTCGGCAATCCGATCGGCTGGTTCCTGGGCGCGGTGTGGGATCGCTGGCGCGACCGCGCCTTCTGGTCCAGCCAGCAGGCGCTGCGCGAGGTGCGCGACCACGCCGACGTCGTGCTCTACCTGGTCAATGCGGCCGAGTCGCCGCAGGCCGCGGGCTACGTGGCGCCGGAGATGGAGCTGCTGGCCTGGACCGGCAAGCCGGTCATCGTGCTGCTCAACCAGCTCGGCGCGCCGCGCCCGGCCAGTGCCGAAGCGTCCGACGTCGAAGCCTGGCAGCGCCATCTGCAGGTGCGCGCGCGCGTGGTCCGCGTGCTGCCGATGGATGCGTTCGCGCGCTGCTGGGTGCAGGAGCTGACGCTGCTGCGCGCCGTCGAGTCGGAGTTGAGCGGTGACAAGCTGGACGCGATGGGCCGGCTGCGCGACACCTGGGTGCGCTCGCGCTGGGCCACCTTCGAGCGCGCGCTGTCGATCCTGTCGCGCAGCGTCGCGCGGCTGGCCGCCGCGCGCCAGCCGGTACAGCCGGGTGTCGGGCTGGCCGATACGGTCAAGCGTCTGGGCAACCTGCTGGCGCCGCTGGTCGGCGCGACCGCGCGCGATGACGATGCAGCGGCGCAGGCGCAGCGTGCCCTTGCCGCTGCGTTCGACGACGAGGTGCGCGCCGGCACCGCCGAACTGATCGCGCTGCACGGCCTTGAAGGTCGCGCGCAGGGCGAGATCCTGTCGCGCGTGGCCACGCAGTTCGAGCGCCGCGCGCGTGTCGACGAGGGCAAGGCGGCGGTGCTCGGCGGCATGTTGAGCGGCGCGCTGGCCGGGCTGAAGGCCGACTTGGCGAGCGGCGGCCTGACGCTCGGCGGCGGCCTGCTCGCCGGCGGCCTGCTCGGCGCGCTGGGCGGCGCGGGCCTGGCGCGCGGCATCAACGTGATGCGCGGCGGCGGGCCGCCGTGGGTGGGCTGGAGCGCCGAGGCGCTGGGTCCGATCGTCGAATCGGCGCTGTTGCGCTACCTGGCGGTGGCGCATTTCGGCCGCGGCCGCGGCGAGTGGGCCGAGGGCGAGGCGCCGCCGCATTGGCGCGAGGTGGTGGCCGCCGCACTGGCGCCGCGGCAGGCCGAATTGCAGTCGCTGTGGTCGTCGCGCAGCGTGCGGCTGGACGGGCCCGACGACCGTGACCGGCTCGCGCAGGCGCTGCAGCCGCTGATGCGTGGTGCCGCGTGCGACGCGCTGGCGGCCTTGTACCCGGCCGACTGGGCGGCGCTGCAGCCGGCCGCCGGCGCCGGGCCGGCCTGACGGCCTGGCGCGAGGGCCACCGCCGCATCGCGCACAATGCCGGCGTTCGGCGTGCGCCATTGCAACGCGGACAACACCCAATCGGCCCCTCATGAAGGTTCTCGTTCTCGGCGCCTCGCGTGGCATCGGCCTGGAGCTGGTGCGCCAGTACTGTGCCGATGGCTGCGCCGTGATCGCCACCGCGCGCGATGACGACGGCGTGGCCCGACTGGCCGCGCTGGGCGCGACCGCGCTGACGCTGGACGTCACGCAGCAGGCCAGTTGCGCCGGGCTCGCCTGGTCACTCGACGGCGAAGCCTTCGATGCGGCATGGCTCGTGGCCGGCCTGTACGGCCCGCGCACGCTGGGGCTGGACGCGCCATCGCCGGCCGACTTCGACGCCGTGATGCACACCAACGTGCTGGCTGCGATGCGGCTGTTGCCGCTGGTGGCCGGGCACCTGCAGCCGGGCGGCCGGCTCGCCGTGTTGTCGTCGCGTATGGGCTCGATCGGCCTGCGCACCTCGGCCAGCGGCTGGCTGTACCGAGCCTCGAAGGCGGCGCTGAACTCGCTGGTCAAGGACGCGTCCCTGGTGCTCGCCGGCCGGGCGATCTGCGTCGCGTTTCATCCGGGCTGGGTGAAGACCGATATGGGCGGCGTGCAGGCCACGCTCGACGCGGGCGCCAGTGCGGCCGACCTGCGTCGCACGCTGCACGCGCTGGCGCCCGAGCAGACCGGGAGCTTCCTCAACCACGACGGCCAACCGCTGGCCTGGTAGCGCGGAGACACCCTCATGCTGTTGAGTGACGACCACCGCGCGGTGCAGGACGCCGTGCGCGCCTACGTGCAGGACCGCATCGCGCCGCAGGCCGCGCGCTGGGACCAGTCGCACCACTTCCCGAAGGCCGAGCTGCGCGGCCTGGCCGAGCTCGGCTGCTACGGCGTGGCCGTGCCGGCCGAATACGACGGTGCCGGGCTCGACTACCTGGCGCTGGCGATCATCATCGAGGAGATCGCCGCCGGCGACGGCGCGACCAGCACCGTGGTCAGCGTCAACAACTGCCCGGTGTGCTCGATCCTGATGGCCTTCGCCAACGAGGCGCAGAAGCAGCAGTTCCTCAGGCCGCTGGCGCGCGGCGACATGCTCGGCGCGTTCTGCCTCACCGAGCCGCATGTCGGCAGCGAGGCCGGCGGCCTGAAGACCACGGCACGTCGTGACGGCGACCACTACGTGCTCGACGGCGTCAAGCAGTTCATCACCAGCGGCAAGAACGGCGACGTCGCGGTCGTGATGGCGGTCACCGACAAGGCCGCCGGCAAGAAGGGCATCAGCGCGTTCGTCGTGCCGACCTCGACACCGGGCTACACGGTGGCGCGCATCGAGGCCAAGATGGGCCAGCACGCCAGCGACACGGCGCAGATCGTGTTCGAAAACTGCCGCATCCCCGCCGCCTACCGGCTGGCCGACGAAGGCGTGGGCCTGAAGATCGCGCTGTCGGGGCTGGAGGGTGGGCGCATCGGCATTGCCAGCCAGGCGGTGGGCATGGCGCGCGCCGCGTTCGAGGCGGCGCTCGCCTATGCCAAGGAGCGCAAGGCGTTCGGCCAGCCGATCTTCGAGCACCAGGCTGTGCAGTTCAAGCTCGCCGACATGGCCACGCAGATCGAGGCCGCGCGCCAGCTGATCTGGCATGCCGCGAGCCTGAAGGATGCCGGCCGGCCCTGCCTGAAGGAAGCGGCGATGGCCAAGCTCAACGCCAGCGAGATGGCCGAGCGTGTCTGTTCGGCGGCGATCCAGGTCTTCGGCGGCTATGGCTACGTCAGCGACTTCCCGGTCGAGCGCATCTACCGCGACGTGCGGGTGTGCCAGATCTACGAGGGCACGAGCGAGGTGCAGAAGATCCTCATCGGCCGCGCGCTGGCGTAGCCAGGGCGATGGCTGGTGAAGCGCGGGTCGAACTCGGCGCCTGCACTTCGTGCCATGGACACGACGTTCGAGCAGCGGTTTTCACTTCGGGTGCCCTTCGACGAGTTCCGCGTCTGGGCACTGCGGATGCGCCCGTCGATGGTCGGCGACGTGATCGAAGCGGGCTGCGTCGGCGTTCTTGAATACGTGTGCACGAAACTGCCGAACAACATCGTCGATCATTCCGGGGCGAGCACGGCGGAAATGGATTTCGACTGGAATGCGAACTCGGTCGTGCTCCACATTGAGGACGACGGCCCTGGCATCTTCGAAGTCGTACGTGAATCGAATGGACTGGCTTCACTGGAAGATGCAGCCCTGCTGTTGCTGAAGGGCAAGGTCATCGCATGCTCAAACATGTCGGATTCGCTCGTGGCAACGAGGCTTCGTGATGCCCCATGATTGGCAACCACAGGCCGAGCCGTTGCCCAGCGCCCGTCGGCCGGGCCATGGTCACCGCCGCGGCAGGTACAGCGCGTCGCTGTAGGTGGCCAGCCACTGAGGCCGGTAGGCCACGAAGATCGCCACCAGCATGCCGGTGACGATGGCTTCGCCCCAGGCCGCGAGCCAGCGGCCCAGCAGCAGATCGCTCGTGCTCAGGCCGGCCGGCGCGCCGGTGTGGGCCAGGTCCAGCGCGCCGGCGGCGGTGCTGGCCAGCAGCGTGGCGAAGAAGCCGCGCGCGAAGATGTACACGAACAGATGGTGCGGCAGCCCGCGTCGCGCCGCGGCGCCGAGCGCCATCGCGAGCGTGGCGGGCACGAGGCCCAGCCAGACGAGGCGGTGCAGCGCCTGCAGCGCATCGAGCGGGCCGAGCACGACGGTGACCACCGCCGCGCCGACCAGGGCCAGCACCGCCAGCGGCCAGCCTGCCATCAGCAGCAGCAGGCAGGCGCCCGACAGCGGCTGCACCACGGCGGATTGCGCGAGCCGGTCAGCGCTCCACATCATGGGCAGCAGCACCCACCACGCCACCCAGGCCCATGGCGGGCCCTGCGGCGGCAGCGCACGCCAAGGCCGCAGCGCCAGCGCGGCAGCCATGGCCAGTCCGGCGAGGATGGCATCGAGCCCCATCACGGCATTGTGGCGGCGCGGCGGCGCAGTCGTGACACGCCGCAGTCCAGGTGTGCCGGCCCCGATGGACTTCGCTGCGCGGCCGGCGTAGCGTGCGCGCATGAAGCCGCCGATCTCGTTCTACTTCGATTTCTCGTCGCCGTATTCCTACATCGCCTCGGAGTGGATCGAGGCGCTGGCCGCGCGCCAGGGCCGCACCGTGCAGTGGCACGCGATCCTGCTGGGCGTGACCTTCCAGGCCGCCGAGTTGAAGAGCCCCGTGTCGTACCCGATCAAGCGCGAATACAGCTTGCGCGACTTCGCGCGCTCTGCACGCTTCGAGGGTGTGCCGTACCAGCAGCCCGAGCCGTTTCCGATCGCGAGCCAGAATGCCGCGCGGGTGTTCTGGTGGCTGGCCGACACGCGCGGCATGGGCGCCGCCGCGGCCTGGGCGCGCGCGGGCCTGCGTGCCTTCTTCACCCGCGGCGTGCCGCTGAATGAGCCCGCCGCGCTGAAGCGCCTGGCGGCCGAGTCCGGCCTCGACGGCGACGAGGCCGAACGGGTGTGGAACGACCCACAGTGGAAGGACCGTCTGAAACGCGCCAACGAATCCGCGGTGGCCGCCGGCGTGTTCGGCGCGCCGTTCTTCATCGTTGATGGTGAGCCCTTCTGGGGCAACGACCGCAAGCCGCAGATCGAGCGCTGGCTGGCGCAGGGACCGTTCTAATAGGTCAGCGGCCGACCTTCGAAGAACAAGGAGCGACATGAGTGGCATTTCGATGATGGCCGTGTTCGGCGGTGCCGGCTGCGGCGCCCTGTTGCGCTGGTGGCTGGGTGGCCTGCTGAATCCGGTCTTTCCGACGATCCCGCTGGGCACGGTGGCCGCCAACCTGATCGGCGGCTTGCTGGTTGGCGTGGCGAGCGCCTTCTTCACGCACAACACGGCGCTGCCGCCGGAGTGGCGCCTGCTGATCATCACCGGCTTCCTGGGCGGGCTGACGACCTTCTCGACCTTCTCGGCCGAAGTCGTGACGTTGGTCGGGCGCCACGAGTACGGGTGGGCCTTGGCGGCCTCGAGCGTGCACCTGGTCGGCTCGCTCATGCTGACTGCCGTGGGCATCGTGCTCGCCAACGCGCTCTTCGTCAGGGCCTAGGCAGCCGCTTCACATCCCATCGAAAGCGAGGAGACCCCATGCAAGGCGTCTACCTGAAGTTCTATGTGCAGGAGAGCCGCCGCCATCACGGCATCCTGGCCTACGAGTGGTTGCTCGAGGCGGCCAAGAAGTTGGGCGTCGACGGCGGTTCGGCCTTCCGCGCGATCGCCGGCTTCGGACGCCACGGCAAGCTGCACGAAGAGCACTTCTTCGAACTGGCCGGCGACGTCTCGGTGGAGGTCGGCTTCGCCCTCACCGAAGAGCAAGCCCAGCAACTGCTGGCGAACCTGGCCGGCGAGAAGCTGCGCATGTTCTACATCAAGCTGCCGCTGGAGATGGGGATCGTCGGCGACGAACCCTGACCGCGCCCTGGGCGCCCGCCGACGGCGAACTCGGCGGTGACCTGCCTGGTCGAAGCCGGCCTCTTTGTGCCGGCGTTCAGCCGTTGAGCCTGCCGGGCCGGGCCAACGGCGCGACCGCCGCAGCCCGCCCGCGCACGCAGACCCAAGCCGACACCGTCACCCGATCCGGAAATCCGCGCCCGCCGCCTCCTGCGCCTGCCGCCACCGCAGATGCTCGCGCACCGCATCGCTCGCGCGCCAGGCCTGCGCATACCGCTGCAGCAGCTTGTGCACCCGCGGGGCCTCGTAGCCCAGCTGCACGAAGGCCATGCCGCGGTCGAACACCTCGGCGTAGTCCGCGATCAGGCCCTCGCGCAGCTGCAGCCGGGCCATGCCCTCGAACACCACCACGCCGCCCATGCTCTGCGGCTGCTTCGAGCGGTAGCTGAAGCAGTAGCGCGCATAGCCCAGCTGCTCGGTGGCCAGCGGTTCGAAGAACTGCCAGCGAAACCGCTCGCCGCCGACGTGGAAGCGGGCCAGCATTGCGGTGATCGCCTCGCGCCCGCGGTGCAGGCCGAAGAAGCCGTCGTCGTAGCAGCCGTCGGCGCTGAAGAGCGCGGCAAAGCCGGCGCCGTCGCCCGCCGCGGCGGCGGCCGCAAAACGCTCCAGCAAGTGGTCGAACCCCATGGCAGCACCTCGTCGATGGTCGTGCGCCGCACGATACCGCGCCGCGGGGCTGCCGCCACGCTCGCGTCGTCGGTTGCGGCGGCAGACCAGACCGGCCGTTTCGCGCCGCATGGCGCTAGACTCGTTCGGTCGAGGAGAACCCATATGCGCACACCCTGGATCACCGTCGCGGCCATCGTGGCCGCCGCAGCCGCCCACGCGCAGCCCACGGCGGGCGAGCTCGCGCGCGACGTCTGTGCCGGCAAGGCCAGCAGCGAAACGCTGGTTGCCGCGGCGATCGCGCGGGCGAAAGAACGTGCCGAGCTGAACGCCTTCATCACGCTCGATGAGAAGGGCGCGATGGCCGCCGCCAAACGCGCCGACGCGGCCAGGGGCCAGGGCTGCAAGCCGCTGCACGGCGTGCCGATCGTCGTGAAGGACAACATCCAGGTCGCCGGCCTGCCCACCACCGGCGGCACGCCGGCCCTGAAAGGCTTCGTGCCCAAGGCCGACGCGCCGGTGGCCAGGAAGCTGCGCGACGCGGGGGCGATCGTGATCGGCAAGACCCACATGCACGAGCTGGCCTTCGGCATCTCGGGCTACAACCCGGCCTTCAAGACCGGCAGCGAGGTCGGCGTGCGCAACGCCTACGACGCCACGCGCAGCGCCGGCGGCTCGTCGTCGGGCACCGGCGCGGCGCTGGGCGCGCGCGTCGTGACGGCGGGCCTGGGCACCGACACCGGCGGCTCGGTGCGCGTGCCGTGCGCGTTCAACGGCTGCGCGTCGTTGCGGCCCACCGTCGGACGCTACCCGCAGCAGGGCATCGTGCCGATCTCGCACACGCGCGACACCGCGGGTCCGATGGCGCTCGCGATGGCCGACGTGGAGCTGCTCGACCGCGTGATCAGCGGCGCGCCGCCGATCCAGCCGGCGCCGCTGAAGGGTGTGCGGCTGGGCAAGGTCAAGGCCTTGCTGGCCAACATGGACGCCGACACGCAGGCCGCGTTCGACGCCGCGCTCGCCAAGCTCACGGCCGCCGGCGTCACGGTGGTCGACGTCGAGATGCCGCAGCTGATGGAGCTGAACGGCGCGGTGTCGTTTCCGGTGGCGATGTACGAGGCCTACGACGACATGGTGAAGTACCTGCGCGGCACCGGCACCAGGATCACCATCGCCCAGCTGGCCGAGCAGGCCGCGAGCCCCGACGTGAAGGGCACCTACCAGGGCCTGGTGATCCCGCGCAAGCTGCCCGGGCCCAACAACACCGTGGTCGACGCCAAGCCGGCCTACCAGGCGGCGATGAAGACCTCGCGCCCTGCGCTGAAGAAGCTCTACGCCGCCACGTTCCGGCAGCACAAGCTCGACGCGCTGGTGTTCCCCACCGTGCCGAAGGTGGCGATGGCGGCCAACCCCGAGTCGAGCAGCGTGCCGACCTTCATGGGCGTGATCCAGAACACCGACCCGGGCAGCAACGCCGGAGTGCCTGGGCTGCAGATCCCGATTGCACTCGGCGCGACGAGCAAACTGCCGATCGGCATGGAACTCGACGGTCCGACCGGCAACGACCGCCGGCTGGTGGCCATCGGCCTGGCCTTCGAGCCGGTGCTCGGTCGCCTGCCGGCGCCGTCGAAGTAGCGGCGATCATGATGGGCGGCGCCCCTCCCGGGCGTTGATCGCAGGCCGGGTGGCCGCATGGCGCCGCGCGGCAGGAGACAGGCATGAAGAAGACAGTGAAATCGATGGTCGACGAGGCCATGGCGGCGATCACCACGCACAGCGTGGACCAGGCCATGTCGCTGCATGGCCGCGACGACGTGCAGTTCATCGACATCCGCGATGTGCGCGAGCTCGATCACGAGGGCGTGATCCCCGGCGCGTTCCACGCGCCGCGCGGCATGCTCGAGTTCTGGGTCGACCCCGAGTCGCCGTACCACAAGCCGCTGTTCGCGCGCCCCGACACGCAGTACGTGCTGTTCTGCGCCCTGGGCTGGCGCTCGGCGCTGGCGACCCAGACGCTGCAGCAGATGGGTCTGGAGAACGTGGCGCACATCGACGGCGGTTTCGAGGCGTGGAAGAAGGCGGGCGGTCCGGTGGCCGAGAAGACGAAGAAGCCCAGACCCGCCTGACATGCAGCTGTTGGAGTACCTGCGCATCCAGGCGCGCGCGAACCGCCTGTCGAACCGGCGCCTGCACGCCGCGATGGCGCCGCTGTCGCGCAACGACTTCCACGCGCCGCGCACGAGTTTCTTTGCGAGCCTGGCGCAGACGCTGAACCACATCCTCGCGGTCGACGGCTACTACATCGGCGCGCTGCACCGTGACACCGGGCTCGTCGCCGCCTACCGTGCGTTCGTGCCGGCCGACGACGTGGCGGCGCTCGCCGCTCGCCAGGCGGTGAGCGACGAGCGGCTGATCGCCTGGTGCGACGCGGCCGATGCCGCCGCGCTGGACGCGCTGGTCGAGATGGACCGTGGCCAGCACGTGCAACGCGACCGCGCCGGCCATGTGCTGGCGCACCTGTTCAACCACCAGACGCATCACCGTGGCCAGGCGCATGCCATGCTCGCCGGCACCGCAATTGCGCCACCGCAACTGGACGAATTCATGATGCCCAGCGAGGCTCACCTGCGCGCGGCCGACATGGCCGCCCTCGGCTGGAGCGAAGCGGCCGCCTACCGGTGCGAGCCGGTGCATCCGGGCTGACGCGGCGGCCTCCGGCAGCGGTCAGTCGAGACCGAGCTTGATGCGCCGCGCCACCTCACCCCATTTCTGCGAGTCGGCCGCCAGCACCCGCGCCGCCTCGGCCGGCGTGCTGCCGACCGCCGTCTGATCGCCGGCCTTCAGCTTGTCGGTCACGTCGGGCGACTTCAGCGCGTCGACGAAGGCCTGGCGAAAGCGCGTGACGATGGCCTCCGGGGTGCCTCGGGGCGCGAACATCACCAGCGTGAAATCGGCGCGGTAGCCCGGCACGCCGGCCTCGGCCATGGTCGGCACGTCGGGCAACGCGGGCGAACGCGTGGCGCCCGAGACGGCCAGCGCCACCAGCTTGCCGGCGCGCACATGCGGCAGCACGGTGGGCCCGGCCAGCAAGCCGCACGGTACGCTGCCGCCGAGCACGTCCTGCGTCGCGGGCGCCGGCCCCTTGTACGGGACATGGGCCATCTCGAAGCCCGCCATGTGCAACAGCAACTCCATCGACAGATGCCCCGGCACACCGTTGCCGCCGGAGGCGTAGCTCATCGGCGTCGACCTGGCCTTGGCGATCAGTTCACCCAGCGTCTTCACGCCCACCGCCGGGTTGCACACCAGCGTCTGGTTGAACGACGTGCCGATGCTGACCGGCTGCAGATCGTCGACCTTGAAGCCGAGCGACTTGTAGACATGGGGGTTCACGGTCACCAGCGTGTCGGTGCCCCACAGCCAGGTGGTGCCGTCGGGTGCGGCGCGCGCGACATCGGCGGTGCCGAGGTTGCCGCCGGCGCCAGGCTTGTTGTCGATGATGATGTTCTGCTTCAGCGCGACCTGCATCTTCTCGGCCGCCAGCCGCATCACGATGTCGCTGGGTCCGCCCGGCGGGAACGGCAGCACCACCCGGATCGGCTTGTCGGGCCAGCTGCCCTGGGCCCAGCCGCAGGTGGCGGCCAGCAGCAGGGCGAGGGTGAGCCACAACTTGTGATGCATCGCGGTCTCCGGTTGGGCCAGGCCGATTCAATAGCCCGGCGCCACGCGCTCGCGCCACGGCCGTGCCTGCTCCAGCTGCCCGGCCAGCCGCAGCAGCAGCGCGTCCTCGCCGATGCGGCCGACGAACTGCATGCCGATCGGCAGGCCGGCGGCGTTCCAGTGCAGCGGCACGCTCATCGCCGGCTGCCCGGTGGCGTTGAACAGCGGCGTGAACGGCATGTAGTCGAAGGTGCGCTCGGCCATCTGCTTGACCACCCCCATCGCCTGCAGCAGCCAGCCGGCGTTGAGCGCGTTGATGCGGCGCATGCTGCGCAGTTCGCGCGGTGTGGCCTGCAGCTCGCCGATGCGCGCCGGCGGCGCGGCCAGCGTGGGCGTCAGCAGCACGTCGTGGCGGGCGAAGAAAGGCGCCATCCTGCGCGCCGCGAGCTGCAGCGTGCGCGACGCGTTGGCGTAGTCGACCGAACGCATCGAGCGGCCCAGCAGCCCCAGGCAGTAGGTGGCCGGCTCGAAATCGGCGGCCCTCGGCGGCCGGCGCAACAGCGCCGCCAGCGCCTCGATCTCCGAGCGCACTTCGCCGGCGAGCACGGTCACGAAGGCCAGCGCGCAGCCGGGGCCGTCCAGCGGCGGCGCCGCCTCCTCGACCTGGTGGCCGAGCGACTCGAGCAGCCTGGCGGTGGCGTGCAGACCGTCGACACAGTCGGCATGCACACGCTGGCCGAACAGCGGCTGCGAGGTGAAGGCAATGCGCAGGCGACCCGGGTCGGTGCGCACCTCCTCGACATACGGCCGCGGGCGCGGTGGCGCCGCGTACGGTGCGCCGGCGTCGGCGCCAGCGGTCGCATCGAGCAGCGCGGCGCTGTCGCGCACGGTGCGGCTGATCGCGTGCTCGATCGCGAAGCCGTGCCACAGCTCGCCGAACATCGGCCCGGTCGGCGTCGTGCCGCGGCTGGGCTTCAGGCCGAACAGGCCGCAACACGAGGCCGGCATGCGGATCGAGCCGCCGCCGTCGCCGCCGCTGGCGATCGGCACCAGGCGCGCGGCCACCGCGGCCGCCGAGCCGCCGCTCGAGCCGCCGGGTGTGTGCGCGGTCGACCAGGGGTTGCGCGCCGGGCCGAACAGCTCGGGCTCGGTGTACGGCGTGAGGCCGAACTCCGGCGTGTTGGTGCGCCCGGCCATCACCAGGCCGGCGGCGCGGTAGCGGCGCACCATCTCGCTGTCGTGCGGCATGGTGATTGCCGCCAGTGCGCGGTTGCCGCCGCTGGTGGGCTCGCCGGCGATGGTCGCCAGCAGGTCCTTCACGAGAAACGGCACGCCGGCCAGCGGCGCGGCCGGGTCCACCGCCGCCGCCTCGGCGCGCGCGGCGGCGTAGCGTGTGCGCACCACGGCGTTGAGCGCCGGGTTGTGCGCGTCGATGCGGGCGATCGCCGCGTCGAGCAGTTCGACCGCGCTGACCTCGCGGCGCCGCACCAGCTCGGCCAGGGCCACGGCGTCGTGACGGACGTATTCGTCGGCTCGGATCACGCAGGCTCCCTCTCGAAGACCAGCAGCAGGTTGTTGGCCGGCATCGAGACCCGTTCGCGCAAGCGCAGGCCGGCGCTGTGCGCGGTACGCACCACGTCGCTCAGGCGCCGCAGTCCCCATGCCGGATCGCGCGCACGCAGGTCGGCATCGAAGGCCAGGTTGCTCGCGGCGGTGGGCGCGCCGTCGACGACATACGGACCGTAGAGCACCAACAGGCCCTGCGGCGCGAGGTGCCGCACGGCGCCCCGCATCAGCGCCGCGCAGACGGCCCACGGTGCGATGTGCAGCAGATTGGCGCAGAAGATCGCGTCCACCGGGGTGGGCACGCCGGCCCACGGCGTCGTGCCCACATCGAGCGCCAGCGGTGGCATCACGTTGGCGAGTTCGCGGCACCAAGCGTCGATCGAAGCCAGCGCCTTCGGCTCGGCATCGGTGGGCTGCCAGCGCCACTGCGGCAGCGCGCGGGCGAAGTGTGCGGCATGCTGGCCGGTGCCGCTGGCGATTTCGAGCATCACGCCGCGGGCGGGCAACAGGCGGTGCAACTCGGCCAGGATCGGCCCCTGGTTGCGCTCGGCGGCGGCGCTGTGCTGGCGCGGGGCGTCGTTCACCGCAAGCACCTATTGCATGCGCAAACGCCGCGCCGCCTCTTCGGCGCGCGCGTCGTCGATCTCGCGCACCACGCTGCCGACATCGATCGCGCCGCGAGGCAGCTCGAAGTGCCCGCTGAGCGCCACCTCGGGGTGCAGCACGCCGCGCCGGTAGAGGTCCCAGATCTCGTGCCCGTACCGGGTGTCGCGCAGTTCGGGCGCGAAGCGGCCGAAGAAGTCGCCCAGATTGACCACGTCGCGCAGCAGCATGCGCTCGGCGTGGTGGTTGCCGGCGGCGTCCACCGCCTGCGGCAGATCGATGATCACCGGGCCATCGGCGCCGAGCAGGATGTTGAACTCCGACAGGTCGCCGTGCACGATGCCCGCGCACAACATGCGCACCACCTGCCGCAGCAGCATCTGGTGGTGGCTGCGCGCCCGGTCGGGCGTGAAGCCAAGGTCGTTCAGCCGCGGTGCGGCATCGCCGTGCGCATCGGTGACCAGCTCCATCAGCAGCACGCCGTCGTGGAAGTTGTAGGGCGCGGGCACGCGCACGCCGGCCGCGGCCAGCCGATGCAGCGCATCGACCTCGGCGCTTTGCCACGCGGCCTCCTGCGCCTGGCGGCCGAAGCGCGTGCCCTTGGCCATCGCGCGGGCCTGGCGCGTGTTCTTCACCTTGCGGTTCTCGGTGTAGTCCACCGCCTGGCGGAAGCTGCGCTGCGTGGCCTCCTTGTAGACCTTGGCGCAGCGCGTGTCGTCGCCGCAGCGCACCACGAAGACCATGGCCTCCTTGCCACTCATCAACTGGCGGACCACCGTGTCGATCAGCCCTTCGTCGATCAACGACCGCAGGCGTGCGGGCGCTTTCATCGACGCAATCCGCGATGCATGTGACGTTGAGCGCCCCGCGCGGCGGGTGTCACGCGGCCGAATGCCACAACGCGGCAAAGAAGTGACAGGCGCTGCCGCCGAGCACGAACAGGTGCCACACGAAGTGCGCATAGCGCAACTTCGAATCGAACAGGAACACCACGGCACCGGCCGTGTACGACACGCCGCCGGCGACCAGCCAGGCCAGCCCGGCGGGCGAGACACGCTGCACCAGCGGTGCGGCGGCGATCAGCGCCACCCAGCCCATCGCCAGGTACAGGCCGGTGGACCACAGCGGGTGCTTCAGCAGATTCAGCAGCTTGCTGACGATGCCCAGCGCGGCGGCCGCGCACACCACGCCGAACAACGTCCAGCCCCAGGCGCCGTGCAGCACGCCGAACAGGAAGGGCATGTAGCTGCCGGCGATGAAGAGGTAGATCGACGCATGGTCCAGCCGCTTCAGCCACGCTTTGGCGTGGCCGCTGGGCAGCGCGTGATACAGCGTCGAGCAGAAGTACAGCACGATCGCCGTGCCGGCGAACAGGCTGGCGCCGACCACCTCGGCCGCGCGACCGCGCTGCGCCGCACCGTGCACCAGGATCGGCAGGGCCGCCACGGCGAGCGCGAGCCCCATGCCGTGGCTGAGCGAGTTGGCGAGCTCCTCGCCCCAGGTCTGCGCCCGTTCGCGGGCAAAGGCAGTCATAGGGCTCGATGGTATGCGAGTTGAGCCGCGCCAGCCCCGCGAACGAACCGAAGGCCGCTATTCGAGCCACCGCGCCGGTCGCGTCAGACCGTCCGGCTCAGTCGCACCCGGCGGGCACGGTTTCCTTGAAGAGCGAGGCGCGGAAGCTCATCGTGCGGGGACCGACGTCGTCCATCGCCCACAGGGCCAGCGCCTTGGCCGACATCGGCTTGGCAAACAGGTAGCCCTGCAACTGGTCGCAGCCGAACTCCCGCAACATCGCGCTCTGCGCTTCGGTCTCGACGCCTTCGGCCACGACTTTGAGATTCAGCGCCTTGGCCAGGTTGACGATCGCGGACGCGACCTTGCGGGCGTCCTCGCTGGTTTCGAGTTCGAGCACGAAGCTGCGGTCGATCTTGAGTTCGTCGGCGGGCAGCTTGTGCAGGTACGACAGGCTGGAATGACCGGTCCCGAAATCATCGATCGAGATGTGTACGCCCACCTGGTCGAGTTCGCCGAGCACGCGCGTCGTCACGTCGGTGTCCTCCATCGCCGACGATTCGGTGATCTCGCAGGTGATCAGGTCGGGATTGATCTGATGGCGCTGCAGCGCGGCGCCGATCTGCTGGGCCAGATCGGCCCTGCGCAGCTGGTGCATCGACAGGTTGATCGCCACGCGCATGCGCAAGCCATCGTCGCGCCAGGCCCGGGCCTGACGGCAGGCCTCGTCGATGACCCAGCGGCCGAGGGCATTGATCAGCCCGTAACGCTCGGCCAGGGGGATGAACACCACCGGGCTCACCATGCCGCGCTGCGGGTGGTGCCAGCGCATCAAGGCCTCGGCGCCGGTGATCTCTCCGGTCGGCGCGTGAATCTTGGGCTGGTAATAGAGTTCGAGTTGTCCGCGCTCGAGGGCGACGCGCAGGTCGCGCAGGAGCTGCGCGTCGTCGCGCGGGCCCTTGAGCATGTGGTGCTCGAAGAACGCATGGCTGGCGCCTCCGGCCGCTTTGGCGGCCGACATCGCGGCCTGCGCGTGGGCGATCAGCGTCGACATGGCGCCGTGCTCCGGGTACATCGCCACACCGATGGAGCACGTGATCGTGACATCGCGGCCATTGATCTTGTAGGGTCGACCGATCTCGGCCATCAGGCGCGCTGCCAACGCCGAGGCATCGGCCGCCTGAGGATCGTCGGTCAGCAATGACAGGAACTCGTCGCCGGCCAGGCGCGCCGCCATGTGCGGCGTGGACAGCGCGCGCACGCGGGACGCCACCTCGCGAAGGACAACGTCGCCTCCGACATGGCCGAACGATAGGTTGATCGGCTGGAAGCCGTCGAGATTGATCAGCAGCAGCGCGAGCCGCGACTGCGCCGCATCCGCCTGCTGCACGGCTTGACCAAGCACCCCGTCGAACAGCTGCCGGGTGGGCAGACCGGTGAGCGGGTCGTTCAGGTACGCGTTTCCGGATGGGCGCTCAGCCGGGACCCGCTCACGGCTGGCGCGCAGCAGCCGTCGCAAGGCGAGCAGCAGTCCGACCGAACCCAGCAGTGCCAGGCCGGACAAGCCGCCGCCCGAGAGGTCCCGCCCCGCGAGCGACGAACCGGTCTGCGCCGGCAGATTGGCCGCGACGGCGACCAGATGCTGAGCGAATACCACGGCCACGGCGAAGACCAAGCCGGCTGCGGCCTTGCTCAGCGCCGGCGCGCCGAGCCGTTGGACGGCCATCGAATGGGCCAGCCCGAACGACAGCATCGTGCCTGCGGTGCATGACATCCACGCCAACAACAGCGGACCCACATGCCACTGGATTCCCGGGCGCCAGTCGACCGAGAACATCCCCATGATCTGCAATGCGACGACGGTCGACCCCAGGCCACAGGCTGCGAGCGTCCATCGCGGCAAACGCGAAGGGCGCAGGTCGGCCCAGGCAAATGCGGCAGTGCAGGCACACAGCGACAGCAGCCAGAGCGTGAGTTCGGCACCCGGGCGGTAACCGACGACGAAGGCGACCGGCTCGATGGACGCCCCGATGCCATGCGCAGACCAGATGCCGGTGCCAAGGCTGGCCCCGGCGCCCAGCCGGCGCACCCACTGGGCTGAACTGGCGGCCGAGGAAGGCAGCTGAGACCAGGTGAACGACAACTGGGCCGCCACCGCGGTGACGGCCAGGCTCAGCCCCATCCAGAGCAGTGGACCGAACATCGAATCCAGTGGGGCGGCCATCGTCGGAAGGGTCAGTCACGTCGGGCTGTCGAGGGGCGCGGCACCGGGCCGGCGGCGAACGCGACCCTCGGTTCCATATCGGCTCGCCGCGCGGGTGCTTGAGCGGTTGTCGCATGCGCAGCGGAACTTGGCCGGGTTCGTGTCCGGCCATCTCGATCAGCCGGCCCGCGCAGCGGGTGGCTGTGCAAAGGCATCGAAGCAGGCCCGCGCCGATTCGCCGGCAGCGCCCAGCAGCTCATCAACCAGGCCCGAGGCACTGGCCCTGTCGTGGGCACACAGCAACGAAGCCAGACGGTCGCCGGCGTACAAGTGCAGCACTTGCTGCGACACGTCGGCCGCCAGGCCGCTGCGGCCGACGTCGGCGCCGACCTGCTCCAACGGACCCGGCAACTGCCACTGTCTGGCGATGATCGCAAGCAGTTGATCGCGCCTTTGGCCGAGCGCTGCCACAAACGCCGCGCCGAGGCGCCAGGGCTGCTCGCCGGCGACGGTGTCCATCGTCCGCAGCACGGCGTTCCAGGCCGCGTTGTGCGCCAGTCCCAGCAAATAGGCGTCGAATGGGTCGAAGCCATTGCCGCGGGCCAACGCGGCGCACAGCTGTGCCTTCCTGTCCGTGTGCTCCCACAGCCGCTTGGCGCTGCGGGCGACCAGCGCGCCGCCACGCGCATCGATCAGTGGCTTGAGCACGACGCGCGCGATGGTGTTCTGCATGCCGTCGACGCCCAGCACCTGGATCGCGTGGTCGAGTTCGACCACCGCCTGCGCGCGACGGTAGTAGGGGCTGTTGGCCATGCCGATCACTTCGGCCACCAACGTGACGTCTCGCGACACCAGCTGCGACAGGTCCGACAGCGAGCTCGACGCGGCACGCAGGCGGGCCAACAGCTGCGGGATGACCGCGGCGGCACGAGGCAGGAGGTGGCTGTGCGCGCCGGGATCCGCGATCAGGCGGGCCAGATGCTGCAGTGCCTGCTGTTCGCGTGCGCCGAGCGGCGCTTCAGTCTCGGCCGGGCTCTGCAGCAGCCAGACCAGGAATCCGACGTCGATGCTGGACTGTCCATCGGTCAACAAGCCGGCGTGCAGCCGACCCGGCGCGTCCGGTTCGGTCCTGGCTGCGCCGACGGGGTCGATTCGCAGCGCGGCCGGCGCCTGCGCTGCCGGGATGAAACGTTGGAGCCAGGCTTTCATCATGAGCAGGTCCTCAGGCGCTGGGCCGCGAGATCATCAACGCCCACAACGCAGCGCCCGATGGCTTTCAATGTCGCGTCAGACCGGAAGGCGCGACCCTGCCGACCTGCGCACCACGATCGTGTCTTCGGTGCCGGGTGGTCCGAACTTGAGCCGTTCGCCCGCACGCCGGACTCGTGCGTGCTTACTGCACGGATCGCGCCGGTGCCGTGCCCCTGGGCACAGCGGCGGCAAGGCGTGGCGGTTTTCCGATGTTGCGCTGACGCTGCCGTCGGGAACGTCTAGAGTTGGGCCGATGATGAAGACCCTTGCGTCGACCACCACCCCGGTGCGGGTGCTGCACGGTGCGATCTGGCGGGCGGGGCTGCCGAAAACCCTGCTCCAGCCATGAACATCACCCACCGCGTACCGCCGCAGCCGTTGAAGGGCCTGCGCGTCGTCGAATTCACCCACATGGTGATGGGCCCCACTTGCGGCATGGTGCTGGCCGACCTGGGCGCCGAGGTCATCAAGGTCGAGCCGATCGACGGCGACCGCACACGCACGCTGCTCGGGGCTGGCATCGGCTTCTTCCCGATGTTCAACCGCAACAAGCTGAGCATCCAGATCGACCTGCACCAACCCGCCGGGGCTGCGGTGGCGCGGCGGCTCGCGGCCAGTGCCGACGTGGTGGCCGAGAACTTCAAGCCCGGCACGATGGTGAAGTACGGGCTCGACCACGCCTCGCTGTCGCAGTCGAACCCCAAGCTGATCTACGCGAGCCTCAAGGGCTTCCTGCCCGGCCCCTACGACCACCGCACCGCGCTCGACGAGGTGGTGCAGATGATGGGTGGCCTGGCCTACATGACCGGCCGCCCCGGCGACCCGCTGCGCGCCGGCTCGTCGGTGAACGACATCATGGGCGGCATGTTCGGCGCGATCGCGATCCTCGGCGCGCTGCTCCAGCGCGGCATCACCGGGCGCGGCATGGAGGTGCAGAGCGCGCTGTTCGAGAACAACATCTTCCTTGTCGGCCAGCACATGCTGCAGTACGCGATCACCGGCCAGCCGGCGGCGCCGATGCCGGCGCGCATCAGCCCGTGGGCGATCTACGACGTGTTCACGGTGAGGGACGGCGAGCAGATCTTCCTCGCCGCGGTGAGCGATGCGCAGTGGGTCACCTTCTGCGACACGCTGGGCTTCGCCGACCTCAAGGCCGACCCGGCCTTGAAGCTCAACAACGACCGCGTGCGCGCGCGACCGACGCTGCTGGCCGAACTCGACCGGCGGCTGAAGGGCTTCAGCGCCGCCGAGTTGTCGCAGCGCTTCGAGGCGGCCGGTCTGCCGTTCGCGCCGATCATGCGGCCTGAGCAGCTGCTCGACGATCCGCACCTGCTGGCCACCGGCGGCCTGGCCGACATCCGGCTCACCGACGGCGAGCGCGCCGGCCAGACGGTGAAGACGACGCTGTTCCCGTTCACGCTCGACGGCGAGCGCCCGGGCGTGCGGCTCGATCCGCCGAAGCGCGGCGAACACACGCGCGTGGTGCTGGCGGCCATCGGCCTTGCCGAACACGAGATCGACGCGCTGATCGAAGCCAAGGCGGTGGCCTGAGCCAGCCCCGCACCCATTCACCTCGGAGACACGCGATGATGACGACGTCTTCCCGCCGCAAGTTGATGGCCCTGGGCTTGGCCGCCATGACCATCCCGCGAGCCTGGGCGCAGCAGAGCGGTGAGCGGGTCGTCAAGTTCGTGCTGCCCAACGCCACCGGCTCGGGTGTGGACACCATCACCCGCAGCGCACAGGCGGCGCTCGGCAAGGCCCTGGGCTCAGCCGTGGTGGTCGACAACCAGCCCGGCGCCGGCGGCATCGTCGGACTGCAGGCGCTGGCGCGTTCGGCACCCGACGGCTTCACGCTCAGCGTGGTGTCGAACAACGTGGTGATCTTCCCCAGCGTGTTGAAGTCGATGCCGTTCGACATGCCGGGTGACTTCACGCCGATCGCGATCATGGGCTACACGCCGGTGGTGCTGGTGGTCAACCCGAAGGTGCCGGCGCAGAACTCGAAGGAATTCGTCGCCTACCTCAACGCCAAAGGCGGCGAGGTCAACTACGCCTCGGGCGGCAACGGCACGATCCTGCACCTGGCCAGCGAGATGTTCCTCGACGAGGCGCAAGTCAAGGCGCGGCACATTCCGTACAAGGGCGTTGGCCCGATGCTGACCGACCTGATCGGCGGCCAGGTCGAGTTCGCCACCGCAGCGCTGCCGAGCGTGCAGCAGCACCTGAAGAGTGGGGCCCTGCGAGCGATCGGTGTGGCCACCGCCCAGCGTGTGCCGGCTGCGGCCGAGATTCCCACCTTCGTCGAACAAGGCCTGCCCGGCTACGTGGTCGAAGCCTGGTTCGCGGTGCTGGGGCCCAAGGGCCTGCCGGCGACGGAGGCCAGGCGCATCAACGCCGCGCTGGGCACCGCGTTCGCCGATCCGGCCGTCAAGGAGGCGATGGCCAAGCAAGGCAACGTGATCAACATCAGCACGCCCGAGGTCGCACAGCAGTTCTTTCGCACCGAGCTCGCCAAGTACGCGGCGCTGGTGAAGAAGGCGGGCGTCGAGGCGCAGTGAATCCAACTGGCCTGCCGCGCGACGACGACAGGGCCTTCTGATCCCTCGTACAGTGTGGCTGGATCGTCGCATTGGGCGACCCATCGAGCACCGTCGCCATGTCATCGAGCATCGAACCGCAGCGCATCACCCCCCACGTGAAGGATCTGGGCGGCGGATTCCTGGTGCGCCGCTCGCTGCCTGCCATGCAGCGCCAGGCGGTGGGTCCGTTCCTGTTCTTCGATCACTTCGGGCCGATCACCGCCTCGCCGGCCGACGACCACGACGTGCGAGCGCACCCGCACATCGGGCTGGCCACGGTGACCTACCTGTTCGAGGGCGCGATGCTGCACCGCGACTCCACCGGCGTGGTGCAGCGCATCGAGCCTGGCGCGATCAACTGGATGACCGCCGGCCGCGGCATCGTGCATTCGGAGCGCACGCCCGACGACCTGCGCGGCATCACCCGGCGCAGCCACGGGCTGCAGCTGTGGGCGGCACTGCCGGTGGCGCATGAAGAGGACCCGCCGCGTTTCGAGCACACGCCGGCGCAGGCGATTCCCGAAGCGCGCACACCGGGCGTGACCACCCGGGTGCTGGTCGGTAGCGCGTTCGGCGTCAGCTCGCCGGTGACGACGCTGTCGCCGACGCTGTATGTCGACCTGGCGATGCTGCCCGGTGCCTCGATGGCTGTGCCCGATGCTGCCGCCGAGCGGGCCTTGTACAGCGTGGACGGCGCGTTCGAACTGGATGGCGACGTGGTGCCGCCGCACACGATGGTCGTGCTGGCGGCCGGGGCCGAGCCCGTGCTGCGCGCCGGCGCGGCCGCCCGGCTGGTGATGATCGGCGGCGAGCCGCTCGGGCACCGCCACATGGTCTGGAACTTCGTCTCGTCGCGCCGCGAGCGCATCGTGCAGGCGCAGCAGGACTGGCAGGCCCAGCGCTTCGACAAGGTACCGGGAGAAACCGAATTCATTCCGCTGCCCGCCGCGCGCGCCTGAGCGCGCCGCGCATGCACCACCGGTTCGCGGGTCGCCCGGCCCGATGAACGCCGTCGCCCCGAGCCCGAAGGCGTTCGTCTCGCTGCTGCTACTGGCGTGCCTGTTCGGCGGCAACCACGTGGCGGCGCGCGTGGCGCTCGACCACGGCACCGACGTGGTCACCGCGGTGGCCGCGCGCAGCCTGGTGACGGCGATCGTGGTGGCGGTGCTGGTGCTGGTCAATCGGGTGCCGCTGGCGCTGACGCCGCGGCACCGGCGCGTGATGCCGCTGATCGGCGTGCTGGTGGCGATCCAGAGCCTGTGCCTGTACGGCTCGGTGGCCCGCATCCCCGTCGGGCTGGCGTTGCTGGCCTTCAACAGCTATCCGATCTGGACCGGGTTGTGGGCCTACGCGCTGTACCGCCACCGCCCCGAGCGCGCGGTGCTGATCGCGATGCCGGTGATCCTGCTCGGGCTGGCGCTGGCGCTCGACGTCTGGGGCGCGGCGTCGGGGCTGGGCGCACGCGCGCAATGGTCGCTGATCGGCCCGGGCGTGGCGCTCGCGGTGGCCGCGGGCGCCACGTTCGGGCTGGTGCTGGCCTTGACCCAGCACGAAGTGGCCGCCCTCGACGGCCGCCTGCGCAGCGCGATCACGATGCTCATCGTCGGCGTGCTCGCGCTGGCCGTGGCGCCGTTCCAGGGCGGCCTGCACTGGCCCAACGCGCCGGTCGGCTGGTGGGGGCTGGCGGCGCTGACGGTGCTGTACGGCACCGCATTCACGTCGCTGTTCGTGCTGCTGCCCAAGCTGGGCGTGGTCGGCAATTCGCCGATCCTCAACGTCGAGCCGGTCGCCGCGCTGGTGATGGCCTGGCTGATCCTCGGACAGTCCATCGCGCCGGTTCAGTGGATGGGCGCGTTGCTGGTGGTCGGCGCGGTGATGGCGTTGGGTTTGCGCAAAAGGCGTTGACGGCGCCGCGGCAACTCTTCACGCTCGGCCGTGGCTGGCGAGCGACGGCGCCCGCAGCCGCGGCGTGCCGGCTCACCACAATGGGCCGCACCGGATCCAACCAACCCAGGAAGGCACAGACCATGAAACCGTTTGTCATCGCTTGCGCAGCCGCGCTGCTGGCCGCCGGCGCCGCGCAGGCCCAGGACCGGGGCGCGCGCGGCATTCTCGGCATCGGCGTGACGACCGGCGGCGACACGCTGGCCAGCGTGGTGTTCACCAACGGCGACACCCAGGACATCCAGGCCGGTGGCCTGGTGCACCTGTACGGCGGCGTGGAGCTGCGCGTGACACCGCTGGTGACGATGCAGGCGACGCTCGGCTACCAGGTCGACGACACCGGCTCGGGCAGCAACGGCTCGCTGCGTTTTTCACGCTATCCGATCGAGGTGCTGGCGCACTACCAGATCAACAACAACGTGCGCGTCGGCGGCGGCGCGCGATTCGTCAACAACGCCAAGCTCACCGGCAGCGGCGTGCTCAGCGGCATCAACGTCGACTTCGAGTCGACCACCGGGGCGGTGGTCGAGGGCGAATACCTGGTCACGCCGAACATCGGCCTGAAGCTGCGCGCGGTGCGCGAGAACTACCGTCCGAGCTCGGGCGGGCCGAGCGCGGACGGCAGCCACGTGGGTTTCTTCTTCAACTGGTACCTGTAGGGGTGCGGCCCCGGGCGCACCGGGGCTGAAGTCCGCGCACGACGGCTGCGGGACACAACGCGCGCCGGTGCGCGCAACGCGCTCCACAGCAACTCGGTCAGAGCGCTCGCGGTGGCGTCGATGTCGACCGGCTTGTGGCTGGCCACCGCCTCCCACAGGATGTGTTCCATCGGGCCGAACAGCATCGGTGCAGCCGCCGCGGCGGCACGTCGTTGCGGATCTCGCCGCCGGCCTGGCCGCGGGCCGGCAGGTCCGTCAGCGGCGCGGTGTAGCGGCGTTGCAGCGGCAGCACCGCGTCGCCGAGTTCGGACGGTCCCTTGCTGCGCCCTTCGGACAACACCAGCGCACACATGCCGGTGCCGTGCCGAAGGAACAGCCTCTGCTAACCTGAGCCACCAATCGAGTCCGCACAGGAAACGATTTGCTGCATCGCAACAGGCACGCCCCGGGCGTCGGGGCAGGTCGGGCGCATTTGTTGAGCGTTGCTCGATTTTGGCGACGCGCGATTTCGGAGACAGCCATGTTCGAGTCCACCTTCAACTTCCCCCTGGGCGACGACATCACGATGCTGCGCGATGCGGTGCGCGACTTCGCGCAGAACGAGATCGCGCCGCGCGCCGCTGCGATCGACCGCGACAACGAGTTTCCGGCCGACCTGTGGCGCCGCTTCGGCGACCTGGGCGTGCTGGGCCTCACGGTGGCCGAGGCGTACGGCGGCACGCACATGGGCTACCTGGCCCACATGGTGGCGATGGAGGAGATCAGCCGTGCCAGCGCCTCGGTCGGCCTGAGCTACGGCGCGCACTCCAACCTGTGCGTCAATCAGATCCACCGCAACGGCACCGAGGCGCAGAAGAAGACAGTACCTGCCCAAGCTGGTCAGCGGCGAGCATGTCGGCGCGCTGGCGATGAGCGAGCCCAACGCCGGGTCCGACGTGGTGAGCATGAAGCTCAAGGCCGAGCACCGTGGCGACCGCTACGTGCTCAACGGCGCAAAGATGTGGATCACCAACGGCGGTGACGCCGACACACTGATCGTCTATGCCAAGACCGATCTCCAGATGGGCGCCCGCGGCATGACGGCCTTCATCGTCGAGAAGGGCTTCAAGGGCTTCAGCTGCGGCAAGCACCTCGACAAGCTCGGCATGCGCGGCTCCAACACCTACCCGCTGTTCTTCGAGAACTGCGAGGTGCCGGAGGAGAACATCCTCGGCGGCGAAGGCAATGGCGCCAAGGTGCTGATGAGCGGGCTCGACTACGAGCGCGCGGTGCTCTCCGGCGGGCCGCTGGGCATCATGGCCGCCTGCATGGACGTGGTGGTGCCCTACCTGCACGAGCGCAAGCAGTTCGGCCAGAGCATCGGCGAGTTCCAGCTGATGCAGGGCAAGCTGGCCGACATGTACACCACGCTGCAGGCCTGCCGCGCCTACGTCTACGCGGTGGGCCAGGCCTGCGACCGCGGCCGACCACGCCCGCACGCTGCGCAAGGACGCGGCCGGCGCGATCCTGTATTCGGCCGAGAAGGCCACCTGGATGGCCGGCGAAGCGATCCAGGCCCTCGGCGGCGTCGGCTACACCAACGAATACCCCGCTGGCCGCCTGTGGCGCGACGCCAAGCTGTATGAAATTGGCGCGGGCACGTCCGAGATCCGCCGGATGCTGATCGGCCGGGAGCTGTTCGCGGAGACGATGTAATGGCCCAGCTGTCGAGCAAGCTCAACCCGCGCACCGAGGAGTTCAAGACCAATGCCGCGGCGATGCGCGGTTGGGTCGACGACCTGAATGCGCAGCTGGCGCGCATCACGCAGGGCGGCCCGGCCGACATGCGCGCCAAGCACGCGGCGCGCGGCAAGCTGCTGCCGCGCGACCGGGTCGAGCGCATGCTCGACCCCGACACGCCCTTCCTCGAGATCGGCCCGCTGGCGGCGATGAACGTCTACAAGGAACAGTGACGGCAGCGACGCCGCGCCGAGCGCCGGCCTGATCGCCGGCATCGGCCGCGTCTCGGGCGTCGAGTGCATGATCATCTGCAACGATGCCACGGTGAAGGGCGGCTCGTACTTTCCGCTGACCGTGAAGAAGCACCTGCGCGCGCAGGAGATCGCGGCGCAGAACCGGCTGCCGTGCATCTACCTGGTCGACTCCGGCGGCGCCAACCTGCCGAACCAGGACGACGTGTTCCCGGACCGCGAGCATTTCGGCCGCATCTTCTACAACCAGGCCAACCTGAGCGGCCAGGGCATCCCACAGATCGCGGTGGTGATGGGCTCGTGCACCGCCGGCGGCGCCTACATGCCGGCGATGAGCGACGAGACCATCATCGTGCGCAACCAGGGCACCATCTTCCTCGGCGGCCCGCCGCTGGTGAAGGCGGCCACCGGCGAAGTGGTGACCGCCGAGGAACTCGGCGGCGGCGACGTGCACACCCGTCTGTCCGGCGTGGCCGACCACCTGGCCGAAAACGATCTGCACGCCATCGCGCTGGCGCGGCAGGCGGTGGCCAACCTCAATTGGCGCAAGGCGATCGCGCTGGCCTGCGTGCCGCCACGGCCGTCGCAGTACGCCGCCGATGAACTGCACGGCGTGGTGCCGGTCGACACGCGCAAGCCCTACGACGTGCGCGAGGTCATCGCGCGGGTGGTCGATGCGTCCGAATTCGACGAGTTCAAGTCGCGCTACGGCACCACGCTGGTATGCGGCTTCGCGCACATCGAGGGCATGCCGGTGGGCATCGTCGCCAACAACGGCATCCTGTTCTCCGAAAGCGCGAACAAGGGCGCGCACTTCATCGAGCTGTGCTGCCAGCGCAAGGTGCCGCTGATCTTCCTGCAGAACATCACCGGCTTCATGGTCGGGCGCAAGGTCGAGAACGAGGGCATCGCGCGCGCCGGCGCCAAGATGGTCACCGCGGTCGCGTGCGCCGCGGTGCCCAAGTTCACGATCATCATCGGCGGCAGCTTCGGCGCCGGCAACTACGGCATGTGCGGCCGGGCCTATTCGCCGCGCTTCCTGTGGATGTGGCCCAATGCCCGCATCAGCGTGATGGGCGGCGAGCAGGCGGCCAGCGTGCTGGCCACCGTGAAGCGCGACGCGCTCGAGGCCAAGGGCGGCAGCTGGAGCGCCGAGGAGGAGGCCGCATTCCGCGCACCGATTCTCGAGCAGTACGAGCGGCAGGGTCATCCGTACTACGCATCGGCGCGGCTGTGGGACGATGGCGTGATCGATCCGGCCGACACCCGCCGCGTGCTGGCGCTGGGGCTGTCGGCCAGCCTGAATGCGCCGATCGCCGAGACGAAGTTCGGCGTCTTTCGCATGTAAGGAGGCGCGATGCCCACCTGGCGCGACCATTTCGCCCTGCTCGCCCGCTACAACGTCTGGGCCACCGAGACGCTGTTGACGAAACACCTGCGACCGCTGGGCGAGCTCGAGTACCGACGCGACGCGGGCCTGTTCTTCAAGAGCGTGCACGGCACGCTGAATCACCTGCGCGTGGCCGAGCAGCTGATCTGGTTCGAGCGCTTTGCCCGCGGCGTGTCACCGAAGCGCGCGCTCAACGAAGAGGTGGAGACGGATCGGGCGCGCCTGGCGGCCGCGCTGATCGAAGGCACGCGGGCCTGGCTGCCGCTGATCGCGTCGTGGGACGAGTCGCGCTTCGACGGCCGGCTGGACTACGTCACCACCAAGGGCGTGCCGACCTCGCTGCCGTTCTCGGCGACGCTGGCGCATGTGTTCAACCACGGCACGCACCATCGCGGGCAGATCACTGCCGCGCTCACGGCGATGGGCCATGATTGCCCCGAGCTCGACCTGGTGTGGATGCTGCAAGCCGAGGCCGCTGCGACAGCATGACCGCCACCCTCGACGTCACGCGCCAGGGCCCGGTGGCGCGTGTGTACCTGAACCGCCCCGACGTGCGCAACGCGTTCAACGACGCGGTGATCGCCGAGCTGACCGTGGCCTTTCGCGACCTGGGCGCCGACCCCGCGCTGCGCGCGATCGTGCTCGGCGGCCACGGCAAGGCGTTCTGCGCCGGGGCCGATCTGAACTGGATGCGCACGATGGCCGGCTACTCGTGGGAGCAGAACCGCGCCGACGCGCAGGCGCTGGCCGACATGTTGTGGGCGGTGTACAGCTGCCCGTTGCCGGTGGTGGGCCGCGTGCACGGCGACTGCTACGCCGGCGGGCTCGGCCTGGCGGCGGCGTGCGACGTGCTGGTCGCGGTCGACGGGATCCAGTTCTGCCTCAGCGAGGCGCGGCTGGGGCTGCTGCCGGCGACGATCGGGCCCTATGTGGTGCGCGCACTCGGCGCCCAGGCGTCGCGCCGCTATTTCACGACCGCCGAGCGATTTGCGTCCGCCGAGGCCCATCGCCTCGGCTTCGTGCACGAACTGTGCAGCGCCGGCGAACTGGACGACAAGGTGAATGCGGTCGTGCAGACGCTGCTGGCCAACGGCCCGGCGGCCGTGAAGGCCTGCAAGCGACTGGTGCAGGACGTCGCAGGTCAACCGCTGACCGCCGAGCTGCGTGAAGACACGGCGCGCCGCATTGCCGACATCCGGGCCAGTGCCGAGGGGCGCGAAGGCGTGCAGGCGTTCCTGCAGAAAAGGAGCCCGTCATGGCTGCCGTGAGCCTCGACACCACCCAACTGCTGGCGATTGCCGCGGCAATGGGCTGGGCCAGCGGCCTGCGCCTGTATGCGGTGGTGTTCATCACCGGCATGGCCGGCTTTCTCGGCTGGGTGGCGCTGCCGCCGGGCCTGCACGTGCTGCAGAACCCGCTGGTGCTCGGCGCCTCGGGCGTGATGCTCGCCGTGGAGTTCTTTGCCGACAAGGTGCCCGGGCTCGACTCGCTGTGGGACGCAGTGCACACCTTCATCCGCGTGCCCGCCGGCATGGCGCTGGCCGCCGGCGTGTTCGGCGGTGATTCGGCCACCTGGGCGACGATCGCCGCGCTGATGGGCGGCGCGCTGGCGGCCACCGCGCACACCGCCAAGGCCACCGCACGCGCGGCGGCCAACACCTCGCCCGAACCGTTCTCCAACCTCGCGTTGTCGCTGGCCGGCGACGCCGCGGTGCCGGCGATGTTGTGGCTGTCGTGGACGCACCCGGTGTGGTTCTTCGTCGGGCTGGCGGTTTCGCTGGTCGTGATGGTCACGTTGACCATCGTGCTGTTCAGATTCCTGCGCGCCCTCGTTCGTCGCCTGACTCGACGCGGCGACACGGCGCCAGCCGGAGCATGAAGTGAATCCTGCCGGTGATTGGTCAGCGTTCGGCCCGGTGCGGCCGTTCGCCTTGCGTGAGGCCGGACATTCGACGAACGAGCGGGGGCGCAGCCACGGGCGGGCAACCGCCGGGGCTCATGCGTCCCTAAATCGCCCCGTCGGCCGCCCGCCCGCGGCTGCGCCCGAACCGCCGCGGCAGTCCACGCGCGCGCTACCTCCACACGGCGGCAATGCCATTGGCAACGCGGCGGGCCGAGGGCCGGGCGACGATTTAGGGACGCATGAGGAGTCCGGCCCTCGGCCTGCCGCGTTGCGTGCTCGGTCGTCGAAGGTCCGCATTCAAGCCGCAGACCGAATGCCCGCACCGGGCCGATAGCAGCAGATCACTCGTCAAGACTTGATTCCTCGCGTGTGGCCCTGAAGGCATTGGAGCAACTGAGATGTTCAGCAAGATCCTGATCGCCAACCGCGGCGAGATTGCCTGCCGTGTCGCGGCCACCGCGCGCCGGCTCGGCATTCGCACCGTCGCCGTCTATTCCGACGCCGACGCCAACGCCCGCCACGTGATGGCCTGCGACGAGGCGGTGCACATCGGCGGCAACGCGCCGCGCGACAGCTACCTGCGTTGGGAGCGAATCGTCGAGGCCGCGCGCGCCACCGGCGCCGAAGCCGTGCATCCGGGCTACGGCTTTCTGTCGGAGAGCGAGGCCTTCGCCCAGGCCTGCGCCGATGCCGGCGTGGTGTTCATCGGCCCGCCGCCGTCGGCGATTGCTGCGATGGGCAGCAAGTCGGCCGCCAAGACGCTGATGCAAAAGGCCGGCGTGCCGCTGGTTCCCGGCTACCACGGTGACGACAACGACGCGGCACTGCTGGCGCGCGAGGCCGCCGCGATGGGCTACCCCGTGCTCATCAAGGCCAGTGCCGGCGGTGGCGGCAAGGGCATGCGACGGGTCGACAAGCCCGAGGACTTCGCTGCCGCGCTGGCCTCGTGCCAGCGCGAGGCCAAGGCCAGCTTCGGCGACGACCATGTGCTGGTCGAACGCTACGTGACGCGGCCGCGTCACATCGAGATCCAGATCTTCGCCGACACGCAAGGGCAGTGCGTCTACCTGTTCGAGCGCGACTGCTCCGTGCAGCGCCGCCACCAGAAGGTGCTCGAGGAGGCTCCAGCTCCCGGCATGAGCGCTGCGCGCCGCGCCGAAATGGGCGCCGCCGCAGTGGCCGCGGCCCAGGCGGTGGGTTATGTCGGCGCCGGCACGGTCGAGTTCATCGCCGAGGAGCGCGACGACGGCGACATCGGCTTCTTCTTCATGGAGATGAACACGCGGCTGCAGGTCGAGCATCCGGTCACCGAGGCGATCACCGGGCTGGACCTGGTGGAGTGGCAGCTGCGGGTGGCGGCCGGCGAGCCGCTGCCGCGCAAGCAGCAGGATCTGAGAATCACCGGCCACGCGATCGAAGCGCGAATCTGCGCCGAAAACCCGGAATCGAACTTCCTGCCCGCCACCGGCACGATGGGCACGTTGCGCTGGCCGGCACACGTGGCCTTCCAGCGCAACGCCGATGCCGAGCCGTTTCACGACGCGGCGCCGGTGCGGGTGGATTCGGGCGTGCGCGAGGGCGATGCGATCGCGCCGTACTACGACTCGATGATCGCCAAGCTGATCGTCTGGGGCGAGACCCGCGCGCAGGCGCTGGCGCGGCTGGACGCCGCGCTGCGCGACACGCACATCGTCGGCCTGCACACCAACGTGGCCTTCCTGCGCCGGGTGGTGGCCTCGCGCTCGTTCGCCACCGCCGACCTCGACACCGGGTTGATCGAGCGTGAAGCGGCCGTGCTGTTCAAGCAGCCGCCGCTGCCGCTCGAGCTGGCGGCCGCCGGCGTCGCGGCGCATGCGCTGGCTGGCGAGCATCGGCTCGAGACCGCCGACCCCTGGTCGCGGCGCGATGGCTTCCGGCTGCATGGCGGCGCGGCACGCCACTTCGACCTCGAGCACGACGGCACGCACCACACGGTCACGCTGGCGCGATTGCACGATGGCGGGCTGCGCCTGAGCAGCGGCGCGTCGGCCTGGCCGCTGGCGACGCGTGCGCTCGGTGGCGACACCTTCGACATCGCGCTGGGCGAGCGGCGGCTGCGGCTCCAGGTCTACGTGCAGGGTGAGCGCGTGGCGGTGTTCGCCCCCGAGGGCAGCATCGTTGTGCACGAGGTCGACGCCATCGCGCACGCCGGCGACACCGCCGGCGACGCCGGCAGCCTGGCGGCGCCGATGCCGGGCAAGGTGGTCGCCTACCTGGCCAAGGCCGGCGACAAGGTGGCGCGCGGCCAGGCGCTGGCGGTGATGGAGGCGATGAAGATGGAGCACACGATCCACGCGCCGCGCGACGGCGAGGTGGCCGAGGTGCTCTATGCGGTGGGCGACCAGGTGGCCGAAGGCGGCGAGCTGCTGCGTCTCAAGACCTGACCCGTGCCGCCGACCCGTCGCGCGTGTGGCGCGCCGCGACTACGACATCAAACGATCGAACCAGGTGCGCGGGGCGCTGGGCGCAGTCGCCTGCGGCGGCATCGGCCGCGAGGCGCCGAAGCCCGAGCTGCCGGCGAACTGCGAGTCGCCGACCGCGATCGTCGAGGCCGACTCGATGGCAGACGCGGGCGCCGCGTCGGCAGCGCGATACTGCTGCGCCAGCCGCGCCAGCTCGTGGTCGCGATGGGCGTCGCACACCAGCAGCACGTCGCGCGCGTAGACACCGTGTTTGAGCATCTTGGCCACGTCGATGCCGTGGCCCAGCTCGCGCAGCAGCACGAAGTGCATGCGCGTGGCGATCTGCAGGCGGTTGGGTCGGGTGGGGCTGACCATGGCACGATCCGGTTGGCGAGTCCGATTGTGCCGGGCGCCGCGCGCGAGACCATCCCCGGAATGCATGCATGGACCGGTCGCAGCGCACGTTCGCGCCTCGCCGCTATAGTCGAACGCATCGCCCGATGAGCATTTCGTCATGATTCCCAACCGAGTGAGCCTGGTCGAGGTTGGCCCGCGCGACGGCCTGCAGAACGAAAAGCAGCCGGTCGCCACCGCGCAGAAGGTGGCGCTGGTTCAGCGCCTGTCCGATGCCGGCCTGCGCGAGATCGAGGTCACCAGCTTCGTCAGCCCCAAGTGGGTGCCGCAGATGGCCGACAACGCGGCCGTGATGGCCGCGATCGCGAGGGTGCCGGGTGTGCGCTACTCGGTGCTGACGCCGAACCTCAAGGGGCTGCAGGCGGCGCTGCCGACACGTCCCGACGAGATCGTCGTCTTCGGCGCCGCCACCGAAGCCTTCAGTCAGCGCAACATCAACTGCTCGATCGCCGAGAGCATCGAGCGCTTCGCCCCGGTGGTGAGCGCCGCGCTCGCGGCCGGCGTGAAGGTGCGCGCCGCGGTGTCGTGTGCGCTCGGCTGCCCGTACCAGGGCGAGGTCTCGGCCGACGAGGTGGAGCAAGTCGTGCGTCTGCTGAAGGAGATCGGCGTGCAGCACTGCGGCATCGCCGACACCATTGGCGTCGGCACGCCGCACAAGGTGCAGCGGGCGATGGAGCGCGCGCTGAAGCATTTTCCGCTGGCCGAGGTGAGCGGGCATTTCCACGACACCTACGGCCAGGCGCTGGCCAACATCTACGCCTGCCTGGAGATGGGCCTGCACACTTTCGACGCCAGCGTGGCGGGATTGGGCGGCTGCCCGTATGCCAAAGGCGCCACCGGCAACGTGGCCACCGAGGACGTGGTGTTCATGCTCGACGGCCTGGGTATCCACACCGGGGTCGACATCGATCGGCTGGTGGATGCCGGTGCCTTCATCTCCGAACAGCTCGGCCGTGCGCCGGTGTCGCGTGTCGGTCGGGCGCTGCTGGCCAAGCGCGGCAAGGCCTTGCTGCCGTGATCGCCGCTAGCGATCGGCCGGCGGGGTTCCAGCGGGTCGCGCGGGCGTTGAGCGCGCTGTCGCATCCGCATGCTCCGGTCTGGCTCGACGTGGCCGCGCGCACCTCGCAGGAGGCCGCCGACGCGCTCGGCGTGGCCGTGGGGCAGATCGCCAAGAGCGTGGTGTTCCGGCGCCGCGAAGACGACCAGGCGGTGCTGGTCATCGCCTCGGGCGACCGCCGCGTCGATGAAAGGAAGGTCGGCGCGATCACCGGCGCGCTGGCGCGCGCCGATGCCGAATTCGTCAAGACGCGCACCGGTTTCGCGATCGGCGGCGTGGCGCCGATCGCGCACGCCGAGCCGCCGCTGACGCTGATCGACCGCGAGCTGTTTCGCTTCGCCGAGATCTGGGCCGCGGCCGGACATCCGAACGGCGTGTTTCGGCTGGCACCGGCCGAGCTCGAACGCTACACCGGCGCGCCGGTGGCCGATGTGGTGGTGTCGCCGTGAGTCCGGCGCAGCCGCCGGGCGGGGTGCCGTCGCCGTGCATCGACGTCTGCCGCATGGACCCGCGCAGCGGGCTTTGCGAGGGCTGCCAACGCACGATCGACGAGATCGCCGCCTGGGGCACGCTGGACGACGTCGGCAAGGCCGCCATCTGGCAGCGCATCGAGCTGCGCCGCGCGCAAGGGCGTGGGCCGGTCGCGGCCACTGTGTCATTGCAAGCGAGGAATCGATGAAACGCATCGTGTTCTGGTTCGACGTGATCTCGCCGTTCGCGTACCTGGCGTTCGAGCGCCTGCCGCAGGCGCTGGAGGGCTGCAGCTACGAGGTGCAGTACCGGCCGGTGCTGTTTGCCGGCCTGCTCAACCACTGGGGCCAGAAAGGGCCGGCCGAGGTCGAGCCCAAGCGCGCCTGGACCTTCCGCCATGTCGCCTGGCTGGCGCATCAACACCAGATCCCGATGCAGACACCGACGTTGCATCCGTTCAGTCCGCTGGCGCTGCTGCGGCTGGCGCTGGCCGCCTGCGAGGCCGGCGACACGCCCAACCGCCGCGTGGTGGAACTGCTGATGCACCACGTCTGGCGCGGCGGTGGCGATGCGAACGACGCGAGCCGGCTGGTCGCGCTCACCGAGGCGGTGGCGCCGGTGCGCGATCCGCGCGGCGAGGAAGTGAAGGCGCAGCTTCGTACGCTCACCGAGCAGGCCGTCGCCGAAGGGGTGTTCGGCGTGCCGACGTTCGAGCTCGATCGGCGCCAGTTCTGGGGCCTCGACGCGCTGCCGATGCTGCGTGCCGCGTTGCAGGGCGAGGCGTGGTTCGCCGGGCCCGATTGGCAGGCGGCGGGTCAGCCGCGTGCGGGCGTCACGCGCTGACGCACTCAGGCCTGCAAGCGCCCGGGATCCGTGGTCGCGGCCGCCGGCCGCCACGCCGCGCGCAGGCGCGGCAGGTGCGCGGCCAGCACGCAGCCGGTCCAGCACAGCCAGGCCGACCACAGCGTGTGGCTCGGATAGTGCGCGCCGCGCGCCAGTTGTGCCCAACCGAAGGCGATGCCGACCACGCAGACGACGGCCAGCCACCGGCGCGCCAGTTGCGGCCGGCTGTGGCGCCAGCCGAAGTAGCCGGCGAAGTACGCGAAAGCCGCGACCGCGTGGCCCGACGGAAAGCAGTGGCCGGGGCCGCCGTCGCTGCGGCCCCATTGCCAATGCGGCACGTAGGCCGCGATGCCGCCGAATTCGGTCAGGTCCCACGGGCAGCTGCTGAGGGTGGCCCGTTTGATCGCCGGCACCAGCATCGCGCAGGCCAGCGTCATCGCCAGCCAGTACCAGCGCGCACGCCGAGGCGGGCCTGCCAGCAGTGGCTGGATGGCGTCGGCCAGCATCAGCGCCAGCAGCAGCCAGGCCAGCCAGCGCCCGCCCTGGTGCAACACGCTGCTGGTCAGCCACGCGTCGCGCCAGGCAAAGCCACTGGCGTTGCCGTAGGCCCGCACGAACGCCAGGTCCCAGCCGGCCAAGTCCCAGACCAGCAGCGCGACGAACGCCACGCCGGTGACGAGCGCGTCGCGGGTGATCTGGCGCCGCGTCGCGTTCATCGGCTTTGCACTGCCAGCGCCGGCGCGCGGCAGTCGTGAGTCAGGTCCCAGCGCGGTTCGTACAGCGTGGTGCTGACGTCGAGCACGCCGAGCAGGGTGTGAAACAGGTGGTCGTGCGCCGCAGGCAACGCGGCGCGGCGGCGCAGGCACTCGAGGTCGAGCCCCAACGCGCCGCGCAGGCCGTCGGACAGCCACATCACCATCGGCACCTTGGTCTGCACGTCGGGCGCGATCGCATAGGGCATGCCGTGCAGGAACAACCGGTTCTCGCCGAGCGACTCGCCGTGGTCGGACACGTACAGCAGCATCGAATCGACGCTCGCCGCGCGGGCGCGCAGCAGCTGGATCAGGTGCGCCAGCACGTGGTCGGTGTAGAGCAGCGCGTTGTCGTAGGCGTTGACGACTTCGTCGCGCGAGCAGCGCTGCAGGTCGTCGTGCTCGCAGGCCGGCTGGAAACGCGCGAACGACTTCGGGTAGCGGCGGAAGTACGAAGGTCCGTGGTTGCCCAGCTGGTGCAGCACCAGCAGTTGCGCGCCCTGCGCCTGCTCCAGCCGCTGGTCCAGGCCGTAGGCCAGGCCCTCGTCGAGGCAGCGCCCGTCGCTGCACAGGCCGGGCGCGTTGAGGCTCTGCACGCTGTCGTTGGACAGGCCGTCGCACACGCCCTTGCAGCCTGACTGGTTGTCGCGCCAGTGCACCGCGACGCCGGCGCGCGCCAGCACATGCAGCACGCCTTCGCTGCCGCGGATGCGCGCCTCGTCGTAGTCGCGCCGCCCGACCGGGGCGAACATGCACGGCAGCGACACCTCGGTGTTGGTGCCGCAGCTGGTGACGTCGCTGAAGTTGATCACCGGCAGCGTGGCCAGCTGCGGCGTGGTCTGGCGGGCGTAGCCGTTCAGCCCCCAGTTCGCCGCGCGCGCGGTCTCGCCGACCACCAGCACCACGACGATGGGCCTGCGGCGCTGCGCCCACGCCGGCCCGGGCTTGGCGTCCAGCGCGATCGGCTGGCGCGGCACCGCGACGCCGCGCGCATCGGCGGCGGCCACCGCGCCCAGCGACCACAGCATGTTGGCCGGCGTGATGAGGTAGCGCACTTCGCGGTGGTTGCGCATCAGCGAGGCCATCGGCTGGAACACGGCGAGCAGCGCGGCAATGGTCACCGCGAACGCGGCCAGCAGCGCCGCCGCCCGCACCAGCGTCGCCTTCGGCCAGGACCGGTTGACGATGCGCACGCGCCACAGCAGCAGCAGCGGCAGTCCGGCATACAGCAGCAGCTGCGCCAGCAGCGCCGGCGCCAGCAGCTCGCGCGCCTCGGTGACGTCGGTGCGCAGCACGTTGCGCAGCATCGACGGGTCGAGATAGACGCCGAAGCGCGCCATGTAGTAGGTGGCGAACGCGGTGGCGATCACCAGCACCGCCAGCACCGGCTTCACCGTCCAGCGGTTGGACACCAGCGCGAGCAGCAGGAAGTGCACCGCCACCAGCATCACCGCCACCGCCAGCACGAAACCCCAGGTGGCCGGATCGGCACTGTCGCGGCCGTGCAGCGCCGCGGCAAAGAACGGCCGGTTGGCCGCCAGCGCCCAGAACAGGCAGGCCACCAGCACCACCTGCTCGACGGTGGCGGGGATCACGAAACGCGCCTCCCGCTCAACGGGATCGCGCCCGTCTTGCAAAGGCATACCAGACATGGGCTGCATTGGACCGATCGTGCCTGAAGGGAGCCTGAAGCGGGCGCGGGAATGACCCGCGCCAAAGGTGGGAAACTGATATCGGGACTTTTTTACCGTTTGCCATCCCGATGCGACTGCTTCTGATCGAGGACGACCCGACGCTAGGCGAGGGTCTGCGCGACTACCTGCGCGCCGAAGGCCATCAGGTGGAATGGATCGACCGGCTGGAGCTGGCCGAAGCGCACCGCGGCGAGGTGTTCGACGCGATGCTGGTGGACTGGCAGCTGCCCGATGGTTCCGGGCGCGATTGGATCCAGGCCCGTCGCCAGCGCGGCGACACCACGCCGATGCTGATGATCACCGCGCGCGACCGGCTCGACGACCGTGTGCGCGGCCTGGACAGCGGCGCCGACGACTACCTGGTGAAGCCGTTCGCGCCCGAGGAACTGGCCGCGCGGCTGCGTGTGATCGGGCGCCGGCATGCCGGTGCCGGCAGCTCGCTGCTGCGCTTCGGCGCGGTACAGGTCGACCTCGGCGCGCGCTCGGCCAGCGTCGGCGGCACCCGCGCCGACCTGACGGCGCGCGAGTGGGCGCTGCTCGAGGCGTTGGCGCTGCGCGCCGGCCGCATCGTCGCGAAGTCCGACCTCGAGCGCCTGATGTTCGGCGGGCATGCCGAGGTGTCGAGCAACGCGCTCGAGGTGCACATGTCGAGCCTGCGGCGAAAGCTCGGTCGCACGCTGATCGAAACGGTGCGCGGCATGGGCTACCGGATCGACAGCCCGACGCCATGACGCGGATTCCTTCGATCCGGCGCCGCCTGGCGCGCGCGCTGCTGGCCTGGTCACTGGTGGTGGGTGCGGCGGTCGCGGTGTCGGTGGGTCTGGCGGTGCAGGAGGAGGTCGACGAGTTGCTCGACGACACGCTGCGTGCGTCGGCCGATGTGCTGGGCGGCCTGCTGAGCACGCAGGCCGATGCCATGTTGACCAGCCGCGCCGGCGACGCAACCGCCGCCAACGGCCCGTACGCCGACGAACGATTCGCCTGGCAGCTGGTCGGCGCCGACCAGCGGGTGATCCTGCGCTCGTCGCGCGCGCCGGCGGAGCCGTTTCGCGCCGCGCCCGGGCCCGGCTTCGCCGACACGCCGGCCTGGCGGGTGTTCGGCCTGGCGCTCGGCGGCAACGGCCGGCTGCTGATCGTGGCGCAGTCGCGCTCCGAGCGGGCCGAGGCCCGCTTCGGGGCCGGCGTCAACGCCGGGCTCGCGGCGCTGGCGGTCGGGTTGCTGGGCTACTTTTCGCTGCGTGCCACCTTGCGTCACGAGCTGTCGCCGCTGCAAGCCCTGTCGGAGCGGCTCAGCCACTACGACCCGCTGCAGCCCGATGCCACGCTCGGACGCGCGGCCCGTGCCGAGCTGGCGCCGGTGCACGCGGCGGTCGATGGTCTGGCGCAGCGGTTGGCACGACGCGTGGCCAGCGAGCGGGCGTTCACCGCCCATGCGGCGCACGCGCTGCGCACGCCACTGGCCGGTATCGATGCCCAGCTGGCGGTGGCCCAGCGCGAGTGCCCGCCGGCGCTGCTGCCGCGGCTGACGCGCGTGCGCGATGCGACGCGGCGCCTGCAGCAGGTGGTGGCGGCGCTGCTCACGTTGTTTCGCAGCGGCTCGGAGCCGCAGCGCCAGGCGGTGCAGCTGTCGGTGCTGCTGGGCCGCTTGCCGTTCGAGGGCCTGGGGGTCGACGTGCAGCCGGACGCCAAGGTGCAGGCCGATCCCGACCTGCTGGCCGCCGCGTTGATGAACCTGATGGACAACGCGCTGCGCCACGGCGCCCGGCGGATGGTGGTGACGACGCCGGCGCCCGACTGCTTGCGCCTGCATGACGATGGCCCCGGCGTGCCTGCAGCCCGGCGGCACGTGCTGCAGGCCGCATTGGATGCGGCGGCGTACGAAGGGCAGACCGGCCTCGGCCTGATGCTCGCCGACGTGGTGGCGCGCGCGCACGGCGGCCGGCTGCGGCTGCGCGAGCCGGTTGACGGCCGCGGATTCGTGGCCGAGCTGCAGCTGGCCGCCCCGGCCGCAAGCTGAATCGCCGACCTCGCGCCGACGGGCACGGCTGGCGCGTCTGTGTCAGGTTGTGTTGGCCTGACGTCAGAGCGTGGTCAGTCGGCTGACCAATGATGCGCGCTGAACTCGGACCATTCCGTTGAGGAGACATCATGGAAGTTGATCTCGCACGTCGCATCGCGAGCCATCCCAAGTACCAGGAGCTGAAGGCCAAACGCACGGCGTTCGGCTGGTGGCTGTCGCTGGCCGGAATGGTCGCGTACTACGGATTCATCCTGCTGGTCGCCTTCGACAAGCCGCTGCTCGCGCAGAAGCTCGGCAGCGGCGTCACCACGGTGGGCATGCCGCTGGGCGTGGCCGTCATCGTGTTCACGATCATCATCACCTGGGTCTATGTGCGGCGCGCCAACAGCGAGTTCGACAGGCTGACCGAAGAGATCGTCAAGGGAGCCCTGAAATGACTCCCCCCGTAGCGCCTTCGGCGCCGCCCCCCAGGGGGCGCCGCCAGCGGCCCGGCAGAGCCGGTTCCGCGGCGGCCACTTGGCTGGGCTCGACTCACACGACGCAGGTGCCGCATGGCGCCACGGAGAATTGATATGACTTCCTCGCAGATTCTGAAACTGCTGGCCGGTGCTGGTCTCATGCTGGCCGGCGTGGCGGCACTTGCGGCCGGTGCCGACCTCGGCCAAGCGCAGAAACAGGCCACCAACTGGGTGGCGATCGGCATGTTCGGCATCTTCGTGCTGGCCACGCTGGGCATCACCAAGTGGGCGGCTGCACGCACCAAGAGCGCGGCCGACTTCTATACCGCGGGCGGCGGCATCACCGGCTTCCAGAATGGCCTGGCGATCGCCGGCGACTACATGTCGGCGGCGTCGTTCCTTGGCATCTCGGGCCTGGTGTTCGCCAACGGCTTCGACGGCCTGATCTTCTCGATCGGCTGGCTGGTCGGCTGGCCGGTCATCACCTTCCTGATGGCCGAACGCCTGCGCAACCTCGGCAAGTTCACCTTTGCCGACGTGGCCGGCTATCGCTTCAGCCAGACGCCGATTCGCATCTTCGCAGCCAGTGGCTCGCTGGTCGTGGTGGCCTTCTACATGATCGCGCAGATGGTCGGCGCCGGACAGCTCATCAAGCTGCTGTTCGGCATGGATTACCTGTACGCCGAGATCCTGGTCGGCTCGATCATGATGATCTACGTGCTGTTTGGCGGCATGACCGCGACCACCTGGGTGCAGATCATCAAGGCCTGCATGCTGCTGGGCGGCGCCACCTTCATGGCGCTGGCGGTGCTGATGCAGTTCGGCTTCTCGCCCGAGGCGATGTTCAGCAAGGCGGTCGAAGTGCACTCCAAGAAGGACGCCATCATGGGCCCTGGAGCACTCATCAAGGACCCCGTCTCGGCAATCTCGGTCGGCATGGCGCTGATGTTCGGCACGGCCGGGTTGCCCCATATCCTGATGCGCTTCTTCACCGTGCCCAGCGCCAAGGAAGCGCGCAAGTCGGTCGGCTGGGCCACCACCTGGATTGGTTACTTCTACATCCTGACCTTCATCATCGGTTTTGGCGCCATCACCAACCTGATCCCGAATCCGGCCAACTACTTCGTCGGTGGCGAAATCTCCAAGGGCCTGGTCGGCGGCGGCAACATGGCGGCGGTGCACTTGGCCGGCGCGGTGGGCGGCAACTGGTTCCTGGGCTTCATCTCGGCGGTGGCGTTCGCGACCATCCTCGCGGTGGTGGCCGGCCTGACGCTGTCGGGCGCCTCGGCGGTGTCGCATGACCTGTACGCCTCGGTGTGGCGCCACGGCCGGGTCGACCAGGCGCAGGAATTGCGCGTGTCCAAGATCACCACCGTGTGCCTGGGCATTGTCGCCGTGGTGCTGGGTATCGCCTTCGAGAAGGAAAACGTCGCCTACATGGTGATGCTGGCCTTCGTGATCGCGGCATCGGCCAACTTTCCGGTGCTGTTCATGTCGGTGCTGTGGAAGGGCTGCACCACCAAGGGCGCCGTGGTCGGTGGCTTCGTCGGCTTGGTGGCGGCGGTGGCGCTGACGATCGGCTCGGCCAGCGTGTGGGAAAAGGTCATGCACTATCCGGCGGGCTCGGCCTGGTTCCCATACGACTCGGCGGCGATCTTCTCGATTCCACTGGCGTTCATCACCATCTGGCTGGTGTCGCTGTTGGACCGCAGCGCGCGCGGCAATGAGGACCGCGCCGGATTCCCTGCGCAGCAGGTGCGCTCGGAGACCGGAATCGGCGCGTCGGGAGCGAGCGGGCATTGACCGGTCGTTGCCCAGCGAGGTCGGGACTGCGGGCGACCTGTCTGCAGTCCCTTCTTGGTTTCTGCCATGAAGGCCACGTCAGCTCCTGAACCGCAGCGAGAGATGCTGTCGCTGGTGACGGCGCGCATCCGTGACGCCTACATTCGCAAGCCCACCTACGTGGACGGGTCGCAGAACGTGGTGGAGGTGTGCCGGCAGATGTCGGCCCACGGCCTGACCTGCGCGCTGGTGCGCGACGGCGGTCGCATCGGCATCTTCACCACGACCGACGTGCGCGACGCGCTGCTGCGCCCGACGCCCGTGCACGAGCTGGCGGTGCGTGAATGCGCGCGCTTCGACCTGGTGACGGTGGACACCGACACCGATCTGTTCGAGGCCCTCTGGCTGATGGTGCGCCACCGGGTTCACCGTCTGGTGGTGCGTGAGGGTGGGCAGGTACTCGGCGTGCTCGGCCAGCTCGACCTGGTGAGCCTGGTGGCCAACCACTCGCACATCATCGCGGTGCAGATCGACGATGCGGCCTCGGTGGCCGATCTCAAGGCTGCGGCGCAGCGCATCGACGACATGGTGGTGCTGCTGCACGACGGCGGCATCAAGATCGAGCGCATCACACGACTCGTGAGCGAGCTCAATTCGCGCCTGTTCGCCAAGCTGTGGCTGCTGCTGGCGCCGAGCGAGCTCATCGCCAACAGCTGCCTGCTGGTGATGGGCAGCGAAGGCCGCGGCGAGCAGATCCTCAAGACCGACCAGGACAACGCGCTGCTGCTGCGCGATGGCATCGACGTCGACGGCGTCGACGCCGTGGCGCAGCACTTCAGCGCCGGCTTGGCCGAGCTGGGCTATCCGCCATGCCCGGGGCAGATCATGGTCACCAACCCGCTGTGGCGGCAACCGGTGAGCGGTTTCCGCGCGACGCTGCGCGATTGGGTCTTCGGTGCCGACCCCGACGGCCCGATGCGGCTGGCGATCTTCTTCGACGCCGTCTGCGTGGCCGGCGACGCGCGGCTTCTCCAGGCCGCGCGCGACCACCTGGAGAACATCCTGGTCGACAACGACGTATTCCTGGCGCGCTTTGCCAGCGCCGCCGACCAGTTCAACGAAAGCAGCCCCTGGTGGAGCTGGCTGACCACGCGCCGCGACGAGCAGGTGCTCGACCTGAAGAAACTCGGCACCTTCCCGATCGTGCACGGCGTGCGTGCGCTGGCGCTGAAACACCGCATCCGAGCGGTCGGCACCGTCGAGCGCCTGCAGGAGCTGGTGGCCCGGGGCGCGATCGAGGCGCCGCTGGCGCGCGACCTGTCCGTTGCGCTGCACTTCGTGATGGCGCTCAAGCTCAACCACCAACTTCAGGAGCGCCGGCTCGGGCTGCCACCCAGCAACCTGGTGCGACCGTCGGAACTCGGCATGCTCGAGCGTGAGCCGCTGCAGGACGCGCTGGCCATCATCCGGCGCTTCCGCCTCCTGCTGCGACAGCAGTTCAAGCTCGACGCGCTGTGACAACGGGCGGCGCGCCCGGGCCGCGCCCCTCAGCGATGGTTGCGCTGCCGAACCACCGGCATGGCGTAGGAGCGCCCCACGGCGGCAAGCGCGTCGAGGTAATTCTGTCGCACCTTGTCGCTCAGCGTGTCGAGCGGCACATGGCCTTGCGCATCGCACGGAAAGGAGAGCGCACGGCCCGAGTGGTAGAGCGACTGAAAGTGCAGTTCGTAGCGCGTGGGCGCCGGCGTGTCGGTCGATGGCTTCATCATCCGGTGTCCAAATTCACGCCGGTTAGAGCGCCGCGCCACGCGCAAGTTCGGCGCCGATCGCGAACGGCTGCGAACGGCTGCAAACGGCACATCGGCGCGCCGGCGCCCAGTCCGGTCAGTTCGTCGGCCTCGAGGGTGCGGTGGCGGTACTTGCTGCAGTGAGGAATTGGAATCCGAAGACCTCCTGAGCGGTCCTGACCTCGGGCAGAACGTACACCACGGCACGGCGAGTCGCGAAGATCGGACGAACGAAGTCGTCGAAGAAGGACGCCGGGACATTGATGCAACCGTAGGAGATGCGCTTGTCGTCGGTCGTCGACGTGGCCAGGCGTTCGAGGCGGTGTTCCAGCCGGTTGGTGGTGCGCACGCGGTGCATCGAGACGGCGGCGCCGTAGTCCACCCACACCACGTCCTCTCCAAGCGCATTGCGACCCCGCTCGGCGACGAATCGTCCGGCCGGGGTGGTGCGCTCCTGCGGCAGCACATCTGCAAGCGGGCGAGAGCCGATGCCCGGCGCCGAATCGTCGCCGCGCGCGGAGCCGATCAGCACTCGGGTCGATGCCAGCAGCCGGGCGTCGGCCGCGAAGACATGCAATGTCGCGGTCTTCTTGTCGACCATGATGAATTCCATCCCGGCGTGGTCGTTCGTGTCGACGACCCAGCGCGCGGTCTGGCGCGAATCGGCCGAAAGGCCGACCCAACCCGCCAATGCCTGGTTGATATCGGGTGCCGAAGGCTGAGTGCGCGCCTCGACCGATGGCGCGACCCAGCCGCCCGTGGCGGACGGGATCACGTGCAAGCCGGGTGGCAGCACGATGGCCAACACCGCCGCGCCGGCCAGCGCACCGCGACGGATGCTCGCACCCATGCTGGGTGCGGCGGCAGACCCTGTCGACGGTGATGCTGACGCCGACATGGTCGTCGATCAATTGCGATCGGCCTGCGCCGCGCGCTCGGTCGGCATCGGGGCGGAATCGTTGGGCATCGGCACCGATGTGCGCGGTGCCGCGCTGGGTTGTTGTGCCGGCTCCTGCGCCTTCGGGGTGGTGATGACCGGTGCTGTCATCAGGGTGGTGGTGGCAGGCGTCGGTGTCGTGGTCTGCGTGGTCATGGGTGCGCTGGCGCCGGTTTCTGCGGTGGATTGCGCATACACCAGGCCGACCGCGCCGATCACGGCCAGGGCGGTTGCGGTGGGGATCAGGATGTTTCTTGCGTTCATGTGGATGCTCCGGGGAGATTGAGGTTGAAGGACGATGAACCGGCGAAACCGGTGCGGCACAGCCTAGGCTCGACCCGGGATTTGCGGCGTCGGGCGTCAACGCCGCCGTGTGTAGGAGGACACCGCAGCGCGCCCGCGCAGATCGACGCCGCAAACCCGGCAGCCACCGCGCCGCGCGGTACAAGCGGCCGGTTGCAATTCGGTAGGCGGCGGCCTACCGCGTCGCATCCGATCGACCGACAGACAGCCTGCCCGCCGTCTCGAATACTGGCGAACGCCAAGATCAACGAACGGAGTCGCGATGCCCTGCTCCAACACGCCCGACAGTCGCCGGCCGACCGCCGGGACGACCGGGCCATCGGTATCGCCATGACCGGCCATGGCGCCATCGCCTGTGCCCGGCGCGGCGTCGTTGGCTGATGAATCATCGATTCCGGGCGCGAGAGACCGTGATGGACGCGAGCCCGACCGAAGCGCCGGCGCCGCATGACGCGCCGGCCACCGCGCCGCCGCGCCGTCACCACGATCCCGACGACCTCGCCGACCGCGTCGCACTTGCCGCCACCCGGCTGCTCCGCGGCATGGCCGACCTGTTCTTCGTCAAGCGCTATGGCCACCGGGCCATCGTGCTGGAGACGGTGGCAGCCGTGCCGGGCATGGTGGGCGCGACCCTGACGCACCTGCGATGTCTGCGTCGCATGGTCGGCGACCAGGGCTGGATCCGTGTGCTGCTGGAGGAGGCCGAGAACGAGCGCATGCACCTCATGACGTTCATCGAGATCGCCAGGCCTACGGCGCTGGAGCGGCTGGTCGTCGCGCTGGCGCAGTGGATCTTCTACGTCGGGTATTTCGTGCTGTACCTGATGTCGTCACGCACCGCACACCGCCTGGTTGGCTACTTCGAGGAGGAGGCCGTGCTCAGCTACACGCTGTACCTCGAGGAGGTCGACGCCGGCCGGATGCCGAACCCGCCCGCACCGGCTCTGGCGAAGCAGTATTGGCTGCTGCCCGACGACGCGATGCTGCGCGATGTGCTGCTTGTCATTCGCGCCGACGAGGCGCACCACCGGGACGTCAACCATGCGCTGGCCAGCGAACTCGCCGGTCGGCCCGCCAGTCGGACACCGCAGGCCACCTACCCGGGGCATGCCGAAGGCACGAAAACGACGGGCACCTCCGGCGGTTGATGCCGTGGTACCGGCGCGATCACGGCGCGCGGCATGCACGACAGGTCAACGCCATACGGGCCCTCGTTCGTCGCGGCCCTCGGTCGTCGGCGCAGAAGTGCGTCACCCGGCAGGATGCAGGCCCTCGCGCACGAGCTGCTCGCGCAGCAGCCGCTTCATCAGCTTGCCGTTGGCGTTGCGCGGCAGCGGGGTGTCGCTCCAGGTGAAGGTCTCGGGCACCTTGTAGTCGGCCAGCCGCGCGGCGCAGTGGGCACGCAGTGCGGCGGCGTCGTGCGTTGCGGCGGGCGCATGGACAAAGGCGTGCACCCGTTCGCCCAGCACCGGGCAGGGCCGTCCGACCACGGCCGCCTCGACCATGCCGGGCCAGGCCATCAGCGCGTTCTCCACCTCGACCGAGTAGACCTTGAAGCCGCCGCGGTTGAGCATGTCCTTCTTGCGGTCGAACACGCGCACGTAGCCTTCGGCGTCGATCGCTCCTAGGTCGCCCGAGTGCCACCAGCCGGCGGTGAACGACGCGGCCGAGGCCTCAGGATTGGCCCAGTAGCCGGGCACGACCATCGGCCCGGCGATCCACAGCTCGCCCGTTTCGCCGGGCGGCAGCTCGCGCCCCTGGTCGTCCATCACCCGGATCTCGGCCGCTGGCAGCGCCACGCCCACGCTGTCGGCGTGCGCGCGTGTCTGGCCCATCGGCATCATCGTCACCGGCGACGTGGTCTCGGTGGCGCCGTAGGCGTTGATCAGCGTCAGGCCCGGCAGCCGCCGCGCCAGCGCATCGATGCTGGCCACCGGCATCGGTGCCCCGCCGTAGCCGCCGATGCGCCAGGCACCCAGCTCGGCGTCGGCGAACTCGGGCCGCAGCAGACACAAGTTGTACATCGCCGGCACCATCAGCGTGTGGGTGACGCGCTCGCGCTCGAGCAGCGCGATGAAGCTCTCGGCCTTGAACGCCGGCACGATGGCCGTGGTGCCGCCCACGTGCAGCATCGCCGCGATGATCGCGATCAGCCCGGTCACGTGGCTGGCAGGAACGGCCAGCGCCGACACGTCGCCCGGGCGCAGCTTCATGCAGGCCTGGTAGTGCAGCACCGAGTGCGCGATGTTCAGGTGCGTCAGCATCGCGCCCTTGGGGTTGCCGGTGGTGCCCGAGGTGTAGAGGATCACCGCGACGTCGGTCTCGGCCGGCTCCGCCGGCGCCGGCGCAGCGCGCTCAGGCGCCAGCAGCGTGTCATAGGCGACGCAGCCGGGCGCGGCGCCGATCGCGATGCGGTGCTTCAGCGCGGGCGCGTCGGCCGCGTCGGGCAGGCGTTCGGCGAGCGCGGCGTCGGCGACGATCGCGACCGCGCCGCACTGGCGCGCGATGTAGGCCAGCCCGGGACGCTGCTCGCGTACGCCCACCGGCACCGCCACCGCGCCCAGGCGCTGCAGCGCCAGCAGTGCGGTCACGAATTCGGGCCGGTTGTCGATGAACATCACCACCCGGTCGCCGCGCATGAGGCCGAGCGCGGCCAGACCGGCGGCCAGGCGCTGCACCTGCTCGTCGAGCTCGGCGTAGCTGATGCGCCGGCCCTCGTACGCCAGCGCCGCCGCCTGCGGCGCGCGGGCCCGGCTGGCGGCGAACATCGCGTACAGGCCGCCCGGCCGCTCGGCAAAGCAGCGCACCACGCGGTCGCCGAACAGGGCCTCGGCGCGCATCGTGGGAACGGGGTAGTCGGACCAGGGATTCATCGTCGGGGTAAGGCGATCATCGCAAAAAAGCGCCATTCGACGAACAAGCCTGTGGGGTCGGGACCCGGTCCCATTCGCAGGGTGCCTGGCCTTGCCGGTGGCGGCGATGGGAAATGGAACGGACCCTTGCACTCTCGTGTGCGGTGGCTGCTCACGACTCACCAGGAATCGGCGGCTCAAACAACACCAGGGTCGGCAATGTGGTGTTCAGCTGACCCAGAGCATGCGGCGCTCAGGGGCAGGGCCCGCCCAGGAGCGGACGGTCCCCGGGCTGCGGGTTGGCGGTCGTTCCGCCTTCCATACGGCCTAGATTGAGCGTTCGTGCCCCGGCGAAGAGACTGCGCACGGCCAACTTTGCCGATCGCCTATCGGCACGCAACGTCCAGATTGACTACCGATTCTTCGGCTGAGCCTGCCGCATCCTGCGGAATCGGTCCTCTGGCGATTCTCGTTGAGCATCCGATGCTCCGCCCGATTTTGGCGCCTTGCATCCAGGACCGTAGTCGAATCGCGTCGGACTCCACTGGTGGACGTACACGTCCGGCGGCGTTCCCGTTGCTGGCCGCGTGAGCATCCACTGCACGGGAGTTCCGCCGAACCAGGTGGACTTCAACTCCATGACCGGCAGCGGCTGGTTGCGTCCGAAAGAATACGACTGCACGCCGCCCAACGGCGCGTACTGCATACCCTTGCAGTCTCCAGCGCACTCCACCACGAAGCGCGCGCGCGTGCTGATTTTGGTACTCACCGCGGCCCGCGTTCCGTCCGCGCTCCATGAAGCATGGTAGGAGGCAAGGCAATAGAAACCCTGTCCGTGCAGCCAGTCAATCACATCGTCAATCGGCTCTGTTTCCCGCCGCGCTTGCCCCGCGCCGCCCATCGACGAATCCCAATACTCGATACCGTTGTGCTGGGGGGGAGCCGCCGCACCGACCTGAGGCTGTGCTCCGGTTGAGCCTGATGCCGCCGGTGGGGCCACCGGCAGGGGCGTTCCGCCATCTCCCGCCAGCTCGAAGGTCGTGCACGAGGGCGACTCCAAGATCCTCCCCCGGATCTGCCGCGTCGCCTGGTCCAGCCTCCCGGCCATCCCCACCATGTTCATGCCGCTCACGGGTCGGCCGATCCACCTCACCGGCGCCAGCTGGAACACGTCGGTGCCCGCGTTGTACTGTCCCGTCATGCTGTACGACGTCGTGGCACCGCCACCTGGTACTTGAATGGTGAACACCGCATCAATTCGCCCCGGTCCGGCAACGCTGATGCGCAGATCCAGCCAGTTCCAACCCTGGCACAGGTAACGGCCGAGATAGTGGCCTTCGATCGCGGCCGCCGCCGCGCGCCCTTGCGCCGCCAGTCCGATCGCCATGAGCAGCACGCTCGTCAAGGCGCTTCGCAAGGTTCTCCGCACGCCGCTTCCTTCGTCTAGCGCGTTTTCACGGGCCGGCCTATTCCCAGCATGTTCTCTCCGTGCAAGATCCGGGAAATGTCTCCGTTCGCCGGCGTGACCGTGCGATCGCGCGGGCCTGGGTAGGTCGAACCGGATCCTCCCCCAATCGATGGGCTTCCTGCGTTTGAGGAACCGGAATCGCCGCCCCCGCCCATCGCGCCTGCCACCAGAATGAACATTCCCAAGGCCACCAAGATGTCCCTTCCCTCGGTGCTGGCCGCAAAGAGATTCTGGTCGATCTTGTCCCGCTGGGCCGCGGCTTTGGCCGCCAGTTCCTTGTCTGGCCCCGTTGCCGCCCGGTCGAACCAACGCCGAGCGCCCGCCTCGCGTTTGGGACCGCCGTCGCCGAGGCCCATCATCACCGCCAGCGTGTATTGGGCCTCTTGGTGTCCGGCTTCGGCCGGTGTCAGCATCAGTGCCCGTGCTTTGGCTGGGTCCCGCGTTGTCCCCACACCAGTGGCATAGCACAGCGCGTGCATGTATTGGCCCTCTTTGCTCCCTTGCTGCGCTGCCTGCGCATATAACCCGAGGGCACCTGGCAGATCCACCGAGGTCCCCTTGCCCAAGTGCTTCATGTAGGCGAATCGGACCATCGCCGGCGCGTAGCCGTGTTGTGCACCCTGTTGATAGAAGCGCATTGCCCCCGCAAGATCGGCGCCCTGCGTGCCCACGCCGTACTCGGCTTTGACGCCCTGTTGAAACTGAGCTTCCAGAGCGGCGAGATCCTGTGCGGATGCTGCGTTGAGCAGGCACGCCACCAAAAGAATACAAACGCATTCTCTCGTCATGGGCCCTCCGCACTTGAACGCGCCGACGGCGTTCCCAGGATTCGAGCATAGGCATTTCAAGGGCCCTCAGCAAGGTCGCCCCTCATGCAGAATGCCGTTGTGATGCCTGCGTCTGGCCCTGCCGTCCCATTTGCCGACCCGTTGTGTGCGTGATGCCCCGGCGGCATGCGCGGCACCTGAGAGGCCGAGGGCGATGAACGCGTTGCTGCGCTTCGCCAGCCACGTCGACCGACTCAATCGCTTCGTCGGCCGCGCGATGGTCTGGCCACTGCTGGCGTCGGTTGTCATCAGTGCGGGCAATGCCTTTTCGCGCAAATTCCTCGGATTGAGCTCGAACGCCTGGATCGAGATCCAGTGGCACCTGTTCGCGGTGGCCTTCCTCGGCTGCGCGGGCTACGTGCTGATGGTCGACGAACATGTTCGCGTCGATGCGCTGTCGCGCCGCTGGTCGGCGCGCACACGCGCCTGGATAGATGCGGTGGCGTTGACGCTGGTGGCGCTGCCGATGACGCTGCTGTTCGTGCTGATGGGCTGGAGTCTGTTTCAAGAGGCCTGGCGCAGCGGCGAGTCGTCGTTCAACGCCGGCGGCCTGGTGGTGTGGCCGATCTACCTGTGCATCCCGCTGGGCATGGGTCTGCTCGGCCTGCAGGCCATCAGCGAGCTGCTGCGGCGCGTCGCGTTCCTGCGCGGCGCCATCGGCTGCGCGACCTTGGGCGAGGCCGATTTGCCACCGCTCATCGGTCAACCCGAACCACGAGACCGCTGATGGATTGGCTGGCCGCCAATCTGGCGCCGCTGATGTTCGTTGCGCTGGTGCTGGCGCTGATGAGCGGTGTGCCCGTGGTGCTGGGGCTGGCGGCTTGTGGCCTCGGATTCGCGCTGCTCGGCATCCAGTTCGATCTGATGCCCGCGCTGCTGCTGCAGGCCCTGCCGCTGCGGCTGATCAACATCATGGAGAACGACCTGCTGCTCGCGATTCCGTTCTTCACGTTGATGGGGCTAATCCTCGACCGCTGCGGGCTGGCGCGTGATCTGCTCGAGACCATCGGCGAGCTGTTCGGTCCGGTGCGTGGCGGACTCGCCTTCGCCGTCGTGCTGGTCGGGGCGCTGCTCGGCGCCACCACCGGCGTGATCGCAGCTTCGGTCATCTCGATGGGCCTGTTTTCCCTGCCGCTGATGCTGCGCCACGGCTACGACGCGCGGCTGGCCAGCGGCGTGATCGCCGCCTCGGGCAGCCTGACGCAGATCGTGCCGCCGTCGCTGGTGCTGATCGTGCTGGCCGATCAGCTCGGCCGCAGCGTGGGCGAAATGTATGCCGCTGCGCTGGTGCCCGCGGCAATGGTCATTGGCGGCTACCTGCTGGTGGTGGCCGGAGCGGCGTGGGCGTTCCCGCAGCTGGCGCCTGCGCTGCCGCGTGCCGCACGCCGTGCGGGCGAGCGCAGCGGCCTGCGTTCGCTCGGCGTACTCATGCTCGCCAGCTCTGCGCTGGCGGCCGTGTTCATGCAGGTTTATCCGCGCCTGCTGGAGCACATCGGCCGCACCGTCCTCGCGCCGCCCAGCGACGAGCTGGTGGTCGTGAGCCTCGGCGCAACGGGTTTGATCGCCGTCGCGCTGGCGCTGGTCGATCGCACGTTACGGCTGCGCGGATTGTCGCCGCTGGCGCACCGCGTGGCCTTCGTGCTGGCGCCGCCGCTGATGCTGATCTTCCTGGTGCTCGGCACCATCTACCTCGGGCTGGCCACGCCGACTGAAGGCGGCGCCATCGGCGCCATCGGCGCCATGGTGATGGCGGCAGCACGCGGCCGGCTGCACCGCGCGCAGCTGGCCGATGCCGCACTGTCGACCGTGAAGCTGAGCACCTTCGTCGTGTTCATCCTCATCGGTTCGACGATCTTCAGCCACACCTTCAACAGTCTGGAGGGCACGCGATGGGTATCGCGGCTGTTCCACGACCTGCCGGGGGGTGCCACGGGCATGCTCGTGGTCGTGACGGCGCTGGTGTTCGTGCTCGGCTTCTTTCTGGACTTTTTCGAGATCGCGTTCATCCTGGTGCCGCTGCTGGGCCCGGTCGCGCAATCGCTGGGCATCGACCTGATCTGGTTCGCCGTGCTGCTCGGCGTGAACCTTCAGACGTCGTTTCTCACGCCGCCGTTCGGCTATGCGCTGTTCTTCCTGCGTGGCGTGGCGCCAGCGCGTGACCGCGTCGACCCGGTCACCGGCCACACCGTGCGCGGTGTCGACACCGGCGACATCTATCGCGGCGTGCTGCCATTCGTGGCAGTGCAACTGGTCGTGATGGGGGTGCTGATCGCCTTCCCGCAGGTCTTGCAGGTCGATGCTTGGCGCGCCAACCGGCTGAGCGCCGACGAGGTCGACGAGATCCTGCGCAGCGGCCCACGCGGCGGCGGCTCGGTCTGGCCTGCGGCGGCCGATCCGGGCGCATGGCTGATCGAGCAGATGAGCCGGGACGCTGCGGCACCAAAGGCGCCGGCGCGCTAGTGCAATGCAGGCCCGCGCTGCCGCAATGCGCTCGCCGTGCTCTGCCTTGGCGCGCGCGTGATTCACGTGCTTGCGCACCAGTTGAATCGCAAGCCCAGCGTGCATTGGACTCCGCGATAGGTCCGCTTGCATCGCTGGGCATGTTTGCGGCGCCTGTGCCTCTCAGGCCTGACGCTGATTGAAGCCGAGGATGACTACCATGGCCGCGAAGGGTTCACGCAGCATCTGATACGCGCCAATCCAACGCACTTCTCAGACGGCTACGCGCACGATAGGCGCAAATCCGGCGGCGTCGACACCTGCCCTACGGCACCGCTTAATGCATCCAATGTTGCCGCAGCGAACGTCGGCTTCACTCGGTCGCTTACTTCCGCTTTGGGTCGATCTCGCCCTTTCGGCTTGATGTCTCGAATGATCGCGATCTGGGTGCGGCGTGCCTTCGTCCGACGTCGATCGCCGATCCCTTCGTAGCCGAGGCGTTTGTCGAACGATGGGTCCTGATCGCTTGCGTCCGGCCTGGAGCGGCTGCTCAGGCCGTGCTGCGGCCAATCCGGCTTGACCCTCGAAACGGCGGCCCGGCGGTCCCGAGGCGCGCGAGTACCGCGCGCTGCGCCGCTCACGGCTTTGGCGAGCGGCGCTACGCTGGGCGGTGTCGATAGCGAAATGCGCGAAGCCGAGAAGGTGCGCGACCACGCGCCGGCGTGTATCGTCTTGCGCGACTGAACGCCACAGGGAGACCGACGAATGAGAGACGGAGTCGAGATCGTTGCGCACACGGGTCCGCTGGCGCCGTCGCCGCGTCGTCGCTATGCCGGACCGCTGGGACAGGGCACAGAGCGGAGGAAAGCACTGTGAGCGCCGTCGGCGCCGCCTGTGGCACCTGGCCGTCGCCAGTCAGCGCCGCGCGCGTTGCGGCGGGAAGCAAGCCGCTGGCATCGCTGCGCATAGCCGGCGCACGCATCCACTGGCTGCAGGGGCTGCCCGAGGAGAACGGCCGCGTCGCCGCCATGGTGTCGGCGCCCGGCGCTTCGCCGCCTCGGCTGCTCACCGCAGCCCCGCTCAACGTGCGTACGCGCGTGCACGAGTATGGCGAGGGCGCCTACGCGGTCGCGGGCGAGACACTGTTCTTCTCGAACTTCGCCGACAACCTCGTCTATCGGCAGGACGCCGATGGTGTGGCGCGGCCGATCACCCACGACAGTGCGCAGCGCCACGCCGACTTCGAGCACGACGCCGCGCGACGGCGACTGATCGCAGTACGCGAGGACCATCGCGGCGGTTCACACGAGGCGCGCAATTCGCTCGTCGCGATCGCCTGCGAAGGCGCAGCCGACCCGGTCGAGCTCGCGGCGGGGAACGATTTCTACTCCGCGCCGCGCCTGTCACCCGACGGCCGGCAGCTTGCCTGGCTGGCGTGGAACCATCCTTCGATGCCGTTCTTCGACACCGAACTGTGGCTCGCCGAAGTCGCTGCAGACGGTGCGCTCGTTGCGCCGCGGCGCATCGCCGGCGGCATCGGCGAGTCGCTGGCGCAGCCGCAGTGGTCGCCAGACGGGCGGTTGTTCGTCGTCTCGGACCGCACGGGCTGGTGGAACCTGTACCGCGTCGATGCGCACGATGCGCTGCAGGCGCTGTGTCCGATGGCCGCCGAGTTCGCGCACCCGCAGTGGGTCTTCGGGCGGGACATGTTCGGCTTCAACGGCGCGAACGAGATCATCGCGACGTGCATCGAGCAGGGCGTGAGCAAGCTCGGCCGCATCGACCTCGCCACCCGGCGCTGGACACCGATCGCCAGCGCGTGCACCGACATCGACGAACTGCGCGTCGGGCCGGGGTTCGTTGCGATCATCGGCGGGTCGCCGATGGTGCCGCGCCAGGTCGCGCGCATCGATCTCGCCAGTGGCGCGAGTGCAGTCCTGGCAAGCAGCGTCGACGAGCTGCCTGACGCCGGATTCCTCGCGGCTGCGCGGGCGATCGAGTTCCCGAGCGCGCGCGGGCGCACCGCGCACGCCTTCTACTATGCGCCGACGCATCCCGACTTCGTCGCCTTGCAAGGCGAGCGCCCTCCGCTCGTCGTGACAAGCCACGGCGGCCCCACCTCGTCGACCAACACGAGCCTGCGCCTGAACGTCAACTTCTGGACCAGCCGCGGCTTCGCGCTGGTCGACGTCAACTACGGCGGCTCGACCGGCTACGGCCGCGCCTATCGCGAGCTGCTGCACCACGCCTGGGGCATCGTCGATGTCGAAGACTGCGTTGCCGCGGCTCGCCACCTCGCCGAGCGCGGACTCGCCGATGCCGAGCGCATGGCAATCCGCGGTGCGAGCGCGAGCGGCTTCACGACGCTGCGCGCGCTGATCTTCCACGACGTCTTCAAGGCCGGCGCGAGCTACTTCGGCGTCAGCGATCTCGCCGGGCTCGACGCCGACACGCACAAGTTCGAGTCACGCTACACAACGAACTACCTGGTCTCGCGCTCCGACTACGCTGCACGCTCGCCGCTCGCGCACGCCGACCGGCTGAACTCGCCAGTGATCTTCTTCCAGGGACTCGACGACAAGGTGGTGACGCCCGCGCAGTCCGAGTCGATGGTCGCGGCCATGAAAAGGCGCGACATCCCGGTCGAGTATCACGCCTTTGAAGGTGAGGGCCACGGCTTTCGCAAGGCAGCAACGATCGAGACGTGCCTCGAAGCCGAGCTGGCCTTCTACAGGCGGGTGTTCGGCTTCGGGCAGGTGCGGTCGGGCGGCGTGAGCCACGATCCTTGCAGGAGCTGAGGGGCCACTGGAGTGTTGCCTGGCAACCCCACCTCACTCGACATCCCTCACCACATTCGCGCCACGCTCGATCACGAACTCGCTGTCGACCAGCGAGCGCGAGTGGTTGAGGTCACTCTGTGCCATCAGCACCGCGACCGCGCTGCCTTTCAGGCCGGCGATCACGTCGGCCAGGCGCCGCGACAGTGCCGGCGCCACCCCTTCGAACGGCTCGTCGAGCAGCAGCAGCCGCGTGCCGACGGCCAGCGCACGGGCCAGCGCCACCAGCTTCTGCTGCCCGCCCGAGAGCAGCAGCGCGCGCCGTTCGCGCATCTCCAGCAGCTCGGGCAGCACTCGGTAGACGATCGCCAGTCGATCGTCGGCCTTCAGCGCCGTGTTCACCCACACCGGCACCAGGATGTTCTCTTCCACGGTGAGCTCGGGCACGAGGCCGCGGTCCTCCGGCATGTAGCCGATCCCCAGGCTTGCGCGGGCATGGGGCGGCAGCGCGGCCAGATCCTGCCCGTCGAAGCGGATCGTGCCCTGCGTCGGCGCGAGGTGACCCATCAGCGTGCGCATCAGCGTGGTCTTGCCGGCGCCGTTGCGGCCGACGAGGCCGACCATCGTGCCGTCTGCCACCGTAAGCGACAGGCCACGCAGCGCGACCACCGACTGGATCGCGACGTGGAGGTTCTCGGCGCGCAGCACCAGAGTTACTCCTGCAGCAGCTCGCCGGTCACGTAGCGGCGCACGTCGTCGGCGGCCAGCGCGCGCTCGGGCACGTCGTCGGCGATGATGCGGCCGCTGTAGAACGCGATCACGCGTTGGGCATAGCGCGCCACGATGTCCATGTCGTGCTCGACGAACAGCACTGTGGTGTCGCGCTCGCTGCCGAGCGCGGCCATGATGGTGTCCATCATCGGGAACTTCTCCTCGGCCGAAACGCCGCTGGTGGGCTCGTCCAGCAGCAGCAGCTTCGGCCGCACGGTGAGCGCCATCGCGATGTCGAGCAGCTTGCGCACGCCGCCGGGCAGCTCGACGACGCGGCGCGCGCGGTGGTCGGCCAGGCTGAAGCGCTGCAGCAGCTGCTCGGCCCGGGCGATCGCCTCGCCGCGGCGCGCACGCTGCCACAGGCTCAGGTGCTGGTCGTGGCAGGCATTGGCCACCAGCATGTTGTCCAGCACCGAGAGCTCGCCGAACAGCTGCGGAATCTGGAACGAACGCGCCACGCCGAGCTGCACGATGCGCCGCGGCGACAGCGCGGTGATGTCGCGCCCCTCGAAGCGGATGTGGCCGGCGTCGGGCTTCAGGTAGCCGGTGATCATGTTGACGAAGGTGGTCTTGCCGGCGCCGTTGCTGCCGATCAGGCTCACACGTTCGCCGGCGGCGACCCGCACGTTGAGCTCGGCCGCGGCCACCACCGCGCCGAAGCGTTTGCCGACGCTCTGCGCCTCCAGCAAAGGCGCGGCGGTCACTGGACTACCCTTCGCACTGCGTGCTCCGGGATTCGCGCTTGGGAGCGGCCCGGCGCGCTCATGTCCGACCCTTGCCCACCCACAGCGAGCCGATGCCGCGCGGCAGGAAGCGGATCACGAACAGCAGGAACAGGCCCAGCGCCAGCTGCCAGGTGTTGGGGAAGTACGAGCTCGAGAACGAGCGCACCACCTCCAGCACCGTGCTGGCGACGAACACCGCGGCCACGCTCTGCCAGCCGGCCAGGATGGCGACGAAGACGAACTCGCCGGAGGTCGTCCAGTAGCTGAACTGCGGCTCGATGTGGCCGAGCGACAGCACCACCAGCGCGCCGCCGGTGCCACCGCAGAACGCGGCGAGCAGGAAGTTGATCGCCATCGCGCGCCGCACCGAGCCGCCGAGGTACTCGACACGCAGCTCGTTGTCGCGCGCGGCCAGCGTGACCAGGCCGCGGGTGGAGTCGAACAGCACGCGCGCCAGCAGCGCCATCGTGATGGCCACACCCACCGTCAGCAGGTACAGCACGTAGCCGGCCAGCGCATCGGGCAGCCGCCAGCCGAGCAGCGTGGCGCGGCCGACGTTGAAGCCGTCGGAGCCGCCGAGCACGTCGAGCTTCATCAGCGCGCCGTAGACCACCATCGACAGCGCCAGCGTCAGCATCGCGAAGAAGATGCCGCGGTAGCGCGCCAGCAGCGGCGCGAACGGCGCCGCCACGAGCGTGGCCATCACGCCGCCGCAGAGCACGAGGCCGAGCGCGTCGGTGAAGCCGAGCCTTGTTGAACAGCAGCGCCGCGGTGTAGCCGCCGACCGCGAACACCATGCCCTGGCCGAACGGCACCACGCCGCCGCGCATCAGCGCCACGATGCCCAGCGACACCAGCCCGTTGCCGGCGGCCATCGTGACCAGGAAGGTCAGCCACTTCGGCGCCAGCCAGCCGGCGATGGCGAGCAACGCGAATGCGGCCACGCCGCCGAGCACGAGCCGCATGTCAGCCGGCCGCTCCGGGAAGGGTCATATCTTTCTTGCCTGGATGCGCTGGAACAGGCCTTCAGGGCGGAACATCAGCACCACCGCCATCACGACGTAGATCGAGAACAGCTCGGCCACCGGCGCCAGGTGCACCGCGAGCGAGCGCGCGAGGCCGACGATCAGCGCGCCGATAGCTGCGCCCTCGATGCTGCCCAGGCCGCCGATGATGACGACCGCGAACGAGACGATGATCACGCCCACCGATACGCCCGGTTGCACCGAGATCATCGGCGCGGTGAACGCGCCGCCGATCGCGGCCAGGAAGATGCCGACGCTGAACGCGCCCATGTAGACGCGCGACACGTTCACGCCCATGCTGGAGGCGATCTCGGCGCTGTGGATCACTGCGAGCACGATCTTGCCCTGGCGGGTGCGGTTCAGGCCCCACCAGACCGCAACACCGACGATGATGGCCAGCGCGAGCAGCGCGAAGTCGTAGCCCACGTAGGTCTGCGCGCCGATGTGCACGTTGCCGAACAGGCCGTAGGGTTCCGACACGTAGTACGGGTTGGCGCCCCAGACGAGCTTGGTCACGTCCTCGAGGATCAGGAACATCGCGTAGGTGACGAGCACCAGCAGCACCTCGTCGCGACCGTAGAAGAAGCGCAGCAACCCGCGCTCGGTGAGCGGCGCCACCACCGCCGCCACCGCCACGGCGGCCAGCAGCATGGCGACCAGCGAGAACCCGGGCGCCCATTTCAGGCTCGCACCCCAGCCGACGAAGCTCGCCGCCGCATAGGCGCCCAGCGCGTAGAAGCTGCCGTGCGCGATGTTCAGGATCTTCAGCACACCGAACACCAGCGTGAGCCCGAGCGCCACGATGAACAGCCACGACGCGTAGGTCAGGCCGTCGATCAAGATCGTCAGCGCTGCGTCCACGCGCCAGCGCCCGCGTCGAGCACTACCCATTCAAGCGGACGCCGTGGATCCGGCTCCGCCGGTCCACTAGCGTCGCCCCCCTGGGGGGAGGCGGCCGCCAGGCCGCTCCGGGGGGGATCAACATTTCGCTCCAGGGAAACCGGCCTTGATCCACTCTTCGCTCTTCATGTTCGGCGGCGGATTCACGCAGTCCGCCGGAAATCGCATGATGTCTTCGAGCATCACCATCTTCTTGCCCGCGTCGTAGCGCGTTTTGCCGATGGCCGTGTCCTGCACCGCCTGGTGGCCGCCGCCAAGCGCCATGCGGATCTTGCCGGCGGGCGAATCCCACTCGGAGTTGCGCAGCGCGGCGGCCAGCTGCTCGGGTGTGGGCTTCTTGCCGCCGTTGGCGGCCATCGCCTTCTCGACCGCGAGCTTCAGGCCGAGCAGCGACTGCACCATGCGGTACGGCGCCTGCACCGGGTAGACGTTGTAGGCCTTGCTGTAGAGGTCCCACCACCAGTCGTTGAGCGCCGACTTCGGGCTCATCAATCCATAGGCGCCGCGCGCGCCGAGGATCACGCCGTTGGGCATCTTTTCGCCCAGGCCCGGCAGCACGTGGTCGGCCGCCGAGAACACCACCTGCGTCTTCTGGAACAGCCCACGCGGCGCGGCCTGCAGCACGAAGGCCTGCAGGTCGCCGCCCCACAGGCTCGAGTGGGTGACGTCGGCGGGCTTGGCCATCAGCGCCGAGATCTCGGTGCCGTACTGGCCGGCGCCGAACTTGGGCAGCTGGTCCTCGCCGGCCTTGGCGCCGGGGAAGAGCTTTTCCATCGACCAGGTGAAGTCCTTCTTCGAATCCTGGCCCCAGGCATAGTCCTGGTTGATCAGGTTGAAGGACTCGACCTTCACGTTCTTCGCCTTCAGGTAACGCGTCAGCGCCACGTTGTCCATCGCCGCATGGCTGGCGGTGCGGAACACGTACTGCAGCTTGTTGTCCTCGAAGATGCGCGGCGTGCCGCAGTCGTAGAGGATCAGGAACTTCTTCATCTCCTCGGCCACCGGCGCCACCGCCAGGCAGTCGCCCGAGCCGACGTAGCCGACCACCGCATCGACCTTCTCGCGGTCGTACAGGTTGCGCAGCTCCTGCACCTGCTTGGTCGCGCCGCCGTTCTCGTCGACGTAGATCGGCTCGATCTTCACGCCGCCGAAGCCGACCTTGTTGTACGGCGCCGGCGCCGCGCCCTTGTTGAAGGCGTCGATCACCACCTTGGCGCCGTTGACCGCCGGGATGCCGAAGCTCTCGGCCGCCTGGCCCGACAGGAAGCTGACGATGCCGAGCTTGAAGGTTTCCTGCGCCTGCGCGGCGCCGGCGGCGCACAATGCCGCGGCCACGAGCGCGCCCGCCGTGGCGCGGGGCGCGGACCTGATTGCTGCCAGTGATGCCATCGATGTCTCCTGTGTAAGTGTGATGTCGGGCAGTTAGGGAAACGGTGCGCCGTACGCCGCCGACGCCTGGTCGCCGCATCTTTGCCCGGCGCGACGATCGCCGGAACCCGAGAAACCCCCGACTTTGCCGCCTGGGGCGACTCTGGCAGGCGTCAGACCACCGTCAGCGCCACGGGGAACACTCGATCGACGAGACTGCGGTATCGCAAGCCGCGCCACCGGAGACCATCATGCCCGTTGCAGCGACCGATCGCGGCGCCAAGGCGTTGCGCGGCCCGCGCCTGCTGGCGCTGTTCTGCGCCGGCTGGCTGCTGATGAACTTCCCGCTGCTGAGCCTGTTCGACCGCGACCTGCGGCTGTTCGGGCTGCCGTTGCTGCCGCTCGCCCTGTTCGTGGGCTGGGCGCTGCTGATCGTCGCGCTGGCTGCGGTCAGCGAGCGCGGCGGCGACGACTGACCGGCTGCGCGCCTGGCCACACGCCATGTTGTCCGCCCCGCTGGTTCTCGGCGCATCGCTCGCCTACCTGTTGCTGCTGTTTGCGGCGGCCTCGTTCGGCGACCGGCGTGCGCTGCAGGGCCGCTCGGTGATCGGCAATGCCTGGGTCTACACGCTGTCGATGGGCGTGTACTGCACGGCGTGGACCTACTTCGGCAGCATCGGGCGCGCGGCGAATGCCGGCGTGTGGTTCCTGCCGATCTACCTGGGTCCGACGCTGGCGATGGTGCTGGCCTCGCTGGTGCTGCGCAAGATGATCCGCATCGCGCGCAGCCAGCGCATCACGTCGATCGCCGATTTCATCGCCAGTCGTCACGGCAAGAGTCCGCTGCTGGCCGGCCTGGTGACGCTGATCGCGGTGGTGGGCATCGTGCCGTACATGGCGCTGCAGCTGAAGGCCGTGGCCAGCGGGTACGCCGTGCTCACCGGGCAGCCGGTGAGTCACGGCGCGTGGTGGAGCGACAGCACGCTGGTCGTGGCGCTGGTGCTGGCCGGCTTCACGATCGTGTTCGGCACGCGGCACCTGGACACCACCGAGCGCCACGAAGGCATGGTGGCGGCGATCGCGCTGGAGTCGGTGGTCAAGCTGCTGGCCTTCCTGGCGGTCGGCGGCTTCGTGACCTGGGGCCTGTTCAGCGGCCCGGCCGACCTGTTCGACCGCGCGCAGGGCGTGCCCGAGGTGCGCCAGCTGCTGCAGAGCGGCGCCTCGTTTGCCTACGACCAGTGGTTCGCGCTGACGCTGCTGTCGATGCTGTCGGTGATCTTCCTGCCACGGCAGTTCCAGATGATGGTGGTCGAGAACGTCGACGAGCGCCACGTGCGCCGGGCTGCCTGGGCGTTCCCGCTGTACCTGCTGCTGATCAACCTGTTCGTGCTGCCGATCGCGGTCGGCGGCCTGCTGCATTTCGGGCCCGGGCGCATGGACCCGGAAACATTCGTGCTGTCGCTGCCGCTGGCCCAGGGCCAGCCACGCGCTGGCGCTGCTGGCCTTCGTCGGCGGCCTGTCGGCGGCCACCGGCATGGTCATCGTCGAGACCATCGCGGTGGCCACGATGGTGTGCAACGACCTGGTGATGCCGCTGCTGCTGCGCACGGCCCGCTTCGGCGCGCGGCGCGGCGCGGCGACGGCCGCCGCGGACGATCTGACCGGCCTGTTGCTGGGCATTCGCCGCGTGGCCATCGTGCTGCTGCTGCTGCTCGGCTACCTGTACTTCCGCATTGCCGGCGAGGCCTATGCGCTGGTGAGCATCGGCCTGATCAGCTTCGCCGCGGTGGCGCAGTTCGCGCCGGCGCTGCTGGGCGGCATGTACTGGAAGGGCGGCACGCGCGAGGGCGCGCTGGCCGGCCTGGGCGCCGGATTTGCGTGTTGGGTCTACACGTTGATGCTGCCGTCGATCGCCAAGTCGGGCTGGATGGGCACTGACTTCCTGAGCCACGGCCCGTGGGGCATCGCCTGGCTGAAGCCCGAGCAGCTGTTCGGCCTGACGCGGTTGGATTCGCTGACGCACTCGCTGTTCTGGAGCCTGTTGGCCAACGCTGGCCTCTACGCCGCGGTGTCGCTGGCGCGCAGCCCGACGGCGCGCGAGATGAGCCAGGCGCTGCTGTTCGTCGACGCGCTGCGGCGCCCGCGTGATGCCGACGGCGCGCAGCCGGTGTTCTGGCGCGGCCGTGCGCATGTGGCCGACCTGCTGGCGCTGGCCGGGCGTTTTCTCGGCCACGACAATGCGCAGCGCCTCTTCGCCGAGCACGCGCGCCGCGTCGGCGCGCCGAGCGTCGAGCAGATGCCGGCCGATGCCCGGCTGGTGCAGTTCGTCGAGACGCAACTGGCCGGCGCGCATCGGCAGCGCGTCGGCGCGGGTGATGATCGCCTCCGCCGTGGAGGAGGAGGCGCTGGCCATCGACGACGTGATGCGCATACTCGACGAGGCCTCGCGCGAGGCGATGCAGCTGCGCGCGTATTCGCACGAGCTGGAGGAGAAGTCGCGCTCGCTGGAGCGCGCCAGCGCCGAGCTGCGTGCGGCCAACGAGCAGTTGAAGAGCCTGGACCGGCTGAAGGACGACTTCATGTCGTCGGTGACGCACGAGCTGCGCACGCCGCTGACGTCGATCCGCGCGCTGGCCGAGCTGATGGTCGACGACCCGCGATGGAGGCCGCGCAGCGCGCGCAGTTCACCGGCATCATCGTCGCCGAGACCGAGCGCCTGAGCCGGCTGGTGAACCAGGTGCTCGACATGGCCAAGATCGAATCGGGCCACGCCGAGTGGCACAACACCGACGTCGACCTGCGCGCGCTCACCGAGACGGCGGTGCAGACCACGCGCGAGCTGTTCCGCGAGCGCGGCGCGGAGCTGGTGCTCGACGCGCCGGGGCCGTTGCCGCTGCTGCGTGCCGACCCCGATCGGCTGACGCAGGTGCTGCTCAACCTGCTGTCCAACGCCGCCAAGTTCGTGCCCACGAAAGGCGGCCGCGTCGAGGTCCGGCTGACGCGCACGCCGAACAGTCTGCGCGTCGAGGTGCAGGACAACGGCGCCGGCGTGCCGGCCGAGCAGCAGGGCCTGATCTTCGAGAAGTTCCGCCAGGGTGGCGACGCTGCCCACCGCCCGCAGGGCACCGGGCTGGGCCTGCCGATCAGCCGGCAGATCGTCGAACATTTCGGCGGGCGCATGTGGGTGCAGTCGGTGGCGGGCCAGGGCGCCTGTTTCGGCTTCGAGCTGCCGCTGTCGCTTGCCACGCAGGAGGCCATGACATGACACACAAGGTGCTGATTGCCGACGACGAACCCAACATCCTGATCTCGCTGGAGTTCCTGATGAAGCGCGAGGGCTATCAGGTGCTGGTGGCGCGCGACGGGCCGCAGGCGCTGGAGGCGATCCAGCGCGAGCGGCCCGACCTGGTGCTGCTGGACGTGATGATGCCGGGCAAGACCGGCTTCGAGGTCTGCCAGGCCGTGCGCGCCGACGACACGCTGGCCGCGGTGAAGATCGTGCTGCTCACCGCCAAGGGCCGCGACACCGACGTGGCCAAGGGCACCGCGCTGGGCGCCGACGCCTACGTGACCAAGCCGTTCTCCACCAAGGAGCTGGCGGCGCAGGTGCGCGCGCTGCTGGGCCGGGAGCCTGCGTGAAGGTGGATGTGCGCCAGCTGGGCGCAGTACTCGCGCCGGCGGTGATGTTGGCCGCCTGGGTGCTGGCCGCGTTCGGCTTCGTGGCGGCGACGATGGACGAGGCGCCGCGCGCGGCCTTCGTGCAGGCGATCGAACCGCTGGCCGCGCCCTTGGTGCTGATGTGGCTGCTGCTTTCGGGCGCCGCCGGCTGGCTGGTAAGCAAGGCCTGGACGCGCTGGGTGATTGCGCCCGGGCAGCTGACTGAACAGGCGCGGCTGCTCGTCGCGACCGATACCGCGCGCGAGATTGCGCCGCTGCCGGGCGATGCGCTGAAGGCCTTGCGCGAGGCGATCAACCAGCTCGCGCGCCAGCGCGGTGAGCTGCGCGCCGACATGGCGCGCCAGGTGCAGACCGCCGTGGCGGCCGGCGGTCGCGAGATCGAGCACGAACGCAGCCGCTTGGCCGCGCTGATGAGCGAGCTGACGCAGAGCGTGGTCGTCTGCAACCTCGACGGCCGGGTGCTGCTGTACAACAACCGCGCGCGCATCCAGTTCCGGGCGCTTGTCCGACGCGCCGGCGCTGGCCGACGGCGCCGAGCTGATCGGTCTGGGCCGCTCGATCTACGCGGTGTTCGACCGCAAGCTGGTGGCGCACGCGCTGGAGAGCATTCGCCAGCGCCTGCAGCGCGGCGCCGCGCACCCGTCGGCGCAGTTCGTCACCGCGACGCGCGGCGGTCAGCTGCTGCGCGCGCAGATGGCGCCGGTGCGCACCGGCACCGACGAGAACGCGGAGATCAGCGGCTTCGTGCTGATGCTCGACAACATCACGCGCGACTTCGCCGAGGAGTCGCAGCGCGACCGGTTGCTGCATGGCCTGGCCGAGGGCAATCGCGCGTCGCTGGGCAACCTGCAGGCGGCGCTCGAGATGCTCGAGTACCCCGATCTGGACGAGCCGACGCGCGAGCGTTTCCTCGGCGTCATCCGCGACGAGGCGCGCGGCATGGCGACGCGCCTGAACGAGCTGGCCAGCCACAGCACGCAGACGCAGAAGACGCGCTGGCCGCTGGAGGACATGCTGGGCGCCGACCTCGTGGCCGCGGCGCAGCGTCGCATCGAGGCGCTGTACGACTGCCGCATCGCCGCCACCGAGATCGACGCCACGCTGTGGCTGCGGGTGGACAGCTTCTCGCTGCTGCAGGCGCTGACCTTTCTGGCCGGCCGGCTGGTGGAGGACTATGACATCAGCACGCTGCAGCTGCGCCTGGCCGCGGTAAGCGGGCGCGCGCATCTGGACCTGCTGTGGATCGGCCAGGCGATGAGCACCGAGACGGTGATCGGCTGGGAGACCGAGCCGATGAAGGTCGGCGCCGACAGCATGAGCCTGAGCGTGCGCGACGTGGTCGAGCGCCACGGCGGGGAGTTCTGGTTCGAGCGCGAACGCGCACGCCAGGCGGCGTTCTTCCGCTTCCTGCTGCCGCTGGCCGACGAGCGCGCCGAGCTCGACGCGAGCCTGTTCGTGCGCAGCGACAGCCGCCCCGAGTACTACGACTTCGACCTGTTCAAGGCCAGCGAACCGGCGCGCGAATGGGCCGAGCGCCGCCTGGTGGATCTGAGCTACACCGTGTTCGACACCGAGACCACCGGGCTTCAACCCGTCGCAGGGCGACGAGATCATCCAGATCGGCGCCGCCCGCATCGTCAACGGCAAGCTGCGGCGCCAGGAGTGCTTCGAGCAACTGGTCGATCCGCAGCGGCCGATTCCCGCGGCGTCGATCCCGATCCACGGCATCCGGCCCGAGATGGTGGCCGGCCAGCCGACGCTCGCCGCAGGTGCTGCCGGCGTTCCACGCGTTCGCGCAGGACACCGTGCTGGTCGCGCACAACGCGGCCTTCGACATGCGCTTCCTGCAACTCAAGGAGGCGGCGACCGGCGTCGTCTTCGACCAGCCGGTGCTCGACACGCTGCTGCTGTCGGCCGTGGTGCACCCGAATCAGGATTCGCACGGTCTGGAGGCCATCGCCGAACGGCTGGACGTGCCGGTGATGGGCCGCCACACCGCGCTGGGCGACGCGATGGTCACGGCCGAGGTGTTCCTGAAGCTGATCCCGCTGTTGGCCGAGGTGGGCATTCACACCCTGGGTCAGGCACGCGAAGCGGCGCAGAAGACGTACTACGCGCGATTGAGCTATTGAACGCGCCACTGCCGATCCGGCTCGAGGGCCGGTCGCGCATCGGCCATCAGGGGTGTACGCTGCGCTCCATTGGGTCAGGAGCAGACCGTGTCCAGGCATGCAGGTTGGATGGTCGTCGTCGCGCTGCTGGTGGCGCTGGCCAATGCGCAGGAGCCGCCGCGGTCAGCAGCGCCGCCGGTGTTCGTGCTGCAGATCGAAGGCGCCATCGGACCGGCCACCGCGGACCACGTCGTGCGAGCGCTCGAGCGCGCGGCACGTGAACACGCGCAGCTGGTGGTGCTGAAGATGGACACGCCGGGCGGGCTGGATACGGCGATGCGCAGCATCGTCAAGGCCATCCTCGCGTCGGCGACACCGGTGGTCGGCTACGTCGCGCCGTCGGGCGCACGGGCCGCCAGCGCCGGCACCTACATCCTGTACGCGACGCATGTGGCGGCGATGGCACCGGCCACCAACCTCGGTGCGGCCACACCCATTGCGATCGGCTTGCCGTCGCCCGGCGGCGCGGAGCCCGCAGGCCCGGCGCCCGACAAGGCGTCGGCTCCCGCATCGAACCACGACACGATGGCTGCCAAGCGCGTCAACGATGCCACCGCCTACATTCGCGGCCTGGCGCAGTTGCGTGGCCGCGACGTCGCCTGGGCCGAGCTGGCGGTGCGCGAAGCGGTGAGCCTGCCCGCCAGCGACGCACTGGCGCGCAAGGTGATCGACCTGATCGCGGTCGACATCAACGACCTGCTGCGTCAGCTCGATGGCCGCGTCGTCAGGCGCAACGCCGACCCGGCCGGTGCCGTGACGTTGGCCACCGCGCACGCCCCCGTCGTGACGCTGGAGCCCGACTGGCGCGAGCGCCTGCTCGCGGTGATCAGCGACCCGAGCCTTGCGCTCGTGCTGATGATGCTCGGCGTCTATGGCCTGCTGTTCGAATTCATGAACCCAGGCTACGTGGCGCCAGGCGTGATCGGCGGCGTGTGCCTGCTGCTCGCGCTGTGGGGCGTGCAGATGCTGCCGATCAACTACGCCGGCCTGGCGCTGATCCTGCTGGGGATTGCCTTCTTCGTGGCCGAGGCCTTCGTGCCGAGCTACGGCGCGCTGGGCATCGGTGGCGTCGCGGCGTTTGTATTCGGCGCGCTGCTGCTGATCGACGGCGAGGTGGCCGGCTTCGGCATCCCGCTGCCGCTGATTGCCGCGGTGGCGCTGGTGTCGGGCGCGATCGTCGTCGGCATCGTCGGCATGGCGGCCAAGGCGCGCCGGCGCCCGGTGGTCAGCGGCGCGGCGACGTTGCTCGGCAGCGCGGGCGAGGTGATCGAATTCGTCGGCAACGAAGGCTGGGCCCTGGTCGACGGCGAACGCTGGCGCGTGCGCGCCACCGAGACGCTGCAGCCCGGCCAGCGCGTGCGCGTCGGCCGCGTCGACGGCCTCACGCTCGAGGTAAGGCCGGCCGTTGACGCACCCACACCCCAAGGAGCCCCGCGATGATTGGCATTCCCATCGGCATTGCAGTCGTCCTGATTCTGGTGGTGGTGATCGCCGCCAATTCGTTGCGCATCCTGCGCGAGTACCAGCGTGGCGTGGTGTTCCAGCTCGGGCGTTTCTGGCGCGTGAAGGGCCCCGGCCTGGTGGTCCTGATTCCCGGCATCCAGCAGATGGTGCGCATCGATTTGCGCATCGTGGTGATGGACGTGCCGAGCCAGGACGTGATCTCGCGCGACAACGTGACCTTGAAGGTCAATGCCGTGCTGTACTTCCGCGTGGTCGACCCGCAACGCGCGGTGATCCAGGTGGAAAACTTCCTGATGGCCACCAGTCAGCTGGCCCAGACCACGTTGCGCGCGGTGCTGGGCAAGCACACCCTCGACGAAATGCTCAGCGAGCGTGAACGCCTGAACCTCGACCTGCAGAAGATCCTCGACAGCCAGACCGACGCCTGGGGCATCAAGGTGACCAATGTCGAGATCAAGCATGTGGACCTGAACGAAACCATGATCCGCGCGATCGCGCGCCAGGCGGAGGCCGAGCGCGAGCGGCGCGCCAAGGTGATCCATGCCGAAGGCGAACTTCAGGCCGCGGAAAAGCTGGCCCAGGCCGCCGAGATCCTGGCCAAGCAGCCGCAGGCCATTCAGCTGCGTTACCTCGAAACCCTCACGGTGATTGCGGCCGACAAGAACTCGACCATCGTGTTCCCGCTGCCGATGGACATCGTGGCGCCGCTGCTCGATGCGCTGAAGCGATAGCGCCGGCGCGAGCTCCGCTGCGCCGGGCATCGGCGCCGCGGTGGGTCGGTCAACTGGCGCCGCGCTTGACGACAGTCAAGCGCGGACGCAGCGGGCGCGCCTAGAGTGGGTGACCCGTCAGAAGGAGTGCACGATGTACAAGAACCTGCTGGTTCCGGTGGATGGCACCGATTTGGCCGACCGTGCAATGGACGAGAGCATCGAGCTCGCGCGCCAGCTGGGCGCGGCGATCGTCGGCTTCGTGGCCGAGCCCGACATGCCGTTGCCCAATGTGGGCACGCAGCCGAGCGTCTATGCGCGCCAACGCGAACAGCACGAGGTGCGCACCGACACCCATGCCCACGAAGTGCTCGCACGCTTTGGCGAAAAGGCGCGTGCCGCGGGCGTCATCTTCAGCGGTCGCCACCTTCGCACCGACCGCGTCGACACCGCAATCGTCGCCCTGGCCAACGAGCTGAGCTGCGACATGATCGTGATGACCACGCACGGCCGCGGCGCGTTCGGCGAGCTGCTGTTCGGCTCGCACACGAAGAACGTGCTGGGCAAGAGCAAGGTGCCGCTGCTGGTGCTGCACTAACTAACTGACCTTTCTATCGCCTGACCGCGCGGCCGCGGCCACGGCGGCGCCGGCATTGATCCGTTGACCCAACGTACGGCGTCGCCCGGCGCGGACATGCGCGCCCGGCGGCAGCCCGGCCATGGACAATGGCGCGCTCGATGACCGCCAGCGCGTCCATACGGCAGACCTTGCGCAACAACCCGACGTTTCGCGGCTTGTGCGCCGGCGGGTCGGTGTACTTCATCGGCAACGCGATGCAGGTCATGGCCACCGCGTGGCTGATGATCGAGCTCACCGGCTCGGCCATCCTGACCGCGCTGGTGCAGACGGCGGTGTTCCTGCCGATGTTCCTGTTCTCGCTGCCGGCCGGCGTGCTGGCCGACGTGACCGACCGGCGCCGCCTGCTGGTGGCGGCGCTGCTGACGCAGGCCGCCACCGTCGCGTTGCTCACCGGGCTGCTGCTGGCCGATGTGGCCGGCCCGACCGCGCTGCTGTTCTTCACCTTCGTCTCGGGTTGCTGCACCGCGCTGCTGTCGCCGGCGTGGAACACCACGGTGGCCGACAGCGTGCCGCGCGACGAGCTGCCGCAGGCCATCACCACCGTCTCGATTGCCTACAACGGTGCGCGTGCCCTCGGGCCCACGCTGGCCGGCGTGGTGTTTGCCTATGCGGGCAGCGACTGGGTGTTCGGCATCGCCGTGGTCACCACGCTGCTGATGTGGCAGTCGATCCGGCGCTGGCCGCCGAAGCCGCACCCACCGTCGCGCCTGCCGGCCGAGCGGCTGTGGGGCGGCACGCTGGCCGCGCTGCGCTTCGCACGCCACTCGCACCTGATCCTGGCGCAGCTGCTGCGCACGATGGCCTACGGCGCTGCCGGTTCGGCGCTGTGGGCGCTGCTGCCGGTGATCGGGCAGCGCCAGCTCGGCACCGGTGCCGCGGGCTTCGGCGCGCTGATCGGCTGCCTGGGCATCGGCGCGGTCGGCGCCGGCCTTGTCGTGGGCCGGGCGCGCGCGCGACTGGGGCTGGAGGTCCTGGTCAACGCCGGCTGCGTGGTCTTCGCTGCGGCGATGGCCATTGCCGCGTGGTCGCGCTGGCACGGCCTGGTCTACGCGGCGCTGGTGGCCGGCGGCGGCGCGTGGATGTCGGTGATGTCGACCTTCAACACCGCCACGCAGACCAGCGCGCCGCCGTGGGTGCGCTCGCGCGCCGCGGCGCTGCATGCGTTGTCGGCGCTGGGTGCCTTCGCGTTCGGCTCGGCCTTCTGGGGCGTGGTGTCCAGCGCCTTCGGCCTGCAGGCCGCGCTGACGATCGCCACGCTGGCGATGCTGGCCGGCATGCTGCTGGCGCGGCGGTTTCCGCTGCGCATGGGGCAGCAGCAGGACGTGACACCCGCGGCGCCGTGGGAGGACCTGTTCATCGCCGACGAGCCCGATCCACAGGCCGGACCGGTGGCGGTGGAGATCGCCTACCGCATCCGTGTCGACGATGCGCCGGCCTTCCTCGACGCGCTGAGCCAGCTGCGCGCGCCGCGCAGACGCGACGGCGCCACGTTCTGGCGCATCTACCGCGACCTGGGGGATTCGACGCGCTACTGCGAGCGTTTCATCGTCACCAGCTGGGCCGACTACCTGCACCAGCGCAGCCGCGCGACGCTGGCCGACCAGGAGCTCGAGGCGCGGGTGCGCGCGTTCGTGCCCGAGGGCGAGGCGGTGACGATGCAGCACTACATCGCCGAGCGGTAGGCGGCGCTGGCTCGGGCGCGCCGCGGGCTGAGGTAAGCTTCAGCCCAAATGAACCAGACGGTACAAAAGCGAGCACCGGGGCGCCCGGCGTCGCGCAAGTCGGCCGAGCCGACACGCACCAACGATCCGGCACGCACGATGGCCGACATCATCGACGTGGCCACGCGCGAATTCGCCGAGAAGGGGCTGGCCGGTGCGCGCATCGACGTCATCGCCGAGGCCATGCGTACCAGCAAGCGCATGATCTATTACTACTTCGGCAGCAAGGAAGGGCTGTACATCGCGGTGCTGGAGGAAGCCTACCGCCGCATGCGGGCGATCGAGGCCGAGCTGCACCTGGAGGATCTGCCGCCCGAGGACGCACTGCGCAGGCTGGTCGGCCACACGGTGGACTACCAGCTCGCGCACCCCGAGTTCATCCGCCTGGTGATGACCGAGAACATCCACCGCGGCGAGTACCTGGCGCGCAGCCAGATGATCCACCAGCTCAACGTGCCGGCGATCGAGGGGTTGCGCCGCGTCTACGAGCGCGGCGTGGCGGCGGGCGTGTTCCGCGGCGCGATCGACCCGATCGACCTGCACATGTCGATCAGCGCGCTGAGCGTGTTCAACGTTGCCAACCGGCACACCTTCTCGCTGATCTTCCAGCGCGACCTCGAGTCGCCGGCGGCGCTGATCGCGCGGCGCGACAGCATCATCGAGATGATCGTGCGCTTCGTGCGCAAGTGAGCCGCCCCGCTCGCATTCCGGGTTGCGGGTTTTCCCTGATTTGGAAAACTAACCAGTTCGTACATTATTCGCGCCTCGTGTCCGGCCGCGGGCACCAGGAGTCATGGTCATGACCTCCCATTCCCCGTTTGTCGATCGGTTCTGCCAGGTGCTCGACTGGCTCATCGCGCTGGCGCTCGCTGTGATGGTGGTGATGGTCTTCGGCAACGTGGTGCTGCGCTATGCGTTCAACTCGGGCATCGCGGTCAGCGAGGAGTTGTCGCGCTGGCTGTTCGTGTGGATGACCTTCCTCGGCGCGGTGGTCGCGCTGAAGGAGCACGGTCACCTGGGTACCGACATGCTGGTGGCGCGCCTGTCGCCGCTGGGCAAGCGCATCTGTCTGGCCGCGAGCCAGTTGCTGATGCTCGGCGTGACCGCGATGATCTTCACCGGCAGCCTGGCGCAGTCGCGGATCAACTGGGACGTGGAGGCGCCGGTCACCGGCGCGCCGATGGCGGTGGTCTACGCCGCCGGGCTGGTGTTCGCAGTGCCGGCCGCGCTGCTGCTGCTGCGCGAGCTGTGGCGCACGTTGACCAATCGCCTGAGCGACGACGAGCTCGTCATGGTGCAGGAGTCGGAAGACCTGGCCCACCTGCAGCAGCGCGACGGAGAACCGAAGTGACGGTGCTCATCTTCCTCGGCGCGCTGCTCGCCGCGATGGCGCTGGGCATGCCGATCGCCTATGCGCTGCTGGTCTCTGGCGCCGCGCTGATGTGGCACCTGGACCTGTTCGACGCGCAGATCCTGGCGCAGAACCTGATCAACGGCGCCGACAGCTTTCCGCTGCTGGCGGTGCCGTTCTTCATGCTGGCCGGCGAGATCATGAACGTCGGCGGCTTGAGTCGCCGCATCGTCAACCTCGCCTTGGCACTCGTCGGCCATCTGCGCGGCGGCCTCGGTTTCGTGACCATCCTGGCCGCGGTGCTGATGGCGGCACTGTCGGGCTCAGCGGTGGCCGATACCGCGGCGCTGGCGGCGCTGCTGCTGCCGATGATGGTCAAGGCCGGCCACGACAAGGCACGCGCCGGCGGGCTGATCGCCTCGGCCGGCATCATCGCGCCGGTGATCCCACCGTCGATCGGTTTCGTGATCTTCGGTGTTGCCGCCAATCTGTCGATCGGCAAGCTGTTCATGGCCGGCATCGTGCCGGGTCTGCTGCTGGGGCTGGCCATCGCCGTCACCTGGTACTGGGTGGCGAAGAAGGAGAACATCACGCCGCCGGCCAGGGCCACCACGGCCGAACGCTGGGCCGCGCTGCGCTCGTCGACCTGGGCGCTGTTCCTGCCGGTGATCGTGCTGGTGGGCCTGAAGATGGGCGTGTTCACGCCCACCGAAGCCGCGGTGGTCGCAGCGGTGTATGCGCTCTTCGTCGCAACCGTGGTCTACCGCGAGATGACGATCGCGCAGCTGGTGCCGGTGTTCGTCAGCGCCGCCAAGACCACCGCGGTGATCATGTTCCTGGTCGCCGCGGCGATGGTCTCGGCCTGGCTGATCACGGTGGCCGACCTGCCGACGCAGCTGATCGCGCTGCTGCAGCCGTTCATGGACAGCCCGACGCTGCTGCTGATCGTGATCATGCTGCTGGTGATCGCGGTGGGCACCGCGATGGACATGACGCCGACGATCCTGATCCTGACGCCGGTGCTGATGCCGGTGGTCAAGGCCGCCGGCATCGACCCGATCTACTTCGGCGTGCTGTTCATCATCAACAACGCGATCGGCCTGATCACGCCGCCGGTGGGCACCGTGCTCAACGTGGTGGCCGGCGTCGGCCGCATGAAGATGGACGACGTGACCCGCGGCGTGCTGCCGTTCATGGCCGCGCAGTTCGCGGTGCTGTTCCTGCTGGTGCTGTTTCCGCAGCTCGTGCTGTGGCCCTTGAAGCTCTTCTACTGACCTCGACCCCCCAGGAGACAACGATGAAACGACTGATGATCAAGACCGTGCTGGCCACCGTGGCGGTCGTCGCATTCGGCGCCGCGTCCGCGCAGGACATCAAGGAGCGCCAGTTCAAGCTCGGCCTGCAGAACCCCAAGGGCCACCCGCTGGTCACCGGTGCCGAGAAGTTCGCCGAGATCGTGGCCGCCAAGTCGGGCGGCAAGATGAAGGTCAACGTGTTCCCGGGCGGCGTGCTCGGCGGCGATGCACCCACGGTGTCGGCGCTGCAGGGCGGCACGGTCGAGATGACCGCGCTGAACTCCGGCATCCTGGCTTCGCAGGTGAAGGACTTCGAGGTCTTCGACTTCCCGTTCATGTTCGCCAACGCCAAGGAGGCCGATGCGGTGGTCGACGGCCCGTTCGGCCAGAAGCTGCACGCCAAGCTGCTCGACAAGGGCATCGTCGGCCTGGCCTACTGGGAGCTGGGCTTTCGCAACATCACCAACAGCAAGCGCGCGATCAACAAGGTCGAGGACCTCGACGGCCTGAAGCTGCGCGTGATCCCGAACGCGATCAACGTCGACTGGGTCAAGGCGCTCGGCGCCAACCCCACGCCGATGGCCTTCCCCGAGGTCTACGCGGCGCTGGAGCCCAAGGCCATCGACGGCCAGGAGAACCCGCTCAACGTGATCCTGGCCAACAAGTTCGCCGAGGTGCAGAAGTTCCTGGTGCTGACGAACCACCAGTACAACCCGCAGTCGCTGATCTTCAGCAAGAAGGTCTGGGACACGCTGTCGGCCGACGAGAAGAAGATCCTGCAGGACGCCGCGCATCGAGGCCGAGCAAGTTCCAGCGCCAGGTCTCGCGCGAGGCCGCCGCCGGCAACCTCGACGCGCTGAAGAAGGCGGGCATGACGGTGACCGAGCTGTCGGCCGCCGAGCAGGCCAAGCTGCGCGACAAGCTCAAGCCGGTGATCGACAAGCACGGTGCCGCGATCAGCGCCACGGTGGCCGAGCTGACGGCCGAGCTGGCCAAGCTGCGGAAGTGACCCCCCCGTAGCGCCTGCGGCGCTGCCCCCCGAGGGGGCGCCGCCAGCGGCCCGGCAGAGCCGGTTCCGCGGCGGCCGCTTGATTGCGGCGGATTCGTGCCTTGCGGCGGTTGCTCGGCAGCACTGAGATGACCAAGCTGCTCTGCGGCCTCATCGGTGCCGGCATCCAGCGCTCGCTGACGCCGGCGATGCACGAGGAGGAGGCGCGTCACCACGGCCTGCGCCTGCACTACCAGCTGATCGACCTCGATCGCGCCGGCGTCGGCGCCGAGGCCCTGCCGACACTGCTGCAGGCGGCGCGCATGATGGGCTTCGCCGGGCTGAACATCACCTACCCGTGCAAGCAGGCGGTGATTCCGCTGCTCGACGACTTGTCGGAGGAGGCGCGTGCGATGGGCGCGGTGAACACCGTGGTGTTCGAGGGCGGCCGCGCCGTGGGGCACAACACCGACGGTTCGGGCTGGGCCTGGGGTTTCACCCGCGCGTTGCCGCAGGCCGACCTGTCGCGCGTGGTGCTGCTCGGCGTCGGCGGCGCGGGCTCGGCGATCGCGCATGCCGCGCTGCGGCTGGGTGCGCGCGAACTGCGGCTGGTCGACCGCGAGCCCGAACGTGCCCGCGAGCTGGCAGGCACGCTGACGAGCCACTACGGCGCCGGCCGCGTGCGCGCGGATGTGTCGATCGAAACGGCGCTGGCCGGCGCCACCGGCCTGATCCACGCCACGCCCACCGGCATGGCCAAGCTGCCGGGCCTGCCGCTGCCGGCGACGCTGCTGCGGCGGCCGCTGTGGGTGTCGGAGGTGGTGTACTTCCCGCTCGAGACCGAGCTGCTGCGCGCCGCGCGCGCGGCGGGCTGCGCGGTGGCCGACGGCGGCGGCATGGCCGTCGGGCAGGCGATCGGCGCCTTCGAGCTCTTCACCGGCCGCCTCGCCGAAGCGGCGCGCATGGCGACGCACTTCACGCAACTGCTGGCGGCGCCGTACGCGACCGCCTAGAACGGGAGATCGCGCCATGACGCACGCCAGACCGCGAATCGATCGCCGACGTCGCCAACCCGCTGGGCCTGGACGGCATCGAGTTCGTCGAATACGCCACCAGCCGACCGCAGGCGCTCGGCCAGGTGCTCGAGATGATGGGCTTCCGGCCGGTGGCCCGGCACCGCTCGCGCGAGGTGCTGCTGTACCGGCAGGGCGCGATGAACGTGGTCATCAACGCGCACGTCAGCGCGCGGCCGCGCAGCGTGCAGCCGACCGAGACGCCGGTGATCGCGGCGATCGCGCTGCGCGTGCGCGACGCCGCCGCGGCCTACCGCCGCGCGCTCGACCGCGGCGCCTGGGCGGTGCCGACCCACGTCGAGGTGATGGAGCTCAACATCCCGGCCATCCACGGCGTCGGCGCGAGCCGCATCTACTTCGTCGACCGCTACGCGGACTTCTCGATCTACGACGTCGACTTCGTGCCGATCCCCACCGTCGAGCGCGCGCCGCCCGCGCTGGCCGGGCTGCACTGGTTCGGCATCGTGCAGTACATCGGCACCGACCGCATGGACGACTGGTGCGAGTTCTACCGCGAGCTGTTCGGCTTCGACGTGCTGCCCGACGAGCAGCGCTTCGGCATCCTGCCCAAGGGCCGCATCCTGCGCAGCCCCTGCCGCTCGTTCTACCTGCAGCTGATCGAGCCCGAGCCCGGCATCGTCGACGTCGAGGGCGAGGAAAGCCTGCAGCGCATCGGCCTCGGCAGCGCCCGACGTGCCGGCCGCCGTGAAGGCGCTGCGGCGCGCGGCGTCGAGTTCGTCGAGGCCGGCGACCTGCACACCGAGCCAGCGCGGCGCGCTCACCAAGAGCTAGCTCGGCGGCGTGATGTTCGAGCTGGTGCACCACGAGGCGAGCGCATCATGACTCAGCGCACCGGCAACATCGACGACTTCGGCATGGACACCATCACGCTGGCCGGGCCGCTGGCGGCCAAGCTGCGCGCGATGCGCGACGCCGGCTTCGGCCAGGTGATGCTGAAGGCCAGCGACCTCGTCGGCCACGCCGACGGCGTGGACGCCGCGGTGCGCGTGGTCAAGGCCAGCGGCCTGCGCGTCACCGGCTTCCAGGTGCTGCGCGACTTCGAGGGCCTGTCGGGCCACCTGCACGACTACAAGGTCGACATCGCCAAGGCCATGCTCGAGATGGCGCACGCGCGTCGGCGCGCCGGTGCTGCTGGCCTGCTCGTCGACCAGCCAGCATGCCAGCGCAAGACCTCGACGCCATCGCCCGCGACCTGCGCAAGCTGGCGATGCTGGCCGTGCCGCTGGGCATCAAGGTGGCCTACGAAGGCCTGTCGCTGGGGCCGCACGATCAACGAGTTCACCACCGCCTGGGAGGTGGTGCAGCCGCGCCGACGCGCCGAACCTCGGGCATCGGCATCGACTCGTTCCACGCCTTCGCCACCAAGACCGCGCTCGACGAGCTCGACGGGCTCGACCCGGACAAGATCTTCCTCGTGCAGCTGGCCGATTTCATGTGGCAGGAGACCCGCTCGGTCGAGGAGCGCATCGCCACCGCGCGCCACTTCCGCGTGTTCCCCGGCGAGGGCGTGCACAGCGAGCAGGTGGCCGAACTGGTGATGCGGCTGGACGCGCATGGGCTACCGCGGCGACTACAGCTTCGAGGTCTTCAACGACGACTACCAGCAGCTGCCGCTGCCGATGCCGTGGCCGCAGCGCGCGCGCCGTTCGGCCGTGTGGCTGGGCGAAGATGTGCTGCGCCGCTCGGTGCCATTGCCCAACCGCATGCGCCTGAAGGCACTGCGGCCTGAACCCGCGCCGGAGACACCGCGTGAAGATCCTGGTCCTGAACGGCCCCAACCTCAACCTGCTGGGCACGCGCGAGCCCACGGTGTACGGCTCGACCACGCTGGCCGACGTCGACAAGCTCTGCCGCGACGCCGGCCAGCGCGCTCGGCGTCGAAATCGATTGCCGGCAGTCCAACCACGAGGGCCAGCTGATCGACTGGATCCACGAGGCCGGCGCCGCGCATCGCAACGGGCAGCTGGCTGGGCGCGGTGTTCAACGCCGGCGCCTACACGCACACCTCGGTTGCGTTGCACGACGCGATCAAGGGCGCGGACGTGCCGGTGATCGAGGTGCACATCTCCAACGTGCATGCGCGCGAGCCGTTTCGCCATCACTCCTATCTTTCGCCGGCGGCGGCCGGCATCGTGGTGGGCTTCGGCGTCGACGGCTACGTGCTGGCGATCGAGGGGCTGCTGCGCAAAGGCCGGGGTTCCTAGCCGCGCGCGCGGGCATGCCATGGCCACCACCGCTCCTCCCAGCGACGCGGCCGAGCTGCGCGGCAAGGTGCTCTACATCGAGGACGCGGCGATCAACGCCGAGCTGATGCGTGCGATGCTCGACGCCTACCCCGGCATCGAGCTGATCCATGCCGCCAACGGACGCGACGGCGTGCGTCTGGTGCGAGAGCGCAAGCCCGACTTCGTGATCCTCGACATGAACCTGCCCGACATCAGCGGGCTCGAAGTGGTGCGCCAGTTGAGCGAAGACATCGCCGCGCACGGCCTGCGCGTCACGATCCTCACCGTCGACACGTTGTCGATGGACATCATCAAGGCGATGAGTCTCGGCGCCTTCGAGTACTGGACGAAACCGGTCTCGGCCGCGGTGCTGGAGTCGGGCCTGCGCCGTGCACTCACCGGCCGGCGGCCGCACCCGGACCGGCACCTGCCGCGGCGCTGAGACCTGCCGGACCAACCTGGGCAGCCAGAGCGACAGGGCCGGGAACGCGCACAGGATCAGCAGGCGCACCAGGTCGACCGCGAGGAACGGCATGGTGCCGCGGTAGATGCGCCCCAGCGGCATGTCGCGCGCGATCGAGTTGATGACGAAGCACGTTCATGCCCACCGGCGGGCAGATCATGCCGAAGGTCACCGCCATCACGATGATGACGCCGAACCACACCGGATCGAAGCCGAGCTGCATCATCACCGGAAAGACGATCGGCACGGTCAGCAGGATCATCGCCAGCTCGTCCATGACCGCGCCGAGGATCAGGTAGCCGAGCATGCACCAGCGCCAGCACGCCGTAGGCGCCGATCGGCAGGTGCGACCAGCAGGTCGACCGCCTTCTGCGTGAACTGCGTGATGGTCAGGAAGTAGCCGAACAGGTAGGCGCCGACGACGATCAGCATGATCGCCGACGACACGCGCAGCGCGTCGATCAGCGCGGTGCGGATCGCGGCCAGCGGCAGCCGCCGCGCAGCATGCCGATCACCAGCGTGCCGGTGGCGCCGATGCCGGCGGCCTCCTGCACCGTGAACCAGGCCGCCGTAGATGCCGCCGAGCACGAACAGGAACAGCAGCAGCACGGCCCACAGGTCGCGCAGAGCTCGCGAAGCGCTCGCGCCAGGTGTGCGGCTCGCCGACGCGGCATGCAGCGTCGGGATGGCGCCAGCCGATGGTACTGCACCACGACGGCGTAGCAGCACCATCGCCAGCAGCCCCGGGCACCACGCCGGCGGCGAACAGCTTGCTGATGTCGGACGTCGGTCATGATCCCGTAGAGCACGAAGATCACCGACGGCGGGATCATGATGCCGAGCGTGCCGCCGGCGGCGATCAGCCCGGCTGAGAAGCCCGGGTCGTACCGGCTCTGCGCATCTCCGGCAGCGCCACCTGCGACATCGTCGCCGCGGTGGCGACCGACGAGCCGTTGATCGCGGCGAAGCCGGCGCAGGCGGCGATCGATGCATAGCGCCAGGCCGCCGCGGCGATGGCCGAACCAGGCGCGGCCGGCGCGAGAAGAGTTCGCTGGCTCATGCCCGACTGCGACGCGAAGGCGCCCATCAGGATGAACATCGGGATCACGACCAGGTCGTAGTCGGTCAGCATGGACAGCGGCACGTTGGCCAGCAGGTTGAACGCCGCGCTCCAGGCTGGACAGCAGGCCGAAGCCGACCACGCCGACGATGCCCATCGAGATGCCGATCGGCACGCGCAGCGCCATCAGCACGAACATCAGCGCGAAGCCGAGCAGCGCAACGAGATCACGATCCATCGGGCGGGCTCTCGCGGCGTCTATCGATGTCGGTCAACGCGGCAGCGCGTCGCGCGCAGCAGTCCGCGCCACGGCCAGCGCCGAGCACGGCGGCCATCGTGGCGCCGGCCGCGGCGAGCGCGAAGAACCACATCATCGGCAGGCGCAGGTCCGTCGTGGCCTGCGTGCCGGTGCCGCCGACCTTGATCCACACCATCCACGCCAGCGGCGCGAGGAACGGCCAGCGTCAGCAGTGCCGCGATCGACGTCGATGCCGGCGGCGATTGGCGGCGCCCAGGTGCTCCCAGAGCACGTCCACGCAGATGTGGCCGCCGCGGTAGGTGGCCACCGCGATGCCCCAGAACACCGCGATGCCCAGCAGCAGTGCGCGCGCCGTCGAACCAGTCGGGGATCTGGATCGACGAACACATCGCGCAGCAGCACGTTGGCCCGCGATGAGCAAGCGCGATCGCCAGCAGGAACACTGCGGCGATCGTCTCGATCGCAGCTCAGCAGCCGGCTTCATTGAGCGCAGCTCAGTACGCTGCGTTGCGCGTCGTCAGCTCGGCGCTTGAGCGCGATCGAGGGCACCGCGCTGCCGTCTGGCGCCGGCCTTCCGTGCGCGCCTGTGCCTTGACGCCCACTTGTCGTGCCCCGTCCACCGGCTGACCGGCTCGGCGGTCTTCCCATGCCTGCACCTGCGCGCGGCGTCAGCTTGACGATGGTGTGGCCCGGCGTGGCCTCGCAGCTTGGCCTGGCCGGCGTCTTCCTCGCCGCCCCAGTCTTTGCCGACCTTGCGCCGCCCACTCGTTGTTGCAGTGGTCGTCGATCACCTTCTTCTGGCCGGCTGCCGAGCTTGTCGTACCAGCCGCGGTTCATCCACCCAGACGAAGCTGGCCGCGTACAGCCGCACGTCGAGGTGGAACTTGACCGCCTTGTCGATGTTGAAGGAGATCAGCGAACGCCCACGGGAACGTGATGGCGTCGGCCACGCCCTTCTCGAGCGCGTCGCGCGACTCGGGCGCCGACACCTGCACGTTGCTGCGCGCCGAGCAGCGTCATCGTCTGCGCCACGGTGCCGTTGGACGGGCGGATCTTCATGCCCTTGAACTGCGCCGGCTCGGTGATCGCGCGTCTTGGAATGCAGCGTGCCGATGTGGACATGCGCGAAGCACAACTTCACGTCCTTCATCTCCTTGTCGGCATGCGACCGGTACCAGGCGTCCACCGCCGCCGAGCCGGGGCCCGGCTGCGAGATCAGGAACGGCAGCTCGCTGGCGGCGAAGACCGGGAAGCGCGCGGCCTGGTAGCCGGGGCTGACCCAGGTCATGTCGGCGATGCCGTCGCGCGCCATGTCGTAGTGGTCGGGCGCCTTGCCGAGCTGCTGCGCCGGGAACAGCATCACCTTGATGCTGCCCTTCGAAGCGGCCTCGACCGACTTGGCCCAGGGCTCGAAGCCGGTCTTGGCGAGCGAGTGCTGCGCCGGCAGCCAGTTGGCGAAACGCAGCTCGACAGGTTTGTCCTGCGCCTGGGCCGTCGCGGCGAAGGCCGCGCACGCCAGTGCAAGGGTCGAGATCAGGCTGCGTTGAAAGGGAGGCATCGTGGCGGAATCCGGAGTTGACAATCGTGCGTGATTGTCTCGCCGGCGGGTCGCGCCGCGCGACGGTGGAATCCCTCCCGGGGCTGCTGCTTGACCGCAGGCAAGCGGCGACGGCTTGCGCGCCTCAGACGGACAGCGACTTGGCCGGGGCCGGTGACATGCGCGCCGGCGCGCGGCACAGGCCCTGCGACGCGATGTCGAGTGCGGCATTGAACTTGCTCGACAGGTTCTGAAACGCGATCAACGCCGTCAGCTCGATCAGCGCCTCTTCGCTGAACTCGGCGCGCAGGCGCTCGATCAGCAGCGGCCCGACGGTGGCGCCGGTGGTGGTCACGACCTCGGCGTACTCGAGTGCCGTGCGCTCACGCGCCGTGAAGAGGTCGCTTTCGCGCCAGCGGTCCACCGCCAGCGCCTGGTCGGTCACGCCGGTGCGTTCGGCCGCCAGCGCGGCGTTCAGGTCGATGCAGAACGCGCAGTCGTTGATCTGCGACACGCGGATCTGGACCAGCGAGCGCAGCGCCCGCGGCAGCGGCGAGCCGCGCCGCTCGATCGCGGCATAGAAGCCGGTGAGCGCGGCATGCAGCGCCGGCACCCGCGACCACACCAGCGTGGGCACCAGCGGCTGGCCATAACGCCGCCGCTGGCGCCGGAACAGCAGGCGCAGATACCAGGGCAGGCTTTCGATGGCGGGTGCGCTCACGTGCATGGCGCCATCTTGCCCATCGTGATGCGGCGCGCGATTGATCGGCGTCACACGTCGTCCCGAGTGCGATGGCGTTGGTGGCCGGTGCCGCCGCGCAGGGACAATGCCCGCATGCCCGACGCCGCGTTCGCGCTCTTCGGCCAGTCGCTGCTGATCGGCTTTTCGATCGCCGCGCCGGTGGGTCCGATCGGCCTGCTGACGATCCAGCGCACGCTGCAGCTCGGCCCGCGCGCCGGGCTGGCCACCGGGCTGGGCGCTGCCGTGGCCGATGCGGTGTATGGCGCGGTGGGTGCGTTCGGCGTCACGGCGCTGATCGGGGCGCTGACCGCGGCTCGCGTGCCGCTGGTCATCGGCGGCGCGCTGTTCCTGCTGTGGCTGGCCGCCAGCATCTGGCGTGCGCCGGTGGCCGACCACGCGGCCGCGGTGGGCGGCGGCACCGACCTGCTGCGCTGCTTTGCCGGCACCTTTGTGTTGACGCTGTCGAACCCGGCCACGATCCTGTCGTTCATCGCGGTCTTCGGCACGCTGGCCGGGCGCGTGGCGGTGAGCTCGCCGTGGGCGATGATCGCCGGTGTGCTGGTCGGCTCGGCGCTGTGGTGGCTGCTGCTCAGCGTCGCGGTGGGCCACTTTCGCGAACGGTTCGATGTCCGCTGGCGGCGGCGCGTCAACCTCGCGTCGGCCCTGGTGCTGACGGTGTTTGCGCTGTGGCAATTGCTCGGGCTGGTGCGCGGGTAGCTGCGGGTTCCCGAGCGGTCCGCGGCGCGGGTGCGCTTCCTAGAATCGACGATCGATCCCAGGAGATTCGCATGACACAACTCACCCGCACGCTGGTCGCCGCGACGATGCTGCTGGCCTGCAGCGCCGTCACCTCGCAGAACAAGGTCACGATCTCGGTGGCCACCGGCCCGACCACCGGCGTGTACTACCCGCTCGGCGGCGGCATGGCCAACATCCTGTCGAAGTACGTGCCGGGCTACGCGGCCAACGCCGAGACCACCGCCGGCTCGGTGGCCAACTTGCAGCTGATGGGGCAGAAGAAGTCCGACCTCGCGTTCTCGATGGCCGATGCGGCGTGGGACGGCTTCAAGGGCCAGGGGCGTTTTGCCAGCGGCGCGGTGCCGGTGCGCACGCTGATGGTGGCGTATCCGAACCGCATGCACGTGGTCACGGTGGAAGGCACCGGCATCAACAAGTTCGCCGATCTGAAGGGCAAGCGCGTGTCCACCGGCGCCGCCAACAGCGCCACCGAGGTGATGGCGGCGCGCGTGCTCGAGGCGATGGGCCTGGACCAGGAAAAGGACATCAAGCGCGAGCGGCTCGACCCGGGCAAGTCGAGCGACGCGATCAAGGACAGGAAGCTCGACGCCTACTTCTGGGTCGGCGGCATCCCGACCTCGGCCGTCACCGACCTCGGCGCGACGCCGGGCACGAAGCTCAAGCTGATCGACCACGCGGATGCGGTGGACGCGATGAACAAGAAATACGGGCCGCTGTACGTGAAGGACACGATTCCCGCCAAGGCCTACCCCGGGCAGGAACAGCCCAACCAGGTGGCGACGGTGCAGAACCTGATCATCGCGCGCGACGACATGCCGGACGACGTGGCCTACAACATCGTGAAGACGATCTTCGACAAGCGCGACGAGCTGATCCTGGTGCACAAGGAGGCGCAGAACTTCGACCTGAAGTGGCAGACGCAGGGCGCGTCGCCGATCCCCTACCACCCCGGCGCGATCAAGTACTTCGCCGAGCGCGGCGTCACGTTGAAGTGACCGGGCCGGCGCGCACGCATGGCTGATTCCACCGCCGCGCCCGCCGCCGCCACCACAGACCCGGTCGTCACCGAGGAACAGCTCGAAAAGGCTGCGAGCTTCGTCGCCGCCGAAGAGGGTGCGACCCACCGCTTCGCCGGCGCATGGGGCCATTGCCTGTTCGCGCTGGCGGTGGCGATGAGCCTGGTCCACCTGTACGCGGCCTACGGCATCGTCACCACCACCACGCTGCGCTACGTGCACGTGGGCTTCACACTGGCGCTGGTGTTCCTGCTGTTCCCGGCGCTGCCTCGGCTGCGCCATCGCTTCAGCTGGTTCGACGCGGCGTGCGCGCTGGCCGGTGTGGCGACGGTGGTCTACGCGCTGGCCGGCGGCGACGACTTTCTCGACCGCAGCACGGCACCGAACACGCTCGACAACGTGATGGGCGTCGCGCTGGTGGTCCTGGTGCTCGAGGCCGCGCGCCGCTCCACCGGCTGGGTGATGCCGCTGGTGTGCGTGATCTTCATCGCCTACGCGATGGTCGGCCCGCAGCTGCCCGGCGCCGTGGACGCACAAGGGCTACGACATCGGCCGCCTGGTGGGCACGATGTACATGACGCTCGAGGGCATATTCGGCTCACCGGTGGACGTGTCGTCGTCGCTGATCATCCTGTTCACGATCTACGGCGCGTTGCTGCAGTTTTCCAATGCCGGCCAGTTCTTCATCGACTTCTCGCTCGCCGCGTTCGGCGGCAAGGCCGCGGGCGCCGGCCGCGCGGTCACCGCAGCGTCGTTCCTGCTCGGCGGTCCGTCGGGCTCCGGCGTGGCCACCACGGTGACGCTGGGCACCGTGGCCTACCCGATGCTGGCCAAGGCGGGCTACGAGAAGAACGCCGCCGGCGGGCTGCTGGCCGCGGGCGGCCTGGGCGCGATCCTGTCGCCGCCGGTGCTCGGCGCGGCGGCGTTCCTGATCGCCGAGTTCCTGAAGATCTCGTACCTCGACGTGATCCGCATGGCGGTGATCCCGACCTGCCTGTACTACTTCTCGCTGTTCCTGATGGTCGAGATCGACGCGCGCAAGTACGGCGTCAAGCAGATCGACATCGCGCCCGGTGCCGGCATGGGGCAGCTGATGAAGACGATGGGTTTTCACTTCACGTCGCTGGTGTCGATCATCGTCTTCCTGCTGATCGGCTATTCGCCGATCGCGGCGGTGTTCTGGGCCACCGTGGTGGCGTTCTTCGTCAGCTTTCTGAACCGCAATTGCGCGCTGATCGACCTGTCGCTGCTCGCGCGGCGCCCGGCCGGCTGGCTGGGCACGCTGCTGCGCCGCTCGAAACTGATGTTGGCGCTCGAGGCCGGCTCGGTGACGATGCTCAACGTCGCCGCCACCTGCGCCGCGGCCGGCCTGATCGTCGGCGTGGTCACGCTCACCGGCCTGGGGCTGCGCTTTGCCGACATCGTGATCACCTATGCCGGCGGCAGCCTGGTGCTGACCGCGATCTACACCGCGCTGATCGTCTGGGTGGTCGGGCTGGCGGTGCCGGTGACGGCGAGCTACATCATCTGCGCGGTGGTGGCCGCGCCGGCGCTGATCAAGCTCGGCGTGCCCGACTTCGCGGCGCACATGTTCATCTTCTACTACGCGGTGCTGTCCGAGGTGTCGCCGCCGACCGCGCTGTCGCCGTTCGCCGCCGCCGCGATCACCGGCGGCGACCCGTACAAGACGACGCTGCAGTCGTGGAAGTACACGCTGCCGGCGTTCATCGTGCCGTTCGTGTTCGTGCTCGACCCGCTCGGCGTCGGGCTGCTGCTGGCGATCCCGAAGGGCGGCTCGTGGTGGGACGTGGCCTGGGTCACCGCTGACCGCCACGCTCGCGCTGGTGGCGCTGGCCGGCGCGGCCGAGGGCTGGCTGTTCGAGCGGACCAATGCGTTCGAGCGCACGTTGCTGCTCGTCGGCGGGACTGCTGTTCGTCTACCCGCGGCCGATGTTCGACGCGATCGGCTTCGCGCTGCTGGGGGCGGCGGTGGCGATGCAGATCGCTGCGGCGACGGCGGGCCGGCCGAGGATGTAGGTCAGATCGCGGCCAAGCGGCCGAGGCTGTGTGAAGACTCAGCGTGGCACATTGGCAAGTGTAATCATAGATATTGACAATAGTAACGTATATTGTTATATTCTATGATCATGCCAAAGACCGCTAGAGCCCTCCTGCAGCTTCCACCAGCCACCGCCGGCGCCATCGAAAAGCTGGGCGCCGATCTGGCCGTGGCTCGCTTGCGCCGCAAGGAGTCATTGAGGTCATGGGCAAAGCGCCTGGGCGTGACCGTGCCCACACTCCAACGGCTCGAGGGCGGTGACCCGTCCGTCGGCATCGGTATCGTCGCGACCGCACTGTGGCTCATCCAGCGCGACGGCGAGTTGAGAAACCTGGCGGCGCCCGAACACGATCAAGGGGCCATCGAACTGGATGTCCGTGAGGCCGTTGAACTCGGCCGCTCACGCGCCCGGTCTTCCGCAGAGGCGCGGCTGCGCGCCGCGAAACGAAGGGCCGACAGGACGGAGGGCACTGAGATGCGTCTGACGATCTGCACCTCTGGTACCTGGGTGACCCGGCCACGCCACGCTATGTCGGCGCACTGAAGCTGGTCGCAGCCGGCAAAGGCGTCTCGATGCACTACGGCAAGGAGTGGCTGGCCAACGGATTCGCGCTGAGCGAGGACCTGCCGCTCGATCGACAACGAGTTCCTGCCGCGCAAGCCGCATGGCGGCGGATGCGCAGCGCGCGGTCGGCGCGGTCGACGATGCCCGGCCGGACCGCTGGGGCGAAAAGGTCATTCGCTTCGTCGACAAGCCCCAGCGCCTCTCGCTGATGGAGTACCTGTACTACGCCGGCGACGACCGATTCGGCGCGCTTGGCGTTTCCACGTCGCCGAGCGCGTACAGCCCCAAGGCAGGAGTCCGCTGCCCCGGCTGGCCAGGCGCAGCAACTCAGCGAGGTGGTGGCCAAGATCGAAGCCTCGGAGCCCATCAGCGCCTTGGAGGCGAAGATCATTGCCGGCGGCGGCAGTCCGCTGGGCGGTGCCAAGCCCAAGGCGCTGATCGACATCGACGGCGAGCAATGGGTCATCAAGTTCTTCAACAACGAGCCCGTCGACACGCCGCTGATCGAGCATGCGACGATGACGCTTGCCAAGCGCGCAGGCATCGCCGTGGCCGAGACGCAGGTCATAGCCCTTCACGGCGCAAACGCCATCGCTGTTCGCCGCTTCGACCGTGAGCAGGGCACGGCGCATTCACAGCGTTTCAGCGGGCACCGCCATCCGCGCCGCCACTGCGACGGGCGCTGAACCCGAGATGGGCTACCCGGAGCTGGCGCAAATTCTGCGCCGCGTCGGCATCACCCAGGACGACATCAACCAGCGCGACACGCACGAGCTCTTCCGTCGCATGGTCTTCAACATCCTGGTCGACAACACCGACGACCACGAGAAGAACCACTCCCTGCTGGTCGTGAACCCGCTCGCCAACGGCCGCTACTGAAGCTGGCACCGGCCTACGACGTCCTGCCGACGAACTCGGGGCAGGGATACCAGGAGTTCATCTGCGGCGCTCGAGGGCCGCGACTCGACACTCGAAAACGCGATGTCGCAGTGCGATGCATTCGGCCTGCTGCCCGCGCAGGCCGCAGCCGAAGTTGCCGCCGTCATTGATGTCGTGAACACCTGGCAGGAGCATTTCGCGCAGGCCGGCGTGACGGAGCGCGACATCGAGAGCCTGGCCGAGCGCATCGACGGCGAAGAGCTTCTGAGCCAGCGCAGGGGATTCGACTCATCCCGGTATCAGACCTCGCCGGCCAGGCGAAGAAGGCCCAGCCCATTTCGGCGCAGCTGAAGATCCGAGCCGATGGGGCTCGGCCCGTCGCGGTGCCACACGCCCGCCGGCGCCTCAGCTCAACATGTTGGTGTCGCCGCACACCGACAGCGCCTGCCCCGACACCGTCGCCGCGCGCGGGCTGGCCAGGAAGACCACGTAGTCGGCGAGCTGCTCGGCGGTCACGTACTGCTTGATCGAGGTGGCGGCGAAGGCAGCTCCGCTCGACCTCCTCGAACGACACGCCGCGCGCTTGCGCCTTGGCGTCCAGCACACGCCGCTGACGCTCGCCGGCGACGATGCCGGGCAAAAGCGCGTTGACGCGGATGTTGTCGGGCCCGAGTTCGATGGCCAGCGAGCGCATGAAGCCGATCACGCCCCACTTGGCGGCCGCATACGGCGTGCGCAGCGCAAAGCCCAGCCGACCGGCCAGCGACGAGACGTTGACGATGCTGGCGTTGGCCGATGCGCGCAGCGCCGGCACGGCCAGGCGCACGCAGTTGAACTGGCCGGTCAGGTCGACCGCGATGCAGCGATCCCAGGCTTCGGGGTCGATGTCATCGACCTTGCCGGTCGGCCCGGCGATGCCGGCGTTGTTGACCAGGCATCGAGCCGCCCAGGTGAGCCAGCGCGGCTTCGAACCAGCGCGCCACCGCGGCGCGATCACACGTCGCAGGCGTGCGGCGTGCAGTTGCGGATCGCTGCCGGCCAGCGCCGCCAGCGCGGCTGCGTCGACGTCGCACACCGCCACACGCGCGCCCTCGCGCACGAAGGCACGTGCGATCGCCAGCCGATGGCCGCGTCCGCGCCGACCGGGCGGAGATCCATCACGCGCAAGTGCGAGGAGTGATTCATGCACCAGAAGTCAGTTTCCAGAACGTACTTTCGAGCGTCGACCCTCGGTCTCGCCGCGGCCCTGCTGTTCGGCTGCGGTGGTGGCGGCGACAACGGTTCCGCCCTCGAGCGAACAAGCTCGGCGGTGCTGGTGAGCGAGACGGCGGCGATCCTGTCGGTCAAGACCGAACTGCCGTCCAGCAGCAAGAAGGCCAAGTTCGAAGCGCCGCCCTTCACCTACGCTTTTGCCGCACGGATCGACAGCGGCCCCAACGCAGGCTCGGCCATCACGGGAAGGCTGGAGCTGAAGGGGCAACGCGAGGACGACGGCGGCGCCGAAGTCGAAGGGCGTCTCTTTCCCGATGCGATGCCGACGGTGCCCTCGACGAGGACCTGAAGGCAAAGTTCGAAGCCGATCGCAAGGCCATGAAGGATGCGATGCGTGCCGACATCAAGGCGCTGTCGGCGGAGCTGAAACTGGCACTGGCCAACGGCGCCGTACCGGCAGCCATGCTCCAGCGCCTCCAGAAGCCCAAGCGCCGGCACGGTCAGGACAAGTTCACCTGCGCCGTCACGGGCGCGATCCACACGCCGAAGCATGTCGCCGCATCTGCCGATCACGGCCGACGAGATCGCCGACGCGGCCATCGGCGCGCAAGGCGGGCGCGGCGATCGTGCACCTGCACGCGCGCGACCCGAAGGACGGCAGCCCGAGCAGCGCCCGAGGCGTTCCGCCGTTCCTCAAGATCAAGCAGCGCTGCGACGTGCGTCATCAACCTCACCACCGGCGGCGCGCCGACCATGAGCGATCGAGGAGCGCCTGCAGCCCGGCGCCAACTCAAGCCCGAGGTCGCCTCGCTCAACATGGGCTCGATGAACTTCGGCCTGTACGAGATGCTCGGGCGCTACAAGGAATTCAAGTACGACTGGGAGAAGCCCTATCTCGCCGGCTCGCGACGACCGCATCTTCAAGAACACCTTCAAGGACATCGCCTACATCCTGAACCTGCACCGAGAACGACACGCGCTTCGAGATCGAGTGCTACGACATCGGCACCTGTACACGCTGCGCCACTTCCTCGACCCGGCCTGGTCAAGCCGCCGCTCTTCATCCAGTCGGTGTTCGGCATCCGCGGCGGCATCGGCCCGCACCCGGAAGACGTGCTGCACATGAAGCGCACCGCCGACCGCCTGTTCGGCGACGCCTACACTGGTCGGTGCTCGGCGCCGGCCGCAACCAGATGCCGATCGCCGCGCAGTCGTGCGTGATGGGCGGCAACGTGCGCGTCGGGCCTGGAGGATCGCCTGTGGATCGGCCGCGGCCAGCTCGCGAAGACCAACGCCGAGCAGGTCGCGCGCCATGCGCCAGATCATCAAGGCCTGGGCCTCGAAGAGGCAAGCCGAGGAGGCGCGCGAGACGCTGCAGCCGAAGAGCCGCGACCAGGTCAATTTCTGAGCCGCCGCGCAGTAGATGCGGCGGATGGGCCATCGCCGGCCCTGAAGTTGCGCGACACCGGCGACCACCCCGTGTGGTCGCGGTGTCGCGTGTTCGCTGATTCATCCACTGCGCCGCGCCCTCGGTGAGCCTCCGGTGCGCAGGCAGCCAGCCCCGCTCGAGGGCGGGCCGTGCGAACGCGGCGGTCACTCGATCGCGCAGGCTAGCCGGGCAAGGTCCGAGCGTGATTCAGCAGCGCGTCGATCAGCGCGTCCTTCTCGACCCACTGCGCTCGACCCAGGCGCCGACGCGCTGCCGGTAGGCCTTGTCGCCGACCGGGTCGCCGGCCAGCATCTCGGGAGGGATCTCGCGCTGCTGCACGCGCACGGTGACCGCATCGATGCCGCCGCGCAACAGGTCCCAGAAGGTCGGCGCGCCGTGCGGGTAGACGATGGTGATGTCGAGCAGCGCCTCGAATTGCTCGCCCATCGTGGCCAGCGCGATGCCCAGCCCGCCGATCTTGGGCTTGAGCAGGTGGCGGTAGGGGCTGGACTGCGCAGCATGCTTGGCCGGCGTGAAGCGCGTGCCCTCGACGAAGTTGATCACCGAGGTCGGGATGCGCTTGAACTTCTCGCAGGCCTCGCGCGTCGTCTGCAGGTCGTTGTGCCGCGCGCCGCGGCCCTTGCCGCGCTTCATGAACGGGAAGTCGAGCGCCCACCAGGCCAGCCCGATCACCGGCACCCAGATCAGCTCGGCCTTGAGGAAGAACTTCAGGAACGGGATGTGGCCGTGGAAGATGCGCTGCAGCACCAGGATGTCGACCCAGCTCTGGTGGTTGCTCGACACCAGGTACCAGCCGCGCGGGTGCAGGCTGTCCACGCCCTGCACGTCCACACCGCGCGCGGGTTCACCGCGGCGATCCAGGCGTCGTTGATGGCGACCCAGCGCGAGGCCAGGGCATTCAGCACGCGGTCGCAGACCGTGCGCGCGCCCGCGAACGGCAGCACCAGCTTGACGAGCGCCGGCGGCACCATCAGCAGGGTGACGATCAGCGTGTTCAGGCCGAGCGCGAGCCCGGAGAGGGCGCCACGAAGGGCAGCAGGCAGGACGGCAAGCATCGGCGCATTGTCGCCTGCGATCCACTGCCCGCTCTGACGGGGCGCAAGCCGTGTCGGAGGCTGCCGCCGCGCGGCTCGGGCAAACCCCGGGCCCGGCAGCCTGCCTGAGGTGTATCGTTTTACTAAACCGGTTTACCGCAGCCGCGGCCAACAGGCGCCGGCCTTCGCATGGACCTTCGGCGCCACATCACAGGAGACACCATGCATCGCATCCAACGCGCCGCGACGGCGCTCGTCATCGCGCTGGCGGCCGTGCTGCCGGCCGCCGCGCAGGCACCGGCGAAGAAGCTGGTGCGCATCCACACCGCCGGCCCGGCCGACCTGGGCGTCGACAACACGATGATGGCGCACCAGTTCATGACCTACGTGAACGCCAACTCGGACAGCGTCGAGGTCAAGATGTTCCCGGCCAGCGCGCTCGGCCAGTCGCGCGAGGTGATCGAGGCCATGCGGCTGGGCGCGCGGCGCCAGCAGGCACCACCGGCGGCCCGGCCGAGTACGCCAACTTCGTCAAGCGCATCGGCGTGCTCGGCCTGCCCTTCATGTGGAAGGGCTACGACCACGCCGAAGCCGTGCTCGACGGCCCGGTCGGCAAGGAACTCGAGGCCGAAATGGAGAAGGTCGGCTTCAAGGTGCTGTCCTGGGCGGTAGCTGGGGCTACCGCAACGTGGTCACCGCCAAGAAGGAGATCAAGACGGCGGCCGACCTGAAGGGCCTGAAGATCCGCACCATCCCGACCAAGGTGTTCGTCGTCGGCGATCAACGCCATGGGCGCCAACGCCACGCCGATGAACTTCGGCGAGATCTACACCTCGCTGCAGAGCGGCGTGCTCGACGGCTACGAGCACACCGCCGCGACGACCATCTCGTTCAAGTTCAACGAGGTGGCCTGCTGCATCGCGCTGACGCGCCACCTGATGGATCCGACGTGCTGGTGTTCTCGCTGGCCGAGTGGAAGAAGTTCAGCCCGGCCGAGCAGGCGGTGATGCAGAAGGGCGCCAGGCGGCGGCCGATATGGTGCGCGAGATGGCGCCCGAGCGGGAGGCCGAGTCGCTGGCCGCGGTGAAGAAGCTCGGCATGAAGGTCGTCGACATCGACGTCGGCCCGCTGCAGAAGGCCGCCGTCACGGCGCAGGAGACTGGCCAAGGACTCGGCGCCGAGCCGCTGCTGGCGCAGATCCGCAAACAATGACCACCCCGAAGCGGCTCGCCGCTCCCCCGAAGGGCACCGCTGCGGCCAGCGAGCGGTCCGCGCGGTCGCGACCGCCGCATGCGTGCACGCGCAGCGCGAAAGCACTGTTCGCACGATCGACCGCGCGCCGAGTGCTGGTCGCGGCGATCTTCGCCATCGTCGTGCATCGCGCTGCTGCAGGTCTTCCACCGCTTCGTGCTCAACTCCTCGCTGAGCTGGAGCGAGGAGGTGCAGATCTTCGGCCACATCTGGCTCGTCTTCCTCGCCATCCCGATCGCCTACCGGCGCGGCGCGCACCTGTACATCGAGACCTTCTGCGACCTGCTGCCGCGCTGGCCGCGCACGGCGTTCAACCTGCTGATCGAGCTGACCTGGGCCGGCGTTCGCGGTGTCGCTGATGGTGCTGGGCTGCGATGGTCGCGCGCGTCGCGCACTGCAGGCTCGCCCGGTCTCGAGATGCCGATGAGCTACCCGTACTACGGCATGGTGGTCGGCGGCGTCTATCTGCTCTGGTGGCCGCTGCGGCGCATCGCCGGCGAGCTGGCGGCCTGCCGCCGGAGGTGACGCGGCATGATCTGGTTCCTGCTCGCGCTGATGCTCGGCATGATGCTGCTGGGCGTGCCGATCCTGCTGTCCATCGCGCTGGTCGGCTATGTCGGCATGGCCGCGGTGCCCGACCTGGTGCTGCCGCTGTTCGCGCAGAAGATGTTCGCGCAGCTCGACTCGTTCACGCTGCTGGCGCTGCCGTACTTCATCCTCGCCGGCGCGCTGATGTCGGCCGGCGGCATGAGCCAGCAGCTGGTCGATTTCTCGCGCGTGCTGGTCGGCCACTTGCGCGCCGGGCTCGCGCATGCCGCGGTGGTGGCCAGCATGATCTTCGCCGGCATCTCGGGCTCGTCCACGGCCGACGCCTCGGCGATCGCGTCGATCGTGATCCCGACCATGAAGCAGTCCGGCTACAAGCCCGGCTTCGCCGCCGCGCTGATCGCCACCGCCGGCACCATCGGCGCGATCATTCCGCCGAGCATGATGATGGTGGTCTACGGCGCCATCGCCCAGGTGTCGATCGGCGGGCTGTTCCTCGGCGGCATCATCCCCGGCATCCTGATCGGTCTGTTCCTGATGGCCACGATCAAGCTCTACACCTATCACCCCGACTACCCCGAGCTGCGCGAAGTGCACGGCCGCTTCGAGTGCGCGCGGTGGCGGTCGGTGCGCGACGGTGTGGCCGGCGCTGCTGGCGCCGGTGATCATCGTCGGCGGCATCCTGTCGGGCGTCTTCACCGCCACCGAGGCCGGCGCCGTCGCCTGCCTCTATGCGTTCTGCTCGGCTGCTTCTTCTACCGCAAGATCAGGCTGCGCGAGCTGCCCGACATCCTGGTCGAGGCGGCGATCACGACCACGATGGTGTCGGGCGTCATCGCGGTGTCGGGCGCGACGGGCTGGCTGCTGGCGTACCTGGAGTTAACGACGGCGCGGTCAAGTACGTCACCTCGTTCTCGCAGAACCCGACGATGGTGCTGCTGATCGTCGCGGCGTGATGATCGTGCTCGGCACGTTCGTCGATTCGCTGGTGGTGCTGCTGATCTTCGCGCCGGTGGCGGTCCAGGTCAGCAAGCGCCTACGGCATCGACCCGTTCCAGATGGGCCTGGTGATGGTGATCTGCAACCAGATCGGCGCGGTGTCGCCGCCGACCGCGCCGCTGCTGTTCGTCACGACGGGCATCGCCAAGAGCCCGTATCGACGAGACCAACCGCCATGTGTGGACGTTCATGCTGGCGGAAACGCTGGTGCTGGTGCTGGTGATCCTCATTCCCGGGGCTGTCGTCGTGGATTCCGCACTACTTCCTCGGCTAGGCTCACCGGTGAGCACGATCCAGGATGTCGCCCGCCACGCCGGAGTCTCGGTGAGCACGATCTCCAACGTGCTCAATGGCCGCATCGACCGCATGCGCTGGACACGCTCCAGCGCGTCAGGCGGCGATCGCGGCGCTGGATTTCCGTCCCAATCGTGCGGCGCAGCAGCTCAAGACCGGGCAGACGCCGATGCTCGGCCTGCTGGTGCCCAGCATCGCCAACCCGATGTACGGCAACATCGCGCGCGAGATCGAAACCTCGGCGCAGGAGCGCCATGGCCACCGGGTGATGCTCGGCAACACCTACCGCAACCGGGAGAAGGAGACCGGCTTCTTCGACGACCTGCTGGCCCACGGCGTGCGTGGCGTGATCGTCATCTCGTCGCTGGTGGACGAGCAACACTTCGAAGCCGCGGTGCGGCGCGGCCTGGTGATGGTCAGCTACGACCGCCGCGCAACGCCCGGCGCCGCATCGGCGATCGACCACGTGTCGGTCGACAACTTCGAGGCCGCGCGGCTGGCCGCGGCGCACCTGATCGCGCACGGCCATCGGCGCCTGGCCTTCGTCACCGCGACCGGTCAGACGATGAGCCGCCGCGAGAAGATTCGCGGCTTTCGAGCGGCGGCCGAGCACGCCGGGCCGCGTGTGCGGCCACCGTGATCGACGGAGCGACCGCAATCCGAATACGGCGACTCGGAGATGGCCGACGTCGGCCGCGTGCTGGCCGCGCGCATCGCCGCGAGCCGCGGCGCCCGACCGGCATCGTCGCGGTGAACGACATGCTGGCCTTCGGCCTGCTGGCGGGTTTTCGCGAGGCCGGCCTCGTGGTGCCGGGCGACGTGTCGGTGGTCGGCATGGACGGACTGTTCCTGTCGTCGCTGACCAGCCCCGGGCTGACCACCGTGCGCCTGCCGGTGCCAGAGATGGCGCGCACCATCGTCGAGCGCGTGATCGGGCGTCTGGCCGATCCGTCGATCGCGCCGGCCGAGTTCCTGTTCAAGCCGACCTGGTCGAGCGCGAGTCGGTGGCCGCGCCGCGCGCGCCGGCAGGTGCGCGGCCATGAAGCGCGCCAGCGTCTTCGTCACCCACAGCCCGAGCGCGCTGGCCAACTACTACGGCCCGCGCGCGCTGGCCGCGTTGCGAGGCCGTGGCCGACGTGCACTGCAACCCGACGAAGCGCCGTGGAACGCCGACACGCTGGCCGCGGCCGCGTAGGGCTGCGACATCATCGTCAGCGACCGGCGCGCCGAAGGCGAGCGCCGGATTGCTGGCGCGGCTGCCGCAGCTGGTGGCGTTGTGCCGCTGCGCGGTCGACATCCGCAACATCGATGTGGCCGCGGCCAGCGCGCACGGCATCCTGGTCACGCAGGCCAGCGCCGGCTTCATGGCCTCGGTGTCGGAGTGGATCGTCGGCGTGATGATCGACCTGAGCCGCCACATCAGCGCGTCCGGTGCTCGACTACCACGCCGGCCGCGCAGCCGACGCCGCGTCATGGGGCGCGAACTGCGCGGCGCGACGCTCGGCATCGTCGGCTTCGGCCAGATCGGCGCCACCTGGCCGATCTGGCGCTGGCCTTCGGCATGCGCGTGCTGGTGAACGACCCGCACGACGCGCGTGCGAAGCCCGGCACTGCAGCAGGTGACGCTGGCCGACGCTGCTGGCCGAGTCCGACTACGTCGTCTGCCTCGCCGCCGCCACACCCGCAGACCGAGAACCTGATGAACGCCGCGGCCTTCGCGGCGATGAAGCCCGGCGCCTTCTTCATCAATGCCTCGCGCGGCAACCTGGTCGACGAGGCGGCGCTTGCTGCAGGCGCTGGACAGCGGCCGCCTCGGCCGGCTGCGCGCTCGACGTCGGCCGCGCGCCCGACCAGATGCCCAGCGCCGACGCTGGCGCGCCACCCGCGGGTCATCGCCACGCCGCACATCGGCGGGCTGACGCCGCCGGCGATCGAACACCAGGCGATGGAAACGGCGCGCCAGGTGGCCGACATCGTGGCCGGGCGTGTGCCAGGGGGCGCGGTGAACCACGAACACGCGAGCAGGCTGCACCAGCGGTTGACTCGAACGCGCGCAACAGGCCGATGCAGCTTGAGCGTTCGAGCATTGCCGGCGCGCCTGCGGCGGCCGGATGCACGTCAGCGACGTGCGGCATCTGCACGCCGGGGCGCGAGCGCCCCTTCGGGTCCGCTACGGCGCCACGCTCTTCAGCCCGTCGCAGAACTGATTGAGCTCGTCCGCATCGTGCGGCGCCAGGTCGCCCGCGCGCAGCAGCGCGGCGCGCTCGATCGAGCGCAACCGGAAGAAGAGCTCGTCTCTCGAGCCGACTCGACTTCGGCCGCGTTCTTGGCGGCCACCGCCTCGGCGCTCCACAAGCCGCTGGCAGTACCAGCCGGTGCGCAGGCGGTCCAGCAGGTGCAGCGCCAGGGTGATGGCGTCCTTCAAGGCCGGCGATGTCGGCGCTCGCGGGCCAGCACGGTGGCACTGTCGTGCGCGGCCTGCAGTGCGGCATCGAGCCGGGCCAGGCGCGCTTGCACTTCGTCAAGGTCGAGGCCGCCTGCAGCGCGGGCTAGCGTGCGCGCCGCATCGGCGATGGGGCCAACCCAGCCGAGGTCGAACTCACCGGGCACCACGCGCAGCGCCACGCTGGCGCGGGCCAGGTGCGGGCGCTCGCCGCGCAGCACGGCCGAGCGCGACTCGGCACCGCCAGCAAGCGGCCCAGCGCCGAGACGCCGTCGCGCTGCAGGCCGTGCGGATAGCCCGAGCCGTCGAGCCGTTCGTGGTGTTCGGCGACGGCACGCGCCAGCGCCGCCGGGTAGTTCGGTCAGCTGGGCTGCAGCAGCAGCCGGCCCACGTGCGGGTGCACCACCAGTGCTGGTAGCTGACGAAGTCGAGGCTGCGGTCGGCATCGGCCTCGCCGTAGCGCGGGTCGATGTACATCTCGCCCAGGTCGTGCAGCAGACCGCACAACATCGCCAGGCGCAGCTCTGCGGTCGTGCCGCCATGGGCGATCATCAGCGCACCGCACAGCGCCATCGCCTGCACGGCATGGTCGAACGATTCGGGGCGGGAGGCCTGGCCCGCGTCAGCAGCAGTTGCGCCACCGAGTGCAACGGCAGGTGCGGCAGCTTCGCTCATCAGCCGGGCGGCGTGCGGCCGCAGCAGCGGCCAGCGGGTGTCGCGTCGAGCAGGGCTTCGGTGGCCGCACCAGCGATTGCGGCGTGACGCCGTCTTCGGCCAGCAGGCAGGTCTCGAGCGGGTTGCGCAGCTGGCGATCGAGCAGCTTGCGCTGCAGCGCGCTCGACACCGGCTGGTCGCGAGCCCACAGCTTGATGCCCGAGATGTCGAAGATGTCGCGCGAGGCGATGATGCTCTTGGTCTGGCTCGCCTCCAGAATCGTCGCCAGCGCGTGCTGATTGGCGGTCGAGAACGAGTCGTCGCGGGCCGGCGCGTTCACGGGCTGCTCCAGGGTTCACGGCACGAACCAATTGGATTTCGGCCCCCGGCGAACGGCACCGAGACCGCACTGGTCACAATTCGAAACGAAGCGCCTACGGCGTCTGCGTCAGCACGTCTGCGCGATGGCCAGTGACGCGGTCAACCCGGGCGACTCGATGCCGAACAGGTTCACCAGCCCCGGCACGCCGTGCTGCGCCGGCCCGTCGATGCGGAAGTCCTGCGCCGGCTCGCCCGGGCCGCGGATCTTCGGCCGCACGCCGGTGTAGCCGGGCTGCAGCGACCCGTCCTTCAGGCCCGGCCAGTAGCGGCGCACCTCGCGGTAGAAGTGCGTCGGCCTCGCGCTGGTCGATCGAGTAGTCGATGTCGTCGACCCAGCGAAAGCTCGGGCCGAAACGCGCCTGGCCGCCAAGATCGAGCGTGAGGTGCACGCCGAGGTGGCTGGACTCGCCGGGTGCCGGATAGACCAGGCGCGTGAACGGTGAGCGCGCCGGTCAAGCGTGAAGTAGCAGCCCTTGGCGAAGTAGCGCGGCGGCACGTGCTCGCGCGCCAGCCCGACGGTCGCCGCCGCCAGCACCGGCGCGCCGTGCCCGGCGCTGTTGACCACCGCGTTGGCGCGCAGCGTCGTCGCGCTGTCGCCGCCCACCTGCAGCTCGATGCCGCCGTCCACGACCGTGGCGCGCTCGACCGGCGAGCGCAGCGCCAGCATCGCGCCATGGCGCTCGGCGTCGCCCAGCAGCGCGAGCATCAGCCCGTGGCTGTCGATGATGCCGGTGGACGGCGACAGCAGCGCGGCGATGCATTGCAGCTGCGGCTCCATGGTGCGGGCCTGCGCCTCGGTGAGCCAGACGCAGGTCGCGCACGCCGTTGGCCAGCGCGCGTTCGCGGATCACGTTCAGCTGCGCCACCTCGGCGTCCGTCTGCGCGACGATCAGCTTGCCGCAGCGCCGGTGCGCCACCTGGTGCGCGGCGCAGAAGTCGTAGAGCATGCGCCTTGCCGCGCACGCACAGCGACGCACTGCACCGAGCCAGTGGGGTAGTAGATGCCGGCGTGGATGACCTCGCTGTTGCGCGCGCTGGTGGCGGTGCCGAAGGCGTTCTCGGCCTCGAGGATGATCACCTCGCGGCCGGCCTGGGCCAGCGCGCGGGCGACGGCCAGGCCGACGACGCCGGCGCCGACCACGACGCAATCGACCTGTTCATCTGACATGCGGGCATTGTCTTTCACGGTGCGCGCTCGCCGGCCGGGTGCGCGTGGCGGATTCACGCCGCCCGGCGCGATCGATGCGGCCACAATCGATGCCGTGATCGAGGCCCCCACCCAGCTGCTGCGCGCGTGCCCGCAATGCACGCAGATCGATGGCGCACCTCACGCTGCAGGGCCACGGCCCGCGCCCGGTGGTGGTGGACCATTGCCCGGCCTGCCGGCTGGTGTGGTTCGATGCACTGGAATCGGTGGAGCTCTCGGGGTTGGGCTGGGTGCGATCTGCTGCGCGAGCTGCAGCGCGGCGCCACCGGTGAGCCCGCCACACAACGACCCGCCACGCTGGCCTGCCCGGAATGCCGCGCCGCGCTGAAGCCGGTGCACAACCAGACGCGCTTCGGTCACTTCCCGGCGCTCGAGTGCCCGCAACACCACGGCCACGTGCACAGCCACAGCGGCGTGCTCGCCGAGCGTGGCCTGGTGCGGCCGCTGCTGCCGCCGGAGCGGCGCGCGCTGGCCGAGGAGAAGCGCGTGCTGTTCTGCTTCAACTGCGGCGCGCGCGCCGAAGGGCAGAGCGATGCGTGCAGCTATTGCGCCAGCCCGTTGATGGTGATCGACCTGCCGCGCCTGGCGCATGCGCTGTTGCGCCGCCCCGGCGACGACGGAGGCTCGCCCGCGCCGGATGGCGTGCCGCTGGCCTGGGAGTGCCGCGGCTGCGGCCAGGCCCTGGACCCGAGCCGCGAGGTGGCATGTCCGCAGTGTGGGCACGCCGTCGTGGCGCCGTCGCTGCTGGATATTTCGCCGCTTCTGGGCGCCATCGAAACCCGGCTGCACCAGGCCGAGCAGGCCGCGCGGCCGTATCGCAAGCGCGAACCACGGCCGCCTCGCACCTGGCGCGACACCGGCCTGGGCATGCTCGAGCGGTTCTGGCGCGCGGACACCGGCGACGCACGCGCGGATGCGCAGGGCGTGATGCTGCGCGTGATCGCGGTGATGCTGGTGCTGTGGTGGGTGTGGATCAAGCGCTGAGCGGCGTGGGTCGTCCTCGTCCTCACGCGCCGTCGGCCACCCGCTGCGCCACCGCCTTGCCGAGCTCGGTGGTCGACGCGGTGCCGCCGAGATCCGGCGTGCGCGGCCCGTCGCGCAGCACCTGTTCGATCGCGCGCAGGATCGCGTCGTGCGCCGCCTTGCCCGCGCCCTCGCTGCGCGCCAGGAAGTCCAGCATCATCGCGCCGGCCCAGATCTGGCCCACCGGGTTGGCGATGTTCTTGCCGTAGATGTCGGGCGCCGAGCCGTGCACCGGCTCGAACAGGCTCGGGAACTTGCGCTCCGGGTTCATGTTCGCGCTCGGCGCGATGCCGATCGTGCCGGTGCACGCCGGCCCCAGGTCGGACAGGATGTCGCCGAACAGGTTGGTGGCCGCCACCACGTCGAAGCGCTGCGGCTGCATCACGAAGCGCGCGCTCAGGATGTCGATGTGCTGCTTGTCCCAGGTGATGTCGGGGTACTTGGCGGCCATCTCGACGCAGCGCTCGTCCCACCACGGCATCGCAGATCGAGATGCCGTTGCTCTTGGTGGCCAGCGTCACGTGCTTGCGCGGCCGCGTGCGCGCGAGGTCGAACGCGAACTTCAGCAGCCGCTCGCTGCCGATGCGGCTGAAGATCGAGGTCCTGCGAGACGAACTCGCGCTCGGTGCCGGGGAACATCACGCCGCCCATCGCCGAGTACTCGCCCTCGGTGTTCTCGCGCACGATCATCATGTCGATGTCGCCGGGCTTGCGGCCGGCCAAGCGGGCACGGCACGCCGTCGAACAGCCGCGCCGGGCGCAGGTTGATGTACTGGTCGAAGTCGCGGCGGAACTTGATCAGCGAGCCCCACAGCGACACATGGTCGGGCACCGTGGTCGGGCCAGCCCACCGCGCCGAAGAAGAGCGCGTCCATGCCCTCCAGCTGCGCCTGCCAGTCGTCGGGCATCATCTGCCCGGTCTTGGCGTACCAGTCGCAGCTGGCCCATTCGATCGGCTTCCAGTGCAGCTGCAGCTTGAAGCGCCTGGCCGCCGCGTCGAGCACGCGCACGCCCTCGGGCATCACCTCCTTGCCGATGCCGTCGCCAGGGATCACCGCGATGCGAAATGTCGGCTCATGGCTGCCTCCTTCGGGTGGTCTGCGTTTGTCACAGCGCCGATGCTATTGCATGCCTCGCGCCGGTGGCAGACGCGGTCGGAAATTGATCGAGCGTTAAGGCTGGCCTCGCCAATGCGCCGGCTACGCGTGCGCGCTGCTGTTGCTACCGCCGGCGGCTCGCCGCTGCCGCGCCCGATGCACTCCGATCGCCAACCGGACCGGCCGGCATCTCGCCGGATCTGTTGCCCCTGCTTGCCGCCAGCGGCCTCGCGCCGCTGATCCTGGCTGGCCGCCGCCTGTTGCCGATCGTGCAGGGTGGCATGGGCGTGGGCGTGTCGGCGCATCGGCTGGCCGGCGCGGTGGCCGCGCTGGGCGGCGTCGGCACCCTCAGCTCGGTGGACCTGCGGCGCCACCACCCCGACCTGATGGAGCGCACCGAATACCTGACCAAGCGCTGCGGCGGCGAGGCGCAGAGCAAGGTCGTGATCGATGCTGCCAACCTGGAGGCAATGGACCGCGAGGTCAAGGCCGCGCGCGAAGCCGCCGGCGGGCTGGGCCTGATCGCGATGAACGTGATGCGCGCGGTGAGCGACTATGCCGCCAACGTCAAGCGTGCGCTCGAAGCCGGTGTCGACATGGTGGTGGTGGGCGCCGGGTTGCCGCTGGACCTGCCCGACCTGGCCGCCGACCACCCGAAGGCGCTGCTGGCACCGATCCTCAGCGACTCGCGCGGTGTCGCGCTGCTGGTGCGCAAGTGGGAGCGCAAGAAGCGCCTGCCCGACGCGATCGTGATCGAACATCCGCGCCTGGCCGGCGGCCACCTCGGCGCAGCGCGCATCGCCGACCTGAACGATCCGCGCTTCGATTTCGAGCGCGCGATCCCCGAATCGATCGAATTCCTGCGCAAGGCCGGCATCGAGCGCGAGGTGCCGATCATCGCCGCCGGCGGCATCCGCCGCTGCGAAGACATCGCGCACGTGCAGTCGCTCGGCGGAAGCGCGGTGCAGCTCGGCACGCCGTTTGCGACCACCACCGAATGCGACGCGCACGAAGCCTTCAAGCGCGTGCTGGCCGAGGCCCGCGACGAAGACATCGTCGAGTTCACCAGCGTGGCCGGACTGCCGGCGCGTGCCGTGGCCACCGCATGGCTGAAGGGTTACCTGAAGCTCGAACCCAAGCTGCAGGCGGTGGCGCATGCGCGCGCCCGCTGTGCGCAGGCCTTCGACTGCCTGGCGCAATGCGGCCTGCGCGACGGCCTGAAGGACTGGGGCCAGTTCTGCATCGACCACCAGCTCGGCGCTGCATTGCGCGGCGACGTGAAGATGGGCCTGTTCTTCCGCGGCGCCGGCGCGCTGCCGTTCGGCGCGCAGATCCGCAGTGTGCGCGAGCTGATCGAGCGACTGTTGATGCGCGGCATGGCGGTGCCCCAGCCGATCTGACGGGCCGGCGTTCCGGGCTCTGCCAGACCGCGGTTACCCCGCACTCGGTGGCTGGCACGAACAGCCCGGCCTGCAGGCCGGGTGCCCGCACGAACAGCGCTGCCTGCATGCCGGGTGCCCGCACGAACAGCCCGGCCTGCAGGCCGGGCTGGGGGCTGGCACACTCGCGCGTTCAACGAGCAGGAGACATTGCGATGAACGCCTCAGGCAAGAATCCCCACAACCGCATTGCGGTCGTCACCGGCGCGGGCAGCGGCATCGGCGCGGCCTGCGCGCAGGCCCTGGTGGCCGACGGCTGGCGCGTGGCATTCGCCGGCCGCCGGCAGGATGCGCTGCAAAAGGCCATCGCCGCGGCCGGCGATCCGTGGAGCGACATCGCCGACCGGGCCGTCGCGGTGAGCGCCGACGTCGGCAAGGCCGATTCGGTGGCGGCGCTGTTCGCCACCGTGAAGTCGCGCTTCGGCCGCCTCGACCTGCTGTTCAACAACGCCGGCATGGGCGCGCCGGCGGTGCCGATCGACGAGCTGCCGGTCGAGAAGTGGCAGGCCGTGGTCGACACCAACCTGACCGGCTCGTTCCTGTGCCTGCAGCAGGCCTTCCGGCTGATGAAGACGCAGCAGCCGCGCGGCGGGCGCATCATCAACAACGGCTCGATCTCGGCCTACGCGCCGCGCCCGATGTCGATCGCCTACACCGCCACGAAGCACGCGGTGTCCGGGCTGACGCGCACCGCCGCGCTGGACGGTCGCGCCCACGACATCGCAGTTGGCCAGCTCGACATCGGCAACGCCGCCAGCGAGATGACCGAGCGCATGGTCAATGGCGTGGCGCAGGCCGACGGCAGCACCCGTCCCGAACCGCGCATGCCGCTGAAGTCGGTGTCCGACGCGCTGCTGACGATGGCCAACCTGCCGCTGGACAGCAACGTGCTGTTCATGACGGTGATGGCCACCAAGATGCCGTTCGTCGGGCGCGGCTGACAGCAAAGGCTGGGGTGGCGGAACAAACCAGCGCCTCCGGACGTATACGCGGGCGCGCGTCGATTGCGCGTGTCACACACTCAGGAGACACCGATGCAGAAGTCAATACCCACGGATCGGCGCATGGCACTCGGTGTCTGCGGCGCCGCGGCGCTGGCGGCCGTGCTGCTGGCCGCCTGCGCCACACCCGGCGCCGACGCGGGCGCGACGCTCAAGCGCGCCAATGACGCCATGGGCGCCGGCAGCCTGAAGTCGATCCGCTACACCGCCGAGGGCACCGGCTACACCTTCGGCCAGGCCTTCGTGCCCGGCACGGCGTGGCCCCGGATCACCGTGCACGCGATGGCGCGCAGCATCAACTACGACACCGGCTCGATGCGCGAGGAGATCACGCTCAGCCGGGCCGAGCCCCAGGGCGGTGGCGGCTATCCGCTGCAGGGGCAGCAACGCAACGATCAGTACGTCAGCGGCACAATGGCCTGGAACCAGTGGCCGGCGGCCCGGTGCCGGGCCCGCGTTTCGTCGCCGATCGCGTGCACCAGCTGTGGATCACGCCGCACGGCGCGCTGAAGGCGGCGCAGCGCAACAACGCCAGCGCCGCGGCGCGCAGCGACGGCAGCACGGCGCTCAGCTTCGCCGAGCCCGGGCGCTTCAACGCCACCGTGATCGTCGGCGCCGACGCGCTGGTGCAACGCGTCGAGTCGCGCGCCCCCGACGCGGTGCTCGGCGAGGTCGACGTGGTCACACGTTATTCGGACTACAAGAGCTTCGGCGGCGTCAAGTTCCCGGGCCGCATCGAGCAGTCGATGGCCGGGTTTCCGGTGCTCGACGTCACGGTGCGCGAGGTCGAGCCCAACGCGTCGGTCGACATCGTCGCGCCGGAGCTGTTGCGCAACTACACCGAACGAGCCGCCACCGAGAAGATCGCCGACGGCGTGTGGTTCGTCGGCGGCGGCTCGCACAACAGCGTGGCGATCGAGATGAAGGACCACCTGGTGCTGGTGGAGTCGCCGCTCAACGACGGCCGCGCCGGCCCGGTGATCGATGCGGTGAAGGCGCTGGCGCCGGGCAAGCCGATCCGCTTCGTGGTCAACTCGCACCACCACTTCGACCATGCCGGCGGCCTGCGCACCGCGGTGGCCGAGGGCGCCACCGTCGTCACGCAGGCGGCCAACCTGCCGTACTTCGAACGCGCCTTCGCGACGCCGAATCGCATCGCGCCGGACCGGCTCGCGCAATCGGGCAAGAAGGCGAGCTTCATGCCGGTGGGCGACAAGGCCACGCTGACCGATGGCTCGCGCACGATCGACATCCACCGCATCACCGACAGCGTGCACACCGACACCTTCCTGATGGTGCACCTGCCGGCAGAGAAGATCCTGATCCAGGCCGACGCGTACACGCCGCTGGCGCCCAACACGCCGCCGCCGGCGGTGCCGAACGCCAACAACGTGAACCTGATCGCCAACATCGAGCGCCTGAAGCTGCCGGTGGAGCGCATCGCGCCGCTGCACGGCCGCGTGGTGCCGCTGACCGAGCTGTACACCACGGCGCGCGCCACGCCCAAGTAGCGCGAGCGTGACGGCCGCGACGGCAGCCGCCGCTGAAGAGGAACCGCGCTACGGCTGGGTGGTGGTCTGGGCCACCTTCGCCAGCCTGGCGGTGATCTTCGGCGTCGCCTACTCGTTCGCGGCCTTCTTCGAGTCGTTCGCCACCGAATTCAAGGCCCAGCGCGCGCAGGTGTCGCTGGTGTTCGGCCTGTCGGGGCTGCTGTACTTCGTGCTCGGCGCGTTCGGCGGCATGCTGGCCGATCGTTTCGGGCCGGGCCGCGTGTCGAGCGCCGGCATGGCCTGCATCGCACTCGGCCTGCTGGGCAGCAGCGTCGCGCGCACGATGACCGAGGTGACGCTGGCCTACGGCGTCGGCGTGGGGGTGGGCATCGCGCTGGTCTACACGCCGTCGATCGCCTGCGTGCAGCCGTGGTTCACGCGCCGGCGCGGGCTGGCCGCGGGGCTGGCGAGCGCCGGCATCGGCGCCGGCACCCTGGTCGTGCCGTTGCTCGCGGCCTGGGCCATTGCCGGGCTGCAGTGGCGCGGCGCGTTGCGCTCGCTGGCACTCGGCGTGCTGGTGCTGGGGCTTGGCGCCGCCGCGCTGATGCGCCGCGCGCCAGCCGCCACCGCGGTGGCCGGGCGCGCGGTGGCCGGCGCCACGCTGCGCGAGGCGCTGCGCACGCCGGCGTTTCGCTGGATGTACGCCACCGCGGTGCTGGCCGCGCCGAGCATGTTCATCCCGTTCGCGCACGTGTCCGCCGCCGCACGCGACGCCGGCATCGCCGATGCGCAGGCCGTCGGGTTGGTCGGCCTGATCGGCATCGGCAGCCTGACCGGCCGTTTCGTGATCGGCGCATTGGCCGACCGGCTCGGCCGGCCGCTGACGCTGATCGTGATGCAGGCGGCGCTCGGCGCCTCGTTCCTGCTGTGGGCGGGGGCCGCAGGCGGCTACGCGATGCTGGCCGCGTTTGCCGTCTGCGTGGGCTTGAGCTACGGCGGCATCGTCTCGCTGCTGCCGGCGCTGGCGATGGACCTGTTCGGCGCGCGCGCGGTGGCCTCGATCATCGGCACGCTGTACACCGGCGCTGCCTTCGGCAACCTGGCCGGGCCGTGGCTGGCAGGCTGGGTGTTCGACCGCAGCGGCAGCTACACGCTGGTGATCTGGGGCTGCGTGCTGCTGTCGGCCGCGGCCACGCTGACCAACTGGCTGGCGGTGCGCCGCGCGCGCTAGAAACTGGCTCTCGTCTTGACCAGGAACTGCACCTTCTTCACGTTGACGTCGGGATCGATCGGAAACGCGACGTCCAGGTGCAGCACGTTGCTGAACGCCGAGCGCACGGAGAAGATGCGCAGTCCGAAACCGGCGTCGCTCAGCCAGCCCGGTTTGAGCGTGTTGGTGGTGTCCCCGCCCCAGGCTCGGCCGACGTCGACGAACGCCGCGCCGCCGACCCGGAACAGGCGAAACAGATACAGGTCGCTGTAGGCGCGCTCCTCGATCGTGAACAGCGCGCGCCGATGCCCGCTCTGATAGCGCAGCGGGTAGCCGCGCATGCCGTTGTCGCCGCCGAGCACCAGTTCGTCGTTCACGCCGGGGTGGGTGAGCCGATCACCCGCGACGGCGGCGTAGAACAGCCAGTGATCGTTCTGTGGCAGGTAGTACTGCAGCTTGGCACCGAGCTGCTGGCGTCGCACCGTGCCGAGCGCGTACTGGCCACTGAGGCCGGCCGAGGCCGTGAGCGTGTGCCCGGGCGCCGGCTCGAAGCCGCGGCTGATCGAGCCGGAGTACAGCCACGCGTTCAGCGTCGAGCCGAGGCCCGTGCTCGCGCGGCCGAGCTGCACCGTCGACGCCAGACCCAGCGCAAAGGTTTCGGGGCGCTCGATCTGGTTGCGGTTGCGCAGCACCTGGTAGCGATCTTCGATGATCTCGTAGCGGACGAACGGCGCCACCAGCTTCTGGTCGGCGGGCAGCTGCGCCGGCGCGACCAGCCCCGGTTCGAGCGCGTAGGTGTCGTCCTGTTGCGACAGGCCGATCGAATAACGCTGCACCCAGCCGTCGACCCGCCCGGCGGAAAGACCGCCGAAGACCTCCGCCGTGTTCGACCGGTGGCGAAACTGGCTGTCCACGACGCCGGCCCTGTAGATCGATTCGATGCGGTCGTCGCGCGACGCCGACACGCCAGCCGCCCAGCGCGCATCGAGCGCGTAGAACGGCTGTGCGATCGAGGCCGCCTCGCGCCGGCCGTCGCTGTTGTTGGCGTGGCTGTAACGCAGCGACGTCCAGCCGCCGAACGCGCGCTCGTTCGCGATCTCGAATTCGTTGCTCGTCCGGTCGACGTTCTTCGAGCGGCCGAAACTCACCGCGACGCCGCTGCCGAGCAGGTTGTATTCGTGCAGGTTGATGCCGCTGGAGTTCGTCCCGCCCGAGCGCCCGACGCTGGCACCCGGGTCGAGCGACCAGGTGTCGCGCGTCTCCACCTCGATGTCGACCAGGCCGTCGTGCACGGCGACCGGTCGGATGCGCACGTCGTACAGGTAGCGGTTGGTGCGCAGCAGGCGCTCGGTTTCCTCGATCAGGCGCACCGATACCGGCTCGCCGCGGTTGAACAGCAACGCGCGCTCGATCACGCCCGGGCGTGTGCCGATGTGCAGCTTGTTCGCCCAGCGGAACAGCAGCTTGTCTTCCTGCGGGTCGCTGAGGTCGAAGATGTCGCGGGCGGCGATGCGGATCTCGCCGATCCTGGCGCCCTGCGCCTCCAGCTCGGCGAACGACGGCAGCGGCGGCGCGTCCGACTGCGCCAGTGCGAACGCACTGGTGCACAGCACGCACGCCGCGAATGCCAATTGCCGCCCGCTGCTCGCGGCGACCCTGATGAGTCGGATGACGTTGGAAGCCAAGATCCCGAGTAGACCCGTTTCGGCTGAAGGGAATCTGAACGGGGATCGCGGCGACTTGCTTCGCGTCAATCGGCGTGCTCGCGCGATGCCGATGCTGCCGCCGCAGCGACTGGCTAAGATGCGCCGACACACGAAGGACCTTTTTGCATGGATCTGCAGCTGAAGGGCAAGCGCGCACTCGTCACCGGCGGCAGCCGCGGCATCGGCAAGGCCATCGCACGTGCGCTGGCGCTCGAGGGCGCCGATGTCGCGCTGCTGGCGCGCCACCAGCCGGCACTCACCGCCGCCGCGGCCGAGCTGTCGGCCGAGTCGGGCCGTCGCGTGATCGGCGTGTGCGCCGACACCCGGCGCGACGAGCAGGTGCGCGAGGCCGTCGCCGACGCGGTGCGGCAGCTGGGCGGCACGATCGACATGCTCGTCAACGCTGCGGCCGAGCCGGCGGGCTTCGCCGCGCCGCCGCAGTTGGGCGAGATCACCGGCGAGTACTTCCACGCTGAGATGGACACCAAGGTGATGGGCTACGTGCGCTGCGCACGCGAGGTTGCCGAGGGCATGCGCGCCCGGGGCTGGGGCCGCATCGTCAACATCAGCGGCCTGGCCGCGCGGCAGACCGGCAATGCGGTGGGCAGCATGCGCAACATCGCGGTGGCCGCGCTGACCAAAAACCTGGCCGACGAGCTCGGCCCCTTCGGCATCAACGTGAACGTGGTGCACCCCGGCCTCACGCGCACCGAGCGCACCGCGCCGCTGGTGGCGGCACGTGCGCGCGGCGCAAGGCATCTCGACGCAGGCGGTGGAGGAGCAGATGGCCGCGGGCAATTCGATCCGGCACCTGGTGGATGCCGAGCGAAGTGGCCGACGTGGTGGCGTTCCTGTGTTCGCCGCGCGCGCGGGCGATCAACGGCGACGTCATCTCAGCCGGCGGCGGCGCGCCGCGCGGCATCCACTACTAGCTCGCGCATCGACGCGGCGCCAGTCGCCGGCATCGAAACCCTGGCAGACACGACTAGCCAGCGCGTCGGAGTTGCCTTAGCGTCACCCGATCTTCACCTTCGATGGGCGACCCATGACGACGATGAACCGACGCAGGTGGATCGCGGCCGTGTGGGCCGTTGCGCTGTGTGCGACCGGCCATGCGCGGGTGACGCGCATCGTCATCGACGAGATTCGCCCAGGCGGTGCCGGCGGGCAGCGCGCCGCCGGCCATCGCCTACGAACAGGTCGCGGGCCGCGCCTTCGGCGAGCTCGACCCCAGGCTGCCGGGCAATGCGATCATCCAGGACATCGAGCTCGCGAAAGACGCCGACGGCAAGGTGCGCTACGTCGCGTCGTTCGTGATCATCAAGCCGATGGATCCGGCCAGGGCCAGCGGCTTGCTGTGGCACGACGTGCCCAACCGCGGCCGCGTATTCCCGTTCGCAGCGCAGGAGCGCGCGCTCGGCGACATCATGCTCGCCAGCGCCTGGCAGGGCGACAACGCCGGCGCCACCGCCGTGCGACCCCGGGCGTCGGTGGCGGGCATGCAGTTCCTGCAGGTGCCGGTGGCCCGCGGACCCGGCGGCGCGCCGATCACCGGCGACGTGTTCGGCCGCATCGTCAACCGCGCGGGGCCCGACTCGCAGCCGCTGCTGGTGCAGACCAATCCGGTGCCGTACAAGCCGATGAGCCTGGACACGCGCGAAGTCGACGCTGGTGTCGCGCGGCGGCGAGAACCAGCGCGGCGAGGTCACCGACGAGGTGGTGGTGCGCGCCGACCGACTGGGCCTGGGCCCGCTGCGATGCGAACCATCCGTTCCCGGGCACGCCCGACCCCACGCAGATCTGCCTGAAGAACGGCTTCGACGCGAAGCGCCTGTACCAGGTGGTGTTCACGGCCGCGGACCCTTACGTGCTCGGCATCGGCTTCGCCGCGTGGCGCGACGTCGGCGCGTTCTTCAAGCACGCGCAGGCCGACGACGCGCGGCACGCCCAACCCGATCGCCCGGCAGGTGACGCACAGCATCACGCGCGGCATCTCGCAGTCGGGCAACTTCCTGCGCGGCTGGCTGCACCTGGGCTTCAACCAGGCCGAGGACGGCAAGCCCGTGCACGACGGCATGTGGCCGATCATCGCCGGCCGGCGCATCGCGCTGAACTTCCGCTGGGCCCAGCCCGACGGCGTGCTCGAGCTCTACCAGGCCGGCAGCGAAGGGCCGCAGTGGTGGCTGCCGCATCCCGACCCGGTGCGCGGCGGCCGGCCGCCGGCATCCTGGACCGCTGCACCGCCAGCAAGACCTGCCCGAAGGTGATCGAGCACTTCGGCTCGGCCGAGGTGTGGGCGCTGAAGCTCACGCCTGAATGGGTGGGCACCGATGGCAGGGCCGACCTGCCGCTGCCCGACACCGTGCGGCGCTACTACATCGCCAGCTCCACCCACGGCGGCGGCGCCGGCGGATTCGATACCAGCCTGCCCGGCGTGGGCCTGCCCCGGAGCGGCCCGCAGTGCCCGGGCAACAACTTCGGCGTCGGCCTGCTGCCGGCCAACCCGGTGCCGCACACGCAGACCGTCAATGCGCTGCGCGTGCATTTCCGCAATGGGTCATGAAGGGCAGGCCGCCGCCGCCGAGCCGCTACCCGACGGCTTGCCGACGGCACGCTGGCGCGCGCGCGACAAGGCCGCGATCGGCTTTCCCACGCTGCCAGGTCTGCGCGCCACAGTGCCCGAGCCGGACTTCATCATGCCGGTGCACGACTACGACTGGGGCCCGCAGTTCAACGCGCGCGACGGCTCCGGCATCGCGTCGCTCGCGCCGCCGCGCATCAAGCAGGTGCTGCCGATGCTCGCGCCCAAGGTCGATGCCGACGGCAACGAGCTCGGCGGCGTGCCGGTGGTGCTGCTCGACGCGCCGCTGGGCACCTACCTCGGCTGGAACATCACCGCCGGCGGCGAACGGCCGTTTCACCAGGGCCAGATCTGCAACTACGTCGGCGGCATGCTGCCGTTCGCGCGCACCGCCGCCGAACGCCAGGCCGGGCAGGACCCGCGGCCCTCGCTCGAGGAGCGCTATGGCTCGCATGATGGCTATGTCGAGCGCGTGCGCGCGGCGAGCGCACGCGCGATGGCCGCGGGCTTCCTGCTTGCCGAGGATGCCGCGGCGTTGATCGAGGCCGCGAAGGCGAGCGCGGTGCTGCGATGACGAGAAGCGATGACTTCGGGTTTCCCGCAGCCTGCTGCGCGAGAGGTCTGGCCTATGCTGCGCGCGGAATTGGCCTGACCACTTGACGGCGCCGCAGTGCGCGGTCCATCCGATGTCTCCGCAATCGATCGAACTGCGCCGCCTGTATCGCCAGATCGCCGACCTGCTGCGCAGCCGGATCCGCGCCGGCGACTACGCGCTCGGTTCGCGCCTGCCGCCCGAGCGTGACCTGGCGCTGCAGCTGGGCGTGTCGCGGCCGACGGTGCGCGAGGCCGTGATAGCGCTCGAAGTCGAGGGCCTCGTCGAGGTGCGCATGGGCTCGGGCATCTATGTCGTCGCTCGCGAGCCGGGCGACGCGGCGCGTGGTGTCGAGGCGGCGTTCGGACCGTTCGAGATCATTCGCGCCCGCCAGGTGGTCGAGGGCGAGCTGGCCGCCATCGCTGCCCGCAGCCGCCGGCGTTCGGCCGTCGCGCGCGGCCTGCGCGAGGCGGTGGTGCAGATGGAGGCCGATCTGGCGCGCGGCGTGATGCCGATTCGCGGCGACCGCATGTTCCACCTGTGCGTCGCACAGGCCTGCGACAACGGCGCGCTGATGCGGGTCGTGTCCGAGCTGTACGACGAGCGCCAGAACCCGCTGTTCGAGCGCCTGGGCCGGCATTTCGAAGACAGCGCCAGCTGGCGCATCGCCGCCGACGAACACCGCGCGGTCGCCGCCGCGGTGGACGCCGGCGACGCCGCGGCCGCGCGCGCGGCGATGCAGGCGCACCTGGAGCTGACACAGGAGCGATTCGCCGCCGCCTGGGCCGTCGAGCCCGAGCCGCGGCGCCGCGCGGAAAGGCAGGCAGCATGATGGCGACATCCCTGGTGTGCACGATCCTCGGCGCGCGCGATCTGCGGGTCGAACCCGCGGCGACGGCGCCGCTGCAGCCACACCAGGTGCGGCTGCGCCTGGGCGCCGGCGGCATCTGCGGCTCGGACCTGCACTACTTCAGCGAAGGCCGCGTCGGCGCCTTCGTGATTCGCGAGCCGCTGGTGCCGGGCCACGAGGCCTCGGGCATCGTCGTCGAGACCGGCGCCGCCGTCACCCGGGTGCACGAAGGTCAGAAGGTGGCGATCAACCCGTCGCACCCCTGCGGGCGCTGCGACTACTGCCGCGACGGACGACTGAACCTGTGCCGCTCGATGTTCTTCCTCGGCAGCGCGAGCGTGTTTCCGCATGCGCAGGGGCTGTTCCGTGAATCGATCGTCATCGGCGAGCCGCAGCTGACGCCGATCGACGAGCCGGACATCTCGCTCGGCGAAATCGCCTGCGCCGAACCGCTGTCGATCGGGCTTCATGCGATCCGCCGCGCCGGCGACGTGCTGGGCAAGACGGTGTTCATCACCGGCGGCGGCACGATCGGCTGCATGAGCGTGATCGCCGCCCGACTGGCGGGTGCCGCGCGGGTGATCGTCTGCGACTTGAACGAGCGCGCGCTGCAGATGGCGCGCACCGTCGGCGCCGACGAAGGCGTGGCCGGCGGCAGCGACGCGTTGAAGGCGCTGGCCGACACCGCCGACGTGTCGATCGAGGCCGCGGGCCATCCCGCGGCGCTGGACACCTGCCTGGCCACCGTGCGACGGGGCGGCCGGGTGGTGCAGGTGGGCACCCTGCCGGCGAGCGTGGCCTTCCCGGGCAACAGCCTGATGGTGCGCGAGCTCGACTACGTGGGGGCCTTCCGCGCCGAACGCGAATTCGACATGGCGGTGCAGGCGATCCGCACGCGGCGTGCCGACGTGCGGCCGATCATCACCGCGCAGTTGCCGCTGTCGCGCGCCCATGAGGCCTTCGAGCTCGCGCTCGACCGCACGCGCAGCACCAAGGTGCAGTTGGTGGCCGACTGAGCCGCCGCTTCTTCACGCGCAACGAGGAGACATCGATGAAGCGCAAGTTCCTGCTCGCACTGTGTGCCGCCGCGGTCGCCGCGCTGGCCGGCGGCCCCGTGCTGGCGCAGACCAAGCTGAAGTTTGCCCATGTGTACGAAACCTCCGAGCCGTACCACAAGTGGGCGCTGTGGGCGGCCGACGAAATCAAGAAGCGCACCGACGGTCGCTACGAGATGCAGGTCTTCCCGGCCTCGCAGCTCGGCAAGGAGACCGACATCAACCAGGGCCTGACGCTCGGCACGGTGGACGTGATCTACACCGGCCAGGCGTTCGCCGCGCGCACGCACCCGCCGCTGGCGATCGGCGGCGCGCCGTTCATGTTCCGCGACTTCGACCATTGGAAGAAGTACTCCAACAGCGCCGTGCTGCAGGAGCTGATGGACGGCTACTACAAGAAGGGCGGCAACAGGCCGGTCGCGGTCACCTACTACGGCGTGCGCCACACCACCGCCAACAAGGCGATCAACAAGCCCGAGGACATGGCGGGCCTCAAGCTGCGCGTGCCCGACGCGCCGCTGTACGTGATGTACCCGAAGGTGGTCGGTGCCAACGCGACGCCGATCGCCTTCGCCGAGGTCTACCTGGCGCTGCAGAACAAGACCGTCGACGCGCAGGAAAACCCGCTGCCGACGATCGAAGCCAAGAAGTTCTACGAGGTGCAGAGCCACATCAACCTGACCGGCCACATCACCGAGATGCTGCTGACGATCGTCAGCGGCCAGACCTGGAACAAGCTGACCGACGCCGACAAGAAGACCTTCGAGACCGTGTTCAAGGAGGCGGCCGCCAAGGCGACCGACGACATCGCGCTGGCCGAGACCAAGCTCGTCGACGACTTCGCCACCAAGTACAAGAAGACGGTCGTCAAGTCCGACCGCGTCGCGTTCGCGGCGGCGTTCCAGAAGTTCCACCTCGGGCCCGACGCCACCTGGGACAAGGCGCTGTACGACCGGCTGCAAGCCATCAAATGACATCGATACGGAGACCAACCCCGATGAAACGATTCACCCTCAGGCGCATCGCCGTGCTGGCGGCCGTGGCGCTGGCCGCGCCGCTGGCGCTGGCGCAGACCAAGCTGAAATGGGCGCATGTCTACGAAACCTCCGAGCCGTACCACACCGAAAGCGTGTGGGCCGCCGGCGAGATCAAGAAGCGCAGCAACGGCAAGTTCGACATCCAGGTCTTCCCGGCGTCGTCGCTCGGCAAGGAGACCGACATCAACCAGGGCATGCTGCTCGGCACGGTGGACATGATCATCAGCGGCCCGTCTTTCGCGGCGCGCAGCTATCCGCGCCTGGGCATCGCCTACTACCCGTTCATCTTCCGCGACGGCGACCACCTGCTGGCCTACAGCAAGAGCGACGTGTTCAAGGAGATGATCGACGGCTTCCGCGCCAAGACCGGCATCCAGATCACTGGCCTACACCTACTACGGCGCGCGTCACACCACCAGCAAGACCGCGTTCACCGACTGCGCCGGCATGAAGGGCCTGAAGATCCGCGTGCCCGACGTGCCGGCCTACCGCGCCACGCCCGAGGCCTGCGGCGCGAACCCGACGCCGATCGCGTTCGCCGAGGTCTACCTCGCGCTGCAGAACGGCACGGTCGACGCGCAGGAAAACCCGCTGACGACGATCGAGGCGAAGAAGTTCTACGAGGTGCAGAAGCACATCATGCTGACCGGCCACATCGTCGACGGCTTGACCACGCAGATGGCGCCGCACGTCTGGAACACGCTGTCCGACGCCGAGAAGAAGATGTTCACCGAGGTCACGCTCGAGGCCGCCGCTCGCGCCACGGCGCAGATCAAGAAGCGCGAGGCCGAGCTGGTCGACGAGTTCAAGAAGAAGGGTCTGGGCATCCACCAGGTCAATCGGCAGAGCTTCGTCGACGCGGTGCTGAAGACCAAGCCGGTCGAAGGCCTGGGCTTCGACAAGAAGGACTACGACCGCATCGTCGGGATCCGATGACCCGACTGCGCCCGAAGCGGCCTGGCGCGCCGGCCTACGCGCAGTCGCGCCGGGGCGCACGCCGCGGATCCGGCTTAGCCGGATCCGCGGCGTCCCCCTGGGGGGCAGGCGCGCCGTCGGCGCGACTGACTTCGAGGCGCTGCCATGACCACCGACATCGACGCACTGCCCAAGGTGATGGGCGACGACGGGCAGTTCCATGCCACCGACGAGGCGGTGGACCTGTCGCACACCACCGATCGAGGGCTGGGTGGCGCTGGTGATCTTCTGGATGCTCGGCGCCACGGTCTTCTACCAGTTCTTCACCCGCTACGTGCTCAACAACTCGGCCTCGTGGACCGAGGAGATCGCGCGCTACCTGCTGATCGGCACCGTGTTCGTCGGCGCGGCGATCGGCGTGGCCAAGAACAACCACATCCAGGTCGACCTGCTGTACCGCTACCTGCCGCGCGCCGTGGGGCGCGCGATGGCGCTGTTGGTCGACGTGCTGCGCATCGCCTTCTTCGGCGCGATGGTGGTGCTCACCGCGCAGATGATGCAGAAGATGGAGAACTACAAGATGACCATCATCGACCTGCCGATGAACCTGCTGTACGGCGTGTGCCTGTTCGGCTTCGTGATGATGACGCTGCGTTCGATCTGGGTGCATGCGCGTGCACTGGAAGCGCGGCTACAGCGTGCTCGAGCGGCCCGAGTCGACGATGGACGACCGGTAAGAGCATGGCGCTGCGGCACTCGCTCGGTTGGCTGCGGCTGGTGTCGCCGCCATGCTGAAGATCATCTTCCTGTTCCTGATGGCCAGCGGCATTCCGGTGGCCATCGCGATGGCCGGCGCCTCGCTGATCTACATCCTCGATCAGCGGCAACCTGCCGCCGTTCGCGGTGATCCACCGCATGATCGGCGGCATCGACAGCTTTCCGCTGCTGGCGGTGCCGTTCTTCATCCTGGCCGGCAACCTGATGAACAACGCCGGCATCACCAACCGCATCTACAACTTCGCGCTCGCGCTGGTGGGCTGGCTCAAGGGCGGGCTGGGTCACGTCAACGTGGTCGGCTCGGTGATCTTTGCCGGCATGAGCGGCACCGCGATCGCCGATGCGGCGGGCCTGGGCACGATCGAGATCAAGGCCATGAAGGACCATGGCTACACGCGCCGAGTTCTCGGTCGGCGTGACCGCCGCCTCGGCCACGCTGGGGCCGATCATTCCGCCGAGCCTGCCGTTCGTGATCTACGCGATGATGGCCAACGTGTCGGTCGGCGCGTTGTTCCTGGCCGGCATCCTGCCGGGCGTGCTGATGGCGCTGCTGATGATGGTGACGGTGGCCTACTTCGCGCACAAGAACGGCTGGGGCGGCGACATCAAGTTCTCGGGCACGCGCTTCGGCAAGGCGCTGATCGAGATGGCGGTGGTCGCGGCCTGGCCGCTGGCGGTGTACTACGCGGTGCAGGCCGGCGCGCAGCCGCAGCTCACGGTGGCGGTGGCGCTGGTGGTGCTGTTCGCGGCCGACCGCTACTTCCAGTGGCAGGCGGTGCTGCCGATCATGACGCCGGTGCTGCTGATCGGCGGCATGACCACGGGCCTGTTCACGCCCACCGAAGGCGCCATCGCGGCCAGCATGTGGGCGCATGGTGCTGGGCCTGTTCTGGTACCGCACGATGAGCTGGAAGATGTTCGTCAAGGTCAGCCTCGACACGGTGGAGACCACCGCGACCGTGATGTTCATCGTCGCCGCGGCGTCGATCTTCGGCTGGATGCTCACCGCCACCGGCGTCACCGCGGCGATCGCCGAATGGGTGCTGGCCTTCACCAAGGAGCCCTGGGTCTTCCTGCTGCTGGCCAACGTGCTGATGCTGTTCGTCGGCTGCTTCCTCGAGCCGACGGCGGCGATCACGATCCTGGTGCCGATCCTGCTGCCGATCGCGCGCCAGCTCGGCGTCGACCCGGTGCACTTCGGCCTGGTGATGGTGCTCAACCTGATGATCGGCCTGCTGCACCCGCCGATGGGCATGGTGCTGTTCGTGCTGGCGCGCGTGGCCAAGCTCAGCGTCGAACGCACGACGGTGGCCATCCTGCCCTGGCTGGTGCCGCTGCTCGCCAGCCTGGTGATCCTGACCTACGTGCCCGCCATCGGCATGTGGCTGCCGCGCGTGATGGGATTCAGTGGGTGAGATGAACCGGGAATCGCGCACCCTTGCGCCACATGCCGCCCCGGCGGAGCGCGCGAGGGCGTGTACTGCAGCGGCAACGAGTGCATTCGGCCCGGTGCGGGCTGTTCGCCTTCGGCTGAGACCGGCCATTCGACGATCGTGCGAGGCGCAGCCACGGGCGGCCAACCGCCGGGGCTCGTCATGCGTCCCTCAATCTCCCCGTCGGCCGCCCGGCCCGCCGCTGTCGCCCGCGCCACCGCCGCGCAGTCCGCGGATGCACGATCTGCGCGTGGACGGCCGAGGCGATTCGGGCAACGCGGCGGGCCGAGGGCCGGGCGACGATTTAGGGACGCATGAGGAGCCCGGCCCTCGGCCCGCCGCGGTTGCGCCCTCGCTCGAGTCGTCGAAAGTCCGCATTCAAGCCGCCAGGCCGAATGCCGGCACCGGGCCGAGAGAAGACCGCCGGCATCGCGGATCGCTGTGCCGGATGCTGTTCCGGCTCACGCGGTGAGGATTCTTGAGATGACCCGCATCGTCGCTGTCGAGATCCTGCAGGTCGACCTGCCGCCGCCGGTGCCGCGCAGCGACGCGATCCAGTCGTTCGTGACGCAGGAGACGCCGATCGTGCGCATCCAGTGCGACGACGGCTCGGGCGGCACCGGCTACAGCTACACCATCGGCACCGGCGGCTCGTCGGTGGTGGCGCTGCTGAAGGACCATCTCGCGCCACGCCTGATCGGCCGCGACCCGGCGTTGATCGAATCGATCTGGCGCGACCTGATGTTCGCCACGCACGCCACCACGGTGGGCGCGATCACGAGCCTGGCGCTGGCCGCGATCGACACCGCGCTGTGGGACTGGCGCTGCCGTCGCGACGGCCAGCCGCTGTGGCGCGCGGCCGGCGGCGCGAAGCAGCGCATTCCGGTCTACACCACCGAGGGCGGCTGGCTGCACCTGTCGCCCGACGACCTGGTGCGCGAGACGCTGGCGGCGCAGAAGGCCGGGTTCAAGGGCGCCAAGATCAAGGTCGGCAAGCCGCACGTCAGCGACGACATGGCGCGCCTGCGCGGCCGTGCGCGAGGCGGTGGGCGAATGCGTTCGAGATCATGGTCGACGCCAACCAGTGCTTCACGTTGAGCGAGGCGCTGCGCCGCGCGCCGCGTTATGCCGAGCTCGGCATCGCCTGGTTCGAGGAGCCGCTGCCGGCCGACGACATCGTCGGCCATGCGCGGCTGGCCGCGGCCAGCGCGGTGCCGATCGCGGTCGGCGAATCGCTGTATTCGCCGGCGCAGTTCGCGGCCTATGTGCAGCAGGGCGCGTGCTCGATCGTGCAGGTCGACGTGGCACGCGTCGGCGGCATCACGCCGTGGCTGAAGGTGGCGCACCTGGCCGAGGCCTTCAACCTCGCGGTGTGCCCGCACTTCCTGATGGAGCTGCACGTCTCGCTCACCGCGGCGGCGCCGAGCGCGGCGTGGGTGGAATACATTCCGCAACTCGACGCGGTGGCGTCGAGCCGGCTGGTCATCGAAGACGGCATGGCCGTGGCGCCCGACGCGCCCGGACTGGGCATCGAGTGGCGACACGACGAACTGGACCGCCGCGCCCGCGCGCGGCATCGCATCGCATGAAGGAACGAATCACCATGAGCCAACGACTGGCCGGCAAGACGGCCTTCCTGACCGCCGCCGCGCAGGGCATCGGCCGCGCCACGGCGCTGGCCTTCGCCCGCGAAGGCGCGCGCGTGATCGCCACCGACGTCGACGAGGCGGGCCTGGCCAGCCTGGCGCGCGAGTGCGGCTGCACCGTGCGGCGCCTGGACGCCACCGACGCCGCCGCGATCGCCACCGCCGCGCGCGAGGTCGGCAACGATCCAGGTGCTGTTCAACGCCGCCGGCTACGTGCACGCCGGCACCGTGCTCGACTACACCGACGAAGACTGGGATCTGGCGTTCAACCTCAATGCGCGCTCGATGGCGCGCACGATCCGCGCCTTCCTGCCCGGCATGCTGGCGGCCGGCGGCGGCTCGATCGTCAACATCGCCTCGGTGGCCGGCAGCGTGAAGGGCGTGCCCAACCGCTTCGTCTACGCCGCGAGCAAGGCCGCGGTGATCGGCCTGACCAAGGCGGTGGCGGCCGACTTCGTGACCCGCAACGTGCGCTGCAATGCCATCTGCCCCGGCACGGTGGATTCGCCGTCGCTGAAGAAGCCGCATCGCCGCGCAGGCCAAGGCCAGCGGCAAGACCGAGGCCGAGGTCAAGGCCGCGTTCATCGCGCGCCAGCCGATGGGGCGCCTGGGCACGGCCGACGAGATCGCCGCGTTGGCGGTATACCTGGCCAGCGACGAGGCCGCGTTCACCACCGGCAGTGTCATGATTGCCGACGGCGGCATGGCCAACTGAACCCCTCACCTTCCACAGGAGCTGACGATGAAACTGATGCGCTACGGTGCCAAGGGCGCCGAAAAACCCGGACTGGTCGATGCACAGGGGCGCGTGCGCGCGCTGTCGGGCGTGGTCGCCAGACATCGGCGCCGACACACTGTCGCCCGCCGGGCTGGCCAAGCTGCGCGCGATCGATCCCGGCAGCCTGCCGCTGGTGGAAAAGCCCGGCCGCATCGCGCCGCCGTGGAGCTGGTGCGGCAAGTTCCTGTGCATCGGCCTGAACTATGCCGACCATGCTGCCGAAGCGGGTATGGCGCTTGCCGAAGGAGCCGATCCTGTTCATGAAGCCGATCAGCGCCCGCGTCGGCCCCGACGACGCGGTGGTGTTGCCGCAGGGCTCGGTCAAGGGCGACTGGGAGGTCGAGCTCGGCGTCGTGATCGGCACGCGCGCGCGTTATGTGTCGGAGGCCGATGCGCTGAAGCACGTGGCCGGCTACTGCGTGGTGAACGATGTGTCCGAGCGCGAATTCCAGCTCGAACGCGGCGGTCAGTGGGACAAGGGCAAGGGCTGCGACACCTTCGGCCCCGTCGGCCCGTGGCTTGTGACCACCGACGAGATTCCCGATCCGCAGGCGTTGCCGATGTGGTGCGAGGTCAACGGCAAGCGCATGCAGAACGGAAACACGCGTACGATGATATTCGGCGTCAAGCAACTGGTGAGTTATCTCAGCCGGTTCATGACGCTGGAGCCGGGGGACTTGATCGCGACGGGCACACCGCCCGGCGTGGGCATGGGCGTGAAACCACATCCGCAGTTCTTGAAGCCGGGCGACACCATGCGCGTGGGCATCGAGGGCCTGGGTGTGCAGAAGCAGGCCGTGCACGCCTGGAACCCGGAGCTGATCGACAACTGAACCGCAAGGAGTGATACGTGCGTGAAGACCCGAGCTGTACAGATCTTCACGGGAGCGAGCTTTCGAGTCCCCGAACACATCCAACGAATCGACTCGTACCACACCCACGGCTGGCAACTGCGCTACGGCCAGTCGAAGATGTTCTCCGACCACAGCAACGACGGCAGCGGCGCGCGCGCCGCGCTGAAGCTGGCCACCGCGGAGCTGCGCAAGCGCATCGAGAAGCTCGCGGCGCCGTCGGGCCTGCGGCGCGACATCGGCAGCAACAAGACCAGCAACCTGCCGGTGGGCATTTCGGGGCCGATCGTGCGGCAGCGTGCCGGGCGCCACACGCGAGACGCCAGCTTCGGCGTCTCGCTGCCGCGCTTCGGCATGAAGCCGACCACCCGCAACGTGTACATCGCGACGGAAAACACCTACACCATCGAGAAGTACAAGCGCGCACTGGCCAAGGCGATCGCGCTGCGCAAGGCCGCCGAGCGGGCCTACCAGAGCGCCGCCACACGGGCCAAACGCGAGGCCGCGCGCAAACTGAGGTAACGGAGGCTTCGAGCATGCCAGCTGTCGAGCTTGCGGAACAACCCGTCATCCGCATCCATCCGGCCGACGATGTGGTGATCGCGCGGCGGCAGCTGCTCGGCGGCACCGTGATCGCCAGCGAAGGCGTCACCGTAGCGGGCCTGGTGCCGCCCGGCCACAAGCTCGCGGTGCGGCCGATTGCCGCCGGCGCGCCGGTGCGCCGCTACAACCAGATCATCGGCACGGCCACGCAGCCGATCCTGCCGGGCCAGCACGTGCACACGCACAACCTCGCGTTCAGCAACTTCGCGCGCGCGCACGAGGTCGGCACCGATGTGCGGCCGACGGCCTACGTGGCGCAGCCGGCCACGTTCCAGGGCATCGTGCGCGCCGATGGCCGCGTGGCGACGCGCAACTACATCGGCGTGCTGACCAGCGTGAACTGCTCGGCCACCGCCGCGCGCGCGATCGCCGACCAGTTCCGCCGCGACATCCATCCGCGAGGCGCTGGCCGACTATCCGGAAGTCGACGGCGTGGTTGCGCTCACGCACGGCGCGGGCTGCGCCACCGACAGCGAAGGCGAGGAGTTGCAGGTGCTGCGCCGCACGCTCGGCGGCTACGCCCGCCACCCGAACTTCGCCGCCGTGCTGGTGGTGGGGTTGGGCTGCGAGACCAACCAGATCCAGGGCCTGATGGCGCAGGAGGGGCTGCGCTCTGGGGCGCGGCTGCACGCCTTCAGCATCCAGGACACCGGCGGCACGACCAAGACGGTGGCGCGCGGCGTCGAGATCATCCGCGGCCTGCTCAAGGAGGCCAACCGCGTGCAGCGCGTGCCGGTGCCGGCCAGCCACATCACGGTGGGCCTGCAATGCGGCGGCAGCGACGGCTATTCGGGCATCAGCGCCAACCCGGCGCTCGGCGCGGCGGTGGATCGGCTGGTGCGCCACGGCGGCGGCGCGATCCTGTCGGAGACGCCCGAGATCTACGGTGGCGAACACCTGCTGACGCGGCGCGCCGTGAGCCAGGCCGTCGCCGACAAGCTGTTGGCGCGCATCCGCTGGTGGGAGGAATACACCGCGCGCAACCGCATGTCGATGGACAACAACCCGTCGGCGGGCAACAAGGCCGGCGGGCTGACGACGATCCTCGAGAAATCGCTCGGCGCGATCGCCAAGAGCGGCACGACCAACCTGGTCGAGGTGGTCGAGTTCGCCGAGGCCGTGAAGGCGCGTGGGTTGGTCTACATGGACACGCCGGGGTACGACCCGGTGTCGGCCACCGGCCAGGTGGCCGGTGGTGCGAACCTGATCTGCTTCACCACGGGCCGCGGCTCGGCCTACGGCTGCGCGCCGAGCCCGTCGCTGAAGCTCTCCACCAACACCGCGCTGTGGCGCAAGCAGAGCGACGACATCGATATCGACTGCGGCGGCATCGTCGAGGGCAGCGACAGCATCGACGCGGTCGGCGAGCGCATCTTCCAGCTGATGCTGGCCACCGCGTCGGGCCACAAGACCAAGAGCGAACTGCATGGCTACGGCCAGAACGAGTTCGTGCCCTGGCAGCTTGGCGCGGTGATGTAGCCCTGCGACCGCTCAGCGTTTGCGCCGGACGCCGGCCAGCCGCTTCGCGTCGGCGGTCATCGCGGCCAGCAGCGCGTCGACACCCAGCTCGAAGGTCGCATCCCACTGCTCGCGCCGGAAGAAGCGCGCCGCCTGCGCCAGCGCCGGACAGTGCTCGACGATGTGGTCGTCGCCCACCGGTTCGGCTGCCGAGGGACCCTTGGCGTAGCCGGCGGTCTCGTCGAGGCCGGCGCCGATCAGGTAATAGCCGGCAACGCGGAAGTAGCGCGCCGCCAGTTCGTCGTCGTGCACCGCATCGCGAAACAGCGCCAGCATCGTGTCGATGAAGCGCACGCCGCTCGGCGTGTTCAGCCGGTGCGTGGCCACGTATGGAAAGAACGCCGGGTGCCGATGCGCCATCGTTCGGTAGGCATGGCAGACCTGGCGCACGCGCTCGATCGGGTCGGCGTCATCGGCAACCCGGGGCAGCGAGTCCAGCACCCGGTCGACCATCGCGTCGAGCAGATGCTGCTTGCTCGGATAGTGGTGGTAGATGCTCATCGCCTCGCAGCGCAACCGCTCGCCGAGCCGCCGCGTGCTCAGCGCACCGACACCGTGCTCGTCGACCAGCGCCAGCGCGGCTTCCAGGATGCGCCGCGGGCTCAGGGGTTCGCGCGGCGGCGGCGCGGCGGTGTGGCGCTGGGTTGGCGCGGGCGTTCTGGGGCGGCGCTTCGGCGGCATGCCACCGATCGTAGCGAGCGGAGTCGGCGCATCCGGGCCTGGACTTACAGCGTAAACCCTGATCCCCGTCGATCGACTGACGGCGTAAAGTCAAATCGACTTACGGTGTAAGTCCAGTCCCAACAGGAGCCTGTCATGAACCATGCCGAGTGGGCCGAAGTCGTGCCCCTGCTGATCCCGCTGATGTACTTCGTCTTGCTGGCGGTCGAGGCGCGCTGGCCGGCGCGCGACTTTCCGCCGCGGCGCGGCTGGCGCTGGCTGGGCGTGGCGTTCCTCGTGCTGCTGGCCACCGTCGGCGCGGCGGTGCCGCTGCTGCTGCCGCTGCCGTGGCTGGCCGAGCAGCGCTGGTTCGACGGCACGCCGCTGGGCGTGGCCGGCGGCGCCGCGGCAGGCTGGCTCGTGCTGTCGTTCGTGTCCTACCTGTACCACCGCGCGTCACATGCCTGGTCGCCGCTGTGGCGCGCGAGCCATCAGCTGCACCACAGCCCGCAGCGGGTGGACATCTCGGGTGCTGCGCTGTTCCACCCGTTCGAGATGGTGGTGCAGGTGCTGTGGCAGCTGTTCGTCACCGTCATCGTGCTCGGGCTGGACCCGCTGGCGGCCGCCTGGGTCGGCGTGGTCGCGGCGTTTGCCGGCATCTTCCAGCACTGGAACGTCGACACGCCAACCTGGATCGGCTACCTGGTCCAGCGGCCCGAGGCGCATTGCCTGCACCACGAGCGCGGGGTGCACGGTCGCAACTACGCCGACTTCCCGCTGTGGGACATGCTGTTCGGCAGCTTCCACAATCCGCGGCACTTCGCCGGCGCGTGCGGCTTCGACGCACCGGCCGATCGCCGCGTCGGCGCGATGCTGGCCTGGCGCGACGTCAACGAGCCGCTGTACGGCAGTGGCAGCCTCGGCGCGTCGGGCGGCACGGGTTCGGCGTCAAGGCGGCCTGCCATGGGCTGACGCGCCGCCACGTGGTGGAAAACGACAATGGGCCGCCGATGCCTGCGACCAGAATGCGGGCAGCACCTCCGCAGACCCGTCGCCATGAAGATCACTGCCGCCAAGGTCGTCGTCTGCTGCCCCGGCCGCAACTTCGTGACGCTGAAGATCGAGACCGACGAGGGTCTGAGCGGCATCGGCGACGCCACGCTGAACGGCCGTGAGCTGGCGGTCGCGAGCTACCTCAACGATCACGTGATCCCGTGTCTGATCGGGCGCGACGCGCACCGGATCGAAGACACCTGGCAGTACCTGTACCGCGGCGCGTACTGGCGGCGCGGGCCGGTGACGATGAGCGCGATCGCCGCCGTCGACACGGCGCTGTGGGACATCAAGGGCAAGGCCGCGAACCTGCCGCTGTACCAACTGCTCGGCGGTGCCAGCCGCAGCCGCGTGCTGGTGTACGGCCACGCCAACGGACGCGACATCGCGCAGACGGTCGACGAGGTGCTGCGCTACCGGGAGCTGGGCTACCGGGCGATCCGCGCGCAGAGCGGCGTGCCCGGGCTCGACAAGGTCTACGGTGTCGGCCGCGGCACGCTGGCCTACGAACCGGCCGACGCGAGCCTGCCCTCCGAGCACGACTGGGACAGCGCGAAGTACCTGCGCCACACGCCGCAGCTGTTCGACGCCGTGCGCGCGCAGCTCGGCTGGGAGCACCACCTGCTGCACGACGTGCACCACCGCCTGACGCCGATCGAGGCCGCGCGGCTCGGCAAGGACCTCGAACCGTACCGCCTGTTCTGGATGGAAGATGCCACCCCGGCGGAGAACCAGGAGGCGTTTCGCCTGATCCGCCAGCACACCACCACGCCGCTCGCGGTGGGCGAGGTGTTCAACACCATCTGGGACTGCAAGGAGCTGATCGCCCATCAGTTGATCGACTACATCCGATGCACGGTGGTGCATGCCGGTGGTATCACGCACCTGAAACGCATCGCCGACTTCGCCGCGCTGCACCAGGTGCGCACCGGCAGCCACGGCGCGACCGACCTGTCGCCGGTGTGCATGGGCGCGGCGCTGCACCTGGACCTTGCGATCCCCAACTTCGGCATCCAGGAGTACATGCGCCACAGCGACGAGACCGATGCCGTGTTTCCGCACGCCTACCGCTTCAGCGACGGCTATCTGCACCCGGGCGAAACACCCGGGCACGGCGTGGGCATCGACGAGGCGCTCGCGGCACGGTATCCCTATCGGCGCGCCTACCTGCCGGTGAATCGCCTGCAACACGACGGCAGCCTGTGGCACTGGTGAGCGTGGCCACTGTCACGCAACAGCGCTTCAGGTGACGATTTCTCCCTAGTCCGCGCGCGGACGACCCGCGCACGTGCGCGACGGCTGGCGTAGGATTTGCTTGTCGCCTGTCGGCATCATCAGGGGTCGTCAGCATGGTCGTGCGGTTCGCATGGGCTCTGGTTGCGTCGGTCGTCGCGCTGTCGGTGGGTTCGGCGCTGTTTCGTGTCGCCACCGCGCCAGAGCGCATCGCCGAGCGGCGCAACACGGCCAAGGAAGTCTGCGTCAAGTCCGGCGGCGAATGGGTGCGCTCGGGACGCGACGAAGTCTGCAAGAAGACCTGAGGCGGCGCCGGACCCAACTGCCGGCGCCAAAGCGCCCGGGCCGCCGCCGCGCCGCCCACGACCTGTCGCCGAACGTCGGCGGTCGCTACAGCGACTGCAGTGCGGTGGCCAGCGTGCGCCGGTAGCGCTCGAAGTCCTGCAGGTCGTTGTGCGCGGCCTCGGGCACCGGCGCGAACACGATGTTCGGGCGCAGCGCGGCCAGGGTGCGGCTGTGCGCGGGCGGGATCAGGCTGTCACGCTCGCCGTGCACCAGCAGCACCGGTGTGCGCACCTGCGCCAGAAAGAGGTCGGTGCGCAGCGTGTAGCGCAGCACCGCCGCCGGCACCCAGGGGTAGTGTGTCTGCGCCAGCGCGATCAGGCTCGAATACGGCGACACCAGCACCGTCAGGTCGGGCTGCAGCTGCGCCGCCAGCGCGGCGGCCAGCCCGGTGCCGAGCGAGCGGCCGTACACGACCACGCGGCGCCCGGCGTAGCGCGGGGCCACTCGCGACCACACGGCGCGCACGTCGTCGTGCAGCTGGCCCTCGCCCTCGATCCGTCCGGTGCTCTTGCCGTAGCCGCGGTAGTCGAGCATCACCAGGTCGAAGTTCGCTTGTCGATAGAACTCCGCGTTGACGAACCAGCTGGCCAGGCTGCCGGCGTTGCCGTGCAGGAAGAACACCACGCCCTTCGGATCGGGCAGGCGCAGCTCCAGCAGCGACAACCGCGCGCCGGGCACGTCGACGAGGCTTTCGTGGATATCGGCGGCGGTGCTCAGCGGGCGCGACGGGTCCAGGCGGTCGGGCATGAACAGCAGCCGCTCCTGCCCGAACCAAAGGGCCACCAGCGCCAGCGCGTACAGCGCCAGCGCTGCGGCACCCATGGCCAGCGCGACCCGCAGCGCCGCCGGCAGCACGCTGGTCACGCCGGCAGCGAGCGCCGGCCGAGGGTCAGGCGCTTGAGCGTGCGCCAGGCCGGGCGCAGCAGCACCAGCACCGCCAGCGCCTCGGCCAGCGTCGCGAAGAACGCAAAAAACGGATTCCAGCGTTCGGCGCGGCGGTGGAACTTGGCCAGTGCACGGTCGCGCGCGATCTCGATCGAGTCGTAGAAGCTCGGAATCACCAGCAGCGTGAGCAGCGTCGAGGTGATCGTGCCGCCGATGATCGCCACCGCCATCGGCCGGTAGAACTCGCTGCCTTCGCCGATGCCGATGGCCACCGGCAGCATGCCGGCCACCAGGGCGAAGGTGGTCATCAGGATCGGACGCAGCCGCTTGCGCCCGGCCGCCATCAACGCTTCCTCGCGCTCCATGCCCGCGGCCTCGCGCACGCGCGCCGCGTCGAGCAGCAAGATCGCGTTCTTGGCCACCAGGCCCATCAGCATGATCACGCCGATGAAGCTCATCAGGTTGAGCGTGCCGCGCGTCAACAGCAGCGCCACCACCACGCCGATCAGCGACAGCGGCAGCGACAGCATCACCGCCAGCGGCGCGGTGAACGAGCCGAACTGGACCACCAGGATCAGGTACATCAGAGCCACGCCGCTGACCAGCGCGATGCCCATGCGCTTGAACACTTCCTGCTGGTCCTTCGAGGCGCCGGCCAGCTCGACGCCGAACCCCGGCGGGTAGGCGATCGCGTTGGCGATCTTCAGCGCGTCGGTGGTCACCTCGCCGGGCGAGCGCCCCTGGGCGTTGGCCGACACCGAGATCGTGCGCCGGCCCTCGGAGTGCTGGATCTGGCTCGGGCCCTTGCCGATGGTGACGGTGGCGATCTGCTCCAGCGGCACGATGCGGTTGCTGCCGCTCACGGCGATCGGCAGCCGTTCGATGTTGCTCGCGTCCACGCGGTCGGCCGGGTCCAGCCGCACCGCCACGTCGCGCGTCTCGCCGGCCGGGTCGACCCAGTCGCCGACCTCGACACCGGCGAACGCCACGCGCAACGCCTGCGCCGCGTCGGCCACCGAGATGCCGAGCGCGTTGGCCAGGCCGCGGTCGAGCTCGATCTTCAGTTCGTCCTGCGGGTCCTGCTCGGACAGCCCCACGTCGACGGCGCCGGGCACGCTCGCGCAGCTGATTCATGAAGCCGGTGGTGATTTCCAGCAGCTTGCGCGCATCGGTGCCGGTGAAGCGCACCTGCACCGGTTTCTGCGCCCCCATGTTCAGGTCGTCGAGCACGGTGTACTCGGCGCCGACCAGGCGTGCGGTGAGCGTGCGCAGCTCGCTGGCGATCTCGGCCGCCGAGCGTGTGCGCTGGGTGCTCTTGCCGATGTCGACGTACACCCGGCCGCCGGTGGGGTTGACGTAGGCGTTGGTGGCCACCGTCTCGGCCACGCCGCGCGCCAGCGTCGCCGCGCCTTCGACCTTGAGGCGCGAATACTCCAGGCTCGACGACGACGGCGCGCGCACGTCGATCACCACGGTGCCGGCGTCGGACGCCGGCAGGAAGCTCGAGCCGCCGAAGCGCATCTGCAAGGCCATCGCCGCGGCGAAGCTGGCCACGGCGATCACGAACATCCAGCGGCGGTGGTGCAAGGCCCAGGCGATCACCCGGCCGTAGCGGTCGGCCTGATGGTCGAACCAGTCATTGAAGCGCTGCAGCCAGGCGCTGACGCCGCGCCGCGGCGCCTGGTGGTGCCCCGGCGGATCGCCCCAGTAGGCCGACAGCATCGGGTCGAGCGTGAACGAGATGAACAGGCTCACCAGCACCGAGGCCACCACGGTCAGCCCGAACGGGCGGAACCACTCACCCGACACGCCGGGCATGAAGGCCACCGGCACGAACACGGCGACGATCGAGAACGTGGTCGCCGCCACCGCCAGACCGATCTCGGCGGTGCCGTTGAGCGCGGCAACGCGCCGCTCTTCGCCGGCCTGCATGTGGCGCACGATGTTCTCGCGCACGACGATCGCGTCGTCGATCAGCACGCCGATGGCCAGCGACAGGCCGAGCAGGCTCATGAAGTTGAGCGTGAAGCCACAGGCCCACACCGCGATGAAGGCCGCAATCACCGACGTCGGCAGGCTGAGCGCGGTGATCAGCGTCGAGCGCCACGAGTTGAGGAAGATGTAGACCACCAGCACCGTCAGGCCGGCGCCGAACACCAGCGCGTGGATCACGTTGTCCAGGCTGTTCTGGGCGTCCTTGCCGCCGTCCTGCGTGACCTCGAGACGCGTGCCCTGCGGCAGGGTCTTCTGCACGTCGTCGACCAGCTTGCGCGCCAGGTCGGCCACGGCCACGGTGCTGGCGTCGCGCGAGCGCACGATCGACAAGCCGACGTTGGGGTTGCCGTTGCGCAGCGAGTAGCCCGCCAGCTCGGCGAAGCCGTCGCGCACCGTGGCCAGCTGGCCCAGGCGCACGATCTCGTCGCCGCGGCGCTTGACGACGATCTGCTCGAACTCGCTCGGCGACTCGATGCGCCCGACGAGCCGGATGCTCTGGTCCTCGAGCCTGCCGCGCACCTTGCCCACCGGCGCGGTGGTGTTCTGCTTGCCGAGCGCGGCGACGATCTCGGTCACCGAGATCGCGTACTCGCGCAGCTTCTCTGCGCGCAGCAGCACCGACAGCTCGCGCCGCAGCGCGCCGTTGACGTTGACCACCGCCACGCCCGGAATGCCGCGGAAGCGGTCGGCCAGGTCGTCCTCGGCCAGGCGCGAGATCGCCGCGTGGCTTTGCGTGGTGCTCGACAGCGCGAGCTGCATGATCGGCTGGGCGGCCGGGTCGGCGCGCGTGAGCACCGGCTCGCGCATCTCCAGCGGCAGCTTGTGGCGCACGCTGCCGATCGCGTTGCGCACCTCGTCGGCGGCTTCGATCATGTTCTTGTCGAAATTGAAGATCAGCACGATCTGCCCGCTGCCTTCGCGCGCGGTGGAGCGCACCTGGTCGACGCCCGAGATCGTCTGCAGCGACTTCTCGATGCGGTTGATCAGCTCGCGCTCGACCGTGTCGGGCGAGGCGCCGGGGTAGGGGATCGACACCACCAGCACCGGCTGCTCGACGTCGGGAATCTGGTTGACGCGCAGCTTGGTCAACGCAAGCAGGCCCGCGCCCATCAGCGCGATGATGATCACGATCATCGCGATCGGGCGTTTGATGCTGAAGTCGGACAGGAACATCGCGCGTCCCCCTACGGCTTGGCCGCCGGCGTGGCGCTGGAGGCCACCGCGGCCGCGTACTCGACCTTCTGGCCGTCCACCAGCGTGCCGGCCGGGCTGCGCAGCACGCGGTCGCCGTCGGCCAGTCCGGCGGTCACCGGGTATTCGCCGCGTCGCGCGTCGCGCTCGCCGAGCTGCACCGCCACCTTCTGCAGCACCTGCCCCTGCACCCGCCACACCTGGGTGTTGTCGCCGGCGCGCACGACCGACGACTCGGGCACCGTCAGCACGCGACGCGTGCCCGATTCGATGCGGCCCTCGGCGTACAGCCCCGCCACGCGCGGCACCTCGCCGCCGGTGAACGCCACCAGCACCTCCACCTGCCGCGTGGTGGCGTTGGCGGCGGCATCGATGCGCCGGATCGTGCCGGCGAATTCGGTCTGCGGGTAGCCGTTGATGCGAAAGGCCACGCGCTGCCCGATCTGCAGCTCGTGCAGGCGGTCGGCCGACACCAGCCCTTCGAGCCGCATGCTGCGCGGGTCGATCACCTTGACCAGCTCCTTGCCGATCTGCGCCGTGTCGCCCGACGACACCTTGCGCTCGCTGACCACGCCATCGAACGGTGCGCGCACCTCGGTGCGCTGCAGCTGCTGGCGTGCCGACACCACGCGCGAGCGCGCGGCCACCAGGTCGCTCTGCGCGTTGTTGCGGCGCACCTCGGCATCCTCGAGCGCCTGGATCGACGTCATGCCCTGGGCGGTCAGCGTCTTCAGCCGCTGCACCTGCCGCTCGGCCTGGTCGAACGCCTGGCCGATCGCCCGCACCGATTCCTCGGCCGACGCCAGGCTCTCGCGGATCGCGGTGTCGTCCAGGCGCACCAGCAGGTCGCCGCGGCGCACCGCCTCGCCGTTGTCCTTGAGCACCTGGAGCACCACCGACGACACTTCGGCGCGCAGGTCGGCGCGGCGTTCGGGCTGGATCGAACCCGTGATCACCGGGCCCTGGGCGCGATCGCTCAGGGTCACGCTGCGCAGGTCTTCAGGGGCCAGCAGCAACGTGACCGCGGCCGCGCTCTTGTCGCCCGGCTTGGAAACCGCGCCCGGGCCGCCGGGTCCCTTGCCGCACCCCGGCAGCAGCAAGGACGCAATCAACACGGGCAGGGCGCGGCGAATCATCAGCACAGTCTCCGGGGATCGACGAGGAGGCAGACGAACGGTGGGCGTGCTGGCACGGCGGTAACCGCGCCCGCGCCCATCGTCCGCGAGGGCGCAAGTCTCGCATTGATCGGGCGGGGCGCGAACCGGGGCGCGACGCAGCGTCGGATTTCGGGTGCCGGTGGTTGCCGGCAGGGCGCGAGCCGTTGGCTGGCCTGCGGCGATCGCCGCTCGGCGCAGGCTGCGGCGGGTTCAGGGCAGGTCGAACTCGTCCAGCCACTCGGCCGGAATGGTGTCGGGGGCGTCTTCCCTGACCTCCAGGCCGTGCCACAGGTCGTACGATGACTCGCGCCACCAGCGGTCGACCTTCACCGGCTTGAGCTCGTCGGCCGGGCCGCTGTCGTTGGCCGACACCGTCGGCGGCGGCACTGTCGTTGGTGGCACCGAGTCGGGCCCTCTGCGTCCGGCAATGTCGGGGGTACGGTAGCTAAACCTGATGGTGGCCATCGCGGCCTCCTCCTGCTTGTGTGTCCCGCCATGAAGCGCAACGGAAGGTTACTTATACGCCCGATCCCGGCGTCGCAACAGCCGGAATGTCCGAAGTCGGGAAACTAGGGGTGTGCGCGAGCCGGCCCTTGACAGTTCACGAATTGCGTTCCGGTTGGGCGATGATGCCCGGTGTCCCCACGCACAGCACAAGCGCCGCGACGATGCGCCTCGGTTTCCCCCGTTCGTTGATGCCGGCCCGGGCTCCGCCGGCGGACCGCGCCGACGCGATCCGATCGGGCCTGGCCCGCGCGGCCGTGCTCCGGGCGCAAGGCGTCCGTGCATGAGCGACACCCGAGCGCGGCTGCATCCGAGCCAGCTGGCCGGGCTGCCCGCGCACGTCGAGCGCCCACGCTACCGGCGCGAGCAGCTGCGCCACGGCATCGTGCATCTCGGCCTAGGCGCGTTTGCGCGCGCGCACCTGGCGGTGGTCACGGAGCAGGCGATCCAGACGTGGAACGATCTGCGCTGGGGCCTGGTGGGGGTGTCGATGCGCCACGGCGACACGCGCGACGCGCTGGCGCCGCAGGACGGGCTGTACACGCTGGCGTTGTGCGACGCCGCTCCCGACGGCACGACGCGCCGGCGCCTGCGCGTGATCGGCTGCGTGCGCGAATGGCTGGTCGCACCGGAGGACCGTCAGAGCGTGGTCGAACGCATCGCCGACTCGAACACCTGCATCGTGAGCCTGACCATCACCGAGAAAGGTTATGCCGCGCAGGGCGAGGGCAGCGCCGCCGACCTGATCGTGCGCGGCCTGGCGTTGCGGCGCGCACGCGGGCGTGCCGGCCTCACGCTGCTGTCGCTGGACAACCTGCCGAGCAACGGGCGGCACCTGGGCGAGCTGCTGCTGCAGCGCGCCGAGCGCGACGATGCGGCGCTCGCGCCCTGGATCGAGGCCCAGTGCAGTTTCCCGAATTCAATGGTCGACCGCATCGTGCCGAAGACCACGAGTGCCGACATCGAGGCCGTCGCCGAATCCCTGGGGCTGCACGACGCCTGGCCAGTGGTGGCCGAGCCGTTCTTCGACTGGGTGGTCGAGGACCGCTTCGTCGCCGGCCGCCCGGCGTGGGACCCGGCGGTGGTGCGTTTCGTCGCCGACGCCGCGCCGTGGGAGCAGGTGAAGCTGCGCCTGGTGAACGGCGCGCACTCGCAGATCGCCTACCTCGGCGCGATGGCGCTGTGGCCGACGGTGGACGCGGCGATCGCCCGGCCCGAGCTGGCCGCGCACATCGAGGCGCTGCTGCGCGACGAGATGGAGCCGACGCTGCCGGCGCTGGCCGGCTGGGATCGCGAGGCCTATCGCGCGGCGCTGATGCAGCGCTGGCGCAACCCCGCGCTCGCCCACCGCTGCCAGCAGATCGCGATCGACGGCTCGCAGAAGATTCCGCAGCGCTGGATTGCGCCGCTGGCGCAGCGGCTGGCCGCCGGCGAGCCGATCGAACGCCTGGCCTTCGGCGTGGCCGCCTGGTACCACTACCTGCGCGGCTACGACGAATCGGGCGCCAGCTACACCATCGACGACCCGCTGGCCGCGGCGTTGCGCGCGCTGCGCCCGCGCCGCTCCGACAGCCTCACCACGCTGGACGAGGCGCGGGCCTTTGTCCGCTTCGACGCCGTGTTTGGGCCCGTGGCCGGACACCCGGCGTTGGCCGATGCCGTGGCGCGGCACCTTGCGGCATTGCGCAACCTGGGCGTGTCGGCCGCGCTGGCGGCATGGCCGCATTGAGCGGCTCGCGCGGCGCGCCTGCTCAGCGGTTCAGCGACGGCTCGGCGCGCAGCGATTCGATCGCCAGGTCGAGGAAGGCCCGCACCTTCTGCGACGCGTAGCGCCCTTCGCGATGCACCACGTGCACCGGCAGCGGCGCGGTCTCGTGATCCGGCAGCAGCAGCTGCAGCGTGCCCTCGCGCAGCGCGTCGGCTACCTGGTACGACAGCAGCCGCGTGATGCCGAACCCGGCCACCGCTGCCTGCAGCGCCGAGTCGTTGGTGGTGGTCAGCAGGCGCGGCTCGAGCTTCACCGGGCGCGCCACGCCATGGGTCAGCAGCCGCCATTCGGTGTGCGGCGCGATGCCGCCGGCGGCGATGATGCTGTGGCCTGGCAACTCGTCGGGCGCGCGGGGCGTGCCGCGCGCCTCCAGGTACGACGGTGCGGCGCAGATCACGCGCCGCACCTGGCCCACGCGCACCGCCTGCAGCGACGAGTCGGGCAGTTCGCCGATGCGCACCGCAGCGTCCACCCCTTCGTCGAGCAGGCTCACCACGCGGTCGAGGAACCAGCAGCTGACGCTGGTCTCCGGGTAGCGCTGCAGGTAGGCGGTGACGATCGGCGTCACGAAGCGCGCGCCGAACAGCACCGGCGCGGTGACCGTGACGCGGCCGCGCGGTGCGCCGTGCGCGCCGCTGGCCGATTCGTCGGCTTCCTCGATCGCACCCAGGATCCGGCGGCAGTCCTCGGCGTAACGCGCGCCGGCGTCGGTGACGCGCACGACGCGCGTGGTGCGGGTCAGCAGCCGCACGCCCAGGTGGGCCTCGAGCTCGTTGATCGCGCGCGTCACCGCCGGCGGCGACATCCCCAGCTTGCGCGCCGCGCCGGCAAATCCCCCGGCGTCGACCACGGCCGCGAACGCGCCCATCGCGTGCAGCTTGTCCATATTGTTCCTTGCGGCGAAAGAGTGAGTCGGATTCTCTGGTCGTTCGAATTGTGGCTCGGCCCCCAACGGGCCGGTGGCAGGGCTCGCGCCCGCGCGGTGGTGGGCGTGGCGCGTCCGGCATCGTGGTCGATGTGTCAGCCGGATCGATCGACCCGCCGCGACCACAGTCGGCCGGTGCGGGCGAGCCAGCCATAGAGCGCGAGATTGACGAGCAGCACCACCAGGGCCAGCACGAACTGGATCTCGCGCGTCAGGCCGTCGGGGTAGATCAGCGCCAGCAGGTGATGCTCGATGAAACTGCCTTCGTAACCCGACAGCCCGGCCTTGAGCCGCCAGGCGTTCTCCAGGTCGGTGAGCGGGCAGATTCTCCCGCTCAGCTCGACGAACGCGCCCCAGGCCGCGGCCGGCAGGTGCAGCCAGACGACCCAGCGCCAGCGCGCGATCAGCGCCGCCCCGAGCAGCGCGAAGACGATGAACGCCAGATGCAGCAACAGCACCGCATCGGCCGCGAGGCGGTACGCCATTGCGAGCGCTCACAGACCGAACACGCGCCGCGCGTTGCCGTGCAGGAACTTGGCGTCGACCTGTGCCGGCAAGGCCAGGTCCCGCACCTGCGCAACGCAGCGATCGAGCGCGAGCTGTGGGAAGTTGCTGCCGAACAGCACCTTGTCCTGGCCGTAGCTGCGCAGGAACTGCAGCAACTGCGGCGGGTAGTAGCGCGGCAGGTAGGCCGAGGTGTCGATGAACACGTTGTCGTGCTTCCAGGCCAGGCCGATCATCTCGTCGGTCCACGGGTGGCCGATGTGGCCGGCGACGATGCGCAGCTCGGGGAACGTGAGCGCCACCTCGTCGAGGTAGGGTACCGGCCGGCCGGTCTCCGACGGCATCAGCGGCCCGGTGTGACCCGCCTGCGTGCAGAACGGGATGCCCAGCTCGATGCAGGCCACGTACAGCGGGTAGTACAAGCGGTCGTTCGGCGGCAGCTTCCACAGCCACGGCACGACGCGCAGCGCCTTGAAGCCGAGCTCGGTCACCGCGCGGCGCAGTTCGCGCACCGCGGCGACCGGCTTGTCCAGATCCACCGTGGCCACGCCGGCGAAGCGGTCGGGAAAGGCGCGCACGAACTCGGCCACCTGGTCGTTGCTGCAGATCCAGCGGCCGGGCCGGCACCAGGCCGACAGCATCAAGGTGCCGACGCCGGCGCGGTCCATCTCGGCCACCGTCTCGGCGGGCGACAGCGCGCGGTCGAGCAGCGGCGCGGTGCCTGATTTCTCGAACAGTCGCACCACTTCGGGCAAGTCGCGGCGCGACGTGCCAAGCGCCGGCTGCGCCCAGGCGTCAATCACCGTGCAGGCGGTCGCATCGGACAGGGCAGTGGCTGGCATGGTTCGGACCTGCGCGCGGCGTGGCACGGCTCACAGGCCTTCGGTGACCACCAGGCTGGAGCGCGTGGTGCGTTCGCGCAGCGCGCGCAACGGGCGGTACTCCGGCGAATCCCACCAGGCCCTGAACTGGGCCATGCTCGGGAACTCCAGCAGCACGCAGCGCTTGGGCGACCACGTGCCTTCGAGCACTTCGGTGGCACCGCCGCGCGCGAGGTAGCGCCCGCCGTAGGCCGCGATCGTCGCCGGCACCTGGCGCCGGTAGGCCTCATAGCCCTCGGGATCGAGCACTTCGACGTTGGCAATCACGTACGCGAGCATCGTGGGTTCTCCTTCGGGGCACGAACGCAGCCGCGCACACCGGCGCGCCGAAGTGGGATTCTGCGCGAACGTGGCGTGCCGCGATGGGCCATGCCCTTGTTGGGCCGTCACCGTCGATCCTGCCCCGCGACGATCAGCGTCGGGCCGACCGCCATTCAGCCGCGTGCCGCTGCGGCGGCTTCGCGCAAAGCGGCGCGCGCCAGGATGCGCGTCGAATCCAGGATCGGCAGCGGCGAATCGCTGGCTTCGATCAGCAGTGGGAACTCGGTGCAGCTGAGCGCCACGGCATCGCAGCCGCGCCGCTGGCCGTCGGCGATCACGCGGACGAAGAAGTCGCGCGTCGCGGGCTTGAACTGCCCGTACACCAGCTCGTCGAGTGTCAATGCGTTGATGCGTTCGCGGTCGTCGCGCGCGGGAATCTCGTGCCCGATGCCGAGCGCGTCCAGCTGGGGCGGGTAGACGGGGCTCTCCATCAGGTATCGCGTGCCCAGCACCAGCACGCGCCGGAAGCTGCGTGCGGCGGCACGACGGCCGCGACCTCGTGCGCGATGTGCAGCCACGGCAGCGGCGAGCGGTGCCGCACCAGCTCCAGGCCCCGGTGCACCGTGTTGTCGGGGCAGATCAGCAGCTGCGCCCCGGCGCGCTGCAGCTTCGCGGCCGAGGCCAGCATCAGCTCGCCCACCGCCAGCCAGTCGTCGGCATCGATGGCGCGCAGGTAGTCGGCCAGCGCATGGCCGTGCAGCGAGATCTCGGGGTGCGCATGGCGCCCGAACCAGCGCGGCACCTTCGGCGCAGATCGTGCGGTAGCACAGCGCCGCGCCTTCGGCGCTGACGGCGACGATGCCGATGTGCCGGCTGCGAAGTGCAGGGTGTCGTAGCGTCTGGCATGATCAAGCATACCCACTACTGCACGGCATCCTGCGGGCATGGCGGCGCCGGCGCGCGCGGACTGGCCGTCGCGCCGACATCGTTCAGGGCCGTTTTCGCGCCAGCAGCTTCGATCGGCAGGAGCCGGTCTTCGTTGATGCCGCGCGCGGTGTTCTTCATCGCCTGTTGCGCCGATGTCGCCGTGCATCAGCATCACCGCGCGGTGCGGCGGTTTCTCGCCGCGCTCGACGGCGGCGCGCGAACGCGCGCCGAATTCGCAGCGCCTGCTGCCGCGTGTCGTGCAGGTGGACCACGTCGAAGCCGGCCGCCAGCACGTCGCGCCGCGTGTCGTCGGGCGTCGACAGGAAGCTGGTGCCCGCGCTGGCCGCCCACGGCGTGGGGTAGTCCACCTCGCCGCCCGCGCCCTGCGCGATCTCCGACAGCGCCAGCCAAGCGCCCGGCTTCAGCACGCGGTGGATCTCGCGGTAGAAGCCCGCCTTGTCGGCGATGTTCATCGACACGTTCATCGAGTAGGCGCCGTCGAAGCTGGCGTCGGCGAACGGCATCGCCAGCGCGTTGCCGGCCTCGAACGTCACGCGCGGTTCCAGCCCGAGCAGGCGCGTGAGGTGGCGGGCCACGTCGCAGAATTCGCTCGTCAGGTCGATGCCGGTCACGCGGCAGCCGAAGCGATGCGCAAAGTAGCGCGCGGGCCCGCCGATGCCGCTGCCGATGTCGAGCAGATGGTCGTTCGCCCCGGGTTGCACCAGCGCAGCCACTTCGCGTGTGGCCTCCAGACCTCGCCCGTGGAACTGGTCGTAGGGGGCCAGCGCCTGCAGGCTCGGCCGCAGCGGGTCGACGCCGTCGTCGGCCAGCGCGGCGTTCAGGCGGGCGAGCAGGTCGCCACGGCTGTAGTGGCTCTCGATGTCACGGTCACGGGTCATGGCATGGGGCTCCTGCATGGCGATCGCGGGCCGGGCCTGTCGCAGCCGCTCGGGCGCGCCGCCGCCATGATACGAACGCACGTCACGCCGCGACCGCCTCGCCCCAGTAGTGGTACGACAGGAATCGCGGCCCCGGGAGGTAGCGCGATTGAATCTCCGGCCTGAAGCCGGCCTGCTGCAACAGGGCAGGAATATCGCGGTCGAGCCTGCAGCCGCCGGCCAGCCGTTGCCAGTAGGGCTGCAGCCGAGTCTGCCACTTCAACACATCGGGGTCGGGCGCGCGGCCATGCTCGGAGAACAGCAGCTTGTCGCCGGGCACCAGCGCGCGGCGCATCTCCTTCAGCGCCGCCACGGGGTCGGCAATCGTGCACAGCGTGTAGGTGCTGACCACACTGTCGAAGCTCGCGTCCTCGATCGGCAGGCGTTCGGCTGACAGCCCGATCAGCTGCAACTCGACGCCGGCCTGGCGGCAGCGTTTGAGCGCCAGCCGGTGCAACTGCAACGCGGGGTCGACGCCGACGATCGAATGGACCCGCGCGCGGTCGTAGAACGGCAGGTTCAGGCCGGTGCCGATGCCGACCTCGAGCACCCGGCCCCGGGCCAGCGGAATCACCTTCTGCCGCTGCCTGCGGATCGGCTTCACGCCGCACGCGACGTCCAGCAGGTACGGCAGGATGTGGCGCTCGTACCAGGTGGCAGTCACGGGTTTCAGCGGCGGAGCCTGCAAGTGGTTCAGCCGACGGCAGCCGCCGGGGCGGTGCCGGCCAGCAAATGGTGCCGGCCGAGCGTCATCGCCGGAACAGCAGCGACACGCCCACGACGATGAGGATCAGCGGCCACCAGCGCGCGAACAGCGGGCCGAGCGGCGGCAGCAGGCCGAGATTGGACAGCAGCAAGGCCACGCCGAGCGTGATCAGGATCAGTGCGCCGATGAGAGATTTGGGTCGCATGCGCGCTCCATGTCGGGTGCTTCCAGCCCCGGGGTGCGGGATGGTACGACGCCCGCGCGATGCGGCGTTCGGCGACTCAACCCACCCGTCGAAACGCCGGATGCTTCATCGCACTCGCGCAAACGCCGCTACTTCCTGCAATCGCCACCGCGCGACACCGTTCCATCCTTGCACTCGGTCACGATGTGCTCGTCCCGAGGGCGCGTTGCGGACCCGGTTGGCCGAGATCCCGCTTCGGCCGACGGCGCAGGGGCCGATGCCCCATTGCGCTGATAGACGATCTTCTTCTTCCCCTGCTCGCAGGTCCCCACCACCTTGCCGTCGGCCTTCGCGTCGGCCTCGACCGTCGTCAGCGTGTAGCTGGCCACGCCGGAGGCCCGGATCTTCGCGTCGATCGTGGTGCGCAGCGCGTCGCAGGTGCTGGCGCCGGCCGTGGCACCGATGCCGGCCAGCGCGACGGTGAGCAGGCCGCGCCGCAGGACGGCCGCCGCCGGCAGGCGAACGCGGCGTTCCGGCGCACGGCGCTCGCCCTGTCGATGATCGGCTGCCCGAGACCGCCGCCGGCGACGCTCAGCAGGGTTGGCTGGCCGCCGCGCGCAGGCCCGGCCCTTGTGGAGATCGACGATGTGGTGCTCCTACCGCGGCGATATCGTATTGGAGCGCATCCGGTGCGCTTACTTGCGACCGGCAAAGAACGCGTCGTAGGCGCCCGCGGAGAAACCGCGCAGGCTCTGGCCACCCACCAGCAGGAACGGCACGCCGCCGCCCGCGCCGCCGGCCTGGGCAAAGTTGGCCATGCCGGCCTTGGTGTCGATGTCGACCTCGTGGAAGCCGATCGCCTTGGCGGCCAGGTACGCCTTGGCCCGGGTGCAGTAGCCGCACCAGATGGCCGAGAACAGCACCACGCCGGTCATCGGCGGTTTGGCGCCTGCGCCGTCGCGCAGTCGCTGCAGCTGCTCGACGTAGGTTGCGGCCGAAGCCGGCAACGCGCTCGCCGGGAGGTTCTCGAACTTCATGGTCTTCTCGACGCGACCTTCGACCGGCGGCCGATCGCTGTAGACGATCTGGCCGTCCGGCGCGACCGACTTGTACAACTTCTGCGCACCGACTCCCGGCCCGAGTGCGCACAAGAAGACCAGCGCCAGCGCGTCGCGCAGTCGGCCCCTGCGCGACCGACACCGTGGGAGTTCGTTGGCCACCTGTTCCTCGTTCATGGGCTTGCGGTTGCGGACGGCGAACGCCGACGGTACGTCCAATTCGCGGGTTGGCGACGCTCGATTGCTGGCCGGTCGCGCAGTTCTTGGCGCAATGGCCGCGGCCGTGGCGGTTCGGCGGCGGCGCAATCGCGTCGACGCCACGCGCCGCGTGCGCCGATGCTCAGACCAGCCGCGCCAGCGCCGCGAGCAGCAGCGCGGCCACCAGGTTGTGCGCGAGCACCAGCGCGATCGGCAGTCCGGCGCCGGCGAGCGTCGGGCCGAGCGCACCTTGCAGTGCGGTCAGCGCCAGCAACGCCGCCGCCTCGCGCCGCCGGCCGTGGCGCCACGCCAGAACGCCCAACAGCAGCAACGTCGCGACCGCCACGATGGCGCCGACCCGATGCACCCATTGCGCCAAGGCACCGGCGCGATGGATCGGCAGCGACAGATCGAACACCGGCACACGCCACGGATTCAGCGCCTGCCAGTCCCAGCCGCCGGTGCGCAGCGCGCGGGTGCAGTCGGCGAAGTCGGCGCACGACAGCGCGCTGTACGACGCGCTGACGAGCGCGCCGAGCGCGACCTGCACGATCAGCACGACGAGCCCGGCCACGCCCCAGGCCCGAAGCCCCGCTGCGGCAGGCGGCGCGGCCAGGCGCCAGCACAGGGCCAGCATCACGAACCCGCCGAGCAGGTTGCCCATCGCCACCACCGGCACCCGCGCCCCAGGCGTCACGATGCCCAGCGCCGCCAGCGCCAGCGCCAGCACGAGCAACGGCACCGCCAGCGCGGCGTCGCGGCGCAGCACCGGCCGCGTGGCGAGACTCGACAGCACCAGCAGCATCGCCAGGATCAGGGCCAGCGACGCCACGATGCGATGCGCCAGTCGCGCGGCGGCCACCGCCGCGCTGCCCTGCTGCAGCTCGCGCAGCGCCTGGCCGTAGCAGGCCGGCCAGTCGGCGCAACCGAGCCCGGCCGACCACAGCCGCATGTAGGCGCTCAGGCCGATGGTGGCCAGCATCAACGCCGCGCACAGCGTGGCCATGCGGCGCAACAGGCGTTGGCGGTGGTCTGGCGGCGTCATCGGGCAAGCGGGCGGGCGCCGCGTGGTGGTGTGGCGCCCCGGATCGTAGTGCGCAACGTCCCCTGCGGCGACAAGGTCATGCGCCGCGGCTGCAGCGACCTTCCGAATTCTTGAAGTGGTTCAAGTGCCGTCGGGCGCGCGGGCAACAGAATCCACCGCACCGCGTTGGTCCCCACCCGACTGTCCCGCGTTCAAGCGAAGGAGAAGCCATGAATTCGCCCGTTCACGACGACCCGAACGAACCCGTGCCCTGGATGCAGCAACTGCTGGACAACCCGTTCCTGCTGCTGTTCCTGGGTGTGCTGGTGCCGATGCTGGTCTACACGCTGTGGGGCGTGATCGACATCCTGACGGTTCCTTTGGCCAAGTAGAGGAGCCCTCATGAGCGCCATCCTGCCGCCGTCAGAACGGCTCTGGTACAAGCACCCGATCGATCGGGTCGAGGGCACCTGGATCGCCATCGCGCTGATCTGGTGCCTGGTCATGTTCTTCATGATGGTCGGCTGGCACGTCTGGGGCAAGCAGAACCTGTCCACCGAGACCTACCGCACCACGCCCGAGAAGTTCACCACCAAGGCGCAGGCCATGGTGGACAAGTTCACCGTGCGCACCGAAACCGACCAGAAGACGCCGGTGGTCGCGCCGCCGGCGGGCAGCGACGTGTACATGGTGGCGCGCCTGTGGTCGTTCTGGCCGATCCTCGAGCTCGAGAAGGGCAAGACCTACAAGCTGCACCTGACCTCGCTGGACTACAACCACGGCTTCTCGTTGCAGCCGGCCAACATCAACATCCAGATCGTGCCCGGCTTCGAGCACGTGGTCACCGTCACACCCAACCAGTCGGGCACCTATTCGGTGGTGTGCAACGAATACTGCGGCATCAACCATCACACGATGGTCGGCCGCATCTACGTGAAGTAAGGGGAGGCGGACATGTCCAGCACGACCTATCGCACCTGCCCGCGCTCGGGCCTGCAGTTCGAGGCCCATGCCGAGAAGCTGATGATCGCCAATGCGTTCGTCGCCGTCGTCTTCCTGCTCATCGGCGGCGTCCTGGCCATTGGCGTGGCGTTGACGCGCTGGCCGGCGATCCACTGGCTGCCGGCGGACACCTTCTACCAGGTGCTCACCGCGCACGGCATCGACATGCTGATCTTCTGGATCATCTTCTTCGAGATCGCCGTGCTGTACTTCGCGTCGTCCACGCTGCTGCGCTGCCGCCTGGCCACGCCCAACATCGCGTGGCTGGCCTTCGCGCTGATGCTCATCGGCGCGGTGACGAACAACGTCGCGGTGTTCCAGGGCGGCTCGAGCGTGATGATGACGTCGTACGTGCCGATGATGGCCGCGCCGTCGTTCTACCTCGGGTTGATCCTGTTCGCGGTGGGTGCGCTGATCGCCTGCTTCGTGTTCTTCGGCACGCTGGTCATCGCCAAGCGCGACAAGACCTATCAGGGCTCGGTGCCGCTGGTCACCTTCGGCGCCATCACGGCGGCGATCATCGCGGTGTTCACCATCGCGTCGGGCGCGATCATCCTGATCCCGACCTTCCTGATGTCGATCGGCGTGGTCAAGGAGGTCGACCCGCTGGTCTACCGCACCATCTGGTGGGCCTTCGGCCACTCGTCGCAGCAGATCAACGTCGCCGCGCACATCTCGATCTGGTACGCCGCGGCGGCGATCGCCTTCGGCGCCAAGCCGATGAGCGAGCGCGTCAGCCGCATGGCCTTCCTGCTCTACATCCTGTTCCTGCAACTGGCCAGCGCGCACCACCTGCTGGCCGATCCGGGCCTGTCCACCGGCTGGAAGGTCGTCAACACCAGCTACTTCATGTACTTCGCGGTGCTGGCCTCGATGATCCACGGCCTCACCATCCCCGGCGCGATCGAAGTCGCGCAGCGCCAGAAGGGCTACACCAAGGGTCTGTTCGAGTGGCTGCGCAAAGCGCCCTGGGGCAACCCGACCTTCTCCGGCGTGTTCATCGCGATCATCGGCTTCGGCTTCCTGGGCGGCATCTCGGGCGTGATGATGGGCACCGAACAGCTCAACATGATCATCCACAACACGATCTACGTGCCGGGCCACTTCCACGCCACCGTGGTGGTGGGCACCACGCTGACCTTCATGGCGCTGACCTACTTCCTGCTGCCGGTGCTGTTCAGGCGCGAGATGATCGCGCCCAAGCTGGCGCAGTGGCAGCCCTATCTGTTCGGCTTCTCGATGTACTTCTTCTGCCTGGTCATGATGGGCGCCGGCACGCTGGGTGTGTCGCGCCGCCACTGGGACATGGCCTTCAGCGGCAATGCGCTGGCCTACGAATGGCCCGGCGCGGCCTACCTGATGATGGGCCTGGTCGGCATCGCCGGCATCCTGGCCATCGCCGCCGGCGCGATCTACGTCTACATCACGGTGGGCTCGCTGCTGTGGGGCAAGAGGCTCGACACCGGCGCGCAAAGCGCGAAGTTCACGCCGATTCCGCCGACCGCTCCGTCGATGGCCGCGCAGACCTACGGCTCGGCGGGCTTTGCCGCACCGGGCACGTTCGTGCTGGCGATGGTGTTCCTGACCGCCTTCGTGCTCTACTACTTCATCAACTGGAAGTACCTGTCCACGCTGTGGGGCCTGAGCTGAACCATCACGCCGGCGGATCCGAAGGAGCACGCGCATGAACACCACCGTGATGCAGGCCAGTCGTTCCACCTCCGGGCTCGCCCGCGCGGTGATCGGCATCTTCAAGCTGCGCATCGGCATGCTGATCATGATCACCGCGCTGGCCGGGCTGGCCATCACCCCCGGTGCGGGCCTGAGCCTGGCTCAGGTGGTGGTGCTCGCGCTGGCGGTGCTGGTCGCGTCGGCCAGCGCCGGCGCATTCAACCAGTACATCGAGGCCGACAGCGACCGCCTGATGGTGCGCACGCGCCAGCGGCCCTTCGCCAGCGGCACGCTGGCGCATTCGCCGGTGTGGCTGGTCGTGTTCGCCGCGCTGTTGGCTGGTGCGGTCGGCGCGGCGTGGTGGGTGCTCAACGCGACGTCGGCGCTGTTCATCTTTCTCGGCGCGTTCTTCTACGGCGTGGTGTACACGCTGTGGCTCAAGCGGCGCAGCTGGCTGAACATCGTGATCGGCGGCGCATCGGGCAGTTTCGCGGTGCTGGCCGGCGCCGCGGCGGTGGATCCGTCGCTCGGCGCGTTGCCGCTGCTGCTGGCGCTGGTGCTGTTCCTGTGGACGCCGCCGCATTTCTGGAGCCTGGCGATCGCCACGCACACCGACTACGCCGCCGCCGGTGTGCCGATGCTGCCGGTGGTGGCCGGGCCGGCCCGCGCGGCGCGCGTGGTGTACGGGCATTCGATCGCGCTCGTCGTGGCGTCGCTGCTGCCGGCCTTCTTCGGCGCCGGCCCGATCTACGTGGTCGGGGCCTTGATCGGTGGCGCGCACTTCGTGCGCAAGACCCGCGCGCTGGCGCTCGCGCCGAGCCGCCAGACGGCGATGGCGTCGTTCTTCGCCTCCATGGTGCAGCTGAGCGTGCTGCTGGCTGCGGTGGCCGTCGATGCGGTGGTTCGCTGATTGGCCCGAGCTTGCACGCCTGCGCAGACCCGGGCTCGCGATGCTGCTGGCGGCCCTGATCGGGCCGGCCGGCGCGGCTGCTGACACCGACGCCACGCGCGACAGCACCGTACCGCGCCTGGACGAGCGCGCGGCCATCGCCGCCAGCCAGGCCGTGATCGGCCAGGCCGTGCCCGACCACACGCTGCTCGACCGCCAGGGCCGGCCGGTGCGGCTGGACCGCTACCGGGGCAAGCCGCTGCTGGTGAGCTTCATCTACACCGGCTGCTTCGAGGTCTGCCCGGCACAGACGCGGCGGCTGCACGACGCGGTGAAGGGCCTGGACCGGCTGCTGAGCCCGAATCAGTTCAACGTGGTGAGCATCGGCTTCAACCAGCCCTTCGATTCGCCGGCGGCGATGCGTGCCTTCGCGGCGCAGCACCGCATCGACTACGCGAACTGGGAGTTCCTGAGCCCGGACGGCGCGGCGGTCGATCGCCTGGCGCGCGACTTCGGCTTCAGCTACGTGGCCACGCCGGCCGGCTTCGACCATGTGCTCGGGGTCACCGTGGTCGACGCGCAAGGCCGCATCTACACCCAGGTGCTGGGCGAGCGCATCACGGCCGACCGGCTCGGTGAGCCGATGCGCCAGCTGCTCACCAACGCCCCGATGCCGCAAGGCCAGCGGCTGGCCGCGCTGATCGAGCGGGTGCGCATCCTGTGCACGGTGTACGACCCCGACACCGGGCAGTACCGCTACAACTACGCGCTGATCTTCGAGATCGTCGGCGGCCTGGGCTTCTTTCTGACGGTGGTCTGGTACTGGGTGGCCGATCGGTTGCGCCGGCGCCGCGCGCGGCTTGCCGCACCCGGAGCGGTCGCGCCGGCCGCCGAGGGCTCGCGTTGAGCGCATCCGGTGGATCGACGGCCGCGCCGGCGCCGACCTCGTCAGCGTCGGCCGGGTGGTTGCGTGCCGCCGGCCTGAGCCTCTGGGCTGCGGCGGAGCGCATGTTCGACGCCGCCTTCGGCTCGGCGCTGAACCCGCTGCGCCACCTCGGCACACTCGGTTTCCTGTGCTTCTGGCTGCTGGCCGTCAGCGGCATCTACCTCTACGTGGTGATCGACACGTCGGCCACCGGCGCGTACCCGTCGATCGATCGCCTGGCGCGCCAGCCGTGGTACGTCGGCGGCTGGTTGCGCAGCGTGCACCGCTACACCGCCGACGCGTTCGTGATCCTGATGGCCGCGCACCTGCTGCGCGAATGGCTGCACGGCCGCTACCGGAGCTTTCGCCGCTTTTCGTGGCTGACCGGCGTGCCGCTGATCGTGTTCGCCTTCGTCAGCGCGATCGGCGGCTTCTGGCTCAACTGGGACCAGTTGGGCCAGTTCTCGGCCGAGGCCACCGCCGAGTGGTTCGACGCGCTGCCGCTGCTGGCCGCGCCGCTGGCGCGCAACTTCCTGACCGCCGACGCGGTGAACGACCGCCTGTTCTCGCTGTTCGTCTTCGTGCACCTGGGCGTGCCGCTGCTGATGTTGTTCGGCCTGTGGTTCCACATCCAGCGCCTGGTGCGCGTGGCGGTCGTTCCGCCGCGTCCGCTGGCGCTCGGCCTGGTCGGTGTGCTGCTGGCGCTGACGATCGTGCTGCCGGTGACCAGCGCGGGCCCGGCCGACATGGCCACCGTGCCGGCCGCGTTGTCGCTGGACTGGATCCTGCTGTTCGTGCATCCGCTGGTGAGCGCCACCTCGGGCGGGGCCGTCTGGCTCGCGGTGACGGCCTTCTTGCTGCTGCTGTTCGCGCTGCCGTTCCTGCCGCAGCCGGCGCGCCCGGCGGTGGCGCGGGTCGACGCGGCCAACTGCAACGGCTGCCGTCGCTGCTTTGCCGACTGCCCGTATGCCGCGGTGACGATGGTGCCGCACCCCAACAAGCGCATCGGCAAGGAGCTGGCGCAGGTGAATGCCGACCTGTGCGCCAGCTGCGGCATCTGCGCCGGCGCCTGCCCGTCGTCGACGCCGTTTCGCAGCACGGCCGAGTTGGTCACCGGCATCGATATGCCGCAACTGACGATCGGCACGCTGCGCCGGCGCCTGCAGCAGGCGCTGGCGTCGGCGACCGGCGGGCGGCCGATCGTCGTGTTCGGCTGCGACCGCGGCGCCCGCGTGCACACGCTCGCCGGCCAGGACGTCGTGCCGTTCAGCCTGATCTGCACCGGCATGCTGCCGCCGTCGTTCGTCGACTATGCGTTGCGCGACGGCGCGGCCGGCGTGCTGGTCACCGGATGCGCCGAAGGGGCCTGCGAATACCGGCTCGGGCAGCGCTGGACGTCCGAGCGGCTGCTCGGCCGGCGCGAGCCGCATCTGCGCTCGGACGTGCCGTCCGAGCGTTGGGCCATGGCGTGGACGCCGGCCCATGACCTGCCGGCGTTGAAGTCCGCGCTGGACGATCTGCGCCAGCGCGTGCAACAACTCAGCCCGACGCGGGGCCCGCATGCGATGGCCGAACATGGCTGACCCGGCGACCCGCACCGCGCCCGTGCCTCGGCCGATCCGGCCGCTCGCCTGGCTCGGTCAGGCGGTGCTGTACGCGCTGTTCGCGCTGGTGATCGGCGTCTTCTCGCGCTGGCCGGCCTACCACCCGCTGGCCGGCGACCAGGCGCTGGTCAAGCTCAGTTTCACGCACACCGGCAAGCCGGTGGGCGACTGCCGCACGCAGACGCCGGAGGAACTCGCCAAGCTGCCGCCGAACATGCGTGCGCCGACCAAGTGCCCGCGCGAACGCTCGCCGGTGACGGTGGAGGTGGACATCGGGGGCACGACGGTGCTGCGCCGCGTGGCGCAGCCGTCGGGGCTGTCGCGCGACGGCGCGTCGGCGGTCTATCAGCGGCTGCCCGTGGCCGCGGGCCCACAGCGCATCACCGTGCGCCTGAACGACGATGCGCGCCACGCGGGCTTCACGCACCAGCGCGACAGCACCGTGACGCTGGCCCCGGCCCAGGTGCTGGTCATCGATTTCGACGCCGAACGCGGCGGCATCACCCTGCGCTGAGCGCGGCCATGAACTTCACGCTTGCATCGTCCTTCCTCGTCGCCCAATCGGCGGCACCGGCTGCCGACTACGCGCTGCCCGTCCCGAACGCCGCGCAGCGCCGGCTCGCGCGTGGCTGGCTGTGGCTGGGCCTGGCGGCGCTGATCGGCTCGGGCCTGTTTTCGGTCCTGCTGGTGCTGGCGCGCACGCCGGGGGTGAACCAGTGGCTGCCGGTGGCCGACTTCTTTCGCGTCGCGCTGGTGGTGCACGTGGACCTGTCGGTGCTGGTGTGGTTCGCCGCGATGGCCGGCCTGTTGTGGAGCCTGAACGCCACGCCGCGCGCCGGCCGGTCGAGCTGGGCCGCGCTGGGCCTGTGCGGCGGCGGCGCGCTGCTGATGTCGCTCGGTGCCTTCGTCGGGCCGGGTACGCCGATCATGGCCAACTACATCCCGGTGCTCGAGGGCCAGCTGTTCATGACCGGGCTGGTGGTCTTCGGCGCCGGCTTCGCGCTGCAGGTGCTGCGCTGCCTGGTCGCGGCGCCGCGGCTGGGCGGCGTGATCGATGGCGAGCGCGCGCTGCGCTTCGGGCTCAACGCCAGCGCCATCTCCGCGGCGGTGGCGCTGCTGGCCTTCGGCTGGTCGCTGGCCGTCGTGCCGCGTGCGCTGGAGGGCAGGGCCTACTACGAGATCTTGTTCTGGGGCGGCGGCCACGCGCTGCAATTCGCCTGGACGCTGCTGATGCTGGTGGGCTGGCTCTGGCTGGCCCGGGCCTGCGGCGCCCGCATTCCGTTGAGCCCGCGCGTGGCGCTGCTGATGTTCGCACTCGCGCTGGCCAGCGTGTTCGTCACGCCGCTGGCCTACCTGGCGCTACGACGTGTCGAGCGTCGAGCACCGCAACCTGCACACCTGGGCCATGCGCTTCGGCGGCGGCGTGGCGATTATGCCGATCGCGCTGGCGGTGCTGGTGTCGCTGTTGCCACTGCGCCGGGTCGAGGCCACCGTGCGCCCGCTGCGCGCGGCGCTGGTCTCGTCGATGCTGCTGTTCGCCGCCGGCGGCGTGATCGGCATGCTCATCAGCGGCAACAACGTCAAGATCCCCGCGCACTACCACGGCTGCATCGTCGGCGTCACGCTGGCGCTGATGGGGCTGGTCTATCACCTGCTGCCGCGGCTGGGCTACGGCGCGCCGCAGGGCCGCATGGCCGTGCTGCAGCCGGCCGTCTACGCTGCGGGGCAGCTGATGCACATCATCGGCCTCGTCTGGTCGGGCGGCTACGGCGTGCAGCGCAAGGTGGCCGGCGCCGAGCAGGTGCTGCGCAGCAGCGGCGAGATCGCCGGCATGGGCCTGATGGGCCTGGGCGGGCTGCTGGCCATCGTGGGCGGGCTGCTGTTCGTCGTGGTCGTGATCCGCGCCACCCGACGCGGCAGCCCGGCGTGATCGCCCGGCTGCAGGCGCTGCTGCGCTGGTGCTTCCTGCACGCCGAGGCGTTGTTCAACCGCGCCTTCGGCGACCGCCTGAACCCGTACTACCACCTGGGCGCGATCAGCTTCTTCCTGTTCTGGATCGTCACCGCGACGGGCCTGTACCTGTTCGCCTTCTTCGACACCGGCGTGGCCGGCGCCTACCGCTCGGTGCAGGCGCTGACGCACGAGCAGTGGTGGGCCGGCGGCATCCTGCGCAGCCTGCACCGCTATGCATCGGACGCGATGGTCGTGACGATGCTGATCCACCTGGTGCGCCACTTCGCGTTCAACCGGCTGCGCGGCTTTCGCTGGTTCTCGTGGATCACCGGGGTCGTGCTGATCTGGCTGGTGCTGGCCGCCGGCGTCAACGGCTACATGCTGCCCTGGGACCAGCTCGCGCAGTTCGTCACCACCGCCAGCTTCGAGTGGCTGGATTGGCTGCCCGGCTTCGGCGGCTCGCTGATCCGCAACTTCATCTACCCCAGCAGCGTCAGCGACCGGCTGTTCTCGCTGCTGGTGTTCATCCACATCGGCGTGCCGCTGCTGACGCTGCTGCTGATGTGGGTGCACGTGCAGCGTGTGCCCAAGGCAAGCACGCAGCCGCCGCGCCCGATCGCGCTGAGCGTGTCCGCGATGCTGCTGGTGCTGGCGCTGGTGTTGCCGGTGGTCAGCCAGGGCGGCGCGGCGCAGCTCGACGTGGCACCGACTTCGCTGCAGCTCGACTGGTTCCTGCTGGCGCTGTACCCGCTGGCCTATGTGGCGTCGCCGGGCCAGATGTGGGCGCTCGTGCTCGGCGGCACCGCGCTGCTGCTGATGCTGCCGTGGCTGCCCTGGCGACGCTCGCGCGATTCGGCGCCGGTGCTGCAGTTGACCGTGCACCCGGGCTCGACGCATGTGCCGGTGCGCCGCGGCGAGACGATTCTCGAGGCCGGGCTGCGCGCCGACGTGCCGTTGCCCTACGACTGCCGCAGCGGCGGCTGCGGGCATTGCCTGTGCACGGTGCTCAACGGCCGCGTCGACCACGGCGCCTACCAGCCGGCGGTACTGACCGAGGCGATGCGCGCGCGTGGCCAGGCGCTGATGTGCTGCGCGGCGCCGCTCGAAGACGTGGAGATCGAAGTCGAGACGCTGGCCGCGCCCGCGGCGGGCCCGACGGCGGGCACGTTCGCCGCCCGCGTGGTGCGCATGGAGCGTCTGGCCGACGACGTGATGCGGCTGATGATCGAGCCGGTCGACGGACGGCGCATCGCATTCGTTGCCGGGCAGTACCTGAACGTGGTGCTCGCGGACGGCCAGCGGCGCGCGTTCTCGTTCGCCAACCCGCCGCACGACAACGCGCTGATCGAGCTGCACGTGCGGCTGATCCCGGGCGGGCGCTTCACGACGCAGGTGTTCAACGCCATGAAGGTCGGTGACCTGTTGCAGCTGGAGGGGCCGATCGGCCGCTTCACGCTGCACGACAGCCCGCGCCCGATCCTGTTCATCGCCGGCGCCACCGGTTTCGCGCCGATCAAGAGCATCGTCGAGGATGCGTTTCACCGCGGCATCACGCGGCCGATGCAGCTGTACTGGGGCGTGCGCCAGCGCCAGGACCTGTACCTGCTCGAACTGACCGAACGCTGGGCGCGCGAGCATGCGAACTTCCGCGTCGTGCCGGTGTTGTCGGACGGCGCGCCCGGCGACGGCTGGACGGGGCGGCGCGGCCTGGTGCACGAGGCGATGCTCGCCGACCACCCGGACCTGAGCGGCCATGAGGTCTATGCCTGCGGCTCGCTGAAGATGGTCGAGACGGCGGTACCGGCGTTCCTGTCGCAGGGGCTCGGCCCGGAGTTCTGCTTCTCCGACGCGTTCGTGCCGTCGGCATCGGCGACCTGACAGCCGCCGACGCGGTATCAAGGCGACGGCGGGTCCGGACCGTCCCTTGGGACCAGCGCGAGATGCCGCTCCAGGCTGCCCCCGGGCAGAGGCTTGAGCAGCAGGCGCATCTCGGCTCCACCCTCGATCAGAGATCGAGCACCGAGTCCAGACCGCGAAGCACGCCCACCAGCATCGAAACCTTCCGAACGGCGGGCATGGCCCGGTGCGCGTAGGGCCGTGCGCTGTTTCCCGAGTCATGACGGATCGTCGGCTTCTGATCCGGCATCCCGACGATGACCTCGGCGCTGATCACGTAGCCGGGAAGTCGAATGCAGTGAACCTGGGAGCCTGAAACCGTGGCGCCGCGGGTCGGCCCAACCGGTCGCGCCCGCCAGACACACTTTGAGCACCACCGGATTCCTTTCGGCGTAGCCCAAGGGATTGGGCGTCGTTGGCGTGCAGGTTGCTGTTCGCGGCTACGCGCGTAGTACGAAGCGATCACGATCAGGATCGTTGGATAGAAGACACGATCACCATCGAATCCGATGAAGGCAGCAGGATGCCGAAACCGTTGCTGCGAGGATCACGCCGACGATGTAGGCCATTGGTGCCTTCGATGAGCCTTAACGCGCCGCCCAGCGCCTTCGCAGTCTTGAGGGTCGCCGTCGAGCGCGGGAACCAACCCATTGTGAGAACGGCCTGCAATCACAGCGTGAGCCCCTTGGCTTTGTGCCACTGCGCCAGCGACATGTCGGGATAGTGTTCGAAGCGTGGATCTTCAGGCCGACCCTCAACCTCGACCCATGGCGCCTTGGACCCAACCAGGCAGTGGACATGCTCGGCAGGTGTGGGCAGAGGTGTGTCGATCGCGCTGGCGTGCGGGTGCACGAGTTCAGGCCAGGTTGGATCCCACAACCACAGCGCGCATCCGCACCGGGAACAGAAGTAGCGTCTGGCGCTGCTTGGGCGCGGGCTTGCGCCGTTCTCGCGGGGCAGCAGCGCACGGTAGATGCGCAGATGGCGCTTGCCGCGCACTTTCATGGACTGTGTTGCGGCGCCGAGATTGATTGCGTATCCGCCTGCCCCGGCAGTCTTGCGGCAGACCGAGCAATAGCAGCGCATGAAGGGCATCGGCGAATCCGACTCGACGGAAAACGTCACGCTGCCGCAATGACATGAACCTTCCAGGCGCATGGTGTGCTTCTCCGTGTCGGGTGTTCAGGATTCCATGCGGTGAGGCCAGTCGCGGTCTGCGGCCTCGAATTCAATCGACGCCGCGAATCCCCAGTCCTGTTGTAGTGCCGAGGTGCGTCCGAACGAGTCGTGGAGAATCGTGATCCCATTCCTGCCCAAGCTGCCTCCGGTACCGTCCACGGCTTGCGGGCTGCACGGCGACTCAAGTTCTGAGTGCCTGCAGGATGCCTCTGGCGACACCCGCAAGTCGCTGTGGGTGTTGATCAATGTCCGCGAGAATCTCGTCCATCGTCGCGGTTCCCGCAAGTCCCGCCCAGGCAGACAGCTGCTCTGGTGTGGCGTTCAAGTACGCCATTCTCCAACTGTGAAAGGCCGCCTCATCCACCTCCAACTGAGAGAAGACCTTGAGGGAGCTGTGCCGGGTATCCAGCGCAATGCTCTTCAGCAAATCGAGCACTGTGTCCTTGGCGCCTTCCAGAATCTGCAGGAAGACGCCGTCCACATAGATCAATACTCCTGTGATGTCGCGCAGTTCGTTGCCCGTGCGTGCATCGACGAGAATCTTCTCGAGATCACCTACTGCCATCGGCTGAGTGGCCTGAGACGAATAGACGAGCTGGTAAGGCATTTGTTCCTCACTGGATCGGCTTGGTCGGGCGCTCTTGATGTCAGTCTAGCGGGACCGCAGGATCTCACCGACCATTCGAATGGCCACGGGCTCGTCGGGGCGGGGCGGTTGGTCGCCGATGAGCTGGCGCTCCGTCCTCTTTTGGTGCCGGCGCAACACTGGTGCCGTGGCGGCGCTGATGCGCGTCAAACTCGCGCGGCGAATTGGTGTCGAAGTCGTTACAGACACTAAATCTAGTGGTCATTCGGCTCGACTTACGCTACACCTAGCGTCCCGGCCAATTTTCAACCGACGCGCGAAAGCCCGCTTTCGAAGCGTCGGTTTGGGCCCGAAGCCGGTGGCGGTGGCGGCGGGTGCCGCACACTGCAGACCAGGGCCAGGACGGCACGACGCATCCTGGCCCGCTCACCCAAAAAATGTCGACAGGAGACACGATGGCGAAGACCGCCCGGCCACACGGGCCAACCAGCAAAGAGACGCCGGCCACGGCGCCAGCAGCCGCCTTGCCGGCGCAGCCGATCAGCGAAGAGGTGCTGCTCGAGAAGTACGCCAAGGGCGACGAGCGCAGCGCCGACGACGTGCGCGCGCGCGTGGCCCGCGCGCTGGCCGCGATCGAGGCCCCGTCGATGCGCACGCAGTGGGAATCGAAGTTCTTCGATGCGCAGCGCCGCGGCTTCATTCCGGCCGGCCGCATCGACTCGGCCGCCGGCACCGCGCTCGGCGCCACGCTGATCAACTGCTTCGTGCAGCCGGTCGGCGACTCGATCGCTCAGCCCGAGGAGGGCTATCCGGGCATCTACACCGCGCTGACCGAGGCCGCCGAGACGATGCGCCGCGGCGGCGGCGTGGGCTACGACTTCTCGCGCATCCGGCCCAAGGGCGCATGGGTCGGCACCACGCAATCGAGCGCGTCGGGGCCGGTGAGCTACATGCGCGTGTTCGATCGCAGCTGCGAGACGGTGGAGTCCGCCGGCAGCCGGCGCGGCGCGCAGATGGGCGTGCTGCGCTGCGACCACCCGGACATCGAGGATTTCATCCACGCCAAGGACCGTGGCGACCTGACCAACTTCAACATCTCGGTGGGCGTGACCGACGCATTCATGCGCGCGGTGGAGTCCGACGCCGAGATCGAGCTGGTGCACCGCGCCGAGCCCGGCCAGGCGCAAAAGACCGCCGGCGCCTCGCGGCGCGCCGACGGCCTGTGGGTCTATCGCCGCCCGCGCGCGCGCGACCTGTGGGACCAGATCATGCGCTCGACCTACGACCATGCCGAGCCCGGCGTGCTGTTCATCGACCGCATCAATGCCGACAACAACCTCGGCTATTGCGAGCGCATCGATTCGACGAATCCATGCGTCACCGGCGCTACGCGGCTCGCGACGCAGCACGGCATGGTGCCGATCGCTGAGTTGCAGGCCAATGCTGCGGCGATCGAGGCCACGGTGGATCGTCGGGCGCTCGACGGCCAGACGCGCGGCGTGGAGGTGCGGCCGGCCGCACCGGCATTCGTGACCGCTCGGGATGCGCAGGCCTTTCGTGTCGTCACGTGTGAGGGTTACGAGCTCGAAGCGACGGCCTGGCATGAGGTCTATACGAATCGAGGGAAGTTGAAGGTTGCCGACCTGCAGCTCGGCGACGAGATCTGGGTGCAGTCCGGCAAGGGGCAGTTCGGTGCCCAGGGCAGCGAAGCGCTCGGCGTGCTGCTCGGTTCGATCACCGGCGACGGCCACTTCACCAACCGCGGCAAGGGCCAGGAAGCAGCGGTCGTCAACCTGTGGAACGAAGAGCGCGCGCTCGCCGACGTGATCACGCAGACGGTAAATCTGCTGATCGCCGGCCCGCGCTTGCGCCGCGCGGCTACAGCGTGTCTGCGGTCGCGGTGCCGTCGCGCAACCACGTGTTCATCCGCTCGGTCCTGCTCGCTCGTGCGCTGGCCGCATACGGCTTCAATCGCGCGACCAAGCTTCGCGTGCCCGAGGTCGTGTGGCGCGGCAGCGAGGCCTGTGTGCGCGGCTACCTGCGCGGCCTGTTCCAGACCGACGGCACGGTCAACGTCTCGGGCAACAGCCTCGCCTGCTCGGTTCGCTTGACCTCGGTGCAGCGCCCGCTGCTTCAGGACGTGCAGGTGCTACTCGCGAATTTTGGCGTGTTCTCGCGCATCCATCAGCGCAAGAAGGCGGGCAAGAAGTTCATGCCCAACGGCGCGGGCGGCCTGAGCGAATACGACTGTAAGACGCTGCATGAGCTGATCGTCGATGGCGAGTCGCGCGAGGTCTTCATGCGCGAGATCGGCTTCCTGCTGCCGGCCAAGCGCGAGAAGTACGAGGCTTGGGTGAAGGATAAGGCGCTGCTCAAGCAGCAGCGTTTCGCGGCGCGCGTGTCGGCCATCGAGCCGATCGGCCGGCACACGGTGTACGACACGACGCAACCGCATCACAACACCGTCATCTTCAATGGCCTGGTGTCAGGGCAATGCGGCGAACAGCCACTTCCCGCCTACGGCTGCTGCTGCCTCGGCTCGATCGACCTGACGTTCTTCGTCGAGTCGGCGTTCGAGGCGAATGCGCGTTTCGACGACGCCGGCTTCGTCGAGGTGGTGAAGGTCGCGGTGCGCATGCTCGACAACGTGCTCGACTCCACCGTGTGGCCGTTGCCGCAGCAGCTGGACGAAGCACGCGCCAAGCGCCGCGTCGGCCTGGGCTTCACCGGCCTGGGCGACGCGCTGATCATGCTCGGCCTGCGCTACGACACCGAAGGCGCGCGCGCCGAGGCCGCGCGCATCGCCGAGGTGATGCGCGACGCGGCCTACGAGGCCTCGGTGGAGCTGGCGCGCGAACGCGGCGCGTTCCCGCTGTTCAATGCCGACCTGTACCTGTCGCGCGGCAGCTTCGCGTCGCGCCTGCCGCAACCGTTGAAGGACAAGATCCGTGCCCACGGCGTGCGCAACTCGCACCTGCTGTCGATCGCGCCCACCGGCACCATCAGCCTGGCCTTTGCCGACAACGCCAGCAACGGCATCGAGCCGCCGTTCAGCTGGAGCTACACGCGGCGCAAGCGCGAGGTCGACGGCGGCTACAAGGAGTACGCGGTCGAGGACCACGCCTGGCGCCTGTACCGGCATCTCAAGGGCGCCGACGCGCCGCTGACCGACGCCTTCGTCACCGCGCTCGAGATGAGCGCCGAGAACCACGCGGCGATGGTGGCCGCGGTGGCGCCGTTCATCGACACGTCGATCAGCAAGACGGTCAACGTGCCGGCGGACTATCCGTACGCGGATTTCCAGGGCCTGTACTTCACCGCGTGGAAGGCGGGCCTGAAGGGTTTGGCCACCTACCGGCCGAACGCGGTGTTGGGGTCGGTGCTCAGCGTCGAGCCGGCCAAGGCAGCGACACCGCAGCTGGTGGCCGGCGGCGACGGCGCCAACCAGCGCCTGCGCGTCGAGCGCCTGCCGGCGCCGGTGCTGGCGTCGCTGCGCTGGCCGAGCCGGCCGGATTTTCCCGGCGGCAACCCGGCCTGGAGCTACATGATCCAGTACCCGCACGGCGAATTCTCGCTGTTCGTCGGCGAGCTGCCGGCCGAGGCCGGCCCCGAGTCGGGCCTGTTCGCGCGCAACCTGCCGTTCGAGGTGTGGGTCAACGGTGCCGAGCAGCCGCGCTCGATGGCCGCGCTGGCCAAGACGCTGTCGATGGACATGCGCGCCAACGATGCCGCCTGGTTGCGCCTGAAGCTCGAAGCGTTGGCCACCGTGGCCGAGGAGCGCTCGTTCGAGATGCCGATGCCGCCGCACGGCGAGGCGCGGCTGTTCCCGGGTGTGGTGGCCGCCACCGCCGCGGTGATTCGCTGGCGTTGCGAACAGCTCGGCGCGCTGCAGGAGGGCGGCTCGACGCCGGTGCTCGACGCGATGTTCAGCCGCGACGAGCCGCGCACCGGCACCTCGGGCACGCTGGCCTGGGCGGTGGACGTGTCCAACCCGGCCAGCGGCGAGGCGTTCACGGTCACGCTGAAGGAAGTGCAGCTGCCGGCCGTCGAGGGCGGCGGCTTCGTCACGCGCCCGTGCGCGATCGGCTTCTCGGGCAACTACCCGCGCGCGCTCGACGGCCTGGCGCGGCTGCTGTCGCTCGACATGCGCGTGATGGACCCGGCGTGGATCGGTATGAAGCTGCGCAAGCTGCTCAACGTCGGCGAGCCGCTGGGCCACTTCATGGCCCCGGTGCCCGGCGAGCGGCGCCAGCAGCTGTGGCCGTCGACGGTGGCCTACATCGCGCAGCTGGTCATCCACCGCTACGCGATGCTCGGCGTGCTCGACGAAGGCGGCTTCCCGCTCAACGCGATGGGCATCCTGCAGTCGCCGAGCGACAAGCCGCGCATCGGCGCCGCCGCGCCGATGGCCGGCGCACGCTGCCCCGAGTGCGGCAACGCGACGCTGATCCACAAGGACGGGTGCGAGTTCTGCACGGCTTGCGGGTATATCGGGGCGTGCGGGTGAAGCGATTCTCGGCAGCAGTGGTCTGCGTGTCGGGTGAAAGGGCCGCGCTGCAGATCGGATGAGGGTCGTGTCGCGCGGGCGCAGACTCCTCATCGTCAGTCGGCATCGCTCCCCTCGGGCCGCCAACTGCCGAGCATCATCACCACATACCCGGCCATCGGCGCATCGTCGCCGTCCATGCCTGCCACCGCGGCGTCAGCGTAAGGCCATGCGGGTCGCGGCCGCAGCCTGAACACTCTGGGCAGCCCGTAGCGCACCAGCAGCATGTTGGCCAACAGCCGGGCCGTGCGGCCGTTGCCATTACCGAACGGGTGAATGCGGGCCCATTCGTTGTGCGCCCAGCCAACCACCTCGGCAACCTCGAACACGTCGCCTTCGTTGTCCGGCATTCGACCTCGAGGGATGCGTGCGTCCAGCGCGTCGCACTCTTGCCTCAGCGCGTCGATGAATTTCTGGCACTCGCGGGCCACGTTGGCCGGATGCTCGCCCCACAGCAGCCGCTCGCCGTCGGGCACGGCCACGTTGATGTGCCGCAGCTTGGCACTGCCGCGCAACTGCCCAAAGAAGTCCTGCGCCTGTGGCTTGCGGCCTTGTTCGTCGGCGGGAATGTCTGCCTCCGGAACGTCCAGGCCTGCCATGGTCGCGGCGTGCCACGCCTGGATCATCTCGACGGTGATCGGCTCGCGTGCGATCGCCTGCGCGGTGGCCTGTGCCTGTGCCCGCTGCAGATTGGCCCGAAGTTGCGGACTGTCTTCGTCCCAGTGCGGCATGCGCGCCGGCCTCAACGAGCGCGTCGGCGCGAGCGGCTGTTCGCTTCGCGCCGGGGCGCGGGGCTGCGGTCGGCGACCATGCGGCCTTCGATCGGGTCGCTGCGCGCGTGCGTGGCTTCCTCGGCGGCAATCTGCTCGGCCTGCGCGGCGTAGGTTTGGTCGATCGCGTGGTACTGGCGGATGCGGTCGAGCGCGGCTCGCAGATCGTGCTCGATGGTCTTCACCCGCTCGGCGACATACAGAGCCACCGCTTCGTTGACGAGCTTGTTCATCGTCACGCCGGTGGTGCGCCTGATGAGCACCAGCCCGCGGCGAACAGCCGGGTCCAGGCGCAATGTCGTGGCGACCGTTTCATCGGGCGTTCCGCCGGGCTCCGACCCTGCCACTGCGTCGACTGCCGAGACCGCGCGCACAACCTTGGCCTTGGCGATGCGCCCGGCCACGGCCTGGGCGGCCTGCCGTTCGGCGCTCGTCGTCCGGCTTTTCTTGAAGGCCGGTGCGCGGGCCGGCGGGGCTTTCGTGACCATGGTCTGGTGTCCTCGGCGGTGGGCGCATCCGACACGGACGCAGACCGCACCAACCCAATGATACCAATCGCTGGGTTTGACGCCAATAGTACATTTCGATGTTGCAGGCAACCCTGGCTGAGGCCGCCACCAGCCGCGAACGGTCGTGGTCTGACGCGGCGCGTCGATCGACCCGATCGAGCGGATCGATTACATGCCGCTGTTGCCACGTGGCCGATTCGGTCGGACCGCTTGCCGCCTGATTGACGAGCCTCAATGACCGAGGCGCGGTCGCGCGCACGATGGCCTCAGTCCGCGGGCCTGTGAAAACCGCAGCCACATTTCCAATCCATCCGGAGAACCATCGTGAACAAGAAGTCCAACCTGTCGCTTTCTGCCGTGGCAACGGCCGCCGTGCTGCTTGCTGCAGCCTGCACGTCGGTGCAAGAGAAAGCCCCACCCAACACGCTCGTGGCCGCCAAGGTGGCGACCGCGCCGAATCTTGCGGCCGGCGTATCGGATCCGGCCTGGGCGGCGGCGCGGCCGCTGACGGTGGAGTTGACCGGCGGTGCGAACTTCGGCGCCAAGCCGGGCGAGAAGGGCGAAACCAAGACGACGCTGAAGGCGGTGTATTCGTCCGACATGCTCTACCTGCTGATCCAGTACGCCGACCCCACCAACAGCAAGCGGCGCGGCCCCTATCAGAAGCAGGCCGACGGCTCGTGGAAGAAGCTGACCGATCCGCAGGACAAGGGCGGCGACGACAACGTCTACTACGAAGACAAGTGGGCGATGATCTGGCCGATCGGCAACTCGATCAAGGCCTGGGACAAGGAAGGTTGTGCGGCGCTGTGCCACGAAGGGGAGACCAAGCCCTACGGCAACAAGTACACGCTGCGCGAAGGCGAGATGGCCGACATGTGGCACATGAAGGGCAGTCGCACCGCGCCGTGGGGCTTCGTCGACGACCAGTACGTGGACCACACGCGTTACGACAAGCAGGCCAGCCCCAACGCCGGGCGCAAGAGCGATCCCGGCACCGCCACCGGCGAGTACAACGCCTTCCCGCTGGTGGACGGCAAGCCGCAGTACATGTCGCGCGACGGCAAGCCGACGAATGCCGGCGGCACCGAGTACATCAAGCGCGGCGACGAGGTGCCGTTCGACGACAGCCGGTTCAAGCCCGGCGACGAGGTGGCGTCGTTCATCATCAATCGGCTGCAGGGCGACCGGGCCGACATCCGCGTGGCGGCCAGCTGGAACAACGGCATGCACACCTCGGTGGTCAGCCGCAAGCTGGTGACCGGCAGCAAGTTCGACGTGCAGTTCTCCGACCTGACGGCGCGCTACGGCTTCGGCATCTCGGCCTTCGACAACGCGCAGGTGCGTCACGCCACGGTGGACGACCCGCTGTACCTGGTGTTCGGCAAGTAGCCGGCGGCGCCACATCTGCGGCCACCCGTGGCCGCAGATGCGTCAATGGTCCGCTTTGGCGTCGCGCTCCATCAGGCGAACGAAGCGCTCGGTGAGTTCGGCAAGCTCGCGATAGAACGCGGTCTGGGCGCCGGCCTTCACGGCCGCCGTGAAGGGCCCGATCCAGGCGCCGAGGTGCTGGTCGAGGAATCGGCTCTGCAAGCCGCTGCGAACCCGACAAGGCATCGGTGTCACCCAGGTGCCGGCGCCTGGTTCTGCGTGAACGTCAGCAGGTAGAGGAACTCGAGCTCCGACCGCGACGTGGTCGGGCAGTTCGCGGAAGTCCTCGTCGATCTCGAAGCCGCCCTCCTCGTAGAGCTGCAGCACCGCCATCGTCGAGTCCTGCATCAGCGTGTTCTCGCCGCTCAGCCAGACCGAGCCGTAGGGCTTGGCGAGCGGCGTGCACCGGGCCGAGGAAAAGGCGCGTGTAATCGACGAGCAGGGCCTGCGGGTCCTCGGCCGCGAACGCCTCGCCCAGCCGGCGCGCGCTGCGCCGCGAGGTCCGGGTCGAGCCGCGTCGGCGGCGTCGAGCATCGAATCGAAGAGCCTTCTCTTCGGCGAACTCCGGGCCGGGCTCGTAGTAGCAGGCCGCCAGGAAGCGGCAGAGGTCCTCGCGGGCGGCGCCCTGGTCCGGGTCGTATTGCGGCATCCGCGACTCCTGAAATGAAAAGGGGCGGGTCGACCCGCCCCCAAGTCTACGCGCCGCCGGTGGATCAGGCTCGCGGCGCTGTACTTGCCGATGTAGTGCACGTTCGGCTTGGTGCCCTTTTCTTCCTGCAGGCGGAACGACTTCTCCGCCTTCAGCACTTGGCGATCTCGGAGTTCGGATCGTCCTGGTCGCCGAAGATGCGCGCCTTGGCCGGGCAGACCTCGACGCAGGCCGGCTGCAGGCCGTTGCTGGTGCGGTGGTAGCAGAAGGTGCACTTCTCGACCACGCCGGCCTTGCGGATCGGCTGCACGTCGCCGCGCCGTCGAACTGGTTCATCGCCGGGGTCGCGCGCGCCGGCCGCCTTGGCCGTTTCGGCGCCCGAGGCCGTGCAGCCCGGGATCATCGCCGTCTTGTCGGCCCAGTGCGGCTGCGGCTCGCGTCCGCCGGCGTTGAAGCTGATCACGCTGTAGGTCTCGCCGTCGAGGCTCGTCGTCGTCGAGCTCCCGTGGCTGTACGGGCAGGCGTTCTGGCACGTCCGGCAGCCGATGCACAGCTCGTGGTCGTGCATCGTGATGCCTTCCGGCGTCTTGAACATCGCCTTCGGCGTCGACCGGGCAGGCCTCGACGCAGGGCGCGTCGGTGCAGTGGTTGCACAGCACCGGCATCACCCAGTGCGTCGACGTTCGGGAACGTTCCCTCGGTCTTCATCACGAAGTCGGCCCAGTTGAAGCTCTGGCCGTCGGCGCGGGTGCGGGTGTTGTTCTCGGCCTTGCAGGCAAAGGCGCAGGCTCCGCAACCGACGCATCGCTGCAGGTCGATGACCATTCCAAGTCTTGCCATCATTGTTCTCCTTTAGCTCGGGTTGCGGGATCAGGCTTTCTGGATCCTGACGCCGGTGAAGCCGCCGTTGCGCGCCGTGGCGCCGCTCAGGCGGTCGTAGTCGTCGACCAGGATGTCGTTGTTGTTGCCGCCGCTGCGGCTGCGCCTTGGCGTAGTCCTTGCGCGGCGACGCGGCCGTAGGCCCAGTGGCCCTGGCCGTAGCACTTGGCGACCGTGCCGGGCCGCACGCCTTCCCAGAGCTTGAGCTTGGTGACGATCGAGCCGGCCAGCGAGGTGATCTTCACCGTGTCGCCGGTCTTCAGGCCCAGCTTCGCGCCGTCGGCCGGGTTCATCTTCAGCACGTCGTCCCACGACACGTCGCCCGGATCGACCTTCTTGAACTCCTGGTACCAGGGCAGGTTGGCCGAGCGGCCCTCGCGGTTCAGGCGCGACTTGTAGTCGATGAAGGTGAACGGATACTCGGCCACGCTGCCGTGGCGCTTGGGCGGCTCGTAGTGCGGCACGAAGGCCACTTCGCCGCGCGCCACATAGCCGCTGACGGCGAGGATGTCGTCGACCGTGGTCTCGTACTTCTTGGCGTGCTCGAGCAGGCCCTTCTTCAGCGGTCTCGCTGTAGAACTCGAACTTCTTGGTCGCGGTGGCGAACTTGCCGCCCCAGCCCTTCTTCAGCGTGTACTTCGGCGCCGCTGAACATGCCCTTCTTGCGGAAATCGGCCCAGCCGTCGATCGGCGCGTCGCCCTTCAGCGGCTCCTTGGGCATCCACAGCGGCGCGCTGGTGATCTTGGCGGCGATCTCGGTGAACTCCAGCGCGTTGGTCGGCGTCTTGCCGGTCTCCGGGTCCTTGAACTCCTTCGAGTAGTAGTCGAACAGGTTCGGGAAGCCCTTGGCCTTGAGCTTCTCGGCCAGCAGCCACATCACCTCGGTCTCTTCCTGCTTCACGTCCCACAGCCGCTTGACGGCCGCCTGCTGGATCGACGCGTAGCCGTAGCCGTTGCCCATGTTGGTGACGATCGACCAGCCCTCGGCCGAGTTGAACGTCGACGGGCAGCACGATGTCGGCGAACTGCGTCATCTCCGACGGGTTGGTCACCATGTGCACGAAGAACGGCACCTTGGCCAGCGCCTTGTCCCAGCGCGTCGGCGCCGGTGCAGGAGAAGTTGAAGTTGCCCACGAGCAGATGAACACCTTGACCGCGCCCGGGTCCTTCAGCATGCCGTTGGCGACGTTGTTGGTCACCACGCCGCTGCCGGGCCGCGCGTTCATCATCGCCGGCATGTCCTTGGCGCCGCGGCCGTCGAGCTTCTTGTACTTGCCGGCGCCCTTGGCGATGTCGTCGACGTAGGCGTCGGACTTCGGGAACGCGCCGATCGGCACGCTGCTGACTCTGCCAGCACGCCGCCTTCGACGTCGATCGAGCCGAGCAGGCCGTTGAGCGCATGCACCGCCATCGCGGCGTAGGTGCCGCGCGGGTTCATCGCCACGCCGGGGCCCATCCAGACCGCGGTCTTCGGCGCGGCCTTGCCCATGGCGCGGGCCACGCGCACGATCTGCGCCGCCGGGATCAGCGTTTCCTTCTCGGCCCAGGCCGGCGTGCGGTCCTTGAGCTCGAGGTTCCACCACTTCACCAGGCCGTAGCGTCTCCTTCTCGGCGAAGGCGGCCTCGTCGACCGTCTGGCCGGCGACGAACAGGTTCTTGCCGTCCTTGAAGTCGCCGACGAACTCGCGGTTCCACAGCCCTTCGGTCAGCAGCACATGGGCGATCGCGCCGGCCAGCGCGCCGTCGGTGCCCGGGCTTGACCGGCAGCCACTCCTGCGCCTTGGCCGCCGACGTTGGACAGGCGCGGGTCGACCGCGATCACCGTGCCGCGCGCCACGATCTCGTGGAAGCGGTGGATCGTGTTGGGCACCATGCGGTTGGAGGCGAGCGGGTCGGTGCCCCAGATCACCAGGCAGTTGGTCTTCTCGAGGTCGTAGTCGCGGTAGCCGAAGAAGCCCTGCGTCAGGCCCGGGCCCATCTTCTCGGCTTCGGCGCAGATGGCGCTGTGCGAGAAGTAGTTGGTCGTGCCGAAGATCTTCGGCAGCGTGCCGTACAGCAGGTCGGTCGAGGTCGGCGAATAGCGGCCGCGCATGTAGGCGAGCTTGTGCGCCTCGTTGTTCTTGCGCAGCTCGATCATCTTGTCGGCGACGGTGTCGAGCGCCTCGTCCCAGGTGATCGGCACGAACTTCGGATCGATGCCGCGGCCCTTGGCTGCGGATTGGTGCGCTTCATCGGCACCTTGATCGCGGTCGGGATCGTAGATCTGCTGCGGGATCAGGTGGCCGCGCGGGCAGACGTAGCCGTGGTTGGTCTTGCGACAGCGGGTTGCCGCGCACGCGCACGGCGCGGCCGTCCTGCACGAAGATCTGGATCGCGCACCACTGCGTGCAGCCCTGGCAGGTGCTGGCCACCCAGTCGCCCTTCGCCGGGCTGCGGGCCTGGCCTTGCGCGGCGATGAACGCGCTGGTGACCGGCGTCGGGTGCCGTCGCGCACCCGGTGATCGAACCAGGCGGCGGTACCGCCGGAAGCCATGATGAAGGTTCGTCTTGTCAGCCTCATGACCTGCTCCTCGGGAAGGACTCGATAGTCGCTGAGCACTGTGCTCGTCCTGGCGGTTTGGTTTTTGACGCAGGGCAGGGGCCTTGAGGGTTTTCCCCGAAGACTGATAACTTGTCGGACATGGGTGCCCGTGTCCGGGCTCAGCGTCTCGCTGAACCAGCGCGCGCAAGGTCGACGCATCGCACCGCGTCCGGTCGCCTATAGTCCCCCGCTTCGCTCCCTCTCCAGGCGGTGCGCGCCGTGGCGCTCAAGTCCACCATCTTCAAGGCCAGTCTGCAGGTCGCCGACATCGACCACGGCTACTACGCCGAGCACCCGCTGACGCTGGCGCGGCATCCGAGCGAGACCGACGAACGCATGATGGTGCGCATCGTCGCGCTCGCGCGCCATGCGCATGCGCTGCGCGACCTGTGCAACGGCGACGGCACGCTGGCCTTCGGCGCCGGGCTGTCCGACCCGGACGATCCCGACGTCTCGCTGACCGATTTCACCGGCCGCAAGCGCTTGTGGATCGAAGTCGGCCAGCCCGAGGAGAAGCCGCTGGTGCGTGCCTGCAGCCGCGCCGACGCGGTGGTGGTGTACCCGTTCGCCGCGTCGGCCGAGCTGTGGTGGCGCGGCATCGAGAACAAGCTGGTCCGGCTGGACCGGCTGCAGGTCTGGCGCCTGCCGGCCGAAGCCACCCAGGCGCTGAGCGGAACTGGCCGAACGCAGCATGCAGCTGCAGGCCACCGTGCAGGAGGGCGCGCTCACGCTGAGCAGCACGCGCGGCAGCGTGCACATCGAACCGCAGCGCTGGCAATGACGCGCGACGACATCCTCGACGTGCTGGTGGTCGGCGCCGGCATCTCCGGCATCAGCGCGGCCTGGCACCTGCAGACGATGTGCCCGCGGCGCAGTTTCGCGATCCTCGAGGCGCGCGACACGCTGGGTGGCACCTGGGATCTGTTCCGCTACCCGGGCGTGCGCTCGGACTCCGACATGTTCACGCTCGGCTTCTCGTTCCGGCCCTGGCACGGCGACCAGTCGATCGCCGACGGGCCGGCGATCCTGCAATACCTGCACGACACGGTGCGCGAGTTCGGCATTCACCGCCGTATCCGCTTCGGCCACCGCGTGCAGCAGGCGTCGTGGTCGTCGCGCGACGCGCTGTGGAGCGTCAGCGTGCAACGCGCCGGTGCGGCCGAGCCGCTGCGCCTGCGCTGCCGCTTCCTGTTCCTGTGCAGCGGCTATTACCGCTACGACCAAGGCTACACGCCGGGCTTCCCCGGACTCGATCAATTCAAAGGGCGTGTCGTGCACCCGCAGGCCTGGAGCGACGACGTCGACGTCGACGGCAAGCGCGTGCTGGTGATCGGCAGCGGCGCCACGGCAGTGACGCTGGTGCCGGCGATCGCACGATCCGCAGCCGAGGTCACGATGCTGCAGCGCTCACCCACCTACATGGTGTCGCGGCCATCGAAAGACGCCATCGCCCGGCGCCTGCACCGCCTGCTGCCGGCGCGGCTGGCCAGCGCCGTCACGCGCTGGAAGAACCTGCTGATGGGCCTGTATGTGTTCAACCTGTGCCGCCGCAAGCCGGCCAAGGTGAAGGCCTTCCTGATCGGCCTGGTGCGCAAGGCCCTGCCGCCAGACTACGACGTGCAGACGCATTTCACGCCGCGCTACAACCCCTGGGAGCAGCGGCTGTGCCTGGTGCCCGACAGCGACTTCTTCGAAGCCATTCGCGCCGGCCGCGCGCAGGTGGTGACCGATCAGATCGAGCGCTTCACGGCCACCGGCGTGCGCCTGACGAGCGGGCGCGAACTCGCGGCCGACCTGGTGGTCACCGCCACCGGACTGCAGCTGCAATTGATGGGCGGTGCGACGATCGACATCGACGGCAAGCATGTCGATGCGTCGAAGCTGGTGGTCTACAAGGGCCTGATGTACGGTGGACTGCCCAACTTCGCGGCGACGTTCGGCTACACCAACGCGTCGTGGACGCTGAAGGCCGACCTGACCAGCCGTTATGTGTGCCGCGTGCTCAACCACATGGCCGCCGCCGGCGCTCGGGTGTGCACGCCGCGCATGGCCGACGCGGCGATGGCGCTCGATCCGTTCGTCGACTTTTCGTCGGGCTACTTCCAGCGGCAGCTGCAGTCGCTGCCGAAGCAGGGTCGCGTCAGGCCCTGGAAGCTGAACCAGAACTACCTCACCGACCTGGTCACGCTGCGCTTCGGCCGCATCGACGACGGCGTGCTCGACTTCCAACGTTGACGGGCCCGGTGCGGGGGGCTTGACAACCCGTCGTCATTTCAACGATACTTGAAATATGGAAGAGCAGGATGTGATCGCGTCGCTCGCGGCGCTGGCCCAGTCGCTGCGGCTGCGCGTGTTTCGCGAGCTGGTGATCGCCGGCCCGACCGGGTTGACGCCGGGTGCGCTGTGCGAGGCGCTCGATGTGGCGCCCAACACGTTGTCGTTCCACCTCAAGGAGCTGATGCACGCGCGCCTGGTCAACCAGGAGCGCGACGGCCGCTTCCTGATCTACCGTGCCTCGTTCGAGCGCATGAACGCGCTGCTCGCATTTCTCACCGCCAACTGCTGCCAGGGCAAGGCGCGCGCCGGCGCGCGCGGCGCCAAGAGCTGCAAAACCTGTTGAAAGGACTCTCGCGATGAAACGCTTCCACGTGCACCTGCATGTCGACAACCTCGATCAGAGCATCGGCTTCTATTCGAAGCTGTTCGCCGCGTCGCCCGCCCGCCGGGAAGGCGACTACGCCAAGTGGATGCTCGACGATCCGCCGGTCAATTTCGCGATCTCCACCCGCGGCAACAGCGTCGGCATCGATCACCTGGGGTTCCAGGTCGACAACGACGCCGACCTCGCCGACCTGAAGGCGCGCGCCGCGACGGCCGACCTGTCGGTGTTCGACGAAGGCCAGACCAGCTGCTGCTACGCGCGCAGCGACAAACACTGGATCACCGACCCACAGGGCGTGGCATGGGAGCACTTCCACACGCTGGGCAACATACCCGTGTTCGGCGAATCCAAGGGCACCGCCGCCAAGACGGCTGAGCCGGCCGGCGCTCAGGCCGCCGCTTGCTGCCCGCCGCGGGGCAAACCGGTCGGCGTGCCGGTGAAAGCGGCCAGCGGCAGCTGTTGCTGACGATGACCACGCACGCGCTGATCCTGTGCACGCACAACTCGGCGCGCAGCGTGCTCGCCGAGGGCATGCTCAACCACTGGGCGCGGCGCCTGGGGCGCGACGTGCAGGCGCACAGCGCCGGCAGCGCACCGAGCGGTCGCGTGAACCCGCTCGCGCTCGAAGCCTTGGCCAACGCCGGCGTCGTCACAGCCGGCGTGCGCAGCAAGAGCTGGGACGAGTTCGCCCGGCCCGATGCGCCGGCGCTGAGTGTCGTGATCACGGTGTGCGACAGCGCCGCCGCCGAGACCTGCCCGGTCTTTCTCGGCGGCGCCGGCGGCCAGCCGGTGAAGGTGCACTGGGGCTACCCCGACCCGTCCAACGCGCTGGGTGGTGACGAAGGCAAGCGCCGCGCATTCGAGCTGACGCGCCAGGCCATCGGCTATCGCATGCTGCAGCTGCTGGCCCTGCCGCTGGAGACCCTGCCACGCGCAGAGTTGCAGCAGGCGCTGGTGCAGATCGGTCGCAGTTAGAGGAGCCGCCGACCATGACCACCCTCAGCCCGCCGATCCAGGCGTCGCCCGCAGCGTCGATGAGCGTGTTCGAGCGCTACCTGACGGTCTGGGTGTTCCTGTGCATCGTTGCGGGCATCACGCTCGGCCAGTGGTTGCCGGGTCCGTTCCAGGCCATCGGCCGCATGGAGCTGGCCAAGGTCAACCTGCCGGTGGGCGTGCTGATCTGGGTGATGATCATCCCGATGCTGCTGAAGGTCGACTTCGGCGCGTTGCATCAGGTCAAGCCGCATTGGCGCGGCATCGGCGTCACGCTGTTCGTCAACTGGGCCGTCAAGCCGTTCTCGATGGCGCTGCTGGGCTGGTTGTTCATCCGCCATGTGTTCGCGCCGTACCTGCCGGCGGGCCAGGCCGACAGCTACATCGCCGGCCTGATCCTGCTGGCGGCCGCGCCGTGCACGGCGATGGTGTTCGTCTGGAGCCGGCTGACCGGCGGCCACCCGCTGTTCACGCTGTCGCAGGTGGCGCTCAACGACACCATCATGGTGTTCGCCTTCGCGCCGATCGTCGCGCTGCTGCTCGGGCTGTCGTCGATCACCGTGCCGTGGGACACGCTGATCACCTCGGTGGTGCTGTACATCGTCATTCCGGTGGTGCTGGCGCAGCTGTGGCGCAGGACGCTGCTGCGCCGCGGCCAGGCCGCGCTCGACGCCACGTTGCGCCAGATCGGTCCGTGGTCGATCGGCGCGCTGCTGGCCACGCTGGTGCTGCTGTTTGCCTTTCAGGGCCAGGCCATCCTCGATCAGCCGCTGGTGATCGCGAATGCTCGCGGTGCCGATCCTGATCCAGGTGTTCTTCAACTCCGGCTTGGCCTACTGGCTGAACCGGCGCCTGGGCGAATCGCACAACGTCGCCTGCCCCTCGGCATTGATCGGCGCCAGCAACTTCTTCGAGCTGGCGGTGGCCGCCGCGATCAGCCTGTTCGGCTTCGAGTCGGGCGCCGCGCTGGCCACCGTGGTGGGTGTGCTGATCGAGGTGCCGGTGATGCTGCTGGTGGTTCGCATCGTCAACTCGAGCAAGGGTTGGTACGAGCGCGGCTGACGTAGCGTGCCCTGGAAGCCCGCGGCGCACCTGACGACATGGGCGACATCACGATCATTCACAATCCAGCATGCGGGACCTCCCGCGACGAGGGGCCGTGAATCAGATGCGCCTGCTCGGCCGCTGGATGCGCATGTTCACCATCGCCAACCAGTCCTCGGCCGCCAAGGCCTTGCTCACGCGCGACGTGGCGCCTTACCTCGTGGACCGATACAGTGAGCGTCGTGAAAGCGCCGCCGAACCGTGCGAACGGGTCAACCGGCGGTCCATCTGAACCGATGACCGTCGGTGCGCCGCGTTCGAACTGCGCCTCGCCGGGCACGGCCAAGGCCTTCTCGTGCGTGTCAGCGGCATGGCAGGCCCACGAAGGCGAGTTGCTCGGCTACCTTCGTCACCAACTGACCGATACGGACACGGCCAGCGACGTGCTGCAGGACGTGTTCGTGAAGGCCATGCGCCATGGCCAGGGCTTCTGCACTCTGGACAACCCACGGGCCTGGCTGTTCCAGGTGACCCGCAACACCCTGATCGACCGTGCGCGCTCGGCGCACCCCGTCGAGCCGCTGCCCGACGGCGATGACGAGCCCGCAGCACCCCAGGAAGACGGTTCGCCGGCGGTCGATGCGCTCGCCAGTTGCCTGGAGCGGACGATGGCGGAGTTGTCCGCCGACGACGCTACCGTCCTGCGTGCGTGCGACCTGGAAGGGCAGACCGTTCGAGAGTTCGCCGACGCCCACGGCCTGAGCCTGCCGGCCGCCAAGTCGCGCCTCCTGCGCGCACGGCAGCGCCTGCGTGATCGCCTGACAACCGCGTGCCAGGTGCGGTTCGAGCCCGACGGCACCGTTGCCGATCACGTGCCGCGGCCGGCTGAGGTCTGATCCAGATCAATGACCCGGCGCGCCGCGGGTGAATCCTTCTGCGTGCGTCTGCGTCTCCACAACGGAGAGATCGCAAGATGAGCACGTTGACCCTTTCCCAACGCACCCAGCAACTGCCCCGGCAGTGTCCGAAGTTGTTCCTGCTCGCGGCTGCGATCGTCTGGTGCGCGCTCTACCAGTCGCTGAGCCCGGCATCCGAGGCGCTGGTCGCGGCCTTGCCCGTGGATCGCGCCAGCCACCTCGGCGGCGCGTTGCAGTTCTTCCTCTACGACACACCGAAGGTGCTGCTGCTGCTCACGGCGGTGGTGTTCGTGATGGGGATGATCAACTCCTACTTCACCCCCGAGCGAACCCGGGCGCTGCTGGCAGGCAGGACCGCAGGCGTGGCAAACATCATGGCCGCCAGCCTCGGCATCGTGACCCCGTTCTGCTCCTGCTCTGCCGTGCCCCTGTTCATCGGTTTCGTGCAGGCCGGTGTTCCGTTGGGCGTGACCTTTTCGTTCCTGATCTCGGCACCGATGGTCAACGAGGTGGCGCTGGCATTGCTGTTCGGGCTGTTCGGCTGGAAGATCGCTGCGCTGTACTTGGGGCTGGGCCTCATGGTGGCCATCGTCGCCGGCTGGGTGATCGGTCGGATGAAGATGGAGCGCTACCTGGAGGACTGGGTGCGCGACATGCCGAAGGTGCACGCCGCCACCGGCGAGGACACTCTGACGCTGGCCGAACGCGTCGAAGGCGGCTTCGCCAGCGTGCGCGAGATCGTCGGCAAGGTATGGCCTTACATCCTCGCGGGCATCGCCATCGGTGCGGCCATCCACGGTTGGGTGCCTCAGGACTTCATGGCGTCGTTCATGGGCAGGGATGCCTGGTGGTCGGTGCCGCTGGCGGTGTTGATCGGCGTGCCGATGTACACGAATGCCGCCGGGATCATCCCGATCGTGCAGGCCCTGCTCGCCAAGGGTGCGGCGCTCGGCACCGTGCTGGCCTTCATGATGAGCGTGATCGCGCTCTCGCTGCCCGAGATGATCATCCTTCGCAAGGTGCTGAAGGTGCGGCTGATTGCCACGTTTGCCGGTGTGGTCGCCACGGGCATCCTGATCGTGGGCTACGTCTTCAACCTGGTGCTCTGAGTGCACCCTTGCATCTTCAACTCCTGGAGCCCGTCATGGACATCAAAGTACTCGGCACCGGTTGTGCCAACTGCAAGCACACCGTCGCGCTGATCGAGCAGGCCGCGAAGACCAAGGGCGTGGCAGTGACGCTCAGCAAGGTCGAGGAGATGCGGGACATCATGGGCTACGGCGTGATGTCCACACCGGCCGTGGTCATCGATGGCGAGGTCGTTCACGCTGGCGGTGTGCCCAGCCGCAACAAGGTAGAGCAGTGGCTGAGCGCGTGAACGCGCCTGCGGGTCCGGCGATCCGCGGCCGGAATTCGCCATGAGCACGGGCCACGATCACAGCCACGCGCCAGCCAAATTCAACCGTGCCTTCGCCACCGGGATCGCCCTGAACGCGGCCTTCGTCGCGATCGAGGCGTTCTACGGATGGAAAGTGGATTCGCTCGCGCTGCTGGCCGATGCCGGGCACAACCTGAGTGACGTGATCGGCCTCATGCTCGCCTGGGGTGGCGCACTCGCCGGCAGGCTGCGTCCGGATGCCCGCCACACCTACGGCTGGAAGCGCGCCAGCATCCTGGCGGCGTTCATCAATGCGATGTTGCTGCTGGTCGCCATGGGCTCGTTGGCCTGGGAGGCGGTCCATCGCCTGCAGTCACCGCAACCGATCGAAGGGGTCACGATCATGGTGGTGGCGGGCATCGGCATCGTCGTCAACACGTCCACGGCACTGCTGTTCATGCGGGGCCGCGAAGACGATCTCAACATCCGTGGTGCGTTCTTACACATGGCTGCCGACGCGCTGGTCTCGGCCGGCGTCGTGGTCGCCGGCGGTCTCGCGCTGCGGTTCGGCTGGACCTGGCTCGACCCGGTGGTGAGTCTGCTCATCGCCGCGGTCATCGTCGTCGGCACGTGGAGCCTGTTCAAGCAATCGCTGCACCTGCTGTTCGACGGGGTGCCTGAAGGCGTGAATCTGAGGGAGGTGCAGGCGCTGCTCGAAAGCCTGCCCGGCGTGGACCGTGTGCACGACTTGCACGTGTGGGCCATGGGCACGGCAGAGATCGCCATGACCGCTCACCTGGTGATGCCCAGCGGGCAGGCCGATGATGCCTTCCTTCAGGACGCCACCCAGCGCCTGCATGACGGGTTCGATATCGAACATGTGACGCTGCAGGTGGTCCGTGTGCCGTTCACGGCCGCGTGCGCGCCGCCGCAACCGGCGCCCTTGCCCTGATGAACGCGCGCGCATGCAGTGCGGCAACGAACAGACATCGGGTCGCCGGCCTCGCGCGCTGATCGCCGACAAGCCGACATGTGCCAGGAAGAGCAGAGTTCCCTCAGAGGACATTCAAATGAAGATCAAGGTTCTGGGATCGGGGTGCAGCAAGTGCCGCAGCACGATCGGCATCATCGAACGGGTGGCCCGCGACGAGGACGTCGAGGTCGAGATCATCAAGGTCGAAAGCCCCGAAGAGATCAGGCGACACGGTGTGCACGCCACGCCGGCCGTGGTCATCGACGACCAGGTGGTGCACAGCGGCGGCATTCCGGCGCACGAATCAGTGCGGACATGGTTCAAGCCAAGCGGCATGGGGTTCCTGAACCACCCGACGCGACACCTCTTCTTCACCGGCAAAGGCGGTGTCGGCAAGACCTCGTTGTCGGCGGCCGCAGCGCTGACCCTGGCCGATGCCGGCAAGAAGGTGCTGCTCGTCAGCACCGACGCCGCATCGAACCTCGACGAAATGCTGGGGATCGAGCTTCGCAACACCCCCGTCCTGGTGCCTGGTGCGACCGGCCTGTCGGTGCTCAACATCGACCCCGACAACGCGGCCGAGTCCTACCGCCAGCGGGTTCTGGCGCAGATGGGCGCGGGCGCCAGCGCACAGGAGCTCTCCACCGTGCGCGAGCAGCTGTCCGGTGCCTGTACCACCGAGATCGCCTCGTTCGACGAGTTCTCGTCCCTTCTCGCCGATAGGGCGGGGTACTACGACCACATCGTCTTCGACACGGCACCGACCGGACACACCCTGCGCCTGCTCAGCCTGCCCAAGGCCTGGACCGGCTTCCTGGATGGCAACGACCGCGGCGCGTCATGCCTCGGCCCGCATTCGGGACTGAAGATGCAGGAAGCTCGATTCAAGGCCGCGCTCGACGCCTTGAGCGATCCGGCCAGGACGACCGTGATCCTGGTGACGCGCCCTGACCAAGGCGCCATCGCCGAAGCCGCGCGCACGTCGGAAGATCTGCGTGAACTGGGGTTGAACAACCAGCGCCTGGCGATCAATGCCGTCTTCCATGCCAGCGAGCGCACGGATGTCGTGGCTTGCTCGATCGAGGATCTGGGACGGCAAGCACTGGGCGGCATGCCAGAGTCGCTGCGCGCACTGCCGCAGGACCGAGTGCCACTGCGGGCCTTCGATACGGTCGGCCTTCCCGCCTTGCGCGCACTGCTGACCACAGGTGCCGGCCCGATCACGCCGCACACGACTTCGGTTGTGCAAGCCAGTGAACAGATTCAAGGCCTCGGCGCGCTGGCCGACGAGCTTGCCGCCGCCGATCACGGACTGATCATGGTGATGGGTAAAGGCGGCGTCGGCAAGACGACAGTCGCCGCGGCCTTGGCTTTGGGCCTGATACAGCGCGGCAAGACCGTGCACCTCAGCACCACCGATCCGGCCGCCCACCTGGCGGGAACGCTGAACGGCGACGTGCCTGGTTTGAGCGTGAGCCGCATCGATCCGAAGGTCGAGACGCAACGCTACATCGACAAGATCTTGGCTGCCAAGTCACCCAAGCTCGACGCGGCGGAGCAGGCGCTGCTGCTGGAAGACCTGCAATCGCCCTGTACCGAAGAGGTGGCCGTCTTCCACGCTTTCTCGCGCATCGTCAGCGAGGGTCGCAGCGCCTTCGTCGTGCTGGACACCGCGCCCACCGGCCATTCGATGCTGCTGATGGACGCGACCGGTGCCTACCACCGGCAGATGACGCGCGAGTTCGAAGGGCGGGGCGCCGCGCGCGTCGTCACGCCGCTGATGAGACTGCAGGACGCTGGGTACACCAAGATCATTCTGGTGACGCTGCCGGAGGTGACGCCTGTGTCGCAGGCGGCTGCGCTTCAGGAGGACCTTCGCCGCGCCAGCATCGAGCCCTATGCCTGGGTGCTCAACAAGAGCGTGCTGGCCGCAGGCACGCGCGATCCCATGCTGGCAGCGCGGCTGGCAGGTGAACGCAAGCAGATCGACCGGATGGCCGCAGGGCTGGCCAAACGCATGTTCGCGCTTCCCTGGTTGATCGTGCCGCCGATCGGGCTTCGCGAGCTGTCCCGGCTGTGCAACGGCCCTGAGCGCACTTGGCGAAGTGTCCGGACTGCCGCGACCGCGCTTAGGGCTTCTTCCGTCGCGAGCTTGCCTGAGACCGGGCATCATCGCGATCCATGAAAGTCTTCGGCATCGCCGGCCATTCCGGCATGGGCAAGACCACGCTGATCGAGCGGCTGGTGCCCGCCTTGTCGTCACGTGGTCTTGTGGTCTCGCTGATCAAGCACAGCCACAAGAACATCGACATCGACCGGCCGGGCAAGGACTCGTACCGACTGCGCGAGTCGGGCTGCAAGGAAGTGCTGCTGCTCGGTAACGACCGCTGGGCGCTGATGCACGAGCTGCGCGGCGCCGACGAGCCGCCGCTGGACTACCTGCTCGACCGCATGCAGCACTGCGACCTGGTGCTGATCGAGGGCTTCAAGAACGGCGGTTTTCCGAAGCTGGAGGTGTGGCGCGCCGAGGTCGGCAAGCCGCTGCTGTGGCCGGACTGGCCGGGCATCGAGGTCATCGCCTGCGACGATCCGGGGCGACTTCCATCGATGGCGCTGCCGGCGGCGGTCGAGCAGCGCGACCTGGCCGACGTGGCGTCGATCGCCGATTGTGTGTTGAGGCGCGCCGTCACGCGTTGACGTGCAGCCCAGGGACCGCGGCGGCCACGTGCGCGTGGCGTTGCGCGGCGTCGTCCACGGCCTGCTGCAATGGCAGGCCGGCCTCGACACCGTCCATGATCATGCGCTGCAGGATCGCGCCGAGCATCGCCACGTTGTCGGCCATCATCGGCTCCAGTTCGCGCAGGAACTGGCAGGCCGGTGGATCGTAGGCGTAGCCGGAGAGAAACTGCTCCAGGTCCTGGGCCGTGGCCAACGCGTGGCACAGGTCGTATACCAGGTTGAAGGTCTGGCGTTGGCGGAGCTCGTCGCCCGCCGCGGTGTTCAGTCGCACCTCCTCGGCCAGGTCGTGCCGGAACGCCTCCAGGCTGTAGCCGCTGCGGGCCTTGACGACGTCTTCGGGGGTGAATTCCCAATGCATAGCGGGCTCCTCGATGTGGGTTCAACCAAAGATGGCCGTGAACGCATGCTCGTCGTCGCTGCAGACGGCGCAGGTGGACTGCGGTGACGGCGAGACGAAGTGGCGGTCGCAGCGCGCGCAGCGCTGCTTGGACATTTCCAGCAACCGGATCGGTGGCTGCTCGGGCCTCGCGTCGCTGCGCTCGCGCGCGTCGAGCACGCGCGGCTGACACACCTCCAGGCAGACCTGACAGCCGACACAGCGATCGGTCTGGAAGGTCAGCGCCCAGTCGCCGGGGTTCTCGTCGATCTGAATCGCGCCCGTCGGGCAGACCCGGAAACAGGCCTCGCACAAAGTGCAGCCGCTGTGCAGCCTGAGCTGCATCAGCGGCAGCGCGTCGTGCAGCGGTATCGCGATCGGTTGATCGTCGGCGCGCTTGCAGACGATCTGCAGCAGGTCGCGATGCTCGGGCAGGCCGTACGGCCCGGCGCGAATGGCACCGGCCGGCACGCTTGGCGGCGGCGACGCCGCCGCGGCCTCGGCCATGTCGCTCGAGGCGCGATGCACGATGCGCCTGAAGAGTTGGCGCCGCGCCGAATCGAACTTGGCGGCGCGCCGCGGCGCCGCGGGCGAGCCGGTCTGCTCGACGACCGGCACGACCCACGGCGGGTCGGATTCGGCGCGCACGCCATCGTGCAAGGTGTTCAACGCGTCCAGGTTCTCGGCCAGCTGCGCCGCGCCCTTCGCACCATGAGCGCATGCGCCGCAGTGCCAGGCACCACGCAACATCAACGGCAGGCCGCGCTTGGCAAAGTACGCCAGCATCACGCCTTGCACGGCGCCCAGGCATGGCACCACCGCATCGGCCGTGGCGCCCGACGGCGCGCACGCGAAGCTCCAGCTCGGCTGGCGGATGGCCTGCCGCAGCAGCTCGATGGGCTGGTACGACGGGCTGTCCCAGGCTGCGGTGGGGCACGCCGCGGTGCACAGCCCGCAGTCCTGGCAGCGGGCCGGGTCGAGCCTGGCACCCTCGTCGTTGAGCGCGATCGCGTCGTGCGGGCAGGCGTCGGCGCAGCGCGTGCACTGGCTGTAGCGGTAGCGGTAGCGCGTGCACCGATTGGCGTGCAGCTGTGGTGCGCCCAGGCTCATCGGGGCACCCTGCGCTCTGCGGCCGGCGCGCGGTGCGGCCTCATGGCGCCTTCTTGCGCAGCAGCGTCTGCAGTGGCGTGTCCTGCTCGCAGGTGTTGCGCGGGATCACGAAGCTGCGGCTGCCCTGCACCGAGCCAGCGGCGGCCTGCTGGTCGATGAGGATCGACTCCCACACCGGATGTCCGCCGCGCACCGCCACGATCGCCTTGCCCGGGTAGGCCTTCTCGAGCGCGCGGGCGACCTTCGTTGCCGCGGCATCGCTGTCGGCGATCACCACCACGGTGGCGGTGGGATTGATCTTCATGCCCGCTTGGTAGGGCAGCGCCTCGGCCAGCGGCAGCGCGTTGCGCCGCTCGTCGGCGCGGGCGTCGACGACACAGCAGGGGGGCTGGCTCTGCAGAGCGTGCACCAGCTGGGCCTTGCCCAGCAGCTTGACGTCGGCCCAGGCCGACGTGGCGACCAGCGATGCAAGCACCACCTGCAGGCCATGCGTTGCCGCGCTCATGCCTACCCCTGCGCCTCGCCGGCGGGTGCCAGCAGCGCGTCGCGATTCTTGAACAGCGCAGGCGGCAGTGCGATGCGTCGGACTTGGCCGTAGCGGACCCATTCGTCAAGACGGGGCGCATCATCGTCGGCCGGTGCGACGCAGATGCGATCGCCAAAGGTCTCGACCAGTCCGGCGCACAGGTTCAGGTCGGCATCGTCGCGGATGTCCACCTGCACCAGCAGCGCCTGAGCGCCGCCTTGCACCATCTGGGCCAGCCATCGGCTCGCGCGCGGGGCGCCGACCGAACCGTCGCTGCGCAGGATCTCCCAGTCTGGCTCGCAGGTCGATGGCGTCACCACCTTGAAGTCGGCGTTCGACACGGTCTCGAACGACCAGTGGTTGGCCAGCCGCCGCAGCCTTGCGTAAACGCCAACGCGCGCGCCGCCGAAGCGCGCGACCAGGCGAGTCATCACGCTGGCATCGACCAGCGCCGCATCACCCACGAAAACCTGGGTCACCCCTTGTTCGAGCAGCGTCGCGGCGCGCGCCTCGCCGCCGTGGGCCAGCACCACGCCGCGCGCTGGTCCAGCGTCGGGCGGGTCCGTCGCGGCGTCGAAGACCAGTGCCGCGCCGAACTCGCGCGCCTCGCGCGCGTGGGCGGCCAGGCAGTGCACGCGAGTCACCGCAGGCCCCGGCGTGGCGGGCGCCGTCACGCCGGCGGTCGGATGCAAACCAGCGGCGGGCGGCGGCGCGGCATCCTCAAGGCGCACGGCGGTGGAACTGGAACTTGGCATACACGAACGGCCACACCGGGCAGGCCGCATCCGGCGCCAGGCCCACCAGCAGCGGGCGCAAGTCGAGCAGCGTGGCCACGATCGGCTCGACTTCGACGCCCATGAAGCGCGGGCTGTACTTGGTCAGCGTCAGCAGCGCATCGTCGACCATCATCAACGCACCTTCCTGGTTGTGGTGCTGCGTGAAGTACAAGGCCAGCGTCGCGAAGGCCAGCGCCTGCAAGAACTGCGCTTCCGGATCATCGGTCCCGAGCACGCTGTTGCGGATCAATCGCGACCAGCGCCGGTTGAGCCAGTCGTGCAGGTCGTCGAGCTCATTGGCGTCCCACATCGCCGCCACCTCGCTCCAGTCGAGCTCGCCCAGCACCTGACGGTCGGGCGGCTGGATGGGTCGCGATTGCAGGTCGTACAGCATGCCGGCTCACTTTCGCATGTCGTGCAAGGTGTGGACATTGGGCGCGCTCGCCGCGCGACCCGACGGGCAGGCGCCGCAGACCGGCTCGTTGGGGTCGAACTCGAGCTTGATCTCGCTCTTCGGCACCACGGCGCGGCCCTGGTCGAGGTCTTCCAGGCGCTTGAGTTCGAGGGCGACGATTTCCTCCTCGGCAAAGCCAGCCAGGAAACGCGCCATCTCGCGATAGAACGAATGCTGCGCCGCCTGATCGATCAGCCGGCAGTAACCGCGCACCCAGCGACCGAGGTGCAGGGTCCAGAATCGTTTGATCTCGCGCTCGAGCCTGCGATACAGCGCCATGTCGTCGCCCAGCGCGGTCGCGCTGCGCTCCAGCAACTCGGCCACGAACATCAGCTCCACGCCGAGCTGATCGGCAAACACGTCGAAGCGGCCGCCGCCCACCCTGAAGCCGGCGCCTCGATAACACTCGAGCACCTGGAAGTGCGGGTCCTGCTTGAACCGGCCCGTCAGGCGCACCGACTCGACCGGCGGGAAACCACCCGTCGCGGCAAACAGCGTCGTGTACTCGCAGGCCAGCGCCTCGGCCAGTGTCGCGTCGTCGGCGGCCAGGAAATCGGCGTCGAACTGCACACCCGCCTGCGCCAGGTTGGCGAGCAGCGACTCGTCGCGCAGCGCCGACAGGAACGCCGCGCTCGGTTCCTCGACGAAGACGCCGGCGAGCATGCGGTACAGCCGCGCACGCGCCAGACACTCGTCGCGCAGGTCTGGGCCGCACAATGCCGGTTCGGCAACCCGCGCAGGCGGCGGCGCGTCCAGGCGGAATTCGGCTTCGAGCATCGTCACTCCTGGGTGTGGTGCAGGCCGGGCAGCGCGCGCCGCCAAGTGGACGCCGTGGATCCGGCTTTGCCGGTCCACTGGCGGCGCCCCCTCGAGGGGGAGGCGGCGAAGCCGCTTCGGGGGTGGTTCATTTCAGTGGCCGCTGCCGGCCTTGTGCTTGACGCTTTGCGGCCCGGCCCACGACGCCATCTCGGGATGCATCTTGCGGTGCAGGTCACCGGTGTAGGCGTAGCGCATCGTCTCCTTGAAGGCCGCGACGTGCTTGTCCCAGTCGCCCACGCTGTCGCCGTACTTGTCGTTGGGCCCGGCCTTGGTGACCTTGACCACCGTGTCGTACCAGCCCTGCGAGCCGCCGATCGGATCGGCCACCACCGGGATGATGTTGTTCGGGTGCACGCCCTTGTCGTCCCACCACACGTTGTTGAGGTCGGGGTCGTCCTGGCCGTGGCTGACGTCGCTCTTCTTCTCCTTGAGCTTCAGCGTCGCCAGGCGGCCGTACTCCCAGTGGCCGAAGCCGGTGGGGATCGACACCACCTTCGGGTGGATGCCCTCGGTGACATAGGCCTTGGTCACCAGATGCCCGACGCGCGCTTTCGACGCGCACCAGGTCGCCGGTCTTGACGCCGATGCTTGGCGGCGGTCTCGGGATTCATCCAGGCCGGGTTGCTGTGCGCGATCTCGGCCAGCCACTTCACGGCCGCCGTGCGCGACTGCTTGTGCACGTTGAGCTTGAAGGTGCTCAAGATCAGCTCGTCGTCCTTCATCGTCTCGTGCCACGGAATGCGCTTGAAGGTCGGCATCGGGTTGAAGCCGTACTCGGCCCACTGCTCGACGCGCACGTTGATCAGGCGGTTGCCGGTCGGGAAGCCGACGTAGTTCTTGCCGTCGCGCTTGACGCCGATGGCCTTGCCGTTCTTGCTGATCGCGCCGCTCTTGTCGACTGTCGCGCCGGCCATCTCGGCGTCCGACAGCGTCTTCTTGTAGAGGCCGTACTCGGCGCGGATCTCGCGCCCGGTCTTGTCGATCACCTTGCCGCTCTTCGGATCGAGCTTGCCGTAGATCGGCCAGACGCCGTGCTTCTTCAGGAAGTCGAGTCCCCCGGCCTCCTTCAGCCCCGGCACGTTGTCGAAATGCTGGCGCATGTAGTCTTCGCCGTCCTTGAAGTTCCAGAACTGCTTCATGCCGCGCTTGCCGTCCGGATCGAGCTTCCAGATGATGTCGCGCAACAGCACGCGGTTCTCGCGCGATTCGCCGAGCGACTTGTGCACCGGCTGGCGGATGCCGAGCCAGGGCCACAGCGAGTTGGGCATCGACTCGGGTTCCCAGCGTTCGAGGTAGGGGCAGTCGGGCAGGATCAGGTCGGCCAGCGCCGTCTCCTCGCCCATCGCCGGGCTCATCGACACCAGATAGGGAATCAGCTTCTCGTCCCTGAACAGCTTGCCCCAGACTGCCACCGACCCCGGATTGGTATAGACCGGGTTGTCCTGGTAGGTGAAGTAGACGTTGACCTTCTGCCGGCCCTCGGCGATGAAGAACGGCGTCAGGTGGCTGACCTTGTGTGCCGCCAGTGGGTACTCGGGCGGATGCGCAAGCACCGAGTCCTTCTTCGGCCCCGGCGGTTCGGGCGTCGGCTGCGGCCAACCCATGCCGCGCGGCAGGCAGTAGCCGCCCTTGGTCTCGATGTTGCCGGTCATGATCGGCAGCATCATGCAGGCCTTCTCGTTGTACGAGCCGTACAGATGCTTGGCCGGGCCGCGGTAGGTGAACAGCGTCGCCGGCTTGGTGGTGGCGAACTCGCGCGCGATGCGCTCGATGGTCTCGACCGGCACGCCCGAGATCTTGGACGCCCACTCCGGCGTGAACTGCTTGTAGTGGTCCTTCAGTTCCGCGACGGTGACGTTGGTCCAGTTGGTGATGAACTCGGAGTCCTGCAGGTCCTCGCGCAGGATGACGTGCCCGATGGCCAGCGCCACCGCGCCGTCGGTGCCCGGGAACACCGGGATCCAGTCGTCCGAGAAGCCGGCCGTGTTCGACAGCCGCACGTCGAAGGTGACGATCTTCATGTGGTTGTCCACACGCCCTTCGGTGACACGCTGCGACAGCGGGTTGTGGAAGTACGCCGCCTCGAGGATGTTGGAGCCGAAGTTCAGCACGTACTTGGCGTTGGCGAAGTCGGGGGTCTCGATGTCGGGTCCCCAGGTGGGCTCCATGCCGCACTTCTTCGACGATTCGCACACCGACGTGTGGTTGACCACCGTGGCCGAACCCAGTGTCTTCATGAAGCGGTCGAGCGTGCCGCCGGTGCGGTTGCGCCCGTACTTCATCATGATCGTGTTCGGGTCCTCCTTCAGCGCCGCGTCGAGTTTGCCCGCCAGCTCGGTCAGCGCCTCGTCCCAGGTGATGCGCTTCCACTTGCCCTCACCTCGCGCGCCAATGCGCTTGAGCGGGTACAGGATGCGATCGGGGTCGTAGCTGTACCACATGCCCGAGTTGCCCTTGGCGCACAGGCGACCGCGCGTGGACACATGCTCGGGGTTGCCTTCCAGCTTGACGACGCGGTCATTCTCGACAAACGCAATCGCGCCGTCCTGGATGTTGCAGACATGGCAGTTCACCGGAATGGCCTTGCGCTCGGCGTTGCTGACATGCGAGAAGTCCTTGCCGCCGAGTTCCTGCTCCATCGCGTTGAGCAGGCGCGGCGCAACAGCTGCCGCGGCGCCGGTTCCTGCACTGGCCTTGAGGAACGTGCGGCGCGTGGTGAATGGCATCTTCATTGAGAGTCTCCTCGATCCGAACATCAATACAGGGTCTGCAACTGCTGCGGCCCCATCAGCAGGGCATAACGCAGCGCGGCACTGCCCAGCAGGATCAGCAGCGCCGACAGTGCCAGCACGCCTTTCTTGGCGCCGATGGGGGCCAGCAGCATCGCGACCGGGGCGGCCGTTCCGGCCACCACACCGAGACCGATGAAGACCAGTCCCATCGTGCCGGTGGTGAGGATGATGAACGTCAGTTCCTGCGCCGAGCCGCCATAGTTGGTGGTACCGAGGATCGACACCAGGATGATGCCCACCGCGCCGGTGGACCACAGCATGAGCTGGCGCAGGATCTTCTGTGCGCCATCGTCAGCGCCGGCCAACAGCGTGCCGATCGCGGATCCGGAGGCCACGGCCTGTGCGACGAACAGAACCGGCATGATCGGTGTGTTCCAGACCGGCCGCGACTGGTGCACCGTCAGGTCGTAGCCGGTGTAGATCGGCAGTCCCAGCGCGAGCAACGCCGCGATGCCGGCCAGCAGGCGGCCCCGCTTCTCGTCGTTCTTCCTCAGCGCCAGCACGTACAGCACCGACACGACACCGAACGCAACGATGTTCAGCGCACCCCAGGCCAGAGGCGAGGTGAAGCTCAGGTAGCCCGGGTGCAGGATGTTGAGGAAGCGCATCGGCTGCGACAGGTCGGCGATCAGCAGCACGCCACCGACCGCCAGCAGCGCGATCGAGCCGTAGGCGGCCTTCTCGCGCAGCGACCGCAGCGCCGGATTCACCCAGGAGCCGTACGACAGAAACGCCAACCCGGCGCAAATGCCGATGACGAAGAAGTAGATCGCGTAGGTCGCGTGCCACGACACGTCGTGAAACACCACATAGTCACCCATGGCTGGTCCCCTTAAATTTTGAAGTGGCGCTTGAAGGCGTCGCGGTCGAGTTCCATCACCTCGGGCTTGTGGTACGCGTCGCGCCCGAACTCGGTCGCGTTGCGGTCGGCCCCGATGTAGAACACGTGCGGCTTGGTGCCTTCTTCCGGGCGCAGCACCTGCGTCGCGTTCTTGGCCACCAGGTACGACACCTCGCTCTTCGGATCGTTGAGGTCGCCGAACACCCGCGAGCGGCCGATGCAGGTCTGCACACAGGCCGGCACCAGGTTCTGCGTCACGCGATGGAAGCAGAACGTGCACTTGTCGACCACATTGGTGATCGGCGTGTAGGTGCGGTGCGACGGCAGCATGAAGCGCGCGTTGTAGGGGCAAGCCGCCATGCAGCTGCGGCAGCCGATGCAGCGCTCGTAGCGCTGCAGCACGAAACCGCCGTCCTCGACCTTGAACGTGGCGTCGACCGGGCAGTTGCGCACGCAGGGCGGGTCGTCGCAGTGGTTGCACAGGCGCGGCAGGAACTGCTTCTTCACGTTCGGGTACTTGCCCACCACTTTGTAGGGCACCCAGGTGCGGTTCACGCCCAGCGGCGTGTCGTACTCGGCCTTGCAGGCCACCTGACAGGCCATGCAGCCGATGCAGCGCCGCGTGTCGACGACCATCGCGAAGCGACGTTTACCCGGCATGCCCCTCGTCTCGATCGGTGAGACCCTCAGCTCTTCACTCATGGTTCATGTCTCCTTCGAAGCCGACTGTTCGGTCGGGCCGACGCGAAGCCGCCGATCGCTCGATGCCAGGCCACGCGCTGTTGTTGCCGACCGTCAATCAGAAGGCAACTTCCGTGCCGCATGTGGGCCAGACGCTGAAAGCGCCCACGCCGCAACGGGTTGCGGCCGATCGTGCGCTCGTGTGCAGTCGGCCGCGCGTTACGCTGGCGTAACGATGCGGCCGATTGCTGCGGCGCAGCTTGCTACGCCGGCGTAGCAGCAGGTGCCGATGCGCTTGCACCGCTGTGGGGGCGCGCCTATCCTCGCCGGCATGAACCCGTTCCATGTGAGACCGGTACCGTCACGGGCGCGCCGACGCCTGTGCGGCGGCACCGCGGCGGCGCTCGCGTTGACGGCGCTGGGCGCAGCTGGTGCCAACGATGCGACCGTGCGGATCGGGCTGACCCCGGTATTCCTCGATGACCAGGTGAGTTTTCTCAACCGGTGGCGGCGCTGGCTGGAGGGCAAACTCGCCCGCGGTGTCGAGTTCGTGCAACGCGGCAACTACCGCGACGTGGTCGATCTGGTGCGCGCCGGTCAGCTCGATTTCGCGTGGATCTGTGGTTATCCGTACGTGCGCTATCAGCGCGAGCTCACTCTCGTCGCCACACCGAAGTGGCGCGGCGGGCCTTACTACCACTCCTACATCATCGTGCCGGCCGACGACAGCAAGACTCAGCGCCTGATCGATCTTCGCGGCAAGGTGTTCGCGTACTCCGATCCGGATTCCAATTCCGGCTGCCTGTTTCCGCGCTACCACCTCACCATTCAGGGCGAGAACCCGGCCACCTTCTTTGGCCGGACGTTCTTCACCTGGGCCCATCGCAAGGTGGTCGAGGCGGTGGCTTCAGGCCTTGCCAGCGGCGGCGCGGTCGACGGCTATGTCTGGGAGACGCTGGCCGAGCTGAGCCCTGAATTCACCCGCCGCACGCGCATCGTCGAGCGTTCCGGGCCACTGGGGCATCCGCCCTTCGTGGCCCGGGCCGGCATCGCACCCGCGGAGCTGGAGCGCTTTCGCGCGGTGCTGATCGGCATGTCGAGCGAGCCGACCAGCGAAGCCTTGCTGCGCCGCCTGCGGCTGGACGGCTTCATGGCCACGACGCCTGCGCTGTACGACGACATCGCGCGCATGGCCAAGAGGGTTCAACCCGTGTGAGGTTCCTGGACGATCTGTCACTGCGCTGGAAGATCCCGCTTCGCGTGATGGTCGCCGTGGTGGGCACCGCGTTGGCCGTGACGGCGGCACTGGTGGCGCGCGAATACGACGAACTGCGGCAGAACCTGGAAGGGCACGCCACCAGCATGGGCCGCGTGCTGGCGCACACATTGGTGGTGCCGGTGCTGCACGACGACGTCTGGCGCGCCTACGAGATCCTGCAGTCCGCGCACGAACCGAATCCGTCGGCGCCGGAACTGCAGGCCCAGATGGTGCTGGTGACCGACGCCGAGTTCCGCGTCATCGCGTCGACGCGTCCACGCGAGTTCCCCGTCGGCAGCAGCGCCGCGACGCATGGCGGCACGTTCGGCTTGTTGCGTGCCGAACTGGCCCAGGGCGATCCGACGCTGCAACGGGTGCTCGAACCGGCGAACTCGGGCCTGTACATCGTGATGTCGCCGCTGATCGCCGACGGTGTTGCACTCGGTCAGGTGATCCTCGGCTACTCGCGCATTTCGTTCCTGCCGCGCTTCCTTGGTCTGGTCGGGCGCGCGGCATTGGTCACGGTGCTGGTGCTGCTGATCATCCTGCCGCTGTCGTGGGTCATGGCACGCCGCACCGGTGAGCCGCTGCTGAATCTGGCCCAGGCCATGCGCCAGGTGCCACAGCAGCTGGAGTCCGCGCAGCTCGCCACGCTGCCGCGCAGCCGCGACGAGATCGGACAGCTGGCCGATGCCTTCCGGCGCATGATCGTGCAACTGCGCGACCAGCAAGAGCTCGAGCAGCAGATGGTGGTCTCCGAGCGGCTGGCCGCGATCGGCCGGCTGACCGCGGGCATCGCCCACGAGATCAACAATCCGCTCGGCGGCATGCTGACGGCCATCAACACCTACCAGCGACACGGCAGTGGCGACGCGCTGGCGGCCGGCACCTTGACGTTGCTCGAACGCGGTCTGAGCCAGATTCGCAACACAGTGGCGGCGTTGCTGGTGGAAACCCGCGTCCAGGATCGTCCGTTCGCGCCCGACGACATCGCCGATCTATTGATTCTGATCAACGCCGAAGCTCACCCGCGCGGCGTGCGGGTGGCCATCGATGGTAGTTTGCATGCGCCACTGCCGCTGCCGGCGACCTTGCTGCGGCAGATCGTGCTGAACCTGCTGCTCAACGCGGTGGCGGCCGCCGATGCCGGCGGCATGGTGCGACTGAGCGCCCGCGGAGACGACGGCAAACTGACCTTGGCGATCTGCAATGACGGACGACACATTCCCCAACAGGAGATGGCATTCCTGTTCGAGCCGTTCTCGACCCACAGCGAAGGCGGACATGGCCTGGGGCTGTGGATGGTCTACCAGATCACGCGGCAGCTCGGCGGCGACATCGCCGTCGAAAGCGAAGCGGGCTTGACCACGTTCACGGTTGAGATCCCCTATGGCGAACACGCAGCAGGGACCATCGCGACTGTGCCTGATTGAGGACGACGAACTCGTCGGCGAATCGCTCGCTGCGCGTTTCCGCCTCGAGGGCTTCGACGTCGAATGGCGCCGCGACGGCGCCAGCGCGCAACAGGCGCTGGCGCTTCGGCGCTTCGGCGTCGTGGTCAGCGACATCCGGCTGCCCGACTGCAACGGCGGTGAGCTGTTCCTGGAACTGGCCGCGCGCCACCCGCGCCTGCCGCCTTTTCTGTTCATGACGGGCTTCGGCACCATCGATCGTGCGGTCGATCTGCTGAAGCCGGCGCGGCCGACTACGTCACCAAGCCGTTCGACGCCGATTTGTTGGTGTCCAAGGTGCGGGCGCTGGCGAGCGGTGACGGCTCGGTCTCCGACAGCGCCGACAGCGATGCGCTCGGGGTATCGACCGCGATGCGGCGCATTGCCGAAGCGTTGCCGCGCCTGGCGCGGCACGCGAGCGCGTTGCTGCATGAGCGGCGAGTCGGGCGTCGGCAAGGAGCATGTGGCTGCGATGTTTCACCGGCATGCCGGCGCGGCGACGGCGCCGTTCGTCCCGGTCAATTGCGGCGCGATCACCGAACGCCTGCTCGAGGCCGAACTGTTCGGCTTCGAGAAGGGCGCGTTCACGGGCGCCGGCAGGCCAAACGAGGCTACTTCGAGCAGGCCCACGGCGGCACGGTCTTCCTCGACGAAATCGGCGACATGCCGCCCGCGATGCAGGTCAAGCTGTTGCGCGTGCTGCAGGAGCGCCGATCGTCCAGCGGTTGGGCAGCGACGCGCAGATCGCGGTCGAGTTCAGGCTCGTCTGCGCGACACATCGCGACCTGAAGGCGATGGTCGAGGCCGGGCAGTTCCGCGAGGATCTGTACTACCGGATCAACGTCATCCACCTGCACATTCCGCCGCTGCGTGAACGCAGCGACGACATCCGCTGGTTCGTGCGGCACTTCATCGACGGGTTCAATCGAACCCACCCGCAGGAGCGGCGGCGGCTGGACCCGCGCACCGAGCAGGCGTTGGTGACCTACGCCTGGCCGGGCAACGTGCGTGAACTCAAGCACGCCGTCGAGCGCGCCTGCATCCTTTCGCCGGGCCCGTTGCTGGATGCCGAGGCCTTTTTCGGCGATGCGGTCCACGCCGGGCCGGACCGTGAGGCGCAGTCCGCGCCGCTGGCCGAGTACCTGATGGACTGCGAGCGCGAATACCTTCGAATCGTGCTCGATCGGCACGGCGGGCACATGACCCACACCGCCGAGGCACTGGGCATCGCACGCAAGTCGCTGTGGGACAAGATGCGGCGGCTCGGCGTCCAGTCGACCGAGCGCGAGGCGGGGCGCAAGGACCGGGACGCGCAGCATCGGCAAACGACTCAGCGCCAGTCCTGACACGGGTTTCCCCGTTTAGCGGGCATCGGGATCGTTTGTTACCTTGCATCGTCCCGCCATCGAGGGCCTGCCGCGCATGCAACCCCAGCGTCTGAAGCCGGCGTATCAACGCCAACGCAACGGCCGCGTGTTGGTGTTCGACGCCAGCCGCATGCACTGGCAGGACACCGCCAATTCGGGCTTGAAGCTCAAGCCGGTGCGCAACGACGACGAGCGCGGCGAGTTTCTCGGGCTGGTGTTCTTTGCGCCTTTCGTGCGCAGCGCGCTGCACCAGCACCGCGGCGTGGCCACCAGCTTCGTGCTCGACGGTGGGTTGACCGACTACCACGGCTCGCTCGGGCGCCACCAGGTCGGCATCAACGTGCTCGGCTCGACCCACGATGCGATCTCGTACGAGACCACGGTGCTGGTGGCGCGGCTGGAGGGCCCGGTGTGGTACCCGCCGCGCGACGGCGAGCCGAGCGGCGTGCACGCCGGCTCGTTGCAGCGCGACTTCGCCAACCCGGATCCCGATGTGGCGCCGGAGATCAACGTCACGATCGACGAGCTGGCGTTTCAGCCCACCGGCATCGCCGGCGTGCGGCGGCAGATGGTGTTCGACTACGCCGGCACCGGCACCACGCGTCGCATGGTGCAATGGCAGCTGCGGCCCACCACCGCATTGCCGCCGTGCCGCGCGACCGACTGGATCGAGCTGTGGGTGCGCGGCGGCGAGGTCGAGGTGAACGGCGAGCACGCGTTCGCCAACTGCTTCGTCGTCATCGAACCGGGCGCGACCTTCAGCCTGCGCTCACCCTTCGGCGCCTGCGTGCTCGGCTGGGCCGAAGGCCGCGAGGGTTGGCCTGAAGGTGACGGCAACGCAAACCTGTTCGGCTTCTAGGTATCGCCGAGCCCGGGCGTCGGCTTCGCCGCTCCTCGAACTCACCTTACCGACCCGTTGCTGACATACGCCGAGCAAAGTTAGCCGTCTGAAACCTGAAGTTCGCAACATTGACAAGTGGACCTCAGTCTTCGACGGAGCCAACGCTCGACTTCTTCGGATTTGAAGCCGTACGCCAGACAGAAGAACTCCGTCCCGTCGCACGGCATTCATGCACTATTCAAAGCGCTCCTATCCGAATGTTCGACGCAGAACGCATGGATGGGCTCGACTCGTCCGCGCAGCGCCAACGCGCCAAGGTCGCGGGTACGGATTTCGGGCGGTGGGTCAAGGGAGGCGAGCGCCTCCGCCGATGCGATGAAGAAGCATCCGACTTCGCGGGTCGCCTGCTCGAGGCGCCCGGTCGTGTTCATGACGTCGCCATGGAAGACGATCGCACGGCGCACCTGGCCGACCTCGCCGGCGATGACCTCGCCCAGATGCAGGGCCGCACGCAGCTCCGGTTGCACGCCAAAGCGTTGCACAAACCGGTTCTTGTCCGCGGCGAGCGCCGCGCGCATCGCGAAGAAGCAGCGCAACGCCCGCGCATCGACAACGCCGTCGGCCTCGGCCCAGGTGATGACGATCTCGTCACCGACGTATTGGTAGATTTCGCCGCGGCACAGCTCGACCGGTTCGGCGACTGCCGAAAACACCGCGGCGAGGAAGCGATGTGCCTCCAGCGCCCCGAGCCGCTCGGCGATCGCGGTCGAGCCCACCACGTCGACGAAAAGGAAGAAGCGGCGCTCGGCGTAGGGCCGGCGGTACTTTCCAAGCAGAAGAGCCATGAACGTGCGGTAGCCGACGAGGCCCGCGGCCTGAAACATCATCACCACGACGGCAACGGCCACCAGCGAGAGGCCAACCGCAATCAGCCCGGTGCGCGCGTTATAGACGTTGACGACGCCCAACAAGCGCTCTCCCGGCTGGCCGGCGAGCACCGCCCCTGCGATCGCGCCGTAGACCAGCGTCTTCAGGATGAACACCACAGCGAACGGCAGCGCGTCGAGCCATCGCATCGAAGCGCGAGGCAGCAGGAAGAGCTCGATGCCGGCGATCCATGAAGCCGTGAGCAGGGCGTCGATGACACCAATCGGTATGGAGATCAGCAGGGAAACGAGCAGCGCGCGAGCGCCTGGTCCGGCAATCGCGACGCCGTAGACTGCACCGACGCCCGCACCGATGACCGCGGCCATGCGCACGATGCGCATGAAGCGCCGCAGTCGATCGCGCGTGACGGCGGAAGGTGTGGCGATCATCTGCCCTCGACTCTAACCGCGCCACGGCGGACGCCTGCATTGAGCCGCGCAGGCTCGATCGAGAGATCGTGCTACTTCGATTGGGTGAAACCGCGGCAATCGCAACACGTCGGTCTCGGGGCCGCATCGCGGGCGCGCAGGAAGCGGTCGATCATGATCCTCTGCTCATGGCCGGGACCGGCTACTCGGCCCGGCGGCCGTAAGCTGACATCCCCCAATCCTTCATCGAGTCTTGCTCCGCCATTGTCGCGTCCGACGTTCGCCGGATGCGAGCGGCCGTGATCAGCGCAATGGTCCGCACGCGTCGCCTGAGAGGTACGGAACAGCGTGGCCCGCAGCACTAGGCCTTGCGCGACTTGGCGACGATGTCCTCGACCTTGCTGATCAGATTGGGCTGGATCTGCGCCTTCCACTGCGCGTAGGTGCGCCGCGTGGCGATCTGCCAGGCGCCGATCTCGGCCGGCGTCGGCTCGTGCACCGCGACGCCGAGCGCGCTGACGCGCTGCACGTCCTCGGCGAACAGCTTGCGCACCAGCTGCACCTGCTGCTTGGCGGCGTCCTGCGCCGCCTCGCGCACGATCTTCTGGTCGGCCGCGGTCCAGCTCTGCCAGATCGGCGCGGCGATCGCGAACAGCAGGATGTCGTTCGAGTAGTTCCACTTGGTCACGAACTTCTGGCCCAGCGTGTGGATCTTCGCGGCCAGGAACACCTCGAGCGGGTTCTCCTGCGCGTCGACCGCGCCCGAGGCCAGCGCCGGCTGCGCGTCGGCCCAGCTCATGAAGGTGGGGTTGGCGCCCATCGAGCTCATGATGTCGCCGTACATCGGGCTGCCGACCACGCGCATCTTGATGCCCTTCAGGTCCTCGGGCTTGATGATCGGCCGCTTGCTGTTGCTGATCTGGCGGTAGCCGGTCTCGCCCACCGCCAGCGGCTCGGCGCCGGCCTTGCGCACGAGGTCGAAGTACTCGTCCATGAAGGCGGCGTTGCCGGTCACCGCGTCCCAGGCCTTGTGGTCGGGGAACAGGAACGGCAGCGTGAAGACGCCGAGCTCGCGCACCGTGCCGCTCCAGTTGATCGGCGCGCCGCACAGCACGTCGATGATGCCCTGGCGCATCGCCGCGAACTCGCGGTCCTGCTGGCCCTGCACCAGCGACGCGCCGGGGTATTGCTTGATGTTGATGCGGCCGGCCGTGCGCTCGCGCACCAGGTTGCCGAAGATCTCGCCGCCCTTGCCCCAGGCAAACGCCGGCGGCACGACGGTGCGACATCTTGTACTCGGCGCGGTAGGCGCCTTGCGCGTGCGCGAAACGCGGGATGCCGAGCGTGGCGGGCGCCAGCAGCGCGGCAGAACTGGATCAGGGTACGGCGTTTCATTTCATGTCTCCTCTTCAGTAACCCAAGACTTCTCGGCAGCCACAGCGCCAGCTCCGGCACGAACAATACCGCGAGTGCGGCCAGCGCGAACGACACCAGCAGCCAGCCGACCCACGGCACGGTCTGCTCCATGCGCACATTGGCCAGCCGGCAGGCCACCATCAGGTTCACCGCCATCGGCGGCGTGAACTGGCCGAGCGCCACCTTCATCGTCAGCAGCACGCCGAACCACACCGGGTCCCACTCGAAGGCCAGCATCAGCGGGTACAGCAGCGGCAGGAAGATCAGGAAGATCGACACGCCGTCGAGGAACATGCCGATCACCGTCATCGCGACGAACAGCAGCAGCAGCGTGCCGATCGAGCCGATGCCCCAGGCCCTTGATCGCCGCCACCACCGGGTCGGCCAGGCCGAGCGTGTTGACCACGTAGGCAAACATGCCGGCCAGCGCGATGACGATCATGATCACCGCCGAGATCTCGCTCGCTTCGCGGAAGATGCTCGCACAGGTCGCGCAAGCCGATCGAGCGGTGCACCACCAGGCCGACGAAGAGGCCGTAGACGACGGCCACCACCGCCGCCTCGGTGGGCGTGAACCAGCCGGCGCGCATGCCGCCGAGGATCAGCACCGGCGCCGCCAGCCCCCACGACGCGCCGGCGCAGCGAGCGCCAGAACGGCGGGCGCGGCAGGTCGCGCTCGCGCTGCGCCGAAGCCGTGGCGGCGGCTGACAGCCACACCGCCGGCACGATCAGCGCCAGCCCGGCCAGCACGCCCGGCACCATGCCGGCGGCGAACAGCGCCGGCACGCTGGCGCCGGGCACGTTGACGCTGTAGACGACGAACGCGATCGACGGCGGGATCAGGATGTCGGTGGCCGCCGCGGCGCCGACCACGCTGGCCGAGAACGCGTTCGGGTAGCCCGCGCGCGCCATCGCGGCGATCATCACGCCGCCCACCGCCGCTGCATTGGCCGGGCCCGAGCCCGAGATGCCGCCGAGCACCATCGCCACCAGGATCGCCACCATCGGCAGCATGCCCGGCGCAGCGGCCGACGCAGGCCTGCGCGAACAACACCAGGCGCTGCGCGACGCCCGAGCGGTCGAAGATCGAGCCGACCAGCACGAACATCGGCAGCGCCAGCAGCGGGTACTTGGCGATGCCGGCGTGCAGGTTCTGCGGCGCGGCGAGCAGCCCCCAGTACTGCGAGTCGGGGCTGGCGATCGCCATCGCCAGCATGCCGCCGGCGCCGAGCGCCACCGCGATCGGCACGCCGGCGATCATCAGCACGACGAAGACCACGAACAGCGAGCGTGCCGATCATGGCGTGGGCGGCAACGCGGGGTCGGTGGCGACGAAGTCGGCAGCGCTGGCGTACCAGGCACGAACGCCGAGCCACAGCGCGCGCAGCGTCAGCGCCGCGGTCAGCAGCGGCACCGGCGCGGTGAACCACCAGCGCGGCACGCCCAGGCCCATCGAGGTTTCGGACCAGCGCAGCTCGTCGGCCACCATGCGCGCGAACAGCAACGTCAGCACGCCGAACACCAGCGCGGTGACGCCGGCCGACAGCAGGCGCAACGCACGGCGCCGCGCCGGGCTGCCGCTGTCGTAGAAGGCCTCGATGCGGATGTGCGCGTCGCGCACGACGGCGGCGCTGGCGCCGGCCAGCGTCATCACCACCATCAGCACGATCGAGATCTCCTCGCTCCAGGCGAAGGACTGGTCGGTGACGTAGCGCGTCACGACGTTGAGCAGCGTGATCACCACCAGCGCCGCCATGCACAGCACCGAGACCACTTCCTCGATCGCGACGCGGCGTGTCACGATGCCTGGGAATCCGCGGCGGCCAGGGCGCGCAGGCAGTCGATGCACAGGCAGCCGTCGAATTCGCGCCGCAGCGCGGCCAGCCGGTCGGCGCCGAGCGTCACCGTGGTGCAGGCGCAGGGCCGGTCATCGCGCATGCCGCAGCGGAACGCCGCGCCGCAGCGCGGGCAGGGCGCGTCGGCCCCCGGCGCCGAGTCAGGCACCAAACAGGCCCTGGTGCTGCTGGCGCAGCAGGTTCTTCTGCACCTTGCCCATCGTGTTGCGCGGCAGCTCGTCGACGACGAACACCTGCTTGGGCACCTTGAAGTTGGCGATCCGGCCCTTCAGCTCGGCCGACGATCGCCGCGCCGTCGAGCGCGGCGCCGGGCTTGGGCACCACCATCGCGATCACGCCCTCGCCGAAGTCCGGGTGCGGCAGGCCGACCACCGCGGACTCCGCCACGCCCGGCATGTCGTTGATGTAGCCCTCGATCTCGGCCGGGTAGACGTTGTAGCCGCCGCTGATGATCAGGTCCTTGCTGCGGCCGACGATGGTGACGTAGCCGCGCTCGTCGATCTTGCCGACGTCGCCGGTCTTGAACCAGCCGTCGGCGGTGAACTCGTCTTTCGTCTTCTCCGGCATGCGCCAGTAGCCGGCGAACACGTTCGGCCCCTTGACCTCGATGCCGCCGATCTCGCCGGTGGCGCAGGGCCGGCCGGCGTCGTCGTGCACGCGCACGCCCACGCCGGGCAGCGGGAAACCCACCGTGCCGCCGCGGCGCTCGCCGAGTGCGGCGTGGTACGGGTTGGAGGTCAGCATCGCCGTCTCGCTCATGCCGTAGCGCTCGACGATGGTGTGGCCGGTGCGCGCGCTGAACTCGTTGAAGGTCTCCAGCAGCAGCGGCGCCGAGCCGGCGACGAACAGGCGCATGCTGCGCGCAGGCCTCGCGCGTCAGCGACGGTTCGGCGAGCAGCCGCACGTACAGCGTCGGCACGCCCATGAACACGGTGGCCTCGCGAAAGCGTGCGATCGTGGCCTTGGGGTCGAACTTCGCGAACCAGATCATCTTGCTGCCGTTGAGCAGCGCGCCGTGCGAGGCGACGAACAGGCCGTGCACGTGGAAGATCGGCAGCGCGTGGATCAGCACGTCGCCCGCGCTGCCAGCCCCAGTAGTCCTTCAGCACCAGCGCATTGCTCAGCAGGTTGCCGTGCGTCAGCATCGCGCCCTTGCTGCGCCCGGTGGTGCCGCTGGTGTAGAGGATCGCCGCCAGGTCGTCGGCGCCTTTGCGCGCCGGCGTGTGCTGCTCGCTCATCAGCGCCGCGCGGTCGAGCAGGCTGCCGCTGCGGTCGTCGCCGAGCGTGAAGACGTTGCGCGTGCCGGCCTTGAACGCCAGGCGCGAGAGCCAGGTGAAGTTCTTCGGCGTGCACACCACCACGGCCGGTTCGGCGTTGCCGATGAAGTATTCGATCTCGGCTTGCTGGTAGGCGGTGTTCAGCGGCAGGTACACATAGCCCGCGCGCTGCACTGCGAGGTAGAGCATCAGCGCCTCGACGCTCTTTTCGGTCTGCACCGCCACGCGCGAGCCGGCCGGCAGCTCCAGCGAGACCAGCAGGTTGGCCAGCATCGCCGTGCCGCGCTCGAGGTCGCGCCAGGTGTAGTAGCGCGGCGCGCCGGGGCCGTCGGCGGTTTCGATCGCGGTCGCGTCGAGGTCGGCGGGAAAGGCCGCGCGCAGCGCCGCGAACAGGTTCGCGTTGCCCATCACCGGGCCCCGCTCAGTCGAGTTTCGCGCCGGAGGTCTTCACCACCTCGGCCCAGCGCTTGATCTCGCTGCCGACGAACTTGCCGAAGTCGTCGCCGTACAGGTTGGGCGGGTCGGCGCCCAGGCTGGCCCAGGCGGTCTTGAGCTCGTCGGACTCGAGCGCCTTCTTCATCTCGGCCTGCATGCGGTCGACCACGTCCTTCGGTGTGCCCTTGGGCGCCCACATGCCGTACCAGGTGGCGACCTTGTAGGTCGGCACGCCGGCCTCGGCCGTGGTCGGCACGTCGCCGAAGCCCGGCGCGCGCTTGTCGGCCGCGACGGCCAGCGCCTTGATGCGGCCGCCCTTGATGTGCGAGGCCGACGAGCCGAGGCCGTCGAACATGATGTCCACCTGCCCGGCGATCAGGTCCTGCAGCGCCGGGCCGGCGCCGCGGTACGGGATGTGGGTGATGAAGGTCTTGGTCTGCAGCTTGAACAGCTCGCCGGCCAGGTGGTGCGAGGTGCCGTTGCCGGCCGAGCCGTAGTTCAGCTTGCCCGGGTTCTTGCGCACGAAGTCGAGGAACTCCTTCAGGTCCTTGACCGGCACGCGCTGCGGGTGCACGACGATCACCTGCGGCACGCTCGACACCAGGCCGACCGGGATGAAATCGGTCTCGAGGTTGTAGTCGAGCTTCGGGTACATCGACGGCGCGATGGCGTGGTGCACCGCGCCCATGAAGAAGGTGTAGCCGTCCGGCGCGGCGCGCGCGGCCACCGAGGCACCCACCGTGCCGCCGGCACCGCCCTTGTTGTCGATGATCACCTGGCGGCCGAGGTTCTTGGTCAGCACCGCGGTCAGCGGCCGGGCGAAGGCGTCGGTGCCGCCGCCGGCGGGAAACGGCACCACGATCGTGATCGGCTTGGCCGGCCAGCGCCTGGGCCATCGACCCGGCACTGCCCAACGCCGCGAACACGGCGGCGGCACCGCACAGCAGCCGGCGGGCGATGGATGGCGTTTGCATGCTGTCTCCTTCGGGTGGGCCGCGGCGCGACGGCTTACAACAGCGCCGAGAGCGCGCGGGAATGTACCACCCGGCCGCGCACGAACCGGTCATGACAAGTCTCGATGCGCGACAGGTCGTAGAGGTAGTTGACCATCAGTCCGGCCGACTGCTTCAAGCCCTTGGACGACAGGTTGGCATTGGCATTCAGCCGCTCGAGCCGCGCGCCGTTGTCGAGGTGGAAACGCGCCACCGGGTCGCCCGCCGGCGTCGGCGACAAACGCACCAGGTACAGCGCGGCCAGACGCCACAGCGCCTGGTGCGTCGGTGTCGACAGCGCGTTCAGCGTGCCGGCGTGCGTCAGGCCCGACAGATCGTCGCCGCAGGCCTTGCGCAGCAACGCCAGCGCCTGTCGTGCCTGGTCGGCCTGCGCCGGCTTGACGCCGGGCAGGTCGTCGAACGAGCGCACGCGCGTGCAGCCAGCTCATCAGCCCCGGGATCGGCGACAGCGTGCAGAAGGTCTTCAGCTGCGGCAGCTCGCGCTTCAGCTCCTCGGCCACGCGCTTGATCAGGAAGTTGCCGAGCGACACGTTGCGCAGCCCCGGCTGGCAGTTGCTGATCGAGTAGAACACCGCCACCTTGAAGGTGTCGCTGGCCAGCGGTGGCGACTTCTTGTCGATCAGCGGCGCGATCGCATCGGCCATCTCGCCGACCAGCGCCACCTCGACGAAGATCAGCGGCTCGTCGGGCAGCTGCGGGTGGAAGAACGCAAAGCAGCGCCGGTCGGGCTGCAGGCGGCGGCGCAGGTCGTCCCAGCCGTCGATCTCGTGCACCGCCTCGTGGCGGATGATCTGCTCCAGCAGCTGCGCCGGCGAGTTCCAGTCGACGCGCCGCATCTGCAGGAAGCCGGCGTTGAACCAGCTCGACAGCAGGTGCAGCAGGTCGGTCTCCACCGCCTGCAGCTGCGGCTGGCGCGGCAGGCGCTCCAGCAGCGCGCGGCGCATGCGCACCAGCGCCGCCGGTGCCGCCGGGGGTGCGGTTGAGCCGCCGGAACAGCTCCTGCCGCGGCGGCTCGGTCACCTGCATCAGCCGCACCAGGTGCTCGGCGCTCGGGGCCTGGGCGTAGGCCTGCGCGCTGGCCAGCACGGCCTTCGGGTCGGGGCTGAAGTCGCGCGCCAGGTGATCGAAGAAGCGCGCGCGCAGGTCGTCGGGCAGCGCGTCCAGGCGCTCGATGATGCCGTGCGCGATCGCCGGGCCGTTGGCCTCGCCGCGCTCGGACAGCAGGCGGCGGCATTCCGACAGCAGCTGGCGCAGCGTGTGGTCGCCGCGCAGGCCGCGGGCCCGGGCCTTCAATTCATCGAGCATGGCGGACGCCTTCGTGCGGGCCGGCGCCGGCGAGGCCGCGCCGGGGTTTCGGGGCAACGCGCTCGCTGTGGCTCATGGCTGCGGCAGTGTAGTGCGGTGATCCGCAGCAGTGGTGACGGCGACCGCGCTACAGTTGCCACGATGTCAACGCCTGCGACCCTGCCGCAAAGCGCCGACGGCGTGCTCAAGCTGGCCGCGCAGTCGATGTTCGACCTGTTCGCCCAGACGGCAATGGGCATGATGGTGGTCGACCGCGAGCACCGCATCGTCTGGATCAGCGATGGCTACAAGCGCTTCCTGCCGGCGCTCGGCGTGGCCGGCGAGGCCGAGTTCGTCGGCAAGCGGGTCGAGGAGGTGGTGCCCAACACGCTGATGGCACAGGTGATCGAGACCGGCCGGCCGATCCTGGTGGACCTGCTGACCAACAAGGCCGGCACCTTTCTCGTCAGCCGGCTGCCGCTGCGCGACGACGCCGGCGTGGTGATCGGCGCGGTGGGCCTGGTGCTGATGGACCACCCCGAGTCGACGATGCAGCCGCTGATGGTGAAGTTCTCGCGCCTGCAGCGCGAGCTCGAGGACGCGCAGCGCCAGCTCGCCGCGCAGCGCCGGCCCAAGTACACGATCGCCAGCTTCATCGGCGCCAGCCCGGCGGCGCTGGAGGTCAAGCGCCAGGCGCGGCGCGTCGCGGGGACCGACTCCACCGTGCTGCTGCTCGGCGACACCGGCACCGGCAAGGAGCTGCTCGCGCACGCGATCCATGCCGCGTCGGCGCGCGCGGCGGCGCCGTTCGTCACGGTGAACATCGCCGCCGTGCCCGAGACGCTGCTCGAGGCCGAGTTCTTCGGCGTCGCGCCCGGCGCCTACACCGGCGCCGACCGCAAGGGCCGCGAGGGCAAGTTCAAGCTGGCGGACCACGGCACGCTGTTCCTCGACGAGATCGGCGACATGCCGCTGCCGCTGCAGGCCAAGCTGCTGCGTGCGCTGCAGGAGCAGGAGGTCGAGCCGCTGGGCAGCAACCGCGTCGAGCGGGTCGACGTGCGCGTGATCGCCGCCACCAGCCGCGACCTGCTCGGCGATGGTGGCGCAGGGCCTTTTTCGCGCGGACCTGTACTACCGGCTGCACGTGCTGCCGATCCGGCTGCCGCGGCTGCGTCGACCGGCTGGCCGACCTGGAGCCGCTGGCCGACGCGCTGCTCGACGACATCGCGCGGCGCAGCGGCCTGGCCGCACAAGAGCCTGGCCTCCGACGCGATGGAACTGCTGGCGCGGCATGGCTGGCCCGGCAACATCCGCGAGCTGCGCAACGTGCTCGAGCAGGCCGCGCTGATGACCGACGACCTGGTGCTGAGCGCCCGTCACCTGTCGTTGCAGCCGAGCGGCGCCGTGCCGGCCGCCACTGCCGCGCTGCCGGCGATCGAGGCGGCATCGATCCGCCCGCTGCCGCAGGCGATCGCCGAGCTCGAGCTGCGCGCGATCCGCGATGCGCTGGCCGCCACCGGCGGCAACAAGCTCGCCGCGGCCAAGCTGCTGGGGATCGCACGCGCCACGCTGTACGAAAAGCTCGGCCCCGGCGACGGCAACCCGGGGTGACGCCGGCGGCGCGGCAGGCCGCCGAACCAAGGCATTGACGCCACCGGCGCCACGCGGATGAAATAGGCCCTTTTCGATACTTGGACCGCCCCATCGCCGCGATGCCTGCCACCCGTCGATCGACCGCCCGCCGCATCGCGCTCGCGCTGCTCGCCGCGGCGTGCGTTGCCGGGCCGGCGCGCGCGGCGATCGAGGAGGGCAGTGTCGAGGCGGCCAAGCGCGAGCTGCTGCGCAGCCAGGCGCTGGCGCTGGAGAACGGCGAAGGCATCGAGCGCGACCCGGCGCAAGCGGCCAAGCTGTATTGCGAGGCGGCGCGACTGGGCGACGCGGCGTCGCAGTTCAACCTCGGCTGGATGTACAGCAACGGCCGCGGCGTCGAGCGCAACGACACCTGGGCCGCGTTCTTCTTCCACGCCGCCGCCGAACAGGGCTACGAACAGGCCCAGCGCATGCTGCAGCAGGTGGGCGGGGCACCGACCTACGTGCCCGACTGCATGCGCGAGCCCGAGCCGCCGAAGGTCGCCGTCGCCAGGCCGTCACCGTCGCGCCGGCCGGTCGAGCCAGCGCCGATGTTGATCCGCTCGAACGGGCCGCCGTCGATCATCGAGCTGGTCAAGCAGATCGCGCCGCAGTTCAAGGTGCATCCGCAGCTGGTGCTGTCGGTGATCGAGGTCGAGTCGCGTTACGACATCGTCGCGCTGTCGCCGAAGAACGCCAAGGGTCTGATGCAGCTGATCCCGGAGACGGCCGCGCGCTTCGGCGTCGCGCGGCCGTACGATCCGGCGCAGAACATCCGCGGCGGCACGGCCTACCTGCAGCTGGCTGCTGGCCTACTACCAGGGCGACGTGACGCTGGCTGCCGCCGCCTACAACGCCGGCGAAGGCGCGGTGAACCGCTACCGCGGCGTGCCGCCGTATGCCGAGACGCGGGCCTACGTGAGCAAGGTGCTGGCGCTGTTCGGCTCCTACTTTCACCCGTTCGACGCCAGCGTCACCGAGCCGTCGCCGCAGATGTCGGCGATCAGGGGCATCGCCTATCGACGCTGAACGGCGCGCCGCGGGGCGGCATCGCCGTCGCGGTCGCCGCAGCGCAACGGGCCTGAGGTCGACTGCCGGTAACATCGCCCCGCCCGAGGTGCCGGGTCCGATGTGAGGGAGTGTCTTGGCCAGCGACAGTGCACGTACCGCGTTCGTCTTCGCCGGCGGCGGCAGCCTCGGCGCCGTCGAAGTCGGGATGCTGCACGCGCTGGTCGAGCGCGGCGTGCGGCCGGACTTTGCGGTCGGCGCGTCGGCCGGCGCGATCAATGCGGCGTATTACGCCGGCGACCCGAGCGCCGATGGCGTGACGCGGCTCGACCGGCTGTGGCGCGGCCTGACGCGCTCGCAGGTGATGCCGATGCGCATGCGCGACCTGTGGCGCATCGCGCTGCGGCGCGACTTCGTCGTCGATCCGGCCGGACTGCGCGCACTGCTGCAGCGGCACCTGTCGTACCGGATGATCGAACACGCCGCGCTGCCCGTGCACGTGGTCGCCACCGACATGGTGCACGGCAGCGAGGTGCTGTTGTCGTCGGGACCGGTGGTCGACGCCGTGCTCGCCAGCACCGCGATACCGGGCGTGTTCCCGCCGGTGCGCATCGACGGGCGCGAGCTGATCGACGGCGGCATCGCCAACAACACGCCGATCTCCACCGCGATGAAGCTCGGCGCCACCCGCGTCATCGTGCTGCCGACCGGCTTCGCCTGCGCGCTGAAGCGCGTGCCCGGCGGCGCCGTCGGCCGCGCGATGCACGCGTTGTCGATGCTGGTCACACGGCAACTGGTGACCGACATCGAGCGTTTCAGCGGCCTCGTGCGGCTGCATGTGGTGCCGCCGCTGTGCCCCGTCGATTCGTCGCCCTACGACTACTCGGCCTGCGGCGCGCTGATCGACCGCGCGGCCGGCGAGACGCGCGAGTGGCTGCGCCGTGGCGGGCTCGAGGTCGAGGGTGGCGTGCCGCACGAGATGGTCGAGCATCGTCATTGAGCGGGGCGCGAAGCAGCGCCGGCCCGTTGGCGTCGCAGTCGAACTGGTGCCTGGTCCGCTCGTGATGGCCCATCACACTTCGATGGCGTCGGTGTCGACCACGGCGCTGCCGGGCCACGCACGCAGCATCAAGGCGCCCCGGCCTGGTGCGTCGGCACCGCCGGATACTCGGGGCGGATGTCGAAGTTCAGACTGTGATGCGCGGTGCGCAGTGCCTTCTCGGCCAGCGCGGCAGCGGCCGCGCGGGTGAAGATGAATCCGAGGTAGCTGGCCCCGTCGGGCGGCGGCGCGACGATCTGGCCGGCCTGCGCGGTGATCGTCACCGCGGTGACGCCGGGCACCGCCTGCGCGGCGGCCAGTCCCTCGACGCCGTGGTAGATGCCGCGCCGTGGAATCGGGATCATCATCACCCCTGCGGCGCCGCCTTCGCCACCCGCGGTGAGCGGCTCTGCGCCCGCCACCGGCTGGCCCACCAGCTGGCGCAGGATCCGTTCCTCCAGGCTCATGCCCAGGCAATGCGTCAGCACCCGTCCGCACATGCCGCCGATGGAGCGGGCGGCGATCTCCAGCAGCCAGACGCCGTGCGCGTTGACGCGCACTTCAGCGTGCACCGGCCCGGTCACGAGCCCGGCCGCGCGGCATGCCCGGGCCACGGTGTCCTGGATGCCGTGCTGCAGCTCAGCCGGCAACCGGGACGGCGTGACGTAGAGGGTCTCCTCGAAATACGGCCCGTCCAGCGGATCGGGCTTGTCGAACAGGGCCAGCGTCGTCAGCTCGCCGCGCTCCAGGCTGCCTTCCAACGCATACTCCCGCCCGGGAATGAAGTCCTCGATGATCAGGCCCAGTTGCTGCGCGTCGCGGTCGGCGCGCGACTGGATGGCGCGCACCCGGTCCACCGCGCGCACCAGCGCGGCCGAATCGTCGGCGCGGATCACGCCGCGGCTGCCCGACAGGCGCCGCGCCTTCACGACCACCGGAAACCTCGAGCCGGCGACGAATCCCCGGGGGTCCTGGCCGCTCGGCAGGTGAGCGAATGCTGGACACAGGAAGCCCTGCTGCTGGAGCAGCCGGCGGAACGCCAGCTTGTCGCGCACCCGGCGCACCGCGTCGACAGGGTTGGACGGCAGGCCCAGGCGTGCGCACAGCAGCGCCGCCAGTTCGACGCCCGCATCGTCCACCGCCAGCACCGCATCCAGGCTGCCATCGAGCGAGCGCTGCACGGTCTGCACCGCCTGCTCGGGTTGGTCGAAATGCAGCGCCATGATCGGTGGCAGGCCCCAGGATGGCGCAAGGCGGTGGCAGTAGTCGGCCGCCGCCAGGATTTCGACGTCCAGCGACTTCGCCGCGGCCACGAAGTCGTCGTTGCGGTAGCCGGTGGTGGGTAGCAGCAGCAGCACGCGTTTCATCGATCGGCGCCTTTAGAAGGACTGCAGCTGCTGGTCGGTCGGCTCGGCGCAGCAGTACCAGGGCTCCGACAGGCGCGCAATGGCCGATCCGAGGTCCCCGGCGAGTTGCGGGACCGGGCGCTTGAGAGCCTCGTGGGCCAGACGCCAGACCGCCGCGAACACGTCACGGCGCGGCAGGCGCTGCACCTCGGACCGGGCGACCAGCGCCTGCAGCTCGCGCTGCAATGCATCGACGCGCCCATCGCGATGCCGCCACGGATGGCCCAGCTGTTCGGGATCGAACGGCAGCAACTGCTCCTGGAAGCCGGGCAGCTGCAGGAGGGTCGAGCCTGCGGGGATCAGCAGCCGGATGCACAGCTGAATGGGAGGCACGCTCTGCACCAGTTGCAGCTCCACCAGGCGTTTCAGCAGCGCGATGTAGCCCTCTAGCGTCGTCCACGGCGTGAAGGCGACGAAGGTCGGGGCCAGCGAGATGCCCGCGCTGCGGGTGAGCGCGACCGCGCGGTCGAAGTCACGGCTCGTATGGTTCTTGGCCAGCAGCCTCAGGATGTCGTCGTCGACGGCCTCCACCGCGGACGTGATGAACAGGCAGCCGCAGCGCCGCAGCTCGGGCAGCAGCGGCGCATGGGCGATGAGGTGCTGGATCTTGATGGTGGCATCGAAGGTGACGCCGGGAAACGCCTCGTGCAGCGCCCGCGCCAGCCTGAGCCCATGCGTCGGGCCGTTGAAAAAATCTGGGTCGCCGAAGGACACATGCGTCGCGCCTTGCTCGACTTGCTGCGCGATATCCTGCAGCACCACGGGCACCGGGACGATGCGAAAGCTCCCCTGGTACACCGGCACCACCGGGCAGTGCCGGCACAGATGCTTGCAGCCCCGGCTGCCCTCGGCGAAGGCGGTGACGCGGGTCGATCCGTCGGGCAGCACCAGGTGGGCATAGCGCGAGAGTCCGGGCAGGCCGCTGCGGTCCGGCACCGCGAACGCGACCTTGCCGAGGCTGATGACGGGCTCGCTCTCGGCCGGCTGCGTTCCGCGCTCCGGCGCGCAGGTTCCATCGGCCCGCAGCCGCTGGCCCACCGACAGCAGCGCGGGTTCCACCTCCCCGCCCAGCACGCTGCCCACGCCCAGCCGGCGCAGCAGCGCCTCGTTCATCGGCGCATAGAGCCCGTAGACGCACAGGTGCGCGTGCGGGGCGAGGCGTCGAATGTGCGGCAGGGCCTCGACCGCGATGCGGGTGGCGGTGTGCATGCCCACATGAATCGCCACCAGTCGCGCACGACTCAGGACAACGGGATCGAGCTTCTGCAGCGAAAGATCGAGGCACGCCACCGCGAAGCCCGCCTGTTTGAGCAACGCTGCCGGCTCGGCGAGGCCGAACGGCTGGCGCCCCAGTTCATAGGGGCTGACGAGGACGACCTCGAAGGTTGGCGTCGCCGCAGGCGATGGCGTGGGCCCCATGGAGGGTGACGGCCGCGGCGCGGCCGGCTATTTCGATTTCGGTCGCTGCTCGAAAGGCGCGGCGCCGGCGTCGCGACTGGCCCCGGCCGCCTCGAGGCGACCGAGGTACTGTTGCCACAGCGAATCACGGTGGCTGCCCAGCCAGAACAGATGCGCCCAAGAGTAGATGCCGGTGTCGTGCCCGTCGGAGAACGTCGGCTGCACAGCGTAGTTGCCGACCGGATCGAGCGACACGATATCCACCGCGCGCTTGCCGACCTGCAGCACCTCCTGGCCCGGTCCGTGGCCCTGCACCTCGGCTGAAGGCGAGTACACGCGCAGCAGCTCGTAGCTCAACTCGAACTGGCTGCCATCCGAGAACACGATCTCCATGACCCGCGATTCCTGGTGCAGCTTGATTTCGGTTGGTAGTGGGGTGGTGTCCATCGGGTGAACCGGGTTGTTGCTCGCGCGCCGTGGCGGCCGGACAAGTGCTCTTCCAACCTGGCCGTCGCGCGCGCTCTTGCCGGCGATCGGCCGTGGGCCGAGTATAGGCACGCGGATATCCCTGCTGACGGCGCGCTGGTCTTGGGTCTGCTTGCTGGTGCACGAGGTCGCCCGTGTGCTCCCGCCCCTTGCGCGCAAACAGGTAGCGCGCGTGGGTGAAGATAGCGTCAGTTCGCCCAGACCTTGATGTCGGGCCAGCCCATCAACCTGAACACATAGTAGTTGACGGCGGCCTCGGCTGGATCGTCGGCGAAGAAGATGATCTCGGCGTGTCGCGGCACGCCGGCCTGGGTGATGAGCTTCCACAGCTGCCTGGCCTCCTTGGGCGTGCCATCGGCGTTCAGCAGTTCCGTGTACGGCAGCATCACCACCTTGCCGGCGGGTGTGCGCGCGGGTGCGGCCCTGCCGGAGGCGACGAACAGCTTCGGATATTCGCCACGCGTGGTGGTCGGGTCGGCGACCAGCAACCCGGGGCGAAGCTGCGCCGCGTACTTCGCGGCTGGCACCACGATGTCCCTCGGTGTCCTGGGCATGCCCACGGCCGTGGCCTCCTTGGTCAGCTCGAAGCCGCGCAAGCCCCACTCGTCCACCGAGTCCATCAGCACCGACACCTTCTGCTGCCCGAGCTGCTCGAAGGCCAGGAAGGCCAACGCGGCGCCGGGCGTGAGGCCGCTCTCGGCCATGATTACCACCTCGTGCGCCGGATTCACGCCGGCGGGGCCGAGCAGCTCGGCCAGCTTCTCGGGGCGGGCCAGGTGGCTGCGGAACGTGTCGGCCGGGATGTTCAGCGCGAAGGGCACATGTCCCAGCGCGTACTGCCCGGCCGCGCGCACGTCGACGATGTTGAGCTGTGCCACGCCGAAGGCCCGCAGCATCGGCGCGTTCCAGCCGCCCAGCCAGGTGCCTTCGCGCTTGATCTGCGGCGCGCTGTACGTCCAGTACGGCAGTCCGCGGTCGTCGCGCAGCCACTCGCGCTGCGATTCCAGGTACAGCTTGACCTTCGGATGGTCGATCATGAACTGCAGCGCGAACCAGGGCACGCTGGCGGCCACGCCACCGCCGCAGTGGCTGTGCACCACCTGCTCGGGCCTGATGCCGGCGTAGCGCACCAGGCGCCGGATCTCGTCGGGTGACTTGAAGGTCTTGTCGGCGTTGTAGAAATCCGCGCTCGGCATCAGGATCGCACCCGGCACATGCCCGGCGCGGTCGAAGAACTTCTGCTCACCGTAGTGGTAGCTCGGCTCCAGCGCCTCCACCAGCGCGTGACGGGTGCGGTCACCCGAGGCCACGAGGAACTCCGGCAGCCGCACGCGCACTTCCTCGCGCACCTCGGTGATGCGGTACGAGCCTCTGGATGGCGGCGGGGTCGGTTCGGCGGTCACGCGACCACCCTGCGCCCGCCACTGGGCGAGCCCCCCGTCGAGGACGAACAGGTCGCTGGCGGGCACGCCGTGGTAGTAGAGGTCGTAGAACAGTCGCGGCGCCATCATGTCGCCGCCCTGGTCGTAGACGACGACCCGGCGGCCCGGGCTGATGCCCCAGGACTGGATGCGCTGCTCCATCGCCGAGCGGGTGGGCTCGTCGACGCCGTAGCGGTACAGGTCCGCGCTCACCGCGCCGGGTATGTGCCCGGCCATGTGCTGGGGTGTCATCGAGGCGTCGAGCAGCACCACGTCGACCAGGTGTCTTTGCAGCCAGGCAACGTTGACCAGGCGGCCCTGACGGCCGTCTTCGGCCGCCGCGCTCGCAGACATCAGGGCCCAGCACAGGCAACTCGTCAGGAACGGCAGAAGCCATCGGCAAGGGGTTTGCGGCATGGGGTGCACCTTCGGCAGCGTGGGCAGGGGATCGGACGCTGCACTGTGCCTCATGCGTCGGTGCGCGAGCGAGCGGGTCTCGACGAGCTGCAGCCCTGGTCGGACCAATGGCGCGGGCCGCCGATGAAACGAATGACGGCCCCCGGCCCAGAACACCGGACCCGCCATGCATCTGCGCCCCGACGCGCCAGCGTCGCCGGCCGCCGATCAGGCCGCAGCCGGTCAGCGCGGCACGATCTTCACGTTGGCCAGCTGCTCCTGCGCCTCCACCAGCGAGGGCACGAGCTTGCTGCCGTAGCCCAATGCGCAGGCCAGCACCAGCGACTGGTGCGTGGCCTCGCCCATCACGGTGGGCACACCCAGGCCCTCGGCCAGGTGGGTGTAGTAACGCACGTCCTTGCGCGCGTTGTTCAGTTCGAACTTCATGCCGTCGAGCTGGCCGTCGAGCGTCTTGGCCATGATCTGGAACAGCCCCGAGTTCACCAGCCCGGCCGACACCAGCGCCACCAGCTGCTTCAGGTCCACCCCGGCGCGCTGGCCCACGGCAAAGGCCTCGGCGGTGGCGTTGCACACCGCCTGCGCGATGAAGTTGTTGAGCAGCTTGATGATGTGTCCGGCACCCGGGCCGCCGACGTGGAAGATGTTCTCGGCAAAGCACTTCAGCAGCGGCTCGATGCGCGCGAAGTCTTCGGCGCTCGCCCCCACCATCACGTTGAGCCTGCCGGCCTCGGCCTCCACCGGGGTGCGCGCCAGCGGCGCGTCGATGAAGCTCACGCCCTTGGCCGCGCACAGCGCGCGCATGCGCGCGGTGGAATCGGGCTCGCTGGTCGAGGTGTCGACGATGATCAGGCCCTTGGCCGCGCCCGACAGCAGTCCGTCGGGCCCGGCCACCACGGCCTCCACCTGCGGCGAGCCGGTGACGCACAGGAACACCACGCCGCACTCGCGCGCCATCGCCGCCGGGTTGGGCAGCTCGCGGGCGCCCGCGGCCAGCAGGTCGGCCACGCGCTCGCGCTGGCGAAACGCGGTGATCGCCAGCGGGTGGCCCTTGGCGCGCAGGTTCTTCGCCATGCCGTGGCCCATGAGGCCGGAGGCGCCGATGAAGCCGATGGTTTGCATGTGAACGTTCCCCTCCTACAACGTGCCGGGCGGAAACAGCCGCGGCAGGAACAGCGCCACGCCGGGCCAGATGATGACGGCAGCCAGAACGGCCAGCATCGGCAGCAGCATGATCATCGTATCCTTGATGGCATCGACGATCCGTATCTTGGCGATCGAGCAGGCGATCATCAGGCACAGGCCGTAAGGTGGCGTCACCAGGCCGAAGGCCAGCGCGACGATGCCGACGATGGCGAAATGCACCGGGTCCATGCCGGCGCTCTGCGCCAGCGGCTGCAGGATGGTGCCGACAATGATGATGGCCGGTATCGCGTCGAGAAAACAGCCGACGACGAGAAAGACGCCGGCGATGAAGAACGCGGTGGTCGTCGCACCCATGCCCCAGGTCATCACGTCGGCCAGCAGCGCCTTGGGGATCTGGTAATAGGCCAGCAGCCATCCGAATGCGCTGGCCGTGCCGACACAGAACAGGGCCACCGCCGAAAGCTTGCCGGTGTCCAGCAGCGCCGTGTACAGGCCCTTCAGGTTCATCTCGCGGTAGACAAGGATCGACAGCGCGCCGGCGTACAACACCGCGATGCAGGCCGACTCGGTGGCGGTGAACCAGCCGAAGATCTTGCCGCCGATGATGATGAAGGGCGTGAACAGCGCCGGCAGCGACACCGCAGCCGACGCGAACACCTCGCGCAGCGTGGCGCGGGTGTAGGTCGGGTAGTTGCGCAGCTTGGCGTAGGCGTGCACGGTGGCCATCTGCGCCAGACCGATCAACAAGCCGGGGATGATGCCGGCCAGCATCAACGCGCCGATCGACACCGTCAGCACGCCGCCCCAGACGATCATCAGGATCGACGGCGGGATGATGACCGCCAGCACCGCCGAGACGGCCGTGATGGCGACCGAGAAGCTGATGTCATAGCCCTCCTTGGTCTGCGCATCGATGAAGATCTTGCTCTGGCTCGCCGCGTCAGCGGTCGACGAGCCCGAGACGCCGGCGAAGAAGATCGACAGCACCACGTTGATCTGCGCCAGGCTGCCGGGAAAGTGGCCCACCAGCGCGCGCGAAAACCGCACCAGCCGATCGGTGATGCCGCCGACGTTCATCAGGTTGGCGGTGAGCAGGAAGAACGGCACCGCCAGCAGGATGAACGAGTTGTAGGCGTTGAAGGTTTCCTGGATCAGGCCCTGCGGGTCGAGCCGGTCTTCCAGGATGAACATCGGCAGGCAGGCCAGGCCGAGCGCGAAGGCCACCGGCACGCGCAGCAGCATCAGCGTGAAGAAGATGCCGAACAGGATCAGCGCCGCGGTCGATGGGTCCAGCGCGGCGGCCGTCATGGTTGGGCCGCTTCCCGACCGGCCAGCAGCCTGATCGCTTCGACCAGCTGCTCGCCCTGGAACAGCACCCAGGTCACACCGGTGAGCGGCCAGGCGATGTGGATCATCCACAGCGGCAACTCGGCCAGTTCGGAGATGCGGTTGAATGCGAAGCGCGTGAACTGCCAGCCCCACCAGATGAACACCAGTGCGAAGCCGAGCACGAACACGCTGGTCACGACCTTCAGCATGGCGTTGCCGCGCGGCGAAAGCTTGGGCCAGACGTCGACCTCGAAATGCGTGCTCTCGCGGATGCCGACCATCGCCCCGATCATGATCATCCAGACGAACAAGAAGCGCGCCATCTCCTCGGTCCAGATGTACGACGGGATCAGCGCCGTGTAGCGCGAGAAGATCTGCAGGCTGACCGGGATGATCAGGATGCCCACCGAGATGACCAGCAGCATCGACAGCAGGCGGCTGTAGAGGACGGTGATTCGGCGGTAGAGATGCATGTGCAAAGTAAGGCAGCGACAGGAGCGCCTCGCCGCTCGAGCCGTTAGTCTGCGAACGGCGCCACCCCGGTGGCGCCTCCCCAAGTGAACACCGCGGATCCGGCTTTGCCGGTCCGCCGGTGTTGCCCCCTGGAGGGGGAAGCGGCCGCCAGGCCGCTTCGGGGGTGGGTCATTTGATCGCGTTGATCTTGGCGAAGATCGTGTCGGCGCCGATCTCCTTGGCGTAGGCGTCCATCACCGGGTCGGCCAGCTTCTTCATCGCATCGCGGTCGGTGAACGGCACGCGCTTCAGCTTGCCGGCCTTTTCCAGCGCGTCGAGCTTGGCCGAGTCCTCCGAGCTTTCCACCTGCCGGCCGTAGGCGCCGGCTTCCCTGCCGGCCTTGACGATCGCGTCCTGCAGGTCCTTGGGCAGTTTGGCAAAGGTCTTGCCGGAGAAGCAGATCGGCCGGATCGTGATCGCATGCTGCGTCATCGACAGCTGCGGCGCGACCTCGTAGAACTTCATCGCCTCCACGCCCGCGGCTTCGTTCTCGCCGGCCGAGATCACGTTGTTCTGGATCGCGTTGTAGACCTCGTTGTAGGCGATCACCGTCGGGCTCATGCCGATCGCGCTGAAGGTGCGGCTCCAGATCGGCGCGCCCTGCACGCGCACCTTCAGGCCCTTCATCTCGGCGAGGTTGCGCACCGGCTTGTTGACGAAGATGTTGCGCGTGCCGCCGCCGGCGTAGCCGATCAGCATCACCTCGGCGTTCTTGGCCACCTCGTCGGCAATCGGTTTCAGGATGTCGGCGTCGAGCACCTTGTTCCAGTGGTCGAGGTCGCGAAACAGGAACGGCGCGTCGATGAACGGCGCCGCCTTCGAGAACGTGCTCATGTGCGCCGGCGAGACGATGCCGTAGTCCACCGCCTTGCCCTGGGCCATGTACTCGAAGTACTGCTTCTCCAGGCCGAGCTCGCTGTTGCGGTGCAGGACGAAATTGATCGGCTTGCCGTAGTACTTCTTGACCAGCTCCTCGAACCTGAGCAGCGCCTTGTTGAAGGCATGGTCGTCGTTGAACTGCACGGCACCGTGCAGCGTGATGGCCTGGGCATGAGCCTTCTGCACGAAGGGTGCGGTGGTGGCCGCTGCGGCGGCGAGCGAGGCGATGAACTGTCTGCGTTGCATGACCGGTCTCCTTGTCGGCGCGCACAGGCTAGCGGCCTGGCCGCCGCCGCGCATTGGGGGCAGACCCGACCGCGTGCGGCGGTTGTACGACGACTTGGCGCCGCACCTCGCCAGCGCGCGCGGGCGCACCGGCCACTGTCCGGAAGCTGGCCACCGCGGCCTCGCGTGTCTGCCCGGTGGACAGCGTTGGCAGCGTGTGGCGCGCGGCGCAGACGCGGCCGGGGTCGCGGCCGGACGCCGCACCGTGCCTGCCAGGCCGTACCGTCGGGGTTTGCCCTAGGCAAGGCGCCGCTGGCATCGCGCTTGCACCACAGTCGCGGTCGACGCACCCGTCGTTCCACATCGATCGCCCCTCAGGAGACCTCATGACCCGCATCACGATGCCGCGCCGCGCGGCACTTTCCGCACTTGCCCTGGCGGCCGCCTGCGCCGTGCCCGGCGCTGCCTGGGCACAGGCCAAGGAGATCAAGATCGCGCACATCTACAGCAAGACCGGCCCGCTGGAGGCCTATGGCAAGCAGACGGCGCTCGGCTTCATGATGGGGCTGGAGTACGCCACCGGCGGCACGATGACCGTCGCCGGCAAGAAGATCACCGTGATCGAGAAGGACGATCAGGGCAAGCCCGACCTCGGCAAGAGCCTGCTGTCAGCGTCGTACGGCGACGACAAGGTGGATCTGGCCGTCGGCCCCACCAGCAGCGGCGTGGCGCTGGCGATGCTGCCGGTGGCCGAGGAGTACAAGAAGGTACTGCTGGTCGAGCCGGCGGTGGCCGACTCGATCACCGGCGACAAGTGGAACAAGTACATCTTCCGCACCGGGCGCAACAGCAGCCAGGATGCGATCTCCAACGCCGTGGCGCTCGACAAGCCCGGCATCGCGATCGCCACGCTGGCGCAGGACTATGCGTTCGGGCGCGACGGCGTGAAGGCGTTCAAGGAGTCGATCAAGACCGCCAAGATCGTGCACGAGGAGTACCTGCCGACGACGACCACCGACTTCACCGCCGGCGCGCAGCGCATCATCGACAAGCTGAAGGACCTGCCCGGCCGCAAGGTGATCTGGATCATCTGGGCCGGCGGCGGCGGCAACCCGTTCAAGATCGCCGACCTCGACCTGAAGCGTTACGGCATCGAGATCGCCACCGGCGGCAACATCCTGCCGGCGATGACGGCCTACAAGCAGTTCCCCGGCATGGAGGGCGCGACCTACTACTACTTCGCGATCCCGAAGAACCCGGTCAACGAGTGGCTGGTGGCCAACCACTACAGCAAGTTCAAGAGCCCGCCGGACTTCTTCACCGCTGGCGGCATGAGCGCGGCGATCGCGGTGGTCGAGGCGTTGAAGAAGACGCAAGGCGCCACCGACAGCAACAAGCTGATCGCCGCGATGGAGGGCATGAGCTTCGAGACGCCGAAAGGCAAGATGACCTTCCGCAAGGAAGACCACCAGGCGATGCAGTCGATGTACCACTTCAAGATCAAGGTGGATCCGGCGTTTGCCTGGGGCGTGCCCGAGCTGGTCAGCGAGATCAAGCCCGAGCAGATGAACGTGCCCATCCGCAACAAGCGATAGGCGTTCGGCTACTGCGCGGCCGGGATCCGTCGTTGCGGGCCCTCCCGAAGATCCTCATGCACCTCCAGTGCACTCCGGTCTTCGGGCCCTCCCGCGCCTAGGCTGCCGGCCGCTCGCTACGCCTCTGGCTCTGGAAATCCGACCCGTTCAGGACTGCGCGCGTGCTCGAAACCCGCAACCTCACCATCCGCTTCGGCGGCCACGTGGCCGTCGATCATGTCTCGTGCCGCTTCGAGCCCGGCACGCTGACGGCGATCGTCGGCCCCAACGGCGCCGGCAAGACCACCTACTTCAACCTGATCTCGGGCCAGCTGCCGGCCAGCGAGGGCGAGGTGCTGCTGGCCGGCGAGACCATCACCACGCTGCCGGCGCCGCTGCGCACGCGCAAGGGACTGGGCCGCGCATTCCAGCTGACGCAACTGTTCCCCAGGCTCACGGTGCAGGAGAACGTGCGCCTGGCGGTGCAGGCGCGCGAGCAGGGGCGTGGCGGGCACGGCATCGACTTCTGGCACGTGTGGCTGGATCGACGGGCCTGGATCGACGAAGCGCTGGCCATCGTCGACAGCGTGCGCCTGGCCGACAAGCGCGACGTGCCGGCCAGCGCGCTGCCGCATGGCGACCAGCGCAAGCTAGAGGTCGCCCTGCTGATGGCGCTGGACCCCAAGGTCTACATGTTCGACGAGCCCACCGCCGGCATGAGCGTCGACGAGGTGCCGGTGGTGCTCGATCTGATCCGTGCACTCAAGGCGCGCCGGGACCGGCTGATCCTGCTGGTCGAGCACAAGATGGATGTGGTGCGCGAGCTGTCGGATCGCATCATCGTGCTGCACAACGGCGCGCTGGTGGCCGACGGCGAGCCGGCGGCGGTGATCGCCTCGCCGGTGGTGCAGCAGGCCTACCTCGGTGGTCCTGCCACCGAGGCAGGCCCTTCGGCCGCGCCCGACGGCGACTCACCCCGGCCGCTCCCCGCCGAGCGGCGAGGCTCCTGACATGACCGACAACCTGCTCGAGCTGAAGGGTGTGCACACGCACATCGGGGCGTACCACATCCTGCACGGCGTGGACTTGGGCGTGCCCGAGGGCCAGGTGACGATGCTGCTCGGCCGCAACGGTGCCGGCAAGACGACCACGCTGCGCACGATCATGGGCCTGTGGCCGGCCAGCCAGGGCGAACTTCGGTTTCGCGGCGAGTCGCTGCGTGGCAGGGCGACGCCGGATGTCGCGTCGCTGGGCATCGCGTACGTGCCCGAGAGCATGGGCATCTTCACCGATCTGACGGTGCAGGAGAACATGGTTCTCGCGGCGCGCGGCGCGCGCCACGCCGGCGAGTTGGACGCGCAGCGCCTGGAGTGGATCTTCGGCTTGTTTCCGGCGCTGAAGAAGTTCTGGCTCTTCCCGGCGGGCAAACTCAGCGGCGGACAAAAGCAGATGCTGGCCGTGGCGCGCGCCATCGTCGAGCCGCGCGCGCTGCTGCTGATCGACGAGCCGAGCAAGGGCCTGGCGCCGTCGATCATCCACAACCTGATCAGCGCCTTCAACGAGCTCAAGCGCCAGAAGACCACGATCCTGCTCGTCGAGCAGAACTTCAACATGGCCCGCGCGCTCGGCGACACGGTGGCGGTGATGGACAACGGCGCCGTCGTGCACGCCGGCGCGATGCGCGAACTGGCCGACGACGAGGCACTGCAGCAGCGGTTGCTCGGGCTTTCGCTGGGGACGCATCAATGACCTCTGCCTCCGCAGCGCTCGCCGCCGGCGCGTCCGTCCCGAAAGCCCAGTTCGACTGGAAGCCGATCGCGCTGCTGGTGAGCATCGCCGCGCTCGGCCTGCCGCTGATCGGTTCGCCGTCGACCTGGGTCACGCTCACGGTGGCCGGCCTGGCGATGGGCATGATCGTCTTCATCATCGCGTCGGGCCTGACGCTGGTGTTCGGGCTGATGGACGTGCTGAACTTCGGCCACGGCGTGTTCATCGCGCTCGGCGCCTTCATCGCCACCAGCGTGATGGGCGGCATGTCGGCCTGGGCCGGCGATTCGGGGGCGGCCAACCTCGTGGCGGTGTTCACCGCCATGCTGGTGGCGATGGTCGTGGCCGGCGCGGTGGGCTGGGCGTTCGAGCGCGTGATCGTGCGGCCCGTCTACGGGCTGCACCTGAAGCAGATCCTCATCACGATGGGCGGCATGATCGTCGGCGAGGAGATGATCAAGGTGATCTGGGGGCCGCTGCAGATCCCGCTGCCGCTGCCCGATGTGCTGCGCGGCTCGTTCCTGCTCGCGCTGTTTGGTGATACGGCGGCGGTCGAGAAGTACCGCGTGCTGGCGATGCTGATCGGCGCGCTGGTGTTCGCCGCGCTGGCCTTCACGCTCAACCGCACCAAGATCGGCCTGCTGATCCGCGCCGGCGTGCAGGACCGCGAGATGGTCGAGTCGCTCGGCTACCGCATCCGCCAGCTCTTCGTCGGCGTGTTCGTCGCCGGCAGCGCGCTGGCCGGCCTGGGCGGCGTGTTGTGGGGGCTGTACCAGCAGACCGTGGTGCCGCAGATCGGCGGCCAGGTCACGGTGCTGCTGTTCATCGTCATCATCATCGGCGGGCTGGGCTCGCACGCTCGGCTGCTTCGTCGGCGCGCTGCTGGTCGGCCTGATGGCCAACTACACCGGCTTCCTGGCGCCGAAGGTGGCGCTGTTCTCCAACATCGGCCTGATGGTCGCGGTGCTGCTGTGGCGGCCGCAGGGGCTGTACCCGGTGACGAATCGCTGAACGCAAGGCCATGCTCGATCGAATCCTCTCCCACGACCTGCCGCGCAGCCGCTGGCTGGCCGCCGCGCTGGTGCTGATGGTGCTGGCACTGGCCTTCGCGCCGTTCCTGTTCCCGGGCAGCAAGGCGCTCGGCGTGGCGGCCAAGATGCTGGTGTTCGTGCTGCTGGTGGCGAGCTACGACCTGCTGCTCGGCTACACCGGCATCGTGAGCTTCGCGCACACGATGTTCTTCGGCATCGGCGCCTACGGGGTGGCGATCGCCAGCACCGCGGCTGGCGCCGGATTTCGGCGCGCTGGCGCTCGGTGTGCTGGCGGCGCTGCTGCTGTCGCTGCTGCTGTCGCTGCTGATCGGGCTGTTCAGCCTGCGCGTGAAGGCGATCTTCTACGCGATGATCACGCTGGCCGTGGCCTCGGCGTTCCAGACGCTGGCCTCGCAGCTGTCCGACGTGACCGGCGGCGAGGACGGCCTGACGTTCAAGAATCCGGAGGTGTTGAGCCCCTCGTTCGAGCCGTTCGAGAACCCGCTTCCTCGGCGCCACGATCGACGGCAAGTTCGTCAGCTACTACCTGCTGTTCGTGGTGGTGCTGCTGCTGTTCCTCGCGCTGCTGCGCATCGTCAATTCGCCGTTCGGCCGGGTGCTGCAGGCGATCCGCGAGAACGACTTCCGCGCCGAGGCGATCGGCTACCGCACGGTGGTCTACCGCACGCTGAGCAACGTGCTGGCCGCGCTGTTCGCCACGCTGGCCGGCGCGCTGCTGGCGCTGTGGCTGCGCTACACCGGGCCGGACACCACGCTGAGCTTCGAGATCATGCTCGACATCCTGCTGATCGTCGTGATCGGCGGCATGGGCACGTTGTACGGCGCGGTGGTCGGCAGCGTGATCTTCGTCTTCGCGCAGAACTACCTGCAGGACCTGCTCAAGCTCGGCCAGTCCGCGCTGGAAGGCGTGCCGCTGCTGGGCCAGGTGGTGTCGCCGGACCGCTGGCTGCTCTGGCTGGGCGTGCTGTTCGTGCTCGCCGTCTATCACTTCCCCAGCGGCATCGTCGGCCGCCTGCGCCTGGCGGCGGAAAGGACGCGTTCATGACGATCGAGCCCCGGTCGCGTTACCTCGGCTGTGCCGGGCGCGAGCTGCACGTCACCGAGTGGGGACCGCCGCAGGCCGAAGCCGTGGTCGCCTGGCATGGCCTGGCGCGCACCGGCCGCGACATGGACGACATCGCGGCGCACCTGGCCTCGCGCTACCGCGTGATCTGCCCCGACACCATCGGCCGCGGGCTGAGCCAGTGGAGCCCGCAGCCCGATGCCGAGTACTGCCTGGATTTCTACGAGCAGCTCGCCGTGTCGCTGCTGGACCAGCTCGGCATCGAGCGCTGCCTGTGGCTCGGCACATCGATGGGCGGCGCGATCGGCCTGCACGCCGCGGCCGGGCGCCTGCACGGGCGCATCCGCAAGCTGGTGCTGAACGACATCGGCCCCGAGCTGCCCGCGACCGCGCAGCAGCGCATCCTCACCTACGCGGGCAACCCCAGCGCATTTGCCACGGTGAGCGAGCTCGAGCGGTACTTCCGCACCATCTACAAGCCCTATGGCTGGCTGAGCGACGCGCAGTGGCGGCGGCTGACCGAAACCTCCACGCGGCGCCTGCCCGATGGTCGGGTGACGCCGCACTACGACCCGGCGATGGTGCGCCAGTTCGTCGCCCACCCCGACGACTACCGGCAATGGCAGGCCTGGGAGGCGCTGGCGATTCCGGTGCTGGCGTTGCGCGGCGAGCGCTCCGACCTGCTGCTGCCCGAGGTGGCCGAGGCGATGCGCACGCGCGGCGCGCGCGCCGTGGTGGTGGAGATCGCCGGCTGCGGCCATGCGCCGGCGCTGAATGTGCCCGAGCAGTTCGCGCTGGTGGAGAGGTTCCTGGCCGGGGCCTGACCGTGCGCAGCCGCCGTCGGCCCGGGCGACGGCGCGTCACCCGTCACGCCTTGCGGCAATGCCGGGTTACCAAGCAACGCGGCGGGCGCCGGCGCGTGAACTGCGAACGCTTGCCGCGGTGGCGCACCGCTAGGCTCAGGCGTCGAGTTCCATGAGGTCATTGCGATGGCCAACCGATCACCGCCCCGCAAGGGACTGCAGAGCAAACCGATCAAGGATCGCCGCGCCGCCGACGGCGCCTCGGGGCCGCTGCGCCGACTGAAGGGCTTGCTGGTCCGACCGCTCAGCCTGGAACGGCGCGACGGCAAGCTGCAGCTGACGCTCGCCGAACGCCGGCGCCCGAAGCCGTTCGACGAGGCGCCGACGCCGTCGCAGTTGTGCGCGGAACTGAGCGCGCGCATGCTCGCGCACGAAGTCGACCAGACGGCGCGCACGATGCGTCACCTGGTGCTGGTGCATGACGTGCTGGAGCGCAAGGGCTGGGCCGGCATCGCCGCGATGTCGGGCCATGTGCTGACCGAGGCGCTCGACCAGCTCGAGATGCTGGCGTGCGAAGACCCGTCGCCGCATCTGGATCGGCTGCTCGAAGGACTGCGCCCGCTGCAGGAAGCCGCCGAACTGCGCGACGAGCGCGATTCGAGGCTGCAGGACTTCGACGTCGGTTCGAACCTCGTCGTCTCGGAGTCGGACTTCGCCGAGTTCGAGGATGTCGAGCGCGGTTGGACGGGCACCGTGCCGTCCGGGCTGGCGAGGCCGGACAAGGACGATTGAAGCGGCCCCAGCGCCGTGGCCGAAACCGGCTCAGCGCGCGGCGATGCCGTTCAGCTCGGCCCAGCCGGTCCAGAGAATCTCGATGCCGATGCACAGCAACACGAAGGCCATCATCCGGGTCATCACCAGCGTGCCCACCTCGCCCAGTCGCGTGAGCAGCGCCTGGGCGTGCCGGTAGACGAGGTAGATCACCGCCACCGTCAGCGTGGCGCCGAGCAGCGCAACGAACGCGCCGACGACGTACAGCGCCGGCTGGCGCGGCAGGCCGGCGCCGATTGCGATCGACGCAGCGATCGTGCCCGGCCCGGTGGTGAGCGGGAAGGTCAGCGGAAAGAAGCTGCGCTTGACCACCTCCACGCGCGACAGCGTGCTGCTCTGCGAGCGTTTCACCGCGGCCTGCACTTCGTCGTCGTCGCTGTGGTTGAGCATGCGCCAGCCCGATGCCGCCACCAGCAGCCCACCGCCGATGCGCACGATCGGCAGCGAGATGCCGAACAGTTCGAGCACGTAGGTGCCAACCAGCATCGACGCGACCAGGATGAACCAGCAGTTCAGGGCCACCTGGCGCGCGAGCGGGCGGGTCGCCGCCGGGTCGGCGCCGGCGGTCAGCGTGAACACCGGCGCGCCCGCCAGCGGATTGATGATCGGCAGCAGCGTCAATGGCACCAGGGCCAGCGCGTGCGCGAATTCGATCGGGGTGGGCATCGTGGCGGTGTGGCGGCGCGGTTCGCCGCGGAGCGCGTATCGTAATGTCACGCTCTGCCCGCCGGCGCATGTGGCGGCCAATCGACCGGCGTTTCGCGTCGTGCCCGGGCCGCGGCCCGGGAATCTGGCAAATTCCGCCGATCGCATCACGAGAACCAACATGACGACAACGATCCGCGGCGTGCGTCGCGCCGCCGGCTGGCTTGTGCTGGTGCTGGGCCCCGGCATGGCGCTGGCACAGGAGACTGCGGCCTCCTGCGTGCGCATCGACGACGATACGGCGCGGCTGGCATGCTACGACCGCGCCCACCAACGTGCGGTCCCGCCGGCGGGTGTCAATGCCGCCAGCCCGCCGCCGGCGGCCAAGCCGGCCCCGGCCGGCGCACCGGCGCCGTCGTTGTACGACGATCGCTGGGACCTCGACGGCCGGCGCCGCGGCGAGCTGTTCTACCCGCGGGCCTACAAGCCGGTCTACGTGCTACCCGGGACGTGGACCGACCGCGTCAACCTGACGCCGTCCTCGCCAGCGGCCGGCCATACGGTGATCGACCGGCCTCGACCTGCGGCCGGTCGAGGTGAAGTACCAGCTGAGCCTGAAGGCCAAGCTCTGGGAGCAGCCCTTCGGCCTGCCCGCCGCGGTGTGGGGCGGCTACACGCAGTCGTCGCGCTGGCAGGTCTACAACGGACACGAATCGCGGCCCTTCCGTGAGACGAACTACGAGCCCGAGGTCATCTTCGCCTGGCCGCTGGACACCACGCTGCTGGGCTGGCGCCTGCGCCAGGCCTCGCTGGCGCTGAATCACCAGTCCAACGGCCGTTCGCTGCCGCTGTCGCGCAGCTGGAACCGTTGGATCGCCGAGGCGGCGTTCGAGCGCGGCGACTGGACGGCCCAGGTTCGGCCATGGTGGCGCCTGGGCGAACGGCCGACCGACGACGACAACCCTGATATCAGCGACCATGTCGGTCGCGCCGAACTGCTGCTCACGCGCAAGCTCGGCCGGCACATCGTCGCGCTGCAGCTGCGCCATTCGTTGCGCGACGGTGCGCATTCGCGCGGCTCGGCCCAGCTGGAGTGGTCGACGCAGATCGACGGCGCGCTGCACCTGTACACGCAGTGGTTCACCGGCTACGGCGAGAGCATGATCGACTACAACCACCGCCAGAACAGGCTCGGGCTGGGCATCTCGATCGTCGAGTGGCGCTGAGGCGCGGCGCCGTCGCGGCGCACGCGCCGTGTCGTCAATGCGCTGCGCCGGCGCCGGTCGCGGCGCCAACCCGGTGCGGCTGGGCCAGCCACACCAGCGCGATCAACACGACGAACAACCCGGCCGACAGGTAGAACACATCGGTCGCCGCCATCGTGTAGGCCTGCTGGTCGAGCAGGCGATTCAGCGTCGCGGTGGCCTGCTCGGGCGTCTGGCCGGCGGCGCGCGAGCTGCGCCATCACCTGCATCGCGGCGTCGTTGCCGCGATGGATCGATTCGCTGAGCTGCGCGTGGTGCAGCACCGCGCGGTCCTCCCACAACGTGGTGAACAGCGAGGTGCCGAAGGCGCCGGCGGTGATGCGCACGAAGTTCGACAGCCCCGAGGCGGACGGCATCTGATCCGGCGTCAGCCCGCTGAACACGATGGCCTGCAGCGGAATGAAGAAGAACGCCATGGCCGCGCCCTGCAGCAGCGTCGGAATCAGGATCGTCAGCACCGGCGCCTGGGTGTTGAACTGCGAGCGCATCCACAGCACGAGCGCGAAGCCGACGAAGGCCACGGTGGCCAGCTTGCGCGGGTCGATGCGCGACACGTTCTTGCCGACCCACGGCGACAGCACGATCGCCAGCAGGCCCACCGGCGCCGTGACGATGCCGGCCCAGGTGGCGGTGTAGCCCATCCACTGCTGCAGCCACAGCGGCAGCAGCACCACGTTGCCGAAGAACAGGCCGTAGGCGACCGACAGCGCGCTGGTGCCGACGAGGAAGTTGCGGCGCGCGAACAGGCGCAGGTTGACGATCGGGTGGGTATCGGTGAGCTCCCAGGCGAGGAAAAACAGGAAGCCGACCACGGCCACGACCGCCAGCACGACGATCTGCGTCGAGCCGAACCAGTCGAGCTCCTTGCCCTTGTCGATCATGATCTGCAGCGCGCCGATCCACAGCACCAGCAGCGTCAAACCCACGCGGTCCAGCGGCACGCGGCGCGGCCCGGGGTCGCGCGTGCGGTAGATCGACCAGGTCAGCGCGGCCGCGAACAGGCCCACCGGCACGTTGATGTAGAAGATCCACGGCCAGGTGATGTTGTCGGTGATCCAGCCGCCCAGCAGCGGCCCCATCACCGGCGCCACCAGCGTGGTCATTGCCCACAGCGCCATCGCGGTGCCGGCCAGCGCCGGTGGGTAACTGGCCAGCAGCAGCGTCTGCGACAGCGGAATCAACGGCCCGGCCACCAGCCCCTGCAGGACGCGGAACAGGATCAGCGACTCGATGTTCGGTGCCAGGCCGCACAGCCACGAGGTCAGCACGAACAGCAGCACGCTGGCGGTGAACAGCCGCACCTGGCCGAAGCGCTGCGTCAGCCAGCCCGTCAGCGGCACGGCAATCGCGTTGGCCACCGCGAACGAGGTGATGACCCAGGTGCCCTGCGTCGGGCTCACGCCCAGGTCGCCGGCGATCGCCGGGATCGACACATTGGCGATCGACGTGTCGAGCACGTTCATGAAGGTCGCCAGCGACAGCGCCAGCGTGCCGAGCGCCCTTTCGACACCCTGCAACGGTGGAAACGCCGGTGGCGGTGCCGCGCGAGGCGCAGCCGACGGGGCGCCGGCCGTTGCCGTGGCGGACAGGGTCTGGCGCATCGCGAGCGAATCAGCGCGAGACGGAGGCCGCGACCTTGGACAGCACGGCCTGCGCCGCGCGGCTCACCGGTTTGCCCAGGTTGATGGCGATGATCTCGCGCACACGTCGATCGGCGTCGGCGCTGGGCGCGTCGAACACCCGGGTCTGGCTGCTGGCACGCGGCAACTGGCCGCTGAGCACCGGCGCACCGGTGCCTTGTGCGACGTCGACCGTGGCCTCCATCGACAGCCCGACGCGCAGCGGATGCCCGGCCAGCTGTGTGGGGTCGAGTTCGATGCGCACCGGCACGCGCTGCACCACCTTGATCCAGTTGCCGGTGGCGTTCTGCGCCGGCAACAGCGCAAACGCGGCACCGGTGCCCGCGCCGACACCGGCCACGCGGCCGTCGTACTCGATCTGGCCGCCGTAAAGGTCGGCGCGCAGCTTCACGCTCTGGCCGATGCGCATCTGACGCAGCTGCACCTCCTTGAAATTGGCCTCGACCCAGACCTGGTCGAGCGGAATCACCGTCATCAGCGGCGTGCCCGGGGTGATGCGCTGGCCCACCTGCACGGTGCGCCTGGCCACCTGCCCGGTCACCGGCGCGGGCACCTCGGTGCGCTGCACGGCGAGAAAGGCCTCGCGCACCGCGGCCGCAGCACGCTCGACGTTGGGGTGCTTCTCGACGGTGGTGCCGTCGGTCAGCGCGCGGTTGCTGGCGGCCTGCTCCTGCGCCGCGGCCAGCGCCGAGCGCGCACCCGCCAACGCGCTGGTGGCCGCCGACAGTGCGGATTCGGCGTGCAACATCTCCTCGCCGGCGACCGCGCCGCTTTGCATCAGCGGGCGGCGGCGGTTCACGTCGTCGGCGGCACGGGCCACGTCGGCCTGCATGCGCGCCACGTCGGCCTGGCGCAGCTGAATCGTCGCGTTCAGCGCGGCGTTGTTGGCGTACAGCGTGCGCACCTCGCGCACGGTCTGCGCGAGCTGCGACTCGGCACGCTCGAGCGCGAGCTTCGCGTCGGTGGCGTCCAGCCGCACCAGCGGCTGGCCGGCCTTCGACCCGATCGGTGTCATCGGCCAGCACGGCCAGCACGGTGCCGGCGACCTGCGGCGTGATCTGCACCACCGGCGCCTGCACGTAGGCGTTGTCGGTCGATTCGAAGTGGCGCTGAAACAGCGCCCAGTACGCGCCGTAGCCGAGCCCCGCCAGCAGCACGAGGCTGGTGACTGCGAGCATCGCCGCCTTGCGCCGGCCCGGCGCGGCAGCGCCCGCGGTTGATCGTGTCGGCTTGGCTTGGGATTCTTGTGGTTCCATCTGTGGCTCTAGAAGAAGAACAGGCCCATCTAGCGTGCGGCGGCGAACGCGGGCGCGGTCAGCGTGCCGGCGTCGTAGCCGCCACCGAGCGCGCGGCTCAGCGCCACCTCGCTGGCCAAGTGGCGTGCCTTGAGGTCGATGCCGGCGCGGCGTTGCGCCAGCACGTTGTTGTGCGCCGTCAGCACGACGAGAAAGTTGCCGAGGCCGGCCTGGTAACGCTGCAGTGCGAGCGCGTAGGCGGCGTCGGCGGCGCGCGTCGCATCGTCCTGTGCGCGCTGCTGGCGCTGCAGCGAACGCAGCGTGCCCAGCTCGTCGGCGACTTCGCGCAACGCGCGTTGCAGCGCGCCGTTGTAGCCCTCGATCGCCGCATCGACCTCGGCACGGCGGCCGTCCAGGTTGGCCTGCAGCCGGCCGCTGTCGAACAGCGGCAGGCGCAACGCCGGGCCGGCACCATAGGTCAGCGAGCCGGCCTGCACGAAGCGATCCAGGCCGAGGCTCGACAGGCCGACGAAGGCCATCAGATTGATGTTCGGATAGAACTGGGTGCGTGCCTGCTCGGTGTCGCGCAGCGCAGCCTCGACGCGCCAGCGTTGCGCCACCAGGTCGGCGCGGCGGCCCATCAGGTCGGCGGGCAAGGCCTCGGGCAGGGGCCGCATCGTCACGGCCATCAAGGTCGGTGCCAGCGCGTCCAGCGACTGCACCGGTTGGCCGACCAGCTCGGCCAGCGCATGGCGGGCGAGCAGGGTCGCCTCGCCGAGCGCTTCGATCTCGACCTGTGCCTGCGCGATCAAGCCCTCGGCCTGGCGCAGGTCGACGGTGGTGTCCAGACCGGCCGAGATGCGCTGGCGCACCAGCGCGACGATCTGCTCGCGCTGCTGCAGCGCCTGCTGCGCGACGGCGCGTGCGTCGACCAGTCTGGCGAGGTTGATGTAGCCCGCGCTCACCTGGCTGGCCAGCAGCACCCGAGCGGCCTGCTCTTCGGCCTGCGCGGCGCGCAGCCGGCCGATGGCGGCGTCGAGCGCGGCACGCTGGCGGCCGAACAGATCGGGCTCCCAGGCCGCCCCGATCTGCGCGTTGTTGTTCCAGCGCGTGGCGCCGGCCAGCTGCGGCGGCACCAGGCCGTTTTCGCTGAAGCGCTGATCGGTCAGGTCGATCGAGGCCGTGACCTGCGGGCCGCGCGCGGCGTCCTGGGCCCTCGAGGCGGCCTCGGCCTGACGCACCCGTGCCTGCACCAGGCGCAGGCTGGGTTGGCCCGCCAGCGCCTGGTCGATCAGCCGGTCGAGCTCGGCCTGCCGGAAAACGCGCCACCAGCGCGCCTCGGGCCACGGCGTCTCGAGCGACGTCGCACCGAGCGCCGGTGCCTCGACCAGCGTGGCTGCGGTCGACGCGTCGCGTGGGGCGGCGCAGCCGGCCAGCACCAGCACAGCGCCGGCGAGCAGGGCCAGCAGCGTGGTGGCCGCGGTCAGCGGCGCTGCGCAGCGTGGATGTGCAGCGTCCGTGTCGGGCGTGGCGGCGCGGCGCTCCGGGAGCATGCGATTCGCCTTCAAGCCGATTGCGGCAACTTCTGCAGCGCTGCGCCGTTGGCCGTCATGCGTTCGAGCAGCCGGCGCAGCTGCTTCCATTCGCTCTCGGAGAATCCGCGCAGGAAGTCGTTGTTCACCGACGCCAGCACGAACGGCACCTTCTTGACCACCGCCTCGCCGGCGGCGGTGAGGCGCAGGTGCACCACGCGGCGATCGGATCCGGAGCGCACGCGCTCGACCAGGCCCTTGGCCTCGAGCCGATCGACCATGCGCGTGACGGCGCCGGCATCGACATCGATCTCGCGGGCCAGCTCGATCGCGGTGGTGGCCCGGCCGGCCTTGAGCATCCACAGCGGCTTCCACTGCGCGTCGGTGAGGCCGTGCTCGGCCATGCGTGTCTCGACTTCGCGGCGCATCAGCATCATCAGGTTGACCAACTGGTGGCCGACGCTTTCACCCACGTCATAGCAGCGGCCGTCGTAGAGCGTGCAGGTCTTGGCGGGTGCGGGCATGGCGAAGGGTGGGAACCGTTGGGTGGGCAATGACTGACTAGGCAAATTCTGCCCGAGCAGTCAAATCCGACGCGGCGGCAGGGGCTTGCCCCCGCCGCCCCGGCCGCTGGCTGTGTCGAGCGGGTTTGAACGGCTTGCCGGCGCGCCGGCGAACGCGCACGATCACCGGACCCGAGAACCGACCCGGTGGCGTCGACGCCGCGCGGCGCGCACGACCGAGGAGCATGCCGATGATCCGAGCGTTTGCCTGTCTGCTGCTTTGCGCGCTGTTGCCGGCCTGCGCCACCGGGCCCGGACCTGCATCCGGTGCGATGCCGCAGTTCCAGGTCGACCCCAACTGGCCGCAGGCACTGCCCGAGGAAAACGGTGTGCAGCTGCTATTCGGCCAAGTGGCCGGCATCGCGGTGGATGCGCGCAACGGCCATGTCTGGATGGTGCACCGCCCGTCGACGCTGCTGAACGACGAGTGGGACCCGAAGGAGAACCGGCCGGTCACGCACCGCTGCTGCAAGTCGCTGCCGGCGGTGGCGGAGTTCGATGCGACCGGGCGTTATCTGCGCGGGTGGGGCGGCCCGGGCGCCGGCTACGACTGGCCCAAGGTCGAGCACGGCATCTTCGTCGACCCGGAAGGCAACGTCTGGGTCGGCGGCAACGGCAACGAGGACAACCAGATTCTCAAGTTCACGCCGGACGGCAAGTTCCTGATGCAGATCGGGCGCGCCGGCAAGTCCGAAGGCAGCAGCAGCCGCACGCAGCTCGGCCGGCCGGCCCACCTGACGCTCGACGCCGCGGCGAACGAGCTGTATGTCGCCGATGGCTACGGCAATCGGCGCATCGTGGTGTTCGACGCCAAGACCGGCAACTACAAGCGCCACTGGGGCGCCTACGGCGGCGTGCCCAACGACGACAAGCAGCCGGCTTACGACCCCGCGCAACCGCTGTCACGCCAGTTCGGCAACCCGGTGCATTGCGTGCGCCTGTCCAACGACAACCTGGTGTACGTCTGCGACCGGGTCAACAACCGCGTCCAGGTGTTCGACAAGCAAGGCCAGTTCAAGCACGAGTTCCGCGTCGAGGTGCAGACGCTGGCCAACGGCTCGGTGTGGGACATGGTGCTGTCGCACGACCCGGCGCAGCGGTACCTGTATGTGGCCGACGGCGCGAACGGACGCATCTATGTGCTGAACCGCGCCGACGGCGCCATCGTGGGCAGCTTCGGCCGCACCGGGCGCCGCGCCGGCGAATTCAAGTGGATCCACAACCTGGCGATCGATGCGCAGGGCAACCTGTTCACGGCCGAGGTGGGTTTCGGCCGCCGCGCGCAGAAGTTCGAGCGGCTGAATCGCTGAGCCGCCGGCTTTCAGTGGGCCATCAGCGCCTGGCGCGCGCGGTGCAGGCGCACGAACAGGTTGGCTTCGCTGATGCCCAGCATCTGGCAGGCCGCTTCGGTGGTCTGTTCGCGCAGCACGCGCAGCTGCATCGCGTCGCGCAGACCAGCCGGCAATGCGGCGATGCGCGTCAGCGCCCGCGACAGCAGTTCGCGCTGCTCGGCCACTTCGTCCGGGCGGGGCAGCGGGCATTCGAGCGAGAACTGGTCGTCGAGGTCGCAGGTGTCCAGGCTGTCGTGCCCGACGCGTTGGCGCACCAGGTCGACGATCTTGTGGCGCAGGATCGCCACCAGCCAGCTGCGCGGCGCCGAGCGACCGCCGAAACTGGCGCGGCCGGTCATCACGGCTTCGAACACGTCGTGCACCAGATCCTCGGCCAGCGCCGGGTCGAGCAGGCGGCGCTGGGCGTAGCGCACCAGGAAGCTGCGGTGTTCGGCCAGGTCGGTCCAGCTGAGCGCGGTGGCTTGCGGGGCGTGGTGGGCGGGTGAAGTCGTGGCGGCGGTTTGCATGGTGGTGGCGTTGGGCGTTTTGCGATGGCGCCACTGTGACCACCACACCTCGCGCCAGCCTCGCCGAAGCTCACAGCCAGCTAACATTGCTGTAAGAACGCCGGTCCGCGGCGCGACCCCCACGCCATGCCGCCGCACATCCTCGTCGCCGAAGACCAGGCCGACATCCGTGACCTGATCGTGTTGAACCTGCGCCAGGCCGGCTACCGGGTCGACGCGGTCGCCGACGGCACGGCGGCGCTGGCCAGCCAGGCCGAGCAGGCCAGCGACCTGCTGCTGCTGGACCTGATGATGCCCGGTCTGGACGGGCTGGAGGTGTGCAAGGCGGTGCGCGCGCGTGGGCGGGCCACGCCGATCCTGATGCTGACGGCGAAGTCCACCGAGCTCGATCGTGTGCTCGGGCTGGAGCTGGGCGCCGACGACTATCTGACCAAGCCGTTCTCGATGGCCGAGCTGCTGGCCCGGGTGAAGGCACTGCTGCGCCGCGCCGAGCTGTTGCGCCAGGCACAGGCCCCCAGCCCGGCCGCGCCGCTGCGCAACGGCGAGCTCGCGATCCTGACCGGTAAGCGCGAGGTTCGCGTGCGCGGCCAGGTGCTCGAATTCACCGCGCTGGAGTTCGATCTGCTGCTGCACTTCGCCCAGCACCCGGGCCACGTGTTCTCGCGCGCGCAATTGCTCGACGCGGTGTGGGGCTACTCGCACGAGGGCTACGAACACACGGTCACGACGCACATCAACCGGCTGCGCGCGAAGGTCGAGGCCGACCCGATGCGGCCGCAGTTGATCCTGACCGTGCGCGGCGCGGGCTACAAGATGCGCGACGCGCCGTGACGGTCCGCCTGCGCATTGCGCTGACCATCCTGATCACCGGCCTGGTGGCCGCGGCCGGCGTGCTGGTGACGGTGGCGCTGGCCTTCCAGCGCTTCGAGCACGAGGGCACCTACGAGCGCGCGAATGCGTTCGTCGGCCGCGTCGTGGCCATGTACGACGACCTGCTCGACCTGCATGCGCGCGACCCGCAGGCGTTCACCGCCTTCCTGCGCAACCTGCTGCTGTTCGAGCCCGATTCGCAGCTCTACCTGCTCGATGCCGACGGCACGGTGCTGGCCAGCAGCGGGCGCATGACGCTGGCGCCCGGCTTCAAGGTCAAGCTGGGCCCGGTGCAACAGGCGGTGCAGGTCGCTGGTGACCGCCAGCGGGCGCCGTACGTGATGGGCGACGACCCCGAGCACATGAACGCCGACGCGGTGATCGCCGCGCGCGCGCTCAAGCGTGCAGTGATCCGGCCGAGCGATGGCGCGGCAGGCTACCTGTACCTGGTATGCCAGCCGCCGGCGTTGCAGGCGGGCCGGGCCGAGCTGTTTCGCAGCAGCCTGGCCGGTCCGGCGCTGGCCGGCGTGGCGGCGGTGATCCTGCTGACCACGCTGCTGGCGCTGTGGATCATCGCCACCGTCACGCGGCCGCTGCGCGACCTGAGTGCGGCCGTGGCCGCGGCGCAGCGCGAGGGCTTCGATGCTGCCAGCGCCATCGTGGCGGCACAGCCCGCGCCGACGGGTGGCGACGAGTTCGCGCAGTTGCGTGCCGGCTTTCACGCCATGCTGGCCACGTTGCGCTCGCAGTGGGATGCGCTGCGCCGGCTCGACCAGTTCCGACGTGAGAGCGTGAGCAACCTGTCGCACGACCTGCGCTCGCCGCTGACGGCCACCGTGGCCTGCCTGGAGACGCTGCAGCAGCGCTGGCAATCCGACCCGGCGCGCGCCGATGATCAATCGCTGGTGCAGGTGGCGTTGCGCAACACGCGCAACGCGGCGCAGCTGGTGCGCTCGCTGGGGGACTTGGCGCTGCTCGACGAGCCGGCATTTCGGCTGCAGCCGATGACGCTCGACCTGGGCGAGGTGCTCGACGACATCGTGATGCGTTTCGCCGATCGCGCGATGCGGCAGGGCGTGACGCTGCGCCTCGACAGTCCCGCCGCGGCCACGGCGTTCGCCGCGGTGGACGTCGAATTGTTCGAGCGCGCCATCGCCAACCTGGTGGACAACGCCCTGCGTTTCACGCCGGCGGGCGGCCAGATCACGCTGAGCGCGCGATCACACGGGCCGGCGGTCCGGGTCGAGGTCGCCGACACCGGCTGCGGCATCGAGCCCGCGGAGATCGAGCATCTGTTCGACCGTCTGTACACCGGACGCACCATTGGCAGCCCGCCGACCGGCGAAGGCGGCACCGGCCTGGGACTGGCGATCGTCAAGCGCATCGTCGAGCTGCACCACGGCCAGGTCGCCGTGCGCAGCGGCGTCGGCCAGGGCACCACGGTCACGATCGGGCTGCCGGCGCCGCCGGCAGCCGCATGACGACCGCAACGCTTACCGCGACGGCGCCTTGGCGAGCTGCTCGAGCGTGAAGGTGTAGCTCACCTTGTCCAGCGGCTTGTGGCAGGCCAGGCATTCGGCCTGGTTGATGCCGGGGCGGTGCTGCTTTTCGGCGGTGAACACCGCGTAGTTCCACTCCTCGTTGCGCAGCATGTCGGGGATGTCCTTGCCCCAGCCCGCGTCGCGGCCCATGGCGGTGTAGCCCACCAGCTTGTCGGCGACGAACTGGCCGTCAGCGCCCTTCACCGGCGCGCCGTCCTCACCGAGCTTGGCCGAATGCACCTCGGCAAACAGGTAGGAGCCATTGGGCAGATCCTTGCGGTCCTTGGCCGCCTTGAGTGCCACCGAGTTGGCGAAGTAGTAGCGCACCTGCTTGGTCGCGGGGAAGCTGATGGTGTGGTACTTGGTGAAGCTGGCCTGATAGCCCTCGGGGAAACTCACGCTGGTCTTGGCAACGTTGGGCAGCTGCGCCGACTTGGCGTTGCCAGTGGCGCCAGGTTGTGCTGAAAAGTGCGCGGCCACGTTGGCAATGTCGGCGTCGTTCAGTTGCATGGCAATCGCGGCCATGGTGGCGATCGGACTGGTCGGGTTCGGGGCCTTGCGTGCGCCGCTCTTGAAGGCCTTCAGCTGCCCTTCGATATAGGCCGCGCGCTGGCCGGCGAGGTTGGGAATGGTGTCGCTCACGCTGATGCCGTTGGCGCCGTGGCAGGCGGCACACACCGCCTCGGCCTTGGCCCTTCCGGCGTCAACGTCGGCGGCGCCGGCGATCGATGCGACCGAGATCAGGCTCAGGGAAACGAACAGGGTCTTCATACACGAACTCCCAGGACGATGGCCCCGCGCGGGCGGGCGCCAGGTTGACGGCGCGAACGACGCGTGCCGATGCAAGCATCGGCACGCGGGTCGGATCGTTGCGTCGGTATACGCCGCAGTGCTACGCGCGCATCCTGAGGCTGGATGCGTGAGGCCGCCTTGGGGTTTTCGCGGGGGCGGCGCGGGGCCGCGGTGGCTACAGCGGGGCCGGTGTCGTCGGGGCCAGGTCGAGCAATGACTGCAGGTGCGCGGCCAGGCGGCCGATTTCCTGCTCGACCTGCAGCGAGAAGCCCTTGCGCCCGCCGCGTTCGTCGGCCAGCAGTCGCATCAGCGCGAGGCGGGTGTTCGGCAGGTCTGCCCAGCGCTCGGCCAGGTGGTTGGCGATGCGCGGGAAGTGCTCGCACAGCGCCTTCGGCCGCACCTCGACGGGCAGCGACAGCATCCAGTCGATGCCCTGGCCGCTGAGGGCGCGATCGGTGGCGGCCGGCGGGCGGCGCTGGTCCTCCCAGAAGCCGGGCATCAGCTTCTCGATGGCCACCACCGCTTCAGGGCGACCGGCGGCCTCGCGCGCATCGGTGATGTCGGTGAACTCGAACTCGATCATGCCCGAGGGTTTGAACGGTGCGGGTGTCTTCGGCTCAGGCATCGTTGTGCGAAACATCGATTCGGATGGCCGGGATCATGTCATGTCGGATTGCGCGCGTTGCTCGCGTCGCCGTGCGAACGCCGCGATTCGGTGGCCGCGGTTACCGTGCCAGCCCATCGTTCGTGACAAAGTGGTCGGGGTCCGGCGACGGGCGGCGCGGTGCCAGGCCTGTCGTGCCGCTGCGCCGGGGTGCCGAGCGGCGGTCCTTAGAATATTCGGCCCTCACGCGCAAAGGCCTTCCGATGCCCGGTGTCATCCGCATTCGCGGCGCACGACAGCACAACCTGAAGAATCTCGACCTAGACATCCGCACCGGCGAACTGACCGTCGTGACCGGCCCGTCCGGGTCTGGCAAGTCGAGTCTGGTGTTCGACACGTTGTATGCCGAAGGGCAGCGGCGCTACGTCGAGACGTTCAGCGCCTATGCGCGCCAGTTCCTCGACCGCATGGACCGACCGGCCGTGGACCGGGTCGACGGCGTGCCGCCGGCGATCGCGATCGACCAGACCAATCCGGTGCGCACGTCGCGCTCGACGGTCGGCACGATGACCGAGCTGAACGACCACCTGAAGCTGCTGTTCGCGCGTGCCGCTCAATTGTTCGACCGCCAAACCGCGCTGCCCGTGCGCCACGACACGCCGGAGACGATCTATGTCGACCTGCTGGCCAGGTCCGCGGCTGCAGGCGATCCGCGCGTGGCGATCACGTTTCCGGTGGAGTTGCCCGAGAACGTCACCGCCGACGAGGTCGAGCAGTGGTTGTCGGCGAGCGGCTTCACGCGCGTGCAGGCCGAGCGCGTGGTCGGGCATCGCAAGGTGCTCGACGTGGTGGCCGACCGGTTGCGCCTGCAGGGCGCCGACAAGGCGCGTGTGATGGAGGCGATCGAGCTCGGATTGCGCAGGGGCGCGGGCCGCGTCAGCGCCTACGCGATGCGCGACGACGATGCGGCAGACCTGTGGCGCTATTCGACCGGCTTGCACTGTCCCGAAAGCGACCTGCGTTACGCCGAGCCGCAGCCGGCGCTGTTCTCGTTCAACTCGGCCTACGGCGCCTGCGAGACCTGCCGCGGCTTCGGCCGCGTGATCGGGATCGACTGGGGCCTGGTGATTCCCGATCACCGCAAGACGCTGCGCTCGGGTGCCATCAAACCGCTGCAGACGCCGGCGTGGAAGGAGTGCCAGGACGACCTGATGAAACACGCCGGCCAGGCGGGCATTCCGCGCGACACGGCGTGGAGCCAGCTCACCGAGGCGCAGCGCCATTGGGTGATCGAAGGCTCGCCGCAATGGAACGGCAAGTGGAATCAGCAGTGGTACGGCGTGCGCCGCTTCTTCGGCTACCTGGAGAGCAAGGCCTACAAGATGCACATCCGGGTGCTGCTGTCCAAATACCGCAGCTACACCCCGTGCGCCGACTGCGGTGGCGCACGACTGAAGCTCGACGCGCTGTTGTGGCGGCTCGGCTCGCTGGCCGACGCCCACGCCGCGATGCCGCCCGAGCGCAGAGGCATGCCGGTGGGCGCCGACTGGTCGCGCGTGCAGCTCGAGGCCATGCCGGGTCTCACGCTGCACGACCTGATGCTGCTGCCGATCGACCGGCTGCGCCGCTTCTTCGACGGGTTGTCGCTGCCGACGACGCTGCTCGACGAGGCCCTGAAGCTGCTGCTGGACGAGATCCGCACGCGACTGAAGTACCTCTGCGATGTGGGCCTGGGCTACCTGACGCTGGACCGGCAAAGCCGCACGCTGAGCGGCGGCGAGGTGCAGCGCATCAACCTCACCACGGCGCTCGGCACCTCGCTGGTCAACACGCTGTTCGTGCTCGACGAGCCCAGCATCGGGCTGCACCCGCGCGACATGGGCCGGATCGTGCAGGCGATGCAGCGCCTGCGCGACGCCGGCAACACGCTGGTGGTGGTGGAGCACGACCCGGCGGTGATGCTGGCCGCGGACCGATTGATCGACCTCGGTCCGGGTCCGGGCGCGCTGGGTGGGCGCATCGTGTTCGACGGCACGCCTGAGGACGCGCGCCGCGCCGACACGCTGACCGGCGCCTACCTCGGCGGGCGCAAGCACGTCGGCATCGGCATCCGGCGTTTCGTCGGCGAGGCCACACCCAAGCTGGTGCTCGAGGGCGCTCGCGAGCACAACCTGAAGAACGTGCAGATCGGCTTCCCCTTGCAGCGCCTGACGGTCGTGACCGGCGTCTCGGGTTCGGGCAAGAGCACGCTGGTGCAGAACGTGCTGGTGCCGGCATTGGCGCGCCACTTCGGCAAGGCCACCGAGTCGCCCGGTGCGTTCGATCGACTGCTCGGCGCCGACTGGCTGGCCGACACGGTGTTCGTCGACCAGTCGCCGATCGGCAAGACGGCGCGCAGCAACCCGGCCAGCTACGTCGGTGCGTTCGACGAGCTGCGCAAGCTGTTTGCCGCGTCGCCGATGGCCGTCGAGCGCCACTACGGCGCGGGCATGTTCAGCTTCAACGCCGGCGAGGGGCGCTGCGCCACCTGCGGCGGCTCGGGCTTCGAGCATGTGGAGATGCAGTTCCTGTCCGACGTGTACCTGCGCTGCCCCGATTGCGACGGCCGCCGCTATCGCGCCGAATTGCTCGAAGTGCGCATCGTGCGCGGCGCGCGCCAGCTGTCGATCGCCGACGTGCTGGACCTCACGGTGGCCGAGGCCTGCGAGCTCTTCCGCGACGATCGCGAGGTGTTGGCCCGCTTGCAGCCGATCATCGACGTCGGGCTGGATTACGTGTGCCTCGGCCAACCCGTGCCCACGCTCAGCGGCGGCGAGGCGCAGCGGCTCAAGCTGGCCGGCTTTCTGGCCGAGGCGGCGGCCGGGCCACGACAGGCGCCGGCCAGGAAGGGCACGCTGTTCCTGTTCGACGAACCGACCACCGGCCTGCACTTCGACGACATCGCCAAACTGATGCGGGCGCTGCGCAAGCTGCTCGAAGCCGGGCACTCGCTGATCGTCATCGAGCACAACCTGGACGTCATTCGCAGCGCCGACTGGGTGATCGACCTCGGGCCCGAGGGCGGTGAAGCGGGCGGCGAGCTGGTGTGCGCCGGCACCCCGGAAGACGTGAAGGCCCATGCCGGTTCGCACACCGGCAAGGCGTTGCGCGAATACGAGGCGTCGCTGGGCATCGGCGAGCTGCGGGTCGAGGACGGCATGCCGCTGCAGTCGTTGCTCACAGTGCGGCGCGACCGCGCGCGGGTGCTCGACGAGACGATCCGCATCGTCAACGCGCGCGAGCACAACCTGCGCGGGCCGGGCGCATCCGACGCACCGGGGCGCTCGCCGGGACTGGCGCGATCGGCGGCGGAGCGCACCGCGACCGGCCTGTCGGTCGAGATCCCGCGCGGCAAGTTCAACGTGATCACCGGCGTGTCGGGTTCGGGCAAGAGCACGCTGGCGTTCGACATCCTGTTCAACGAAGGCCAGCGGCGCTACCTCGAGTCGCTGAACGCCTACGCGCGCAGCATCGTGCAGCCGGCCGGCCGCCCCGAAGTGGACGCGGTGTTCGGCATTCCGCCGACGGTGGCGATCGAGCAGCGCCTGTCGCGCGGCGGGCGCAAGAGCACGGTGGCCACGACCACCGAGGTGTGGCACTTCCTGCGCCTGCTGTGGGTCAAGCTCGGCCTGCAGCGCTGCACCAAGGACGGCGCCGAAGTGCGGCCGCAGAGCGTCGAGAGCATCGCCGCGCAGCTGCTGCGCGACCACCGCGGCCAGCATGTGGGGTTGCTCGCGCCGCTGGTCGTGGCGCGCAAAGGCCTGTACACCGACCTCGCCAAATGGGCCAAGGCACGCGGCCACAGCCATCTGCGCGTCGACGGCGAGTTCGTGCGCATCGACCCGTGGCCGCGGCTGGACCGGTTCAAGGAACACACGCTCGAACTGCCCGTGGGCGACATGGTGGTGGCACCGGAGTCGGAGGCGCAGTTGCGCTCGCTGCTGGCGCATGCACTGGACATCGGCAAGGGTGTGATGCACCTGCTTGCGCCGCTCGACGGTTTGGCCGGCGCGATGGACGACGGGCTGGGCGGTGCCGGCATCGGCCACGTGAAGGTGTTTTCGACCAAGCGCGCCTGTCCGGTGTGCGGCACCAGCTATCCCGAGCCCGACCCGCGCATGTTCTCCTACAACAGCAAGCACGGCTGGTGCACCACCTGCGTCGGCACGGGCCTGGCGCTGACGCGCGAGCAACGCAGGGCGTTCGACGATTCGATTCGCGACGACGACGAGCGTGGGCGCGAGCAGAATTTTCCATCGGACGAGCCCGAGATCGAAGGCCTGGCGGACCAGGACTGTCCCGATTGCGGCGGAACCCGGCTCAACCCGGTGGCGCGTGCGATCCGCTTCGACGACAAGCCGATCACCGAGGTGGCGCGCTGGTCGATCGGCGAGGCGCAGCGATGGGTCGACTCGCTGGCCTTGACCGGGCGCGATGCCGAGATCGCACGCGATGTGCTGGTGGAAATCCGCAACCGGCTGGAGTTCCTGCGGGAAGTGGGGCTCGAATACCTGACGCTCGATCGTGCCGCGCCGACGCTGTCGGGCGGCGAGGCCCAGCGCATCCGACTCGCGGCGCAGCTCGGCAGCAATCTGCAGGGGGTGTGCTACGTGCTCGACGAGCCGACGATCGGGCTGCACCCGCGCGACAACCAGGTCCTCCTGACGGCGCTGGCGCGTCTGGCCGCCAAGGGCAACACCCTGGTCGTGGTCGAGCACGACGAGGACACGATCCGGCGCGCCGAACACATCATCGACATCGGGCCCGGTGCCGGCCGGCGCGGCGGCCGGCTGGTGGCCGAGGGCAATGTCGCCGCCATCGCCGGCCAGGCCGACTCGGTGACCGGGCGCTTCCTGGCACACCCGCTGCGGCATCCGATCCAGCCGCGGCGCGTCGTCTCGTCGGCTGCACCGGCGATGCGCCTGCTCGGCGCAACGCTGCACAATCTGCAAGACCTGGACGTGACCATCCCGTTGCAGCGTCTGGTCGCGGTGACGGGCGTGTCGGGCTCGGGCAAGAGCACGCTGGCGCGCGACGTGTTGCTGGCCAACCTCCGTGCCGTGGTCGGCGAGCGAAATCCCAAGACGTCGGGCTGGATCGGGTGCCGCGGCGTCGAGGGCTGGCAGCCGATCGACCGCGTGCTCGAGGTCGACCAGACGCCGATCGGCAAGACGCCGCGTTCCTGCCCGGCCACCTACATTGGCTTCTGGGACGCGATTCGCAAGCTGTTCACCGAGACGCTCGAGGCCAAGGCGCGCGGCTACGCGGCGTCACGTTTCTCATTCAACACCGGCGACGGCCGCTGCCCGGGTTGCGAGGGGCAGGGCATGCGCACGATCGAGATGAGCTTTCTGCCGGACGTGAAGGTGCCATGTGACCAGTGCCACGGGGCACGCTTCAATGCCGAGACGCTGGCGGTCAGCTGGCGTGGCAAGAGCGTGGGCGATCTACTGCGAATGGAAGTCGACGAGGCGGTGGAATTCTTCGCGTCGATGCCGTCGATCGGCCACCCGCTGCAATTGCTGAAGGACGTGGGGCTCGGATACCTCACGCTCGGTCAGCCCTCGCCCACCCTGTCGGGTGGCGAGGCCCAGCGCATCAAGCTGGTGACCGAGCTGAGCAAGGTGCGCGACGACATGACGCGGCGTGGCCAGAAACCGCCGTCGACGCTGTACGTGCTCGACGAACCCACGGTGGGTCTGCACATGGCCGACGTCGAACGGCTGATCCGGGTGCTGCACCGCCTGGTCGACGGCGGCCACAGCGTGCTGGTGATCGAGCACGATCTCGACGTCATCGCAGAGGCCGACTGGGTGATCGACCTGGGCCCTGAAGGCGGTGCAGCGGGAGGGCAGGTGGTCGCCGCCTGTGCGCCGGAGGACCTGGTGCGCCGCGGCACGCACACAGGCACGGCGTTGGCAGCGGTCTTGGCGCGTTAGACGACGCCGGTCACATCAGCTGCGGCGGCGTCGCGGCGTGCGGCTGGCGCGCTTCGCGGCCTGCGTCGGGCCGGGACATCAGCGTCAGCGCACGGGTCTGCAGCGTGATGGCGTCGTCGTGGTCGCCGCAGCGGTCGAGCACATCGCTCACGCGCAGCAGCACCCTGATCTCCCATTGCGGGTCGGCGGCGTGCACGGCGACCCGCGCCGCCTCGAAGGCGTGGTCGCGGGCGCACTCGCGTGCGGCGCGCGATTCCTGGCCGTCGGGCGCCAGAATCGATTCGGAGGTCGAGCAGGCGAGTTCGGCCAGCTCGCACAGCAGATTGACGCGCTGGTCGACACCGCCGGACACATGGGCCCAGCGCAAGGCCTGCTGCATGTAGTCCAGCGCCGGTGACCATGCCGACAACGAGCGATAGCAGCGCGCCAGGCCGGCGAGCGCCTCGGACATCTCGGACGGCTCGCGATTCAACTCGGCCTGGTCGAGCCGGCGCACGGCGAGATCCAGTGCCACGCGGGCCGGCCCGTACGGAAGCGCCACGGGCGTGCCGCCGTCGTCGTCGTTCAGGCTGTGGTCATCGGTTCGCGCAGTCACGGCAGCTCCCTCTCTCGGCGACCCTCAACGAATCGGCGAATCCATACTAGGCTCAACGCAGACGCATCGTCGTCCCCCCCTTCCGGGGAGACGGGGCCGAGGCACCCTGTTCGCGGGGGTCGGCAGTCGACGCGGTGCCGCGAGGCAAGGCGGCAGGGTTCCTCCGCGTTTTCTGCAGTGGGCCGCGCCGGTTGCGTCGGCCACAATCGATCCATTGCTGCCCAGGAGCGACCCATGCCGCCAAAGACCCGTGCCGTTCTTCGTCCGCTGCTGCTGAGTGCGGCGGTCCTGTTGTGCGCGGGCCACGCCGCGGCGCAGACGACCCTCACGCTGTCGAGCTGGGTGCCGCCGTCGCACACGCTGACGACCACGCAGGCCGAGTGGTGCGCGATGCTCGAGCAGAAGGTGCCGGGCAAGGTCAAGTGCAACGTGCTGCCGCGTGCCGTGTCGGCGCCGCCGGGCACGCTGGACGCGGTGCGCAACGGTCTGGCCGACATCTCGTTCACCGTGCACGGCTACACGCCCGGGTCGATTCGTGCACACGCAGATGGCCGAGTTCCCGTTCCTCGGTGATTCGTCCGAGGTGGTGTCGGTCGCGTTCCAGCGCATCTATGCCAAGTACCCGGCGTTTGCCGACGAGCACAAGGGGGTCAAGGTGCTGGCCGCCTTCACGCACGGCCCGGGCATCGTGTTCAACACCAAGCGGCTCGATCGCCAAGGTCGAGGACCTGTCGGGCCTGAAGTTCCGCGTCGGCGGCGGCATGGTCAACGAGATCAGCAAGGCGCTGGGGATGAATGTCACGCTGAAGCCCGCGCCCGAGAGCTACGAGCTGCTGTCCACCGGCGTGATGGACGGCACCTTGTTCCCGGCCGAATCGGTCGAAGGCTTCAAGATCGACAAGGTCATCAAGTACGCGACGCTGTTCCCGGGCGGCCTGTACAACACCAGCTTCGTGTTCATCATGAACCAGGCCAAGTACGACTCGCTGCCGGCCGACGTGAGGAAGGCGATCGACGAGATGTCGGGCGAATTCGCCGCCCGCATGATGGGCCGCGGCTGGGACAAGGTGGATCGCCGCGGCATGGCGTTCATGCAGGCCAACGGCGTGACGTTCACCAAGGCCGACGCGGCGTTCGTCGCCGCGGTGAAGGCCAAGACCGCGCCGCTGGAAGACAGCTGGGCCAAGGCGGCCGAGGCCAAGGGCCTGAAGGACCCGAAGAAGGTGCTGGGCCGAGTTCCGCGCCGAGATCGCCAAGCTGCAGAAGTGACGGCGCGCGCGACCCTTCGCGCCCATCGGTCACGCGCATGAGGCGCCTGCTCGAAACTCTGTGCGGCCTGCTGGCCGCAGCGGCCCTGTTCGGCATCATGATCCTGACGCTGACTGGATGTGAGCGGCCGCAAGCTGCTCAGCGAATCGGTGCCGGGCTCGCTCGAACTGACCGAATTGCTGATGGTGGTGGTCATCTTCGCCGGGCTGCCGCTGGTGAGCCTGGCCGGCGAGCACGTGGTGTTCGATTCGCTGGACCCGTGGCTGCCGCGCGGGTTGCGCCGCCTGCAGAACGCCCTGGTCGAGTTGTTCTGCGCCGCCGCGCTGGCGGGCATGGCCTGGCTGATGTGGACTAAGGCGGGCCAGATGATGGAGTACGGCGACACCACGGCGCAGCTGAAGATCTCGCAGGGCCCGTTCGTCTACGGCATGAGCGCGCTGTGCGCCTCACCGCGCTGGTGCACGCGCTGCTGATCGCCGCGCCCGTGGCACACCATCACATCGGCGTCGACGAAGCGCCGGCGGCCGGGGCATGACCGAAGCGCTGATCGGCTTTGCGGGCGTCTTCGTGCTGGCGCTGTTGCGGGTGCCACTGGCCTTTGCGATGGGTTTCGTCGGCTTCATCGGCCTCGGGCTGATGCGCGGCTGGCTGCCGACGGCGACCAACGCGGCGCAGGTGATCTACGAGTCGGGTTTCGCCTACACGCTGAGCGTGGTGCCGCTGTTCATCCTGATGGGCAACTTCGTCGCCCGCGCCGGACTGGCGCACGAGCTGTTCCGTCTGGCGTACTCGTTCGTCGGCCACGTGCGCGGCGGGCTGGCGCACGCCACCATCCTGGCCTGCGCCGGATTCGGCGCCATCTGCGGCTCGTCGATCGCCACCGCGGCCACGATGAGCAAGGTGGCGTATCCGTCGATGAAGAGGCTCGGCTATGCCGACTACCTGTCCACCGGCGTGATCGCCGCCGGCGGCACGCTCGGCATCATGATTCCGCCGTCGACGATCATGGTGATCTACGGCATCGTGACCGAGACGCACATCGGCAAGCTGTTCGCCGCGGGCGTCATTCCGGGCCTGCTGTGTGCGGCTGCTGCTGATGGCCGGCGTGGCCTGGATCACGTGCGCGCGACCCTTCGGCTGGTCCGGCGGGCGAGCGAAGCACTTGGCGCGAACGGTTCGCGGCGCTGCGCGACATCTGGGGCGTGGCATTGCTGGTCGTGGTGGTGCTCGGCGGCATCTACGGCGGCGTGTTCACCGCCACCGAGGGTGCCGGCATCGGCGCATCGGGGGCCTTCTTTTTCGCTCTGGCGCGCCGGGCGCTGACCTGGCGCATGCTGCGCGAGGTGCTGGTGGAAAGCGCGCGCACCACCGCGATGCTGTTCACGATCCTGATCGCCGCGATGATGTTCTCGGGCTTCATCAACTTCACGTCGATGCCGGGCGACCTGAAGGAGTGGATCACCCACCATGGGGCTGCCGCCGCTGGCGATCGTCGGCGCGATGATGGTGATCTACGTGCTGCTGGGCACGATCATGGAAGAGCTGTCGATGGTGCTGCTGACGATTCCGGTGTTCTTTCCGATCGTCACCCAGCTCGGCTTCGATCCGGTGTGGTTCGGCGTGCTGATCGTGCTGGTGGTGCAGATCGGCCTGATCTCGCCGCCGGTGGGCATGAACCTGTTCGTGCTGAACTCGCTGCTGAAGGACGTGTCGCTGCGGCAGATCTTCCGTGGCGTGTGGCTGTTCGTGGCGATGCTGGTCGTGGCGCTGGCGATCGTGCTGGAGTTTCAGCCTCTGGCGTTGTGGCTGCCGAGCTTCATGAAGTAGCGTGGCCCCCAGGCCTTCCACGCGCGCCAGCCCAGCAACACGCCGAGCACGGCCGCATAGACGCCGACCTCGGCGAAGTTGTTCTTCGCCGCGCGCATCCAGAAGAAGTGCAGGATCGCCAGCCCGGCCACGGCGTAGACCAGGCGGTGCAGCAGCTGCCAGCGCGCGGCGCCGAGCGGCTTGATGGCGCGGTTGAACGAGGTGGCGGCCAGCGGCAGCATCAGCAGCAGCGCGCCGCGGTGCCGACCAGGATGAACGGGCGCTTGGCGATGTCGCGCGCGATGTCGGCCCAGACGAAGCCCATGTCGAGCCAGGCGTAGGCGAGGAAGTGCAGCACGGCGTAGAAGAAGGTGAACAGCCCGAGCATGCGCCGCAGGCGCGCCAGCGCGTGCCAGCCGGTCCATTGCCGCAGCGGCGTGACGGCCAGCGTGAGGCACAGGAAACGCAGCGTCCAGTCGCCGAGGCCGCGGATCAGCGCCTCGGCCGGGTTGGCCCCAGCGTCTGTGCGCGATACACGGCATAGAGCAGGAACGCGAACGGCGCCAGCGCCAGCACGAACAGCAACGGGCTTCGGCTGGCCGGTGTGCAGGCCAGCACCTTGTTCATCGCGCTAGAAGAACTTCTTCAGGTCCATGCCCGCGTACAGCGGCCCGACCTGGGCCTCGTAGCCGTTGAACATCAGCGTCGGGCGCTTCTTCGCGAACAGGCCGTCTTCGCCGATGCGGCGCTCGGTGGCCTGGCTCCAGCGCGGGTGGTCGACCTTCGGGTTCACGTTCGAATAGAAGCCGTACTCCTGCGCCGCCGCCAGCTCCCAGCTGGTCCTGGGCTGCTTGTCGACGAAGCGGATCTTGACGATCGACTTGCCGCTCTTGAAGCCGTACTTCCACGGCACCACCAGGCGCACCGGCGCGCCGTTCTGGTTGGGCAGCACCTCGCCGTACAGGCCGAAGGCCAGCAGCGTCAGCGGATGCATCGCCTCGTCCAGGCGCAGGCCTTCGACATACGGCCAGTCGAGCACCGAGGAGCGCAGGCCGGGCATCTGCGCCTGGTCGGCCAGGGTCACGAACTCCACGAACTTGGCGTTGCCGGTGGGCTCGACGCGCCTGATCAGCTCGGCCAGCGAATAGCCGACCCACGGAATCACCATCGACCAGCCTTCGACGCAGCGCAGGCGGTAGATGCGCTCTTCCATCGGCGCCGAGCTTGAGCAGCTCGTCGATGTCGAAGACCCTGGGCTTCTTGCACCTCGCCTTCGACGCCACCGTCCAGGGCCGCGTCTTCAGCGTGTCCGCCGTGCTGCGCCGGGTCGGCCTTGTCGGTGCCGAACTCGTAGAAGTTGTTGTAGCTGCTGACGTCCTGCAGCGGCGTGGGCTTTTCCATCGTCAGCGCGCCGGCCACCGCGCTGCGTGCGCCGGCAACGGTGAGCCTGTTTGCCGGGCGCGATGGTTGCGCACAGCGCGTTGCCGGCCCAGCAGGCCGGGTGCCACCAGGCCGGCCGCCAGCGCCGCCAGCTGGCGGGTCCAGTCCGGCGCGCCTCGAACACGGCGCGGGGCGTGATCTCCGAGCGTGGGGTGGACGAAACCGCGGTCTTTCGGCAGTGCATGGCGGGTCCTGTGGGGCTTGGTTCTGGGTCGCGCGGAAGGTGCGCCACCTTACGCCCAAACCGCAGGGCCTACCCGAGCCGGGGCTTAGCGCAGCGAGTCGTCGAAGCCGCGTGTCGTCGATGACGTCGCCGAAGTCGGTAGGCCGAAAAGGCGAAGCGAGCTCTGCGGGCCCGTTCGCGGAAGCTCTTGCGCGAGAACAGCTTGGCCTGGGCCTCGGGGGCAGGTCGGTGATGTTGATCACGTTCTTGACGATCAGCGTGTCGATCACGTCCTCGATCACGCGCACGAAGTCGGCGTCCAGGCGCGCGAAGTCTTCGGTGGCGAGCCGCCGGCGGTGCCGACGAAGGCCTGCACGTCGGGGTGGTCGTCGTGCAGGAACTCCGACGTGCCGGCTTCGGCGTGGCGGTGCAGGCTGACCAACTCGCCCTGGGCGTTACGGCGAACAAACGGCATGGCGCAATATAGCGTTGGCGTCGAAGTTCCGTACGCACCGCAGCACCTCGCGCGCGAAGGGCCGCAATCATGAAAAAGGCCGGCAGCGAAGCCGGCCCTCCGTTGGCGCTCAGATGCGCGGTCAGCGCAGGCCGGCCATGTAGTCGGCGACGGCCTTGATCTCCTTGTCGGTCAGTCGGGCGGCGACGCCGGTCATCTGGGCGCTGTTCTTGCGAGCCCCGCCACGGAAGGCGATCAGCTGGGCCTCGGTGTAGTCGGCATGCTGGCCGGCCGACGCGGGGGTACTGCGCCGGGATGCCGGCGCCGGTCGGGCTGTGGCAGCCGGCGCAGGCCGGGACCTGCTTGTCGGCAATGCCGCCACGGTAGATCTTCTCGCCCAGGGCGACGATGTCCTTGTTCTTCGCAAAGCCCGGCTTGGCCTGCTTGCCGGCGTAGAAGGCGGCCACGTTCTTCATGTCGGCGTCGGACAGCGTGCCGGCGAAGCCCTTCATGATGGCGTTGTCGCGCTTGCCGGCCTTGAACTCGGCCAGCTGCTTGGCGAGGTACTCCGGGTGCTGGCCTGCAGGATCGGGTTGGCCGGGCTGCCGCGCGACCCGTCGGCCGTGTGGCAGGCGCCGCACAGGCCTGGGTCGAGATGGCCTGACCCTTGGCGGGGTCGGCCTTGCTGGCGGCTGCTGGTTCTCGGCTGCCAGCGGCGGTGTGACGATCAGCGAGGCCAGCAGCAGCACGAGCGGCGACTTCATAGCGGCGGAACCTTGGTTGTCGGGGAATGGGTTCGACGGAATCAAACCCAACGATTTTACAATGCCTGATGGAGACACCCGCGATCGACAGCGCAACGGCAGCCCGCGAGGCGCTGGCGTGGGCCCAATCGGCCCGATTCCTGGTGACCGCCAGCCGACTGGACCAGCTGCCCGCGCCCGAGCTGCCGGAGATCGCCTTCGTCGGCCGCAGCAACGCCGGCAAGTCGACGGCGATCAACACGCTGGCCCAGCAGCGACGTCTGGCCTTCGCATCCAAGACGCCGGGCCGCACCCAGCACATCAACCTGTTCGAGCCTGGGCCCGCCGGATGCGCCCGACGCGCTGTGGGCCGACCTGCCGGGTTATGGCTACGCGGCGGTGGCGCGCGACGCCAAGCTGCGCTGGCAGCAGGTGATGGCCGACTACCTCGCGTTCCGCCATTCTCTGGCCGGCGTGGTGATGATGGTCGATGCCCGGCATGGCTTCACCGCCCTCGACCGCCAGCTGCTGGAGTTCATCGCGGCGCGTGTCGGCATGGGCGAGGTCAAGCTGCTGGTGTTGCTGACCAAGGCCGACAAACTCAGCCGTGCCGAGGCCCAGAAGTCGCTGGCGCAGGCGCAGCAGGTGCTGGCGGACGTTGCCACCGAGTACGCCGACATCAGCGTGACGCTGTTTTCCGCATTGAGTCGGCTCGGCGTCGACGACGCGGCGACGACGTTGCGCGCATGGATATCGAAACCAGCCTCCTGAGGCTGCCGCACGGCATCAACCTGTCGTGTCGCATCGCAGGCGCATCCGAGCGCCACACAAACGGTCGTGCTGCTGCATGGGTTCCCCGAAGGCGCGTTCGTCTGGGACCCGGTGATGCGCGCGTTGGTCGACGGCGTCCGCTGCATTGCGCCCAACCTGCGCGGTTACGAACGATCCAGCGCACCGGCCGGCCGTGCAGGCCTACCGCGCCAAGCATCTGGTCGCCGATCTGGAAGCGCTGGTGCGGCAACTGGGCGCGCCGCTCGACGTGCTGGTGGCCCACGACTGGGGCGGTGGGGTGGCCTGGAACTTCGCGGCGCTGCGGCCCGAGCTTGTGAGGCGCCTGGTGATCGTGAACTCGCCGCATCCCGGCGCGCTGCTGCGCGAACTGCGCGACAGCGCGGCGCAGCAGGCGGCGAGCGCCTACATGAACGAGCTGTGCCGGCCGGACGCCGCTGCACGGTTGTCGCAGGACGACCATGCCCGGTTGTGGATCGATGCTGGGCCGGATCGGGCACGCGGCATGGCTCACGCCGTCGATGCGGCAACGCTACCGCGAGATCTGGTCGTGCGGTCTCGAAGGTGCGCTGAACTATTACCGTGCTTCGCCGTTGCGCCCGGCCACGCCCGGCGACGACACACTTCGCCGGCTCGAATTGCCGCCGACGGTGATGCATGTCGAGGTGCCCACCACGGTGCTGTGGGGCCTGAACGATCAGGCGCTGCTGCCGGGGCTGCTTGATGGCCTGGACCAATGGGTTTCAGATCTGCGCATCGTGAGGGTGCCGGACGCGTCGCACTGGATCGTGCACGAGCGGCCGGATCTCGTGCTGGCGGAGATTCGGCGTGCACTCACGGACGGCCGATGAACAGCACGAGGCCGGTCGTGCCCTTTGGCGCATAGGTGAGTCCCAGGTACATCGGGCCGAGCCCGGTGTCGGCACCGAGGTACAGGCTCATGCCGGTGCGCAGATCGGCCAGTCGCATGTCGGCACGCTGCTGCCAGATGTTGCCGGCCTCGATCGTGCCGCCGAAGAAGAAGCCGCGAGTCAATGCCGGCGTCTGGTTCTGGCGCATGTACCAGCCCAAGCGCAGCAACAGCAAGTCGTTGCCTTCGAGCTGGCCGGTGTAATAGCCCGACAGCTGGTGGAAGCCGCCCAGGCTGTAGCGACCGACCTCGCCGGTCCGGCCGACATTGGCAATGGCCGTGCGCACGTAGGAGTTGAAGGTGTGCGCACCCCAGGTGGCCACCCAGGTGCCCTGGGCTTCCAGCCGACTGAATGATCCGGACAGGTCGCCGGCGCGGCGTCCGGCCCAGACCTGGCCGTCGAAGCGGTAGCCGGCCAGCGGAAAATTGGCGAAGTCGAGCTGGTCGACCACCACGCGGGCGCGCACGCCGTCTTCGGTCCAGCGCGAGGTGCCGGTGGGCCCGGTGTAGGCACTGCCGAGCAGGACCGGCTGGGTGTGCACCGTCACGTGCGAGGGGCCGACGCGAAACTCGCCGAATTCGCCCCAGGGCTGTCCGACATCGAAGCCGACCTCGAGAAACGCGCGCTTGAACTCGGCCAGCTCCTGGCCGCTGTCGCCGGCATAACGAATCAGCGGGCGGCGGCGCACACCCGCGTAGCCGGAAACGAACCAGTCGTTGGCGAGTGAAGCCGTCCAGGACAGGGGGTGGTACAGCTCGGTGTAGGCCAGCGGCTCCTCGCCGATCTGCAGGCGATTGCGCCACTCGGTGCCGTTGGCCGTCAGCCAATGCCGGTTGTGGCTGAGCTTGACGTTGAAGGCGCTGCGGCCGTTGAAATCGGTGCTGAGGTCGATGCCGAGTCGCAGGTAGTTCGGACCCCAGGGCTTGTCCTCGAGTTCGAAGACGAGACCGTCGCCGCGTTCGGTGCGCAACAGCTGGTAGTCGGTGCGGACGTAGTCGCCGGCCGCGGCCAGTCGACGCGTGTCGCGCTCGGCACGCGCAGCGTCGAACGGCTCGCCCGCACGCGACTCCAGCATCGCCGCCAGGCGCTCGGGGTTGGTGATCGTGCTACCGGTCAGCTCGACGGACACCAGCGGTGTGGCCCGCGGCGGGTGCGCGGCATGCAGGCGCTGCCACGAGGCGTAGGCGTCCGGGCCGAGCGACAGCGGCGCCAGGCGATTGCTTGCATCGCGCGTGCCACTGAGACCCAATGAGACGATGTCCCGCGCGCGGTCGAAATCGCTGGCCGCGAGCGCGCCGAGCTGCGGTGCGATCAGCACGTCGTGCGGCTGCAATGAGGCCAGACTTCGCTGCACGTTCTGCTCGGTCAGGATGTTGATCATCTGCTGGGTCAATCCGAGCACCGAGTTCAGCGACTCGCGGCCTGCCAGCGGCGTGCCGATGTTCACGACGATCAGCCGGTCGACGCCGAGACGGCGGGCCACTGCGGCCGGCACGTTGTCGACCAGGCCACCGTCGCCCAGCATCAACCCGTCCACCTCGATCGGCGCGAAGACACCCGGCACGCTGATGCTGGAGCGCAGCGCCAGCGCGAGGTCGCCATGGTCGAGCACGACGGCCTGACCCGTCTCCATGTTTGTGGCCACCGCGCGAAACGGGATCGGCAAGGCGTCGAACCGGCTGATGTCGCGCACCGGCAATGTCAGGCGGCGCAGCAGCGACTCGAGGCCGCGGCTTGACACTGCGCTTTGGGGCGCACGCAGCGTCCCGTCGCGAAGGCCGAGTTCGATGGCGGTGGAGACCTCGAAATCCTCCTCCTTCCGGCGTTGCGACAGTTGCTGCCGCTCGACGCGGCTGGAGAAGACCTGGTCCCATCGGATCGCAATCAGTTCGCGCTCCAGGTCATCGGCTCGCATGCCGCTGGCATAGAGGCCGCCGACGATGGCGCCCATCGACGTGCCGGCGATGGCATCGATCGGGATGCGCAATTCTTCCAGCACCTTGAGCACACCGATATGGGCGAGGCCTCTGGCGCCGCCGCCCGATAGAACCAGGCCGATGCGCGGACGCGCGGCCGGTTGAACTGGGACGGCAGCGTCCGCCCCCGCTGGGCCACCTGCGGCACGCGCCAGGCCAGCGACGAGGCTCAGAACCAACAACAGGCGCAGGGCGACGGCCATCCACCCATTGTCGGCGCCACGGGCGCCCGGTTATCCGAACGACGCGGGCCCGGATTCCCGGGTCACCTTGCCCGCGCGGTTGCGCGAATCGCGCATCAGCGATCGCGGCTGCAGCTCGCGTGCCAGGCCTTCGACGGCCAATCGCTGGATCGACTGGCGTCGTACGGCCCAGTGGCGTGCCTCGGTGGCATCGAGCATCAGCAGCGGTCCCAGGCCAGGCGCGCGCCACAGCACCAGTGCGCGTCGCCATTGCCCGCGCAGGAACAGCGACAGCCAGGTGCCCGGCTTCCAGAGTTCGGGCGCTGAGGGTTGGGTCGGCCTGACGTCGCTGTCGCGGCGCATCAGCGGCGCGGCGTGGTCGTCGTTGCTCGCGGCATCGAGTTCCTGTGGCAGCGAGGGGCCGAAGCCGGTTGCGGCGTGGCGCGTGATGTTCGTGAGTTCGCGGATGTCCTCGGCTGCCGCGGCCACGGCCCGGGCAAAGCGCTGGCGTTCATGCACGGCGACCCGCGCCATGGCCGACTGGAAATGCCTGGTTTCCAGAGCCGGGTTGGCCGCGATCTGGTCGACCAGTGTCTGCGCGAAAGCCAGGTTCGCTTGCGGGTCGCCCACTGCGCGGGTTTGCATCATGAACGCCAGTTGATCGACAAAGCGCCACATCGGGTGCTCCGCATCATCCATCGCGGCGGGTTCGACCAAGGCCTGGCGCATGGCACCGGGAAAGTAGCGGGACAGCAGCGGCAGGCAGTCCCTGGGCAGCCGCCGATCGGACATGATCGCGTCGAAGATCTGGGACAGACGCTCCACCGCGGTCTGGTTGGTGGGGTGCGATTCGGGGTCCTTGAGCGGTGCGGGCTGCGATGGCGGACGTCCGCCCATCGCGTCGCCACCGACATAGCGTGGCGAGCCTGCAAGCCCCTGCTCGACCTGAATCAGCAAGTACTCCACGGACCCCGGTACGACGTTCCGACGACTGGGGATCCACACCGATTGACCAGAATCCGGCGCGAAGCCGGAGTTGGGGTTTGCATGACTCGACCGCTCCAGTTCTCGGCGGGCTCGCATGGCGTCGGTCAGTTCAATGGTCTCGCCCTCGTTCACGATCGTGCGATGCGTGGCGGGCTGCACACCGAGGGCCTGCAAGCGGGTGCAGGCCGACATGTAGGTGTCACGAACGGCTCGAATCAACGGGTCGGCGGTGGCGCGCAGCAGCGCGGTCTGCATGGCGCCGGAGATCGGCACCGCGCGCGCGCCCACCATCAGCGCGCGCACCCAGACTTCGGGCCGCAGCGGATTCGTGTCGCGCGAGGCATTGATGTCGCCCACCAGCGCGGAGGTGAACGTGCGCAGTTCGCGCACCTCGTTCTCCAGTGCCGAGTTGGCACGATCGACGACCCGCGCGATCTCGATGTCGGTGGTGACCTCGTCGTCCTCGACCAGCGCCAGTTCCAGGCGCCCGGTCTTCTGCGGCATGGCAGCAGCCGCCGAGCGCGATACTTGGTCCCGCAGCGAGCCGGCTGCACGGCGGACAAATTCGTTGCGGTGCAACAGCAGCACGCGCGGCGCATCCAGGTCACTGGCCAACCGGGACGGAAGTTGGTGGCGCCAGCTGTCGAGCACGGCGTCCACCATGGCCTCGAACAACGGCTCGGCCTGCCGCAATTCGTTTTGGATGAACTCGTGGAGAGAGGGTCTTGTGCTCATTGCTCGCCGAACCGGAGCAGCGAGATTATGGGTCCACTGGGCACAAAAGAAGAGGCCCGCCAGCGTTGTCGCTGGCGGGCCTGCGTGCACGCGTTAACGCGGGACGCGAGGGACTACATGTCCATGCCCATGCCGCCCATGCCGCCCATGCCGCCACCACCGCCCGGCATCGGCGACTCTTCCTTCGGCGCCTCGGCAACCATGGCTTCGGTGGTCAGCATCAGGCCCGCCACCGATGCGGCGTTTTGCAACGCCATGCGGGTGACCTTGGTGGGATCCAGGATCCCCATCTCGATCATGTCGCCGTAGGTCGCATTCTGGGCGTTGTAGCCGTAGTTGCCCTTGCCAGCCATCACCGCGTTGACCACCACGCTCGGTTCGTCGCCCGCGTTGGCGACGATTTCGCGCAGCGGCTGCTCGATGGCGCGCATCACGATCTTGATGCCGGCGTCCTGGTCGTGGTTGTCGCCCTTCAGCTTCTCGCCCAGCGCCTGGCGTGCGCGCAACAGCGCCACGCCGCCACCGGCCACGATGCCTTCCTCCACTGCGGCGCGCGTGGCGTGCAGCGCATCTTCGACCCGCGCCTTCTTCTCTTTCATTTCGACTTCGGTTGCGGCGCCGACCTTGATCAGCGCAACGCCGCCGGCGAGTTTGGCCACGCGCTCTTGCAGCTTTTCCTTGTCGTAGTCGCTGGTGGCTTCCTCGATTTGCACGCGGATCTGCTTGACCCGCGCTTCGATGTCGGCGGCCTTGCCAGCACCGTCGATGATGGTCGTGTTTTCCTTCGCCACCTCAACCCGCTTGGCCTGGCCCAGGTCGGTCAGCTGAATCTTCTCGAGCGTCAGACCGACCTCGTCGGCGATGACCTTGCCACCAGTCAGGATGGCGATGTCTTCCAGCATGGCTTTGCGCCGGTCGCCGAAACCCGGAGCCTTGACGGCCACGACTTTCAGGATGCCGCGGATGGTGTTGACCACCAGCGTGGCCAAGGCCTCGCCTTCGACTTCTTCGGCCACGATCAGCAGCGGACGGCCGCTCTTGGCCACTTGCTCCAATGTGGGTAGCAGGTCGCGGATGTTGCTGATCTTCTTGTCGTGCAGCAGAACATAGGGGTTGTCGAGGACGGCAACCTGCTTTTCGGCGTTGTTGATGAAGTACGGCGACAGGTAGCCGCGGTCGAACTGCATGCCCTCGACCACGTCGAGCTCGTTGTTCAGGCTCTTGCCGTCTTCGACGGTGATCACGCCTTCCTTGCCGACCTTGTCCATCGCGTCGGCAATGATCTTGCCGATCGACTCGTCGGCGTTGGCGGAAATGGCACCGACCTGGCCGATTTCCTTGCTCGTGGTGGTGGGTTTCGAGGCTTTTTTCAGCTGCTCGACAAGGGCAATCACCGCCTTGTCGATGCCGCGCTTGAGGTCCATCGGGTTCATGCCGGCGGCCACGTATTTCATGCCTTCGCGGATTATCGATTGGGCCAGGACGGTGGCGGTGGTGGTGCCGTCACCGGCGTTATCACTGGTCTTGGAAGCCACTTCCTTGACCATTTGCGCGCCCATGTTCTGGAGCTTGTCCTTCAGTTCGATTTCCTTTGCCACCGAGACACCGTCCTTGGTGACGGTGGGGGCGCCGAAGCTGCGCTCGAGCACCACGTTGCGGCCCTTGGGGCCAAGGGTGACCTTGACCGCGTTGGCCAGGATGTTGACGCCCTCAACCATGCGATGCCGTGCATCTGCGCCGAAGACTACGTCTTTTGCTGCCATGTTCAATTCTCCGAGTTCAATGGATCGTGTTCGCCTTGCGCCCCTGCCGCGTACGGTCGCCGCCGTTTTAGGAACCGATGGCGATGGCCGGTGGCCGCGGGGGCGCGAACGGGGATTACTTCTTCTCGACCACCGCGAAGAGGTCTTCTTCGCGCATGACGAGCAGCTCGTCGCCATCGACCTTGACGGTCTGGCCGCTGTACTTTCCGAACAGCACGCGATCGCCGACCTTCACGTTGAGGGCAATGAAATCACCCTTGTCGTTGCGTTTGCCGGGTCCGACGGCCGTCACCTCGCCCTGATCGGGCTTTTCGGCGGCATTGTCGGGAATCACGATGCCCGAGGCAGTCTTGGTTTCGTTTTCAAGACGTTTGACGATCACACGATCGTGCAACGGACGAAGTTTCATTCTATCTCCTTCGATGGTTTGCGATAGGAACCATGAGCGTCGCAGTGCAAGTGAGCGCTTATTCCATGGTTGCTCGGCAGATCGCCGAGCTGGCTCGTTAGCACTCGACCATGGTGAGTGCTAGCAGAACGCATTATAGGTACTGGCGCCGCGACTTCAAGCCCTTGCCGCACGCCAACGATCGGAGCGTATTTCAGCGATCGCGGACGGCTGTTTCAGTCGGATCGCGGACGGCGTTTCAGGCTGATCACGGACGAGCGCCGGGGGGCGCGCAAGCGAGGTGGTCAATGTAGCTCAATCGTCCGCGATCAGCCTGAAGCGCTGTGTCGCGAAGCGGTTGGTGGATGTGTTCGAGGCAGACATATCCACGGCGGCGGGCGTCGCTTGCGACGAACGCACGACGCGGTGGGTATGTCGTGTTCGGCGCCGAGGTGGTGGCGATGCTCGACGGTCATTTGTCTTCCTTGTGGTCGCGCAGCGATTTGCCCTTGAGCTCGATCTTGTGGCTGCTGTGCACGATGCGGTCGAGGATCGCATCAGCGAGCGTGGGGTCGTCGAGGTAGGTGTGCCAGGCCTTCACCGGCAGCTGGCTCGTGATCAGCGTGGAGCGCGTGCCGACGCGGTCGTCGAGCAGCTCGAGCAGGTCGTTGCGCTCGGCAGCACCCATCGGAGAGATTGCAAAATCGTCAATCACGAGCAAATCCAGCTTGGCCAGCTGCGCCAGGCGCCGCGCGAAGCTGCCGTCACCGTGGGCGACCTGCAGTTCGTCGAACAGCCGCGCGGCACGCGTGTACAGCACCGAGAAGCCTGACCTTGCCGCCTGATGCGCCAGGGCGCACGATAACCAAGTCTTCCCGCAGCCGGTGGCCCCGCAGATCAGCAAATTCTGCGCGTTGCGTAGCCAGTCGCCGCCGGCCAGCGCGGCCACCAGCGAGCGGTCCAGCGAGCGGCTGGCGCGCCAGTTGATGTCCTCGATGCAGGCGGCGCTGACCTTGAGCTTGGCGGCCTTGAGAAGGCGCTGCACGCGCCGGTTGTCGCGCCAGGCGATCTCGCGCTGCACCAGCAGCGTGAAGCGCTCATCGAACCCGAGTGCGGTGGCGGCGGTGCTGGTGGCTTGCTCCTCGATGGCGTGCACCATGCCGTCCAGACGCAGGCTGCGCAGTTGGGTGAGGGTGTGTTCGTTCAACATCGGCGGGTCTCCTTGCAGTGGTGGTGGTGGGAGGGGTCAGTGGTAGTAGTCGGGGCCGCGCACGTTCTCGTGCTCCGGCAGCGCGGTGGTCGTGGCGGGCAGCAGGTTGTGCTGGCGATCTAACCCACTCTTGAGGATCGAGTTCACGCTGCGGAAGTTGGGTGAACGGATCGCCAGCGCCCGTGTGCAGGCCGCCTCGAGTCGGGCCGGGGTGTACTGGCGTGCCAGGCGCTTCAGACCCAGGCAGGCGCGGTAGCCTTGCTCGGGGTGCGGGCGGTGCTCGAGCTGCCAGGCGACCACCGCGGCGGTGCTCACGCCGATGCGACGACCCCAGTCGATGAGCTTGCCGGGCGTCCACTCCAGGTGCGCCCGGTGCGACGCCGGCATGTGCTCGGCAATGGTCGTGTGACCACCGCGCTTGTGGCTCAAGGCGTGGCAGGCCACGCGCTGGTTGGTCGCGAAGGCCTGCACCAGGGTGTCGCTGACGCGCAGCTCGACCGTGGTGCCCACGAGCCTGTGCGGCACGCTGTAGTAGTGGGCATCGAACTCGACGTGGTAGTCGATGTTGACCTTGGCGGACTTCCAGCGGCTGATCTCGTAGCGCGTGGGCGGCAGCGGCTTGAGGGCCGGGGAGATCGAATTGCCGCGAAGGCGCTCGCCCTGCAGCCGGGCAGCTTCTTGAAGGGGCGCTGGTTCAGCTCGACGAGTAGCTCGGCAATGGCGCGGTTGAGTTCAGCCAGGCTGAAGAAGCGGCGGTTGCGCAGCCGGGCCAGAATCCATCGCTGGACCAGGAGCACCGAAGCTTCGACTTTGGGTTTATCACGAGGGCGACCTGGACGCGCGGCCAACAGGGCACACCCGTAATGCTCGGCGAATTCCTCATAGGCCCGGTTGGGCTCGGGGTCGTAGCTGTCGGGGTACTTGATCAACGAGCGGGTCTGGTCGGGCACGATCAAGCGTGGCGTGCCACCGAAGAACTCGAGGGCACGCACCTGGGCGCCGATCCAGTCGGCGGTGGTCTGCCGCGCGGTGGCGCAGGCGTAGGTGTAGTTCGACGCTCCGAGCGTGGCCACGAAGATCTGCGCCGGGGTGATCTCGCCGGTGGCCGCGTCGATGACGGGCACGGTGTCGCCGGAGTAGTCGACGAACAGCTTCTCGCCGGCGAGGTGGACCTGGCGCATCGAGCGCTTCAGGCTCTGCGCGAACGCGCGGTACTTGATGCAAAAGCTCGTGTACTTGTAGGCCAGACGCGTTGTCGCGGGCGTACTCCTCCCACAGCAGCTGCAGCGTGACGCCGGCGCGCTTGAGCTCCTGGTGCACGAGCGCGAAGTCGGGGGCGAGCTGGTGGCTCGATCGTGGCACCGGCGGGCGGAACAGCCGGGCCTCGAGTTCGACGTCCGTGAGCGTCTGGGCAAGCTCCCAGTTCACCTCGGCCGCACGGGCCAGCGACACGTACTTGCCCGCCGAACTCTTGGAGATCTTCAGCGCGCGGCCAATCTCGTCGTAGCTCAGTCCAGCCTGCAGGTGCAGGCGCAATGCCTCTTTGATTCGGCGCATGGTGACTCTGTTCGTGGGCATCGGCTCTTCCGCAAGAAAACGGTGAGCCTAGGCCCGGTTCAAGAAATCACTTGCGCGTCCCCCCAATCGTCCGCGATCAGACTGAAACAGCGTCCGCGATCAGGCTGAAACGCCGTCCGCGATCACGCTGAAATGCCGTCCGCGATCAGCCTGAAATGCCGTCCGCGATGGCCTGAAATGCCGCAGGCGAGCAACACCGTCGGGCTATGACGCCGACGCGGTGGCGCGCCAGGCCCGTCTGCCCGACACCCGTCACTCGTCGACTCGGCTCGGGTCCTCGTCCTCAATGCTCGGCGCGGTCGGGATTCGGAACTTCTCGCTCGCCCACGCGCCCAGATCGTGGTTGCGGCAGCGTTCGCTGCAGAACGGGCGCCAGGGATTGGCGACCGAGTAGACGATTCGGCGTAGGCATGCCGGGCATAAAACGGTCAGCGCATCCTTGTCCATCCGACACCCGAATCAGGCGCAAAGGGTGAGGTCGAGCGTGGCATCCTCGGCGGCCGCTCTGAGCCGGCCATCTGTTTCGGCACGCATCAGGCGGATCGACACCATCAGCCTGTGGCCGCTGATTTCGGGCACCAAACCCAACTCAGGGTCGATGCGAACGCGGAGCAATTGGTAAGTCTTTCCGGGCGCCAGACCCTGTTGAAACTGCCCACCCACGGCGACGACCTTCTGTCGCACGCCTGAATCGCGAAGCAACTGCAGCAGAACATGCAGCGCCTGAGCCAACGGCATCATCGTCGCCACCCATTGGGTCAGGTCGGCCCGTCGGGCTGCAGGCTCTCGATGTTGCCAAGCGTAGTAGGCCGGCAAATCGAACTCGCAGGTGCCGCCGGGGATGCTGATGCGGCTGCGGATGCTCATCAACCACTCGTTGCTCGTCAACGCCTGCCCCGCCTTGCCGGGAAGCTGATTCAAGGCCTCGTGGGCTCGCTCGACGCGATCGATTAAGGAGTCCAGCGTCTGCTGCTCGACCTGCGCGTTGCCACGGTAAGCGAGCAGTTGCTGCTTGTGCCGCTCCAACTCCTTGAGCAGATCCGATTTGAGGTCCGCACGTGCGGCCACATCCATGATCTCGAACAGCGTGACCATCGCGAAATGATGGTCGACCGCCGCGTCACGCGGCAGCAGCTGGCCAATCCGGTCAAATAGCTGCTCCAGGCGAAGCATCGTTCGAATGCTCTCCTGGAACGGGTATTCGTAAAGGATCAATCCGCTGCCCCCTCCCGGCACCTGGCCGGCGCAGGGGCGGATTGTTTCACAGCATCAGCGTGATCCCGTGCGCTGGGGGATAGACCACAGGTGCCACAGAGAGTCGACGACGGTGCCGAGATCCGAGGGTCTGCATCCATCGTTGTGAATCACCGCATCGGCGATCGCTCGACGTTGCTCGCGTGACGCCTGCTGAGCAATCACCTGACTGACTTGATCACGCGTCCAATTCGACCGCTGCATCACCCGCTGGACCTGAGTCGGCGCGGAACAGTCGACGACCAGAATCCGATCGCAACGGCGGCGCCAGTGCGACGACTCCGAGAGCAAGGGCACGTCAAATAGGACGAAAGGCTCGCTGGCTTCCTGTGCCTGTTGCTGGGCGATGGCGCCGATCATCGGGTGAAGCAGGGCCTCCAGCCGACGCCGCACCGATGTGTCTGTGAACGCCATGTCGCGCATGCGGGCTCGATCGAGCGCGCCGCCAGCCGCTAGGATGTCTGGTCCGAATTCGCGCACCAACGCGGGCAACGCCGCACCATCCCTGGCTGTCAAAGAGCGTGCGATGGCGTCGGTGTCGACCAGTCTGGCCCCGCGAGCCACCCACAGCGCGCCCACGGTGCTCTTGCCGCTGCCGATTCCGCCAGTCAGTCCGATACGACGAACCGTCACATCCGTCGCATCCCGCTCAAGCCCATCCCAACCAATCCAAGGTACGCCGCGTGCCGACTAGCATCACCACGATGCCTGCGCCGGCGAGAAACGGTCCGAACGGAACGTAGCGACCCTCGCGCAGGGCACCGCTGAACTTCATGCCGATTCCGATCACGGCGCCAAGGATCGAAGCAGCAAGGATGACGGGCAACAACGCCTGCCAACCAAGCCATGCGCCGAGAGCTGCCAGCAGCTTGAAATCCCCGTAGCCCATGCCTTCCTTACCGGTCGCGAGCTTGAACAACCAGTAGATAGCCCAGAGGGACAAATAGCCGGCACAGGCGCCCACGAGCGCCTGCGGCAGCGGAATCGTCCATCCGGCCATCGACGCAACGAGTCCGGCCCAAAGCAGCGGCAACGTCAGGTCGTCCGGCAGTACGGTCGTGTCCCAGTCGATGAACGAAAGCGCCAGCAGCACCGCCGCGAACGCGCACCACAGCAACGCCACCGGCTGCGCGCCGACTCGCCAACTGATCGCCGAGAACACGGCGGCGCACAGACCCTCGACCAACGGATAACGCGCCGAAATGGGCTTCTGGCATCCGGCGCACCGCCCACGAAGCCACAGCCAGCTAACGACCGGAATGTTCTGGTACCAGCGAATGGGCGCAGCGCAGGACGGGCAGCGTGACGCCGGCTTGGCCAGGCTCAGCGGGGCGAGTGTCGAAATCGCCCGATTCAACCCGGCCGACGCATCGTGCAGCGCTGCTGGCGTCGGCCCACCGAACACACGCCGAAACGACGCGTCATCTTGCAGCTGGTGATGGACATCGCTCCACCAGCGGCGTTCGAGTATGAACGGAAGCCGGTGGACGACGACATTCAGAAAACTTCCGACGGCCAAGCCCAACAGCGCAAGGGCGAGCGGAGACAGCAACAGATCAACCGGCACTCCTGCCATGCGTCAGACAACGGAGCCCAGCTTGAAGATCGGCAGGTACATCGACACGACGATGCCACCGATCAGAACGCCCAGGATGACGATGATGAACGGCTCCATCAGACTGGAAAGACCCTTGACCATTTCGTCGACTTCCTGCTCGTAGAACTCGGCGGCTTTCGACAGCATGTGGTCCAACGCACCGGATTCCTCGCCGATCGCAGACATCTGCAGCACCATGGCAGGGAAGACGCCCGTGGATTGCATCGAAGTGGTCAGCGGTGATCCGCTCGAAACGTCCTTCTGAATCTGCTCGGTCGCCTCGACGAACACCGCGTTTCCGGATGCTCCACCGACTGAATCGAGTGCCTCAACCAGAGGCACGCCGGCTGCAAACATCGTCGACGAGCGTTCGCGTCCAGCGGGCGATGACCGACTTGTAGATCAGGTCGCCGAAGATCGGAATGCGCAGGAACATCCGATCCATGGCCTTTTGCATCTTCTCGGAGCGCTTCCACGACTCGAGGAAGAAATAGCCTCCGCCGCCGAGAAAACCGAAGATCGCCCACCAGTACTTGACGAAGAACTCGCTCATCGCGATCACCGCAAGCGTCGGAGCCGGCAGATCGGCGCCGAATGACTTGAACACGTCCTTGAAGGCCGGAATGACGAAGATCATGATGACCGTCAGCACGACGAACGCCACCACGATCACGGCCACCGGATACATCAGCGCCGACTTGATCTTCCGCTTGAGCTCGAGTGTCTTCTCCTGATAGATCGCCAGACGATCCAGCAGGGCCTCCAAGATACCGCCGGCCTCTCCGGCTTCGACCAGATTGCAGTAGAGCGCGTCGAAGTGCATCGGATGCTTGCGGAATGACGCCGAAAGGCTGGTGCCCGTCTCAACATCGGACCGGATGTCGTTCAGCATGCGAGTCAACTTGGCGTTCGTGCTTCCCCGCGCGACGATGTCGAACGCCTGGAGCAAGGGCACGCCGGCTTTCATCATCGTCGCCAGCTGGCGGGTGAAGACCGCAATGTCTTTCTGCTTGATCGCCTTGCCGCCCGACATGCGGCGCTTCTTGATCCTGGTGACCAGGATGCCTTGGCGGCGCAGGCTGGCCGAGACCATGGCTTCTCCGCCGGCACGAACCTCGCCCCGCATGACCTTGCCGTTCTTGTCACGGCCTTCCCACTCGAAGACGAACTCCTTGACGCCCTTCAGGCCTCTAGCGGCGACTGCAGTTGCCATATTTCCTCCGGCGCTTGCCGATTCAATTCGGGTCGGTTGCTTGCATCATTCGTTGGTGCAGGCGATGACCTCTTCCAAGGTGGTCACGCCGGCACGGACCTTGACCAGGCCCGATTGCCGCAAATCGCGGACTCCCTCTTTTGCCGCCTGGGCGGCAATATCCATCGAGGTTCCCTCGGCAAGGATGATGCGCTGTATCGAGTCACTGATCGGCATCACTTGGTAAAGACCCACGCGGCCCTTATAGCCGTTGTTGCACGCCGAACAGCCCACCGCGCGGTAAGGCTTCCACCCGTCGAGGTCCTCCGCCACGTACCCAGCGCGCAGGAGCGATTCGCGCGGGTAGTCCGCGGGCTGCTTGCAGTTCTCGCACAGCCGGCGTGCCAGCCGCTGGGCCGTGATCAGCAGTACGCTGGCTGCGATATTGAATGGCGCGACGCCCATGTTCAGCAATCGCGTCAGTGTCGTTGGAGCGTCGTTGGTGTGCAGCGTGGACATCACCAAGTGACCCGTCTGCGCCGCCTTGATGGCGATGTCGGCGGTTTCGAGGTCTCGAATCTCGCCGACCATGATGATGTCGGGATCCTGCCGCAGGAACGCCTTGAGCGAGGTGGAAAAGGTCAGTCCCGCCTTGTCGTTCACATTGACCTGGTTGACACCCGGCAAGTTGATTTCCGCGGGGTCCTCCACGGTCGAAATATTCACCCCCGGCTGGTTCAAGATGTTCAGGCAGGTGTAGAGCGACACCGTCTTCCCGGAGCCAGTGGGGCCGGTCACCAGGATCATTCCGTACGGGCGTTGAATGGCTGTGAGCAGTCGATCCTTTTCGATCTTCTCGTAGCCCAATGCCTCGATGCCCAGCTTGGCGCTGGACGGATCAAGAATCCGGATCACGATCTTCTCGCCAAACAAGGTCGGCAACGACGAGACCCGGAAGTCGATGGCTCGGTTGCCGAACTTCAACTTCATGCGCCCGTCCTGAGGCACACGCTTTTCGGCAATGTCGAGGCGACTGATGACCTTGATGCGCGACGCGAGCTTGTCCTTGATTGCCACCGGCGGCTGGGTGATTTCGCGCAGTTCTCCGTCGATGCGAAAGCGCACGCGGTAGTTGTACTCGTATGGCTCGAAATGCAGGTCAGAGGCCCGCATGTTGATCGCGTCAATCAACATCTTCTGAAGGAACCGCACCACCGGAGCGTCTTCGACCTCCTGGGCGACTTCGGCCGATTCGGCCGCCGCGCCGTCATCCTCGGCGACGTCGAAGTCGAAATCGCCGGCGGCCAGCGATTCGATCGCGTCGTTCGCGCTGGCGCTCTGGCCTTCGAGCATCTTCGCCAGCTTGTCGTATTCGACAATGACCCATTCGGGTGACAATTGGGTCGCGAATTTGATGCGCTCGACGGCCTCCTGATCGGTCGGATCCGCCCCGCCGATGAACAGGCGGCTGCCTCGACGACCCAGCACGACGACTTGATACTGAACCGCAAGCTTGGCGTCGACGATATTGCGCGGCAAGCGCTCGGTGTCAACAGCGCTCAGGTCCAGCAGAGGCAATGCCAGCGTGCTGGAAAGCGTGTGGGCGAGTTCCGCCGCTGACACCGATCCGTTGCCGATGACCGCCGAAACGAAGCTGATTCGCCGGTCCTTGGCGCTCTTGACCAGCTCTTCGGCATTCTTGACCCCCAGCTTCCCAGCGTGAACCAAGACGCGCGCTACACCCGAAAGGGCAGATTGCGGGGTGTCGACGAGGGTGTCCACTGGAGGGTGTTTGGGTCGCGAAGAGGGATAGCCGAGGGATCATCGCTGATCGCTGCAACACTGTAAACGCCAACTCGCGAGTGAACAGGCACTTCTTCACGCGCGGTTACGTACAGTGCTCGGTTCGGGATTCTCCCATCTCCCCCGCGGGAAAACTGGTCGGGGTGAGAGGATTCGAACCTCCGGCCTCTACGTCCCGAACGTAGCGCTCTACCAGGCTAAGCTACACCCCGAGGGTCGGCCCGACGCGTGCGCATCGAACGACCTGTCGGTCAGGAGGATCGCTCGACCGACCGAACGCATAAGTCTAACAGGGCGTCCCGGGCCGCACTGTGTGGCAGCAGCGACAGGCTCGCCTGAGCCTGCGTCGCCTCGGATCGTGCGGCTTCCCTGGTGGCCTCCAGCGCGCCGGTCCGGCGAACGATCCGCAAGATATCTGGTAGGCGTGCCACATCGCCATTGACGATCGCTTCACGAACCAGGTTCTTCTCGGCTGAATCGCCACGCGCGATTGCCATGAGCAACGGCAGGGTCGGCTTTCCTTCGCGCAGGTCGTCGCCGACGTTCTTGCCTAACTCCTGCGAGTTGCCTTCGTAGTCAAGCAGGTCGTCGATGAGCTGAAAAGCGGTGCCCAATGATCGACCATAGTCCGCACAGGACTCCTCGAGTTCGTGCGCTGCTCCTCCCAAGACCGCACCCAGTCGCGCACTGGCCTCGAAAAGCTTCGCTGTCTTGAATCGAATGACCCGAAGGTAGTCCTCCACCGCCAGGTCAGGGTCGTGCATGTTGAGAAGCTGGAGGACTTCGCCTTCTGCAATCACGTTGGTCGCGTCGGCCAGGACGTCGAGCACACGCATGTTGCCTACCGAGACCATCATCTGAAAGGCTCGTGAGTAAAGGAAGTCGCCGACCAGAACGCTTGCCGCATTGCCGAAGATCGCGTTCGCAGTCTTTCGGCCGCGGCGCAGCGAGGACTCATCGACAACATCGTCATGAAGCAGGGTCGCCGTGTGGATGAATTCGACGATCGCGGCCAACTCAAAACGATGCGGCCCATGGACTCCTAACGCGCGCGCGAACAGCAACACCAAGCGCGGGCGAATGCGCTTTCCACCGGCGCCGATGATGTACCCGGAGATCTGGTTGATGAGGGAAACGTCTGACCCGAGGCGCTGGCGGATGACGCTGTCCACCGCGGCGAGATCGTCGGCCACGAATTCGAGGCCGTTGCTCAGTTGGGCATGGGGCTGTTGCACGGAGCAGGGTCTCTTGAGCCTGAAATTATAGGAAGCGTCACTCCGATACCGGGGGGCCGTGTCCGTTGGACTTCGGGGCGGCCGTTTCCGATATACTTAAAGGTTCTTCGGCGAAATCTGGATCCCACGCCTGCGATCCGCCACCGGAGCACTTCGTTTGTGGGGACACCAAATGTACGCAGTTATCAAAACCGGCGGCAAGCAGTACAAGGTTGCGGTCGGCGAGAAGATCAAGGTCGAGCAAATTGCCGCGGTCGTGGGTCAGGAAATCGTGATCGATCAAGTTCTTGCCGTTGGCGCAGGCGCCGACGTCAAAGTCGGAACGCCGTTGGTTGCTGGTGCCTCGGTCACGGCCAAGGTGCTGTCGCACGGCCTGAGCGACAAGGTTCGCATCTTCAAGATGCGTCGGCGCAAGCACTATCAGCGGCATGCTGGGCACCGTCAGCGTTACACGGAACTGGAAATCGGCGCACTGGTCGCTTGAGCCGGTGGCTGTCGAGGAGCAAACAACATGGCACAGAAAAAAGGTGGTGGGTCAACCCGCAACGGCCGCGATTCGCAGCCCAAGATGCTGGGTGTCAAGGTGTACGGCGGGCAGGCGGTCAATGCCGGTTCGATCATCGTGCGGCAACGCGGGACGAAGTTCCATGCTGGCACCAACGTCGGGACCGGGAAGGACCACACGCTGTTTGCGCTGGTGGACGGCAAGGTGGCTTTCAGGGTCAAGGGCCCATTGAATCGGCAGACGGTCATCGTCGAGCCGAACTGATCCACCAAGAGCGGGTCCGAGCTTGAGAATAAGCCCCGGCTCGCCGGGGCTTCTCACTTGTTGAGCCGATCGAAATGAAATTCGTCGACGAAGTCACCATCGATGTCTCGGCCGGCAACGGCGGCGCCGGCTGCGCGAGCTTTCGACGCGAGAAGTCCATTCCCTTGGGCGGCCCGAATGGCGGTGATGGCGGTCGAGGCGGCAACGTCTATGCCGTGGCCGACCCGGGCTTGAATACGCTGATTGACTTTCGCTACGCTCGGCGCCACGAGGCCGGCAACGGCGAGCCGGGCCGTGGGGCCGATCAATTCGGCGCTTCGGGTCAGGATGTCGAATTGCGCGCCCCGCTTGGCACGATCGTTACGGATTTGTCAAGCAACGCAGTGATAGCCGAACTGATGACCCCTGGGGAGCGAGTGCTCGTCGCCAAGGGCGGAGACGGAGGCTTTGGGAATCTGCACTACAAGACCAGCACGAATCGCGCCCCGCGGCAGAAGACACCCGGGTGGCCCGGCGAGCAGAAACAATTGCGGCTCGAGTTACGTGTGCTCGCGGACGTTGGTTTGCTGGGCATGCCCAATGCGGGCAAATCCACATTGATCGCCGCCGTTTCGAACGCGCGCCCAAAGATCGCCGATTATCCGTTCACGACCCTTCATCCCAACCTGGGCGTTGTCCGGGCGGGGCCGCAACGAAGTTTCGTGGTCGCAGATATCCCGGGCCTCATCGAGGGTGCTGCAGAGGGTGCGGGCTTGGGCCATGCGTTCCTGAAGCACCTGCAGCGGACAGGGTTGCTTCTGCATGTGGTCGACATGGCGCCGTTCGACGAAAGCGTCGATCCGGTCCTGCAGGCCAAGGCGATATTGAAGGAGCTGCGCAAGTACGACGAGGGCCTGTACCGCAAGCCTAGGTGGCTGGTGTTGAACAAGATGGACATGGTGCCGGCTGAATCGCGCCGACGCAGCGTTGACGACCTCGTGCGTCGCATGCGTTGGAAGGGGCCGGTGTTTCAGATCTCTGCGCTGACGCGCGTCGGCCTCGATCCGTTGATTCAGGCGATCAGTGCCCACGTCAATGCTGCTCGGGCACCAACGATCGCGGCCGTCGACGTGCGGTTTGCCGACGCCTGAGCGGACGCGACATGCGTGCCTCACTCCAATCGGCACGCCGCATCGTCGTCAAGGTTGGGTCCAGCCTGGTGACCAACGAAGGACGCGGTGTCGATCCGGTGGCCATCGGCAACTGGTGCCGGCAGCTGGCCGAATTGGCCCGGCAGGGCCGCGAGGTGGTCATGGTTTCCAGCGGCGCGATCGCCGAGGGGATGCACAGACTGAACTGGTCAACGCGGCCGGTGCAGCTGCATCAGCTGCAGGCTGCCGCGGCGGTGGGCCAGATGGGCCTGGCCCAGATGTACGAGACCAAGCTGTCGGCCTACGGCATGCGCAGTGCACAGGTTCTGCTGACTCATGCTGACCTGGCCGACCGCGAGCGTTACCTCAATGCCCGGTCGACGCTGTTGGCACTGCTGTCCCTCAAGACCATTCCGGTCATCAACGAGAACGACACCGTGGTCACCGACGAGATCAAGTTCGGCGACAACGACACCCTTGGAGCGTTGGTGGCCAATCTCATCGAGGCCGATCTGTTGATCATCTTGACCGACCAGACCGGCCTGTTTTCTGGCGATCCGCGACTCGATGGCGCCGCACGATTGATCGAAGCCGCCGAGGCCGGCGACCCGGCCTTGGAGCGTATGGCGGGCGGCTCAGGATCGTCCATTGGGCGCGGTGGGATGATCACCAAGGTCTTGGCCGCCAAGCGGGCGGCGCGCAGCGGCGCAAGCACGCTGATCGCCTGGGGCCGCGAACCGGATGTGCTGCTTCGCCTGATGGCCGGTGAGCCGATCGGCACGCTCCTGGCGGCCAAGACTGCCAAAGTCGCCGCCAGAAAGCAGTGGATGGCCGATCATCTGCAGTTACGCGGATCGGTGGTCGTCGATCAGGGCGCGTGCGACAAATTGATGGGCGCGGGCAAGAGCCTGCTGCCCGTCGGCGTGGTGTCAATCGACGGCGACTTCAACCGCGGCGACGTGATCGCGGTACTGCGATCCGTCCGGCCGCGAAATCGCCCGCGGCCTGGCCAATTATTCGGCCAGCGAAGCGCGACTGGTGGCTCGCAAGCCGTCATCGCAGATTGACGCCTTGCTCGGTTATTCGAACGGGCCGGAACTGATTCACCGGGACAACTTGGTGCTCAGCTGATCGTATCGGTCGTGGCCGGCCGCGACCGACGCGATTTTCAGTCCGATTGCGGCGGGCAGGTGTCCGGCGCGGGGTCTGCGTCAGGCGAACCCATGATCCCCGAATCGCGTTGACGTGAACGCACGCCAGAGCGCAGGAAGCGCGTATGGTGGTTCTGGCGGGGCAGGTAGCGCGACAGTTCGGTCAGCGCCAATTGATAGACCTCGCGCTTGAACTCGATCACCATGTCCAGCGGAACCCAGTAGTCGTTCCACCGCCAGGCGTCGAACTCCGGATGGTCGCTGGCGCGCAGGTCGAGGTCACTGTCACGACCGACCAGCATCAACAGGAACCAGATCTGCTTCTGGCCCTTGTAGTGACCTCGCGCATCCTTGCGGATGTAGTGATCCGGCACCTGGTAGCGCAGCCAGTCGCGTGTCCGCGCGATGACGCGCACATGCTCCGAGCGTAAGCCCACCTCTTCGTGCAGCTCGCGAAACATCGCCTGCTCGGGCGACTCGCCGTACTTGATGCCCCCTTGCGGGAACTGCCAGGAGTGGGTGCGCAGTCGCTTGCCCCAGAACACCTGGTTGCGCGAGTTGAGCAGGACGATGCCGACGTTGGGCCTGAAGCCCTCTCGGTCGAGCATAATCAAACCCCGATTCTTTAACTGATTTCATTATTGCACCGGCGGCGCAAGACGCGTGAACCTCGCTTTCCCGCAGCCGTCGGACGCCATCGGCGCCAAGCCATGAGAGCCACCCAGTTCTTCGTTGCCACGCTCAAGGAAGCCCCCGCCGACGCCGAGATTGCAAGCCACCAGTTGATGCTGCGGGCCGGGCTGATCAAGCGACTCAGTGCCGGAATCTACAGCTACATGCCGATGGGCCTGCGCGTGATCCGCAAGGTCGAGGCCATCATCCGCGACGAGATGAACGCAGCCGGCGCGGTCGAGCTGTTGATGCCGGTCGTGCAGCCAGCCGAGTTGTGGCAGGAGACAGGCCGCTTCGAGAAGATGGGCCCTGAGTTGCTGCGGGTGAAGGACCGGCACGCGCGCGACTTCGTGATCCAGCCCACCAGCGAAGAGGTCATCACCGACATCGCTCGCCAGGAGTTGCGCAGCTACCGCCAATTGCCCAAGAACTTCTATCACATTCAGACGAAGTTCCGCGACGAGCGCAGGCCGCGATTCGGCTTGATGCGCGGGCGCGAGTTCACGATGAAGGATGCGTACTCCTTCGATCGCGACGCCCAAGGCGCCGCCCAGAGCTACAAGATCATGTACGACGCCTACTGCCGCATCTTCGACCGCTTCGGCCTGCAGTATCGCGCCGTGGCGGCGGACACCGGTGCCATCGGTGGTGATCTGTCGCACGAGTTCCAGGTGATCGCCGACACCGGCGAAGACGCTCTGGTGTACTGCCCTCAGAGCGACTACGCGGCGAATATCGAACTGGCCGAGTGCGTTGCGCCCCAGGCACCGCGTTCGATGCCCGCACAGGCGCTCGCCAAGACCCCGACGCCGGGCAAGAGCACGTGCGAAGACGTGGCTGCGCTGCTGGGCACGCCGTTGCAGCGGACCGTCAAGTCACTCGTTCTGGCCACCGATGAACGCGACGAGGCCGGCGTCGTCGTGACCACCACGGTCTGGTTGCTGCTGGTTCGGGGCGACCACGCACTCAACGAAGTCAAGGCGGGCAAGGTGGCCGGTTTGCGCGACGGTTTCCGCTTTGCGACCGGGGCCGAGATCCAGGCGCATTTCGGTTGCAAGCCCGGATACCTGGGGCCGATCGGTCCGCGCGGATCCGTGAAGATCGTCGCCGATCGCACGGTGGCACAAATGAGCGACTTCGTCTGCGGTGCCAACGACGAAGGCTTTCACTACACCGGTGTGAACTGGGGCCGCGACCTGCCGGAGCCCCAAGTGGTGGCCGACATTCGCAACGCGGTGGCCGGGGATCCGTCACCCGATGGCAAAGGCCCGCTGGCCATTCAGCGCGGCATCGAAGTCGGGCACGTGTTCTATCTGGGTACGAAGTACAGCAAGGCGATGAGCGCGACCTATCTCGATGAGGCTGGCAAGCCGCAGCTGATGGAGATGGGTTGCTACGGCATCGGCGTGACCCGAATCCTGGGCGCTGCGATCGAGCAAGGACACGACGACCGTGGCATCGTCTGGCCGGACGCGATGTCACCGTTTCGAGTGGTCATCTGTCCGATTGGCATGGATCGTAGCGCCGAGGTGCGAGCGCATGCACAGGCCCTGCACGACGAGCTGCTGGCGATGGGAATCGACGTGATGCTGGATGACCGCGGCGAGCGCCCGGGCGCCATGTTCGCCGACTGGGAGTTGATCGGCATCCCGCACCGCGTCGTGGTTTCCGATCGCGGATTGAAGGACGGCGTGCTGGAGATCCAGGGCCGGCGCGACGCCGCAGCGACGAAGGTGCCCATGGCCGAGGTGGCGGCAATCATGCGCGCCCGCCTGGTCGCCTGACACGCGGGCGATGGCCGGCATCGATCGGCCCGCGGCCGGTTCGGCGACCCGACGGCGAAGTCGGGGCTGGGTGCGCCCATGGTGCTGCGCGCTCGCCGCGCTCGTGATGACCAATCTGGCACATGCCGGCGCCCAAGTTGAAGAGCCGCTGGCCGATTCGGTTCGTTCTGCACTGGCCGCCGCCGTACAAGACTCCGCGCCCCCGCGGCCAAGTTTCGACAACATCGACGAGCGGCTCACTTACCTGCGCTGGCTGGCGGCCACCAGCGAGCGTTTGAAGCGGCGCAAGGCCGAACACACCACCCGAGTCGAGTTTCTCGAAGCCCTGTGGTACGAAAGCAGGCGTGCGGGGCTCGAGCCGGAACTGGTCCTTGGGCTGATCCAGGTCGAGAGCGGGTTCCGCAAGTACGCCGTCAGCCAGGCGGGAGCCCGTGGCTACATGCAGGTGATGCCATTCTGGGCGCGCCTGATTGGCGGCGGCGATCCGGCGCGCCTGTTTCACATGCAGGCCAACTTGCGCTTCGGATGCGTGATCCTGCGTCACTACCTCGAGGTGGAGCGAGGTGACCTCTTCATGGCACTCGGTCGCTACAACGGCAGCCGGGGTCGTGCCGAGTATCCCAACGCGGTGCTGGCCGCGCGTCGCGCATGGCTGGTTGACGCGCGCGAATCCAAACCGGCGCCGCCCGCCCGGTGACTACCCTTCGCGGTTGCCGACGCCGGCCCAGGCTTTCGGCGCGGCGCCGCGAATCTCCAGCAGCGCCAGCGCCCGCTCGACCGTGTCATCCACGATCGCCTCCACGGTCGTCGGCCGATGGTAGAAGGCCGGCAGCGGCGGGAAGATAATGCCGCCCATCTCGGTGACGGCGGTCATGTTGCGCAGGTGTGCGAGGTTCAAAGGGGTTTCGCGAACCATCAGCAGCAGCCGCCGGCGCTCCTTCAGCATCACGTCGGCCGCACGAGTCAGCAGGTTGTCCGAAAGGCCGTGCGCGACCGACGCCAGTGTCTTCATCGAGCAGGGCGCGATCGCCATCGCGGCGGCATCGAAACTGCCGCTGGCGATGCAGGCGCCGACCTCGCCTGGTGAGTAGCTGACATCGGCATGTGCTTCCAGCGCGCGCCGATCGATGCCCAACTCGTGGTGCACGTTCAAGATGCCGGCGGCGCTGGCCACCAGATGCGTCTCGATGCCCAGCGCCCGCGCCCGCTGCAGCAGTCGGAGGCCGTAGATGGCACCGCTGGCGCCGGTGAGCCCGACGACCAGGCGCCGTCTCGTCGTCACGACGACAGCATCTGCTGCAGCTCGCCCGACTGGTACATCTCCATCATGATGTCCGACCCGCCGACGAATTCGCCATTCACGTACAGCTGGGGAATCGTCGGCCAGTTGGCGTAGTCCTTGATCCCCTGACGCACGGGTTCGTCCTCCAGCACGTTCACGGTCGTCATGTCCTCCACGCCGCAGGCCTTGAGCACCTGAATCGCTCGGCCGGAGAAGCCGCACATCGGAAACTGTGCGGTTCCCTTCATGAACAGCACCACCCGGTGGCCTTTGACGAGTTCGTCGATGCGCTTTTGAGTTTCATCCATGGCTGTGATTTCCAATGTCGATGCCCGACTGCCACCATTTATACGGCAAAGCGTCGCGCGCCGGCGGGTCGGGCCGGATTGCCCCCAGGCCGGCCCGACAGCGTCAGAACTTGTACGACACGCCCAGCTGGAGCAATGGCGTCAAACGCATGTCGCGGACCCATTCGTCCAGCCCGGCCGAGCCCGTCATCCGGCCCAGGCGCAACGCCGCCGGGTTTTGCGCCGCCAGCCCCAGGTCGGCGCTGAAGCCCCAGCCGCCGCGCAGGCTGCTGCCGCTGTAGCCAATGCCAAGATAGGGCCAAGTGAGATTGGCCTCGCCGGGACTGTCGGCACCACCCGGTGCGGTCGACGGGCATCCGGCTGATGGAAGCGGCTACGTTCGATACCAGCTGCGAGGCACCGCTTGGGCCCAGCAACGCACCGCGCTGGCCCACCAGCAGGCCGCTGGTCAGGCGCAGGCCGCCGGTTTCGCCAATCCATGGGTTTGCAAGGAAGTAGTCCCCGAACAGCGCCGCCGAGCGCGTACGTGGCGCCGTGAATGCCTGAATCTGCTCGGTCAGCGAGGTCGTGGCGATCGCATCCGAATTCAGCTGTACGCGCGCCTGCCACCTGGGCCACGACGGCTGATCGGCGGGCACCGTCAGCCCTTGGCCGGCGCCCCAGGCATTGGCACCGATGCCGACGATCCAAGCCGCCACCATCGCCGAAGGCCATGCATTCATCTCGAGCTCCCCACAACGCGGCCTGCGCCGCGCTGATTTGGACGGTGCAGCCAAGATCGGCATACCCATCGAGACGATCCTACGCCGTGCCGCGGCTGCCGTGAACAGCCGATGCCAAACGTTGCACCCACAACCGTGGGGGCTGTTGTCAATGCGCCCACTGTCCACCGGCATGTTCAGCGATCACTCGATGGCACCGATTCGGGCGCCCGTGCAACGAGGCTGGCCGGCGAGGTCGACGCGCGTCTCGATCGCCCGGCCGCCGGCCTGGGCCAGCAGGCGCCGGACAGCAGGCGCCTGGTCCCAACCGTGCTCGATCAGGATCCAGCCCGACACGCGCTGGCGGGCCGCGGCGACGATGACCCCGATGTCGGCCAGCCCGGTATCGTCTGCCACCAACGCCTCCCGCGGTTCATGCTGCAGTGCCGCAAGATGGACATCATCCGATGCCACATACGGCGGATTGGCCAACGCCAGGTCGAACCTGCGATCGTCGACGGCCTGCCACCAGTCGCCGACGACACAGTCGAGACGCAGGCCAAGCCGCTCGGCGTTGACGCGCGCAATGCGCAGCGCCGGCTCGCTCTCGTCTGTAGCCGTCACGCGCGCTCGGCGGCAGTTCGCCGCCACCGCCAGCGCGATGGCGCCGCTGCCGGTGCCGAGGTCCACGACGTTCGGTGCTGCGAGGTGGCTCAGCGCACCGGCGTTGAGCAGTTCGATGGCCCAGTCCACCAGGGTCTCGGTTTCAGGGCGCGGCACCAGCACACCCGGCGACACCAGCAACCTCAGGCCGTAGAACTCGCGCTCGCCAGTCAGGTAGGCCACGGGCACGCCGTCGAGGCGGCGGCGCCAACAGGATGTGAATGAGGCGGCAGCGGCGGCGCCCACCGGCGCGTCACCATGAGCGATCAACCAGGTGCGTTCGCGTTCCAGGCAAGACGCCAGGAGCACCGCGGCATCCAGGCGGTCCACGCCACAGGCGATTGCCGCGGCGAGCGCGTCATTGACCGTCATGCACCCGACTCGAAGGCCTCCAGCTGCTGCTGGGCACGTGCCGCCATCAGCGCATCGATCACCTCGTCCAGATCGCCGTCGAGTATGGCGCCCAGTCGATACAGGGTGAGGCCGATGCGGTGATCGGTGAGGCGTCCTTGCGGGAAGTTGTAGGTGCGGATGCGGTCGCTGCGGTCACCGCTGCCGATCAGACTGCGCCGTTCGGTGGCCTCCCTTTGCTGCCGTTCGTTGCGCTCCTTGTCCTGCAGGCGCGCCAGCAGAACCGCCATCGCCTTGGCCTTGTTGCGGTGCTGCGAACGATCGTCCTGGCACTCGGCCACGATGCCCGTGGGCAAATGCGTGATGCGAATCGCGCTGTCGGTCTTGTTCACGTGCTGGCCACCAGCACCACTGGCGCGAAAGGTGTCGATGCGCAGTTCCGCGGGGTTCAAGGTCACCTCGGCCTCTGCATCGGGCTCGGCCATGACTGCCACGGTGCACGCACTGGTGTGGATGCGGCCCTGTGCCTCGGTGGCCGGGACACGCTGCACCCGATGGCCGCCGGATTCGAATTTCAGGCGTTCATAGACCCGGTCTCCTTCGACGCGGATCACCACTTCCTTGTAGCCGCCGAGATCGGAGCCGCTCTCGCTCATCAGCTCGGTCCGCCAGCCACGGCGCTCGCAGTAGCGCAGGTACATTCGGGCGAGGTCGGCGGCGAACAGTGCCGATTCCTCTCCGCCGGTGCCGGCGCGAATCTCGATGAAGGCGTTGCGCTCGTCATCCGGGTCTCGCGGCAGCAACGCGGCTTGCAGTTCCTGCAGCATGCGATCGAGGTCCGTGCGGGCCGACGCGATTTCGTCCTTAGCCAGCTCGGCCATCTCGGTGTCGGTCAGCAGGTCGTTCGCCTGTGCCAGCTCGCGCTCACGCTGTCGATACGCCTCAAAACGCGCCACCATGTCGGCGGCCTGGGCCTGCTCGCGCGCCAGCGTGCGATAGCGGCCCATGTCCGACGCCACCGCAGGATCGGACAGCATGGCGTCGAGCTCGTCGAGCCGTAGCACCAATCGTTCGAGCTGCAGTCGCAGGGAGTTCTTCATGGCAACAGGGTCCGGATGGGCGCGCCAATGCTGGCGGCGGCGCGACGCACGAGGGTCGCGCTAGGACTGGCCGTCTTCGCCGGGGCCGCGCAACGTGCCGCGAAGGAACAACCGCGAAACGGTCTGCGCGAGGTGCTCGCGCTGATCGCCATCGCTGGCGTGCAATTCCGCCAGCGTGCCGTGCAGCAGCTTCTGCGTCAAACCGCGCGACAACGCTTCGAGCACGGCGTCGACATCGGCGCCCTTGGCCAGCGCCTTGCGCGCACGCGCGATCTCGATGCTGCGCCAATCGTCGGCCTGCCGATTCAAGGCCTGGATCAACGGCACGCTCGCGCGCTGGTCGAGCCAGTGCGTGAAACTCTGGACCCCGGCATCGATGATCGCTTCGGCCTGTTGAACCGCGGCCTGACGCTTCTCGCCCGCGGTCTGCACAATGGCAGACAGGTCGTCCACTGTGTACAGGTACACATCGCTCAGGCCCGCCACCTCGGGCTCGATGTCGCGCGGCACCGCAAGGTCGACCATGAACATCGGCCGGTGGCGTCGCGCCTTCAGCGCGCGCTCGACGGCTCCCAGCCCGATGATCGGCAATGTGCTGGCTGTGCACGAGATCACCGCGTCGAAGTCCTGCAACCGGCCGGGCAGATCGGCCAGGCGCAGCGCGCTGGCACCAAACCGGCTGGCAAGCCTTTCGCCACGCTCCAGGGTCCGGTTGGCAACGGCCATCGACTTGGGGTTGCGCGCTGCGAAGTGCGTGGCCACCAGCTCGATCATCTCGCCGGCGCCGACGAACAGCACGTTGGTGTCCTGCAGATCCTCGAACAGCTGGCTCGCCAGGCGAACCGAGGCAGCTGCCATGCTGATCGAATGCGCACCGATCTCGGTGGAGGTGCGCACCTCCTTCGCGACCGAGAAAGAGCGCTGGAACAGCTGATGCAGCGTGGTGCCCAGCGTGCCCGCAGCGTCCGCCTCGCGCACGGCCTGCTTCATCTGGCCCGAGGATTTGGGGTTCACCGAGCACCATCGAATCGAGACCCGAGGCGACGCGAAACGCGTGGCGAGCGGCATCGCGTTGCTCCAGCACATAGGTGTGCGCCAGCAGCTGCTCGCCGGACACGCCGCCCGTGCCGGCCAGCCAGTCGACCGCGGGCCGGACCATCGACTGCAGATTGCGCGGATCCGCGGCGACGTACAGCTCGGTGCGATTGCAGGTGGACAGCAGCGCGGCCTCGGGCGCCAACCGTGCCAGCGCTTCGCGCAGACCGCGCAACGCGGGTGTCAGCTGTTCCGGCGCGAAAGCAAATCGCTCACGCAGCCCGACGGGCGCTGTGGTGTGATTCAGGCCAAGGGCCAGCACGCTCATCGCATGGATTGTAAGATTCGACGGGCGTTTGCGCCTACCCTGGCTTGTCAAGTCTCCCGGATGTCCCAAGCGCGTCACGGCCTGCGGAAAACCCGATGAGCCTGTTACAGCAGTTTTGGCACGTTTTGAACTTTCTGGCTCCCGCGCTGATGACCGGCGCCATCGCCGCGGCGCTGGCCAAACTGATCTGGCGTCGCGATCTCGTCGGCACCAGCTGGCTGGTCTTGGCGCTGTGGGCCGGTCTCGCCGGCGATCTGGCCCTGGTCGCGGGCCTGTGGTTGACGGGCCGCGATGGCAGCATGGTGTCCTATGGGGCCATGGTGGCGGCTGTGTCGCTGGCCATCTGGCTGCTGGGCTTCGGACCGCTGCGGACCAAAGGCTCCTGACCCGTGGCGATCAGCCCGCGAGCGTCTCCGACTCGCGGGCGACGGGTTCGCCGCGCAGCGAATGCGGCAATGCCTGCGTGATCTCAACATCCAGCATCTGACCGATCAGCCGTGGCGACGCCTTGAAGTTGACGATCCGGTTGCATTCGGTACGCCCCATCAACTCGTTTGCGTCCTTCTTGCTGGGGCCGACGACCAGAATCCTCTGGCGGGTGCCGACACGCGACGCCGAGATGCGCTGCACCTGGACGTCCAGCGCAGTCTGCAGGCGTTGCAGGCGCGCCAGCTTTTCGTTCGCCGGCGTGTCGTCGGCCAGAGCGGCGGCGGGGGTGCCCGGGCGCGGGCTGAAGATGAAGCTGAAGCTCGCGTCGAAGCCGACGTCGTCGACCAAGCGCATCAATTGCTCGAACTCCGCAGCGGCTTTCGCCCGGAAAACCGACGATGAAATCCGACGACAGGCTGAGGCCCGGTCGCACGGCGCGGAGCCTGCGCACGATCCGTTTGTACTCCAGCACGGTGTAGCCGCGCTTCATTGCCGCGAGGATGCGGTCGCTGCCATGCTGCACCGGCAGGTGCAGGTGGTTCACGAGCTGCGGCACCTTGTCGTACACGTCGATCAGCCGCTGGGTGAACTCCAGAGGGTGGCTGGTGGTGAACCGGATTCGCGCCAATCCGGGGATCTCGGCCAGGTACTCGATCAGCAGCGCGAAATCGGCGATCTCTGCGCTTGCACCCATCGCGCCCCGGTAGGCGTTCACGTTCTGCCCCAGCAGCGTGATCTCCTTGACGCCTTGGTCCACCAGACCCGCCACCTCGGCCAACACGTCTTCGAATGGCCGGCTGACCTCTTCGCCCCGGGTGTAAGGCACGACACAGTAGCTGCAGTACTTGGAGCAGCCTTCCATGATCGACACGAATGCACTCGCGCCATCGACCGTGGCCGGTGGCAGGTTGTCGAACTTCTCGATCGCAGGAAAACTGATGTCGACCTGCGGTTGGCCGAGCCGCAGCCGCCGCTCGATCATCTGTGGCAGCCGATGCAGGGTCTGCGGGCCGAACACGAGGTCGACATACGGTGCGCGTTCGATGATCGCGGCGCCCTCCTGGCTGGCCACACAGCCTCCGACGCCAATCAGCGCACCGCGTTGTTTCAGGTGCTTTACCCGGCCCAGGTCGGAAAACACCTTCTCCTGGGCCTTCTCGCGCACCGAGCAGGTGTTGAAAAGGATCAGATCGGCCTGACTCGGGTCGGATACGGTTTCATAGTGGCTGACGGCGCGCAGCACGTCGGCCATCTTGTCCGAGTCGTACTCGTTCATCTGGCACCCGAAGGTGCGGATGTAGACCTTCTTCTGAGAGGACATGGCAATCCCCGCGCTCAGCGCGGTGTCCACACCTGTGCGACAGGATCGAATGCCCAGGTCTTCGCTTCCTGGACCGTCTTGGGCCATGGCAGTCGGGCGCGCTCGTCGTCGTTCAGAATCCAGACGTCCTGAACTTGGCCGGTCGAATCCAAGGCGTAGTTGACGACCAGACTCTGGCCTCGCAACGATCCCGACATCTGCAGCAGGTTGTTCTGACCACGGATCCGTGCCCCCGGCGACAGTCGAGCGTCCTGTCCGTTCAAGCGGATCTCCGGGGGTTGACCGAACGCGATCTCGCCGCGCAGTGCCGTGGCGGGAAAACTCCGCTGCACGGTCTGGCCGTTCACGGTACCCAACGCGGCGAGGGCAAGGATCAGGGCTGTGACACAGCGGGTCATGGTGTGCATCCAGCGGCTGTGGTGCGTGGCAGCGGGTCTGAACGACCCGCCACCGAGGCGGGTGGTGGCGCTTCAGGGATTCGAACCCCGGACCTGCGGATTATGATTCCGTCGCTCTAACCGACTGAGCTAAAGCGCCCCGAGCGCTCAATTATATCGGTCACCCGCGCGCGGCCTGCCCATGGGCGGTGCCGGCCGCGCATCAGGAAACCATGTTCAGCATCTTCAGGAAGAAGGCGCCGGCCGAGTCAACCTCGAGCGAGCCACCGGTGATCGAAACCGCCGTTGTCGCGCCGCCCGAGCGCAAGGGCTGGATGGACCGGCTGCGCCAGGGCTTGCGCAAAACCGGTTCGGGCCTCGCGCAGGTCTTCACCGGCGCGACGATCGACGACCAGTTGTACGAGCAGCTCGAATCTGCCCTGTTGATGGCCGATGCCGGGCCGGTTGCGACGCGACATCTGCTGCAGGAGTTGAGGTCGCGGGTCCGTTCCGAAAGTGCCAGCGAGCCTGCCGCCGTGAAACGGCTGCTGGAGGATGTTCTGACGGACCTGCTGCGGCCGCTCGAGCGCGCGCTCGAGGTCGGGCGGGTGCCTTGCACGGTGATCATGGTGGTCGGGGTCAACGGCGCCGGCAAGACCACCAGCATTGGCAAGCTCGCGCGACACTTGTCCGATGCGAGGCAGAAGGTGCTGCTGGCTGCTGCCGATACCTTTCGTGCCGCGGCCCGCGAGCAATTGGCAGCCTGGGCCCAGCGCGTCGACGACCACAAGGCCGCCGCCGCGGCCGATGGGCACAGATTGCCGCTTCCGGTCGAGATCGTCAGCCAGCAGGGCGGCGACCCCGCCGCAGTGACCTACGACGCCGTGGTGGCCGGTCGCGCGCGCGGCTGCGACGTCGTGATCGCCGACACGGCCGGCCGTTTGCCGACCCAACTGCACCTGATGGAGGAGCTGAAGAAGGTCAAGCGCGTGATCGCGAAAGCCGATCCGCAGGCGCCGCACGAAGTGCTGCTGGTGGTGGACGGCAACACGGGTCAGAACGCATTGGCCCAGGTGCGTGCATTCGACGACGCACTCGGCCTGACGGGCCTGATCGTGACCAAGCTCGATGGCACGGCAAAAGGTGGCGTGCTGGCCGCGATCGCGTTGTGGGCGCGCGAGCGGCAGCGTGAAGCCGAGGCGCCACCGCCGCTGGCGGTGTACTTCCTGGGCGTCGGCGAGACGCTGCAGGATCTTCAGACCTTCAGCGCGCGCGAGTTCGCGCACGCACTGCTGAGCTAGAGCTGCCGAGGCCCCCTGCGCGAACCGACGTCGCTATCGACGGCCGCCTGTTCCGGTGGCCGGCAGCGGGTCGAATTCGTCGAACAGGGTCGATGGCACCGGCTCCATGGTGGCATCCTGCGCCAGCGCATCGCCGTGCGCCAGGACCTCCTCCATTTCAGCTATCGGAATCAGCGGCATCGAATTCGAGCCGGCAAAACCACCTTCGGGCATGCGCTGGCGGTCCTGCTGCAGCACCGGCGCGATCTGCGCGCGCACCTCGGAGAGATTGGGCAGATGTGCTTCGTGCCAGGTCAGCACGCTGATGTTCGCGGCGCGCAGCACGCGCGACATGCGTTCGTGGCGCTGCCGACCGCGGCCGCTTTGTTGCGCGGGACGGATGTCGACCACCGCGAGCACCTGAGACGCGGCATCGCAGACCACTACGTCGGCGTTCAGGCAACCGACACGCGACACCCATTGACTGTATGAATTGCGCGTGGGCACGCGCAGGAAGCGCGACAGCGGCACCTGGGCCAGCACCATGTGCGTGGGCAACGCCTTGCGCACGGTCTCGAACGCCTTGCGCTCCGACGCGGTCAGCACGCGCGCCGCCTCGGGCTGCCACGAGGCCACGGTGTCCAGGGCATCGTGCCGAGTCGACCGCGCGCGCGAGCGCTCGGGCTTGCGGCGCATGAACACGATCGACAGCAACAGAATGAGCGCAGAGGCGAGTGCAACGGCCGAGGCCGAATCGGTGACGAGCATGGTGTGTGGGCCGAGGGCGAGCGGGTTGTGTCGCGAAGTTACGGGGCTCGGGTGGCCGGGTCAACTGGCGCGCAGCGAAAGGCGTAAGAGCACGTTTCGGCGTCCCGCAGACGAGGGTGTGGACGCTGTCGGAATGCCAACTATTACCACCCGGACAGGCGGCCTGGTGTCGACTTAGCGTCCCATTCCGCCCAGCCCGCCCATGCCTGCGCCCATGCGGCGCATCATCTTCATCAGTCCGCCGCCCTTCATCTTCTTCATCATCGTGCGCATTTGGTCGAACTGGTTGAGCAGTCGGTTGACCTCCTGCACCTGCACGCCCGCGCCGGCGGCGATGCGCCGCTTGCGGTTGGCCTTGATCAATTCGGGCTTGCGGCGCTCTTCGCGGGTCATCGAATGGATGATGCCGGTCATGCGGCGCACGTCGCGCTCGGCGCGGCCGAGGTCGGCCTGTCCGGCCTTGGCCGCGAGCTGGGTCGGCAGCTTGTCGATCAGCCCGCTCAGGCCCCCCATCTTCTTCATCTGGCCCAGCTGCATCGCGAAGTCGTCGAGATCGAAGGCGTCGCCGGCCTTGACCTTCGCGGCCAGCTGCTGGGCCGCCTGGACATCGACGCCCTTCTGCACCTCTTCCACAAGGGCCAGGATGTCGCCCATGCCCAGCACACGCCCGGCGTGCCGTTCGGCGTCGAAGACCTCCAGGCCGTCGATCTTCTCGGAGGTGCCGGCGAACTTGATCGGCGCGCCGGTGACCTGTCGCACCGACAGCGCCGCGCCGCCGCGTGAATCGCCGTCGGTCTTGGTCAGCACGATGCCGGTCAGCGGCAGCGCGTCCTTGAACGCCTTGGCCACGTTGACTGCGTCCTGCCCCTGCATGGCATCGACCACGAACAGCGTTTCCACCGGCTTCAGGATCGCGTGCAAGTCACGGATCTCGTCCATCAAGGCCTGGTCGATCGCCAGGCGGCCTGCCGTGTCGACCAGCAGCACATCGAAGTAGTGGCGCTTCGCGTGGTCCAGCGCCGCCAGCGCGATGTCGTGCGGCGCCTGGCCGGCCTGCGACGGGAACCACTGCGCTCCCGACTGTTGCGTGACGACCCGCAACTGCTCGATCGCGGCCGGTCGGTACACGTCTGCCGAGACGGTCAAGCACCTTCTTCTTGCGCCGCTCGATCAGGTGACGGGCCAGCTTTGCGGTGGTGGTGGTCTTGCCCGCGCCCTGCAAGCCGGCCATCAGGATCACCGCAGGCGGCTGCGTCGCGAGGTCGAGATCGGCCACGCCATCGCCCATCGTGGCGGCCAACTCCTTGTGCACGATGCCCACCAGCGCCTGCCCCGGATTCAGCGAACCGGTGACCTCCTGGCCCAGCGCCTTTTCTTTCACGCGGGCGATGAACTCGCGCACCACCGGCAGCGCCACGTCGGCCTCGAGCAGCGCCATGCGCACCTCGCGCAACATGTCCTGCACGTTGCTTTCGGTGATGCGGGCCTGGCCGCGCATGGTTTTCACCAAGCGCGACAGGCGGTCAGTCAGTGTGGAGGCCATAGGCGACGGCGCCGCGCGTCTCGCGCGCGGTCAAGCCGCGAAAGTACACTGTTGTCGATGATTCTATCGGTCGCCAACTTGGCGCTGCTGATCGCGCTGCTGACTTCAGCGGCCTACGCCGTGGCGGCCTGGCCCGGACCGCCGCGCCCGCGCATCGAGTCGACCGCGCTGGTGCTCGGCTGGGGCCTGCACGCGTTGTCGCTGGTGATCGACGTGGCGACGGGGGAGGGCGGCGCGCGACTGGGCTTCGCGCCCGTGCTGTCGCTGACGGTGTGGTTGGTGATCCTGGTGTACGCGGTGGAAAGCCGCATGGTGCCCATTCCCGCGGTGCGCCGTGTGTTAGCGGTGACCGGCATCGCGGCCGTGATGCTGGCGTTGGTGTTTCCGGGCGATGCGCGATTGACGAGCGCGAACCCGTGGGCGCCGCTGCATTGGGTGCTGGGCGTGGCGTCGTACGGTCTGTTCGGGGTTGCGGTGCTTCACGCGTCGCTGCTCGATGCGGCCGAGCGGCGTATGCGCGTGCACCGGCCCGGCGACAACGCCGTAATGGGCATGCCGCTGTTGCGACTGGAGCGATTGACGTTTCGTTTTGTCGAAGCCGGCTTCGTCGTGCTGACGCTGGCGCTGCTGCTCGGCGTGGTCACCGCAGCACGATGGCGCTGGGACCACAAGACCGTGTTCTCCTTGCTCGGCTGGATGGTCTTCGCCGCGCTGATCGCCGGGCGACTGTCGCGCGGGTGGCGCGGCCGCCGCGCAACCCGCGGGCTCTATGCAGGTGCCGCCTTGCTGCTGCTGGCCTACGTGGGTTCGCGCTTCGTGTTCGAAGTCGTGCTGGGTCGTCCGGTGCCTTGAGGGGCCTATGAAGTACCTGATCCTCGTGATCGTCGTTGGCGGCCTGCTGTGGTGGATGCTGCGTCGCCCCGGTCGGATCGAGAAGAAGCGCGCCGGGCAGCCACCCGGCGCGACGGCCACGTTCGTGGCCTGCGCGCACTGTGGCGTGCACGTGCCGACCCCGGAGGCCGTGCGCGACGGTGCTCGAAGCTACTGCAGCGACGCCCACCGGCTGGCCGGGCCGCGCGACAACGAGGCTCGATGACCGAATCGGCCTACGGCGACCGACGTCGGGGCGATCGACGGCAGCACGAGCCGCGCACGGTGGCCGAGGAGTCCTGGTTCGGCGCGCTCGGCGTCGGCGGCGACACGGATCTCCAGGACACGCTCGGCGAGTCGGGCGTCCCGCGGCAGCGGGCGCCGCAGCCGGGTGGCGACGCGACGCGAGATCCGGGCGCGGCCGCCGCGGCGCAAGGCGATCGCCGCGAAGAAACGCGCGAAGCGCGGCGACTCGCGACCTCCGGCGAAACGGCGCTGCGGCGGGTCTTTCGCACCTACGTGGCGGCGCGCGCGGCGCTGGGCCTGCTGCTGGCGATGGTGCCGTGGATCGTCACGCTGCCCGGAGGGCAAAGCGCGTTGCCGTTGATCCTGCTGTGCGTGGCCTACGGCGTGCAAAGCGTGTCGTTCTGGATGCTGCCGCAGCTGCGTGCGTCCGGCGACCTCGCGCCGATGACCCGCCTGCGCCGCAGCCAGTGGTGGGCCACGATCGGCGTCGACCTGGCGGTGTTCACGTCGCTGCACCTGTTCGACCCGATGGCGAACCTGAACTTTGCCGCGCTGCTGGTCCTGCCCGTGCTGATGGCCGGTTTGATGACGAACCGGCTGACCGCGACCGGCACCGCAGCCGGAGTGGCGCTGGTGCTGCTGGCCGGCGTGTGGCGTGCCGCACCGGCGTCCAGCGACGTGGCGGTGTTGTTGACGCAGGCGGGCCTGGCGGGCATCGGTGTCTTCATGATTGGTCTGCTGGCCGGTGAAATGTCCGGCCGGCTGGCGCGCGAGGAGATGGCCGCGCGCGGCAGCCTCGAGTTGGCGCGCCAGCAGGCGCAGCTGAACCGCCTGGTGATCGAAGAGATGACCGATGGCGTGCTGGTGGTCGATCGGCGCGCCCGGGTTCGTGCCGCCAATCCGGCGGCGCGTGCCTTGCTGGCGCCGCAGGGGCTGGCGAAGCCGGCGCCGTTCCAGTTGCAAGGCGTCGAGGCCTGGTCCGGGCTATTGAAGGCAGTTGAGCGCGCGTTCCTGCAAGGCGAGTGGCCGGAGTCGGCGCGCGAAGTTCGGCTGCAGTTCGACAACGACATCAGCCGCACGCTGCAACTGCGCGCGCGCTTCACGCGGCGTCGTGCAATCGACACCGATGCCATGCCGCCGGAGGAGTTCTGCGTCGTCTTCCTCGACGACCTGCGCAACGTGCAGTCGCGCACACGGCAGGAGAAGCTGGCGGCAATGGGGCGCGTGTCGGCGGGTATCGCGCACGAGATCCGCAATCCGCTGGCGGCGATATCGCAGGCCAATGCCTTGATGCTCGAAGACGCGCTGCCGGCCGACCAGCATCGGCTGGCCCGCATGGTGGCCGACAACGTGGAGCGGCTCAAGCGGATCGTCGATGACGTCATGGCGGTGGCACCCGGTGCGGCGCCTGAGATCCGCGTGGTCGACGCCACCGCCCAGGTGGCCGCTGTCTGCACCGAATGGGCTCGCATGGCACAGGTGCCGCTCGGGTCCTCGAGCCGGCTGCGGGTGGATCTGCCGCCCGACCCCCTGGGCGTGCTGTTCGATCCGGAGCACTTGCGCCGCGTGCTCATCAATTTGCTCGACAACGCGCGGCGCTATGCCAGTGACACCCCCGGGGCCATCGACCTGAAGCTGCGGCTCCAGGACGATCAGACCGTCATGCTGGCCGTGGCCAGCGATGGTGAAGCCATACCCGTGGACGTCGAGCGTCACCTGTTCGAGCCGTTCTTTTCGACGCGCAGCCGCGGAACGGGGCTGGGCCTGTATATTTGCCGCGAGTTGTGCGCGCGCTACGGCGCGAGCATCGAGTACCGGCCGCATGGCGAAGAGCATCGGCACCACAACGAGTTCCAGATTTCGATGCAGCGCGCGCCGCTGCCGGTCAGCGAGACCACGACGCCATGAACAGCCCCGCGCACTACAGTTTGCTCGTCGTTGACGATGAGCCTGATCTGCGCACGCTGTACGAACTGACCTTGCTGCGCGAGGGCTACGACGTCGAGACCGCAGGCAACGTGGAAGACGCCTGGCAGCGCCTGACCGACCGCACCTACAGCGCCGTGATCACCGACATGCGCCTGCCCGACGGGACAGGGCTCGAACTGCTCAAGCGCCTGGAATCGGCGCGACGGCGGGAAAAGACGATCGTGATCACCGCCTACGGTTCGGCAGAGGGTGCAGTCGAGGCGCTGAAGGCCGGCGCGTTCGACTACCTGACCAAGCCGGTCGACCTGCGGCAGTTTCGCAGCGTGGTGGCCTCGGCACTCGGGCGGTCCCCGACGATTGCCGCGGCAGCGCTGGCGGCGGCGGCGCGCGACGATGCGGCGGCGGCGCCGCCGCGTGGCGGCGTTGCCGGTGCCGAGGCCACGCGCTTGCATCCGGCGCTGTCGCGGCTGGCCGGCCGTTCGGTGGCCATGCAGCAGGTCCGCTCGCTGGTCGAACGTGTCGCCCGCAGCATGGCGCCGGTGCTGGTGCAAGGCGAATCGGGTACCGGCAAGGAACTGGTGGCTCGGGCCATTCACGATTGCAGCAGCCGCGCCGAGCAGCCGTTCATCGCCGTGAATTGCGGTGCAATCCCCGAGCAGCTGCTCGAAGCCGAGTTCTTCGGTTATCGCAAAGGCTCGTTCACCGGCGCGCACGAAGATCGCGAGGGTTTCGTGCAGGCCGCCCAGGGCGGCACGCTGTTTCTCGACGAGATCGGTGATCTGCCGCTGGCGATGCAGAGCAAACTGCTGCGCGTGATCCAGGAGCGATCGGTGCGCCCCGTGGGCGCAGTCACCGAGACGCCGATCAACGTTCGCGTCGTCAGCGCCACGCACAAGGATCTGGCCACCGAGGTGCACGAAGCGCGCTTCCGGCAGGACCTGTACTACCGGTTGAACGTCATCCAGATCCGCGTGCCGCCGCTGCGCGAGCGCATGGACGATCTGCCGGCGATTTGCGACCTGGTGCTGTCGCGCATCGCCGGCGAGGCCGGGGTGTCGCCCGCGCCGCGCCTGTCGGAGCAGGCGATGGCTCACCTCTCGGATTACGCGTTTCCGGGCAATGTGCGCGAACTCGAGAACCTGCTGCACCGCGCCGTCGCGCTGTCGAGCGGCGAGACCATCGAGTGGGCCGACCTCGGGCTGGCCGACGACGTGTTCGTCGACAGCGGCATCGTCGACCTCGACGCGTTGCATGCCGCCAGCGCCGCGGCGCAAGCCTCGCCTGCCGACCCTGCTGCGCTGCCCAACGACCTGGCCACCCATCTGGACAACATCGAACGCGACATCCTGGTGCGCGCATTGGAGCAGCATCGCTTCAACCGGACCGCGGCCGGTGCGAGCCTGGGCCTGTCGCTGCGGCAGATGCGCTACCGCATGGCGCGGCTGGGCGTCAACGTGGCCGATCATGTCGGCGAGCGCGGCGACACCGGCTTCTGACGTGCCTGGTGGCGCCTGGCGCGACGGCTGGTGGTGGCGCGCGGTACGGTGCCGGTCGCCCAACTTCAACAGCCGTCCGGTCAAGGGCGACGTGTCTTTGGTGGTGCTGCATTCGATCAGCCTGCCGCCGGGGGTGTACGGGGGCGATGGCATCGAGCAGCTGTTCGCCAACCGACTCGACTGGGACGCCCATCCGTACTTCGCGAGCATCCGCGACCTGCGCGTCTCGGCGCACTTCGTGATTCGCCGCGACGGAAAATTGTTGCAGTTCGTTTCTTGCGACGAGCGCGCGTGGCATGCGGGCAACTCCACGTGGCGTGGACGCAGCAATTGCAACGACTACTCGATCGGCGTCGAGCTCGAGGGACTCGAGGGCGAGACCTTCGAACCGGCCCAATACGACGCGCTAATCCTGCTGCTGCGCGCGCTCGGCCGGCGTTATCGCATCGTCGAAGTCGTGGGTCACGAGCATGTCGCGCCGACGCGGAAACTCGACCCGGGACAAGGGTTTGATTGGGCGTTGCTGGCGCGGCGCCTGCGCTGGAAGTCCGCACGTGTGCCGTTCGCATCGGCTTGAGCAACGATGCGGTCGTGACGGCAAAAAACCGCGGTGAGCCAGCAAACACGCGGTCTGCGGCGGCGCGGCCCTGTGCATTCGCGGCGCATCCGCGCGTTGGTCGAGCGCAGCGCGCTGCCGATGCACCGCAACGCAAAAACCGCGCGCCACGTCAAGAGGGGCAATCACGCTACCGCTAGTGGTTGAAGCGCCTCCGGGCCCCAGATATAGTGTTTGTCCATGCTATGCTGCTGCCCACGTGAAACCACCCGCCATGTCTCGAGCGCCGGCAGCATTGGCTGAGAAGTCGGCGTGGCGATTGCATGCACAGCGGCGGGTGGGCCGGCCCACCGTGCGCGGCGACGGATTCACCTCTGGCGGGCGTCGATGACCGTTGCGCCGTCGAATTGGCTGCAACGCATTCATCGCTGACACTCGCCGCCGCTCGCCCGCGCCGCAGGTCCGCAGTTCGTTTGCCATCGAGCCTTCATTTCGAGTTGAGACTACAAGAGGGGAACCCATGCAATCAGCGTCCGCCCGCGCCGTCGCCGAGGCCTTCGTGCAATCGCAGGCCATCACCGCCGCGATGGTCACCGAAACAGCCTACGCGGGCTACCAGATCATTCGCCGCAACGGCGCGGTGGTCGCGTTCGAGCCGAACAAGATCGCCGTGGCGCTGATGAAGGCGTTTCTGGCGGTGCACGGCACACAAGGTGCCGCATCGGCCAGCGTGCGAGAAACCGTCGACGTGCTCACCGAGACGGTGGTGCGCGGTTTGCTTCGCTCGCGTCCGGGCGGTGGTACGTTTCACATCGAGGATGTGCAGGATCAGGTCGAACTCGGTCTGATGCGTGGCGGCCATCACGAGGTGGCGCGCGCCTACGTGCTGTACCGCGAGCGCCGGACCCAGGAGCGCGCCAGGCAGGTGGCGGCCGCCACGCCGCCGCGCCAAGCCACGTTGCACGTCACCGACGGCGGACGGCGCGTCCCGCTGGACCTGCCCAAGCTGCAGGCGCTGATCGAGGCCGCCTGTGCCGATCTGGGCGCCGACGTGAAGGCCGATCCGATCATGGCCGAGACCCGGCGCAACCTCTACGACGGCGTGCCGATCGACGAGGTGCACAAGGCGGCCATCCTGGCGGCGCGCACGCTGATCGAGAAGGAACCGGCCTACACCCGGGCGACGGCGCGGCTGCTGCTGCACACGATTCGGAAGGAGATTCTCGGCGAAGAGGTCGACCAGGCCGAGATGGCGATCCGTTACGCCGAGTACTTTCCGCAGTTCGTCGCCCGAGGGGTCGAACACGATCTGCTCGACCCGAGGCTGCGCCAGTTCGATCTGGCGCGTCTGGGCGCGGCGCTGAAGCCGCAGCGTGATCTCCAGTTCGACTACCTTGGTCTGCAAACGCTGTACGACCGCTACTTCCTGCACGTGGGTGAGCAGCGCATCGAGTTGCCGCAGGCGTTTTTCATGCGCGTGGCGATGGGCCTGGCGCTCAACGAGATCGACCGCGAGGCAAGGGCCATCGAGTTCTACGACGTGTTGTCGACCTTCGACTTCATGTCGAGCACGCCCACGCTGTTCAATGCCGGCACCCAGCGGTCGCAGTTGTCCAGCTGCTACCTCACCACCGTGGCCGACGACCTGGATGGCATCTACGAGGCGCTGAAGGAAAACGCGCTGCTGTCCAAGTACGCGGGCGGGCTGGGCAACGACTGGACGCCGGTGCGCGCGCTGGGCTCCTACATCAAGGGCACCAACGGCAAGAGTCAGGGCGTGGTGCCGTTCCTCAAGGTGGTCAACGACACGGCGGTGGCGGTCAATCAGGGCGGCAAGCGCAAGGGTGCGGTCTGCGCCTACCTGGAGACCTGGCACCTGGACATCGAGGAATTCCTCGAGCTGCGCAAAAACACCGGTGACGACCGGCGGCGCACCCACGACATGAACACCGCGAACTGGATTCCCGACCTGTTCATGAAACGCGTGCTGCAGGGCGGGAACTGGACCTTGTTCTCGCCATCCACCTGCCCCGACCTGCACGATCGTTTCGGCGCCGACTTCGAGCATGCCTACCAGGCCTATGAGGACAAGGTCGAGCGAGGCGAACTCAAGCTCTACAAGCGCCTGCCGGCGCGCGACCTGTGGCGCAAGATGCTCACGATGTTGTTCGAGACCGGGCACCCCTGGATCACGTTCAAGGATGCCTGCAACGTGCGCTCGCCGCAGCAGCATGTGGGTGTCGTGCACTCATCCAATCTGTGCACTGAAATCACGCTGAACACCGGCCCGAGCGAGATTGCGGTCTGCAATCTCGGTTCGGTGAATCTGGCGCAGCACCTGGCCGACGGCCAGATCGACCAGGCGAAGCTGAAGAAGACCATTGCCACCGCGATGCGGATGCTCGACAACGTCATCGAGATCAACTACTACGCGGTCAAGAAGGCGCGCGACTCCAACCTGCGTCACCGGCCGGTGGGGTTGGGGATCATGGGCTTTCAGGACGCGCTCTACCAGCTGCGCGTGCCGTACGCGTCCCAGCAGGCCGTCGAGTTCGCCGACCGCTCGATGGAGGCCGTGTGCTACCACGCCTACTGGGCCTCCACCGAGCTGGCCGAAGAGCGGGGCCGCTACTCCAGCTACCGCGGCTCGCTATGGGACCGCGGCATCCTGCCGCAGGATACGCTGGACCTGCTGGCCGAACAGCGCGGCGCCACGCCGGGCGACGCCGCGTCGATCGCCCAGTATGTGGAGGTCGACCGCTCGTCGACGATGGACTGGACGGCCCTGCGCGCGCGCATCGCCGGCCACGGCATGCGCAATTCCAACTGCGTCGCGATTGCCCCGACGGCCACCATCAGCAACATCATCGGCGTGGACGCGTCGATCGAGCCATGCTTCGGCAACTTGTCGGTCAAGTCCAACCTGTCGGGCGAGTTCACCATCGTCAACGAGTACCTGGTGCGCGACCTCAAGCGCCTGGGGCTGTGGGACGACGTGATGGTGATGGATCTGAAGCATTTCGATGGGTCCCTGCGGCGCATCGACCGCGTGCCCGACGACATCAAGCAGATGTATGCCACCGCCTTCGAAGTCGAGGCGCACTGGCTGGTCGAGGCGGCCGCGCGGCGCCAGAAATGGATCGACCAAGCGCAGTCGCTGAACATCTACATGGCCGGTGCGTCGGGCAAGAAGCTCGACGAGATCTACAAGCTCGCGTGGCTGCGTGGCCTGAAGACCACCTACTACCTGCGCACCATGGGCGCCACGCACGCCGAGAAGTCCACGGTGAAGTCCGGCGCGTTGAATTCGGTGCCCAACGCGAGCAGCGCGTCGCTCGATGCTGCGGCCCTACAGGCCCATGCGATTGACGACGCGATACCCGCATCAGACGTGAAATTTTGCTCGATCGACAACCCTGATTGCGAAGCCTGCCAATGACGCGCGAGGCGCGGCTCGCCATGTGCATCACGCGCATCACGTACACGCGTCGCACACTCGTGCGATCGATGCCGCGAACGCGGTAAGTCGCGCGGCGCAACGATGCGGGTTCGCAACAACGTGGGTGCTGAAATGTCAAGAAGTGCTTGGTGTTTGAACGCAACACTCACATAATCCACAACCACAGGAAGCGCTCACATGCTGGTCTGGGAAGACGAAATCAGAGTCCCATCGACGATCCCTCAGCGAAACGCGGTGCCGATGCCTAGGCAGGCAACGGGAGCAACGCTTCTCCTGTCGCCAGAGCTTCCAACGCACCTGACCGAGGTGTCGGTGCCGACACCGAAGCGCATTCAGACACTCGGCGGTGCAACCCTCTCATCGGTGCATGCTCCGAGCGCACGCCGCGTCTCGGCGGCCGACAAGCGCATCATCAACGGCCAGACCGACGTCAACCAACTGGTGCCGTTCAAATACAAGTGGGCGTGGGAGAAGTACCTCGCGACCTGTTCCAACCACTGGATGCCGCAAGAGATCAACATGTCGCGCGACATCGCGACCTGGAAGGATCCCAACGGTCTGACCGAAGACGAGCGCCGCATCGTCAAGCGCAACCTCGGGTTCTTTGTCACCGCCGACTCGCTGGCCGCGAACAACATCACGCTGGGCACGTACCGGCACATCACGGCGCCCGAGTGCCGTCAGTTCTTGCTGCGCCAGGCATTCGAAGAGGCGATTCACACGCACGCGTATCAATACATCGTCGAATCGCTCGGGCTGGACGACGGCGAGATCTTCAATGCCTATCACGAGATCAAGTCGATCCGCGACAAGGACGAATTCCTGATCCCGTTCATCGACGCGATCATGGATCCGATGTTCAAGACCGGCACGCCCGAGGCGGACCAGACGCTGCTCAAGTCCATCATCGTCTTTGCCTGCCTGATGGAAGGCCTGTTCTTCTATGTCGGGTTCACGCAGATCCTGGCGCTCGGTCGGCAGAACAAGATGACCGGCGCCGCCGAGCAATACCAGTACATCCTGCGCGACGAGTCGATGCACTGCAATTTCGGCATCGACCTGATCAATCAGATCAAGCTCGAGAATCCGCACCTCTGGACGCCCGAGTTCCGCGCCGAGATCAAGGAACTGTTCTCCAAGGCCGTGGATCTGGAGTACCGCTATGCCGAAGACACCATGCCGCGCGGCGTGCTCGGCATGAACGCGTCGATGTTCAAGGGCTATCTGCGCTACATCGCGAACCGCCGCGCCACGCAGATCGGCCTGGAGCCGCTGTTCGCGAACGAGGAAAACCCGTTCCCGTGGATGAGCGAAATGATCGACCTGAAGAAGGAACGCAATTTCTTTGAAACCCGCGTCATCGAATACCAATCCGGTGGCGCACTGAGCTGGGATTGATGCACTGCGCACGTCGCAGTGCCACCCCGGTGTGACGAGATCAAGACCCGTGGCTGATGCATCGTTGTCGATAGAACTGGCGAGCATCAACACACCCCCATTCACCGAAAGGGGGTCGAGCCGTATCTCAGATGCGGCCGAAACCCAGACGGTGAATCGCCAAGCCGCGAATGCGGCGAGGTGCTTTTCGCAACTTGATCAAGGAGATCGAAATGGCAACTGCGAAGAAGAAGGCTCCGGCTAAGAAGGCTGCGGCAAAGAAGAAGGCTCCGGCCAAGAAAAAGGCGCCTGCGAGGAAGCCTGCGACGAAGAAGGCACCTGCCAAGAAGAAGGCGCCTGCGAAGAAGAAGGCCGCTGCCAAGAAGAAGGCACCGGCCAAGAAGAAGGCCGCCGCCAAGAAGAAGAAGGCGCCGGCCAAGAAGAAGGCTGCCAAGAAGAAGGCTGCGAAGAAAGCCCGCGAAGAAGAAAGCTGCAGCAAAGAAGAAGGCTCCTGCAAAGAAGGCTGCCCCAGCGGCGGCTGCGCCGGCAGCAAAGACGGCATTGAGTCCGGCGGCCGCATGGCCGTTCCCGACGGGCAACAAGCCCTGAGGCTCGCGGACAGCCAGCAGAGCCCGGTTTCGACCGGGCTTTTTTTCGCCTACTTGGCTGAGTGAGTGATTGATTCGCTCAGGTTCTTCAACAGGTTCCGGACGGATTGCTGAGTTTGACGATGGCGACCAAATGCCGCCTTTGCCCTTAGAGCCAAGTCCGCAGATATCTTCGCATCGCCAAATAGTTGATACATCTTTGAGAGGCGAGCCATCGCATAAGCAGCGTCGTCGTCGTCGATGTCCTGTTCCAAGGCTATGACGGCGGATTGGCAAAGGTCTTTGGCGCTGTCAATGCTGCCCAAGTTACTCGCGCACCACCCGAGGTCCGCGAATAGCAGGGCTCGCAGCCGTTGCGGCAATTGATCGACGGCTATCTTAGAAAGGCAATTCGTAGCTTCTTCGAGTCTGCCCTCGACGACAAGTAGTTGGCCCGATACAAGCGGAATCAAGGAGTTAAGCGATCGCGTCCCGATGGCCGCGTCGTAGGCTGATGCCGATGATGCTTCCAGCGTTGCGCGGCGCGCTTCTTCGGGCAACTGCTCATTGAGTGCGTGCGCAAGGCGAATATTTGCCGCTCTAAATGCCGCAACGTTGTGAAACATCGCGCTCAACGTCGCCTCGTCCCCTTCTTGGGTAGCATGTAGTCTTGTCGCGTCATACCAAGGCCGAGCCTGCTGGAAGCTTCCAGAAAAGTGCAGTCCATCGGCCATCACAAGCGAAGCTCTTGCGCGTGCCTGATGGTCATCTGCTCTGGCCTCAGTGAGTGCCTGTTCCAATAGTTGGGCCATCCTCGTGAAGTTGCTCAGATTGAACTCAATATGAGCAAACCACGCCGCGCACGCCGGCGCCGCGCGCGTCGCATGCATCGATACAGCAAGCCCATGCGCACGTTGAACTCGATCACGGGCATGCGGGAAGTCTCCGTTTGAGAAGTGAAGAATCCCTTCCGCCAGCATCAGCCACGAAGCTACTTCAGGTTCAAGTGCTACCCCAAAGCTCCGACGAACCGAATCAATGGCTTGAGTTGCCTGATCTACGATTCCTTGACGTGCGTAGTGCGACGCCTGCCGACACATCGATCGAGCCCATTCAGTTCGGTTGGGGCTGGACCGAATCGAGGCTTCAAGTTGCTCAATTAGTCTTGATTGCACGTGGAACCTAGTGTAGTTAGCGCCTGCCAGGCACGTTCATAGCGCAGACTTCGTTTCCTCAATGATTGCTATGTCCAACTTGGGCGCCGGCGCTCTCTTGTTCCATGCCCCACCGTCAACCCGCACCTGCTCCAGCCAATCCCGCAAGTACTGCTTGTCGTAACTCGGCGGATTCTCGCCCTCGCGGTACCAAGCCACTGGCCAGAACCGCGATGAGTCTGGCGTGAGAATCTCGTCCATCAGTGTCAAGGTGCCGTCGGCGTCGAGGCCAAACTCGAACTTCGTGTCGGCAATGATGATCCCCCGGTTGTAGGCATAGTCGGCCGCTTCCCGGTAAAGCCTGATCGAGGCGTCGCGCACCTGCTCGGCCAACTGGCTACCGATCATCCGACACGCCTGCTCGAACGAGATGTTTTCGTCGTGGTCTCCCGCAGCGGCCTTGGTGGCGGGGGTGAAGATGGGGTTCGGCAAGCGCGACGCGTTCTTCAACCCCGTAGGCAGCTCCACACCGCAAACGGTACCCGACTGCTGGTATTCCTTCCAGCCTGACCCGGCGAGGTAGCCGCGCACCACGGCCTCGATCGGCAGCGGTTGCAGGCGCTTCACCAGCATCGAGCGCCCTTGCACCTGGTCCACCTCGTCGGGCGTGACCACGGATTCGGGCGCGATACCCGTCAGATGATTGGGCACCACATGCGCGAGCCGATCGAACCAGAACAGCGCCATGCGCGTGAGCGTTTCGCCCTTGCCCGGGATCGGCTCGCTCATCACGACATCGAAGGCCGAGATGCGGTCGCTTGCCACCATCAGGATCCGGTCGTCGCCGACCGCATAGTTGTCGCGCACCTTGCCGCGCGCGATCAGCGGCAGCGAGTGCAGCCGGGATTCATAGAGCGCGCCGGTCATGGTGCGGGTCGCCTGTAGCCGAGGAAGTGCGGCTATTGTGCCTTCGGCTTCGCAATGAAAATGACCCACCGGCTCCTGCAGAGCGGGCGGGTCGGGCAGATCGATCAGGCGGTCAAACCACCGTCTGCGCCAGCGCGCCCAGGCTGTATTTCTGCGCCATCGCGGTCAGCGCCACCGGCTTGATACTGCCAGCGCGGCCCTCGCAGCCGAACTGCAAGTAGCGTTCCTTGCAGATCCGGTACGCGGCCTCACGGGCCGGCTTGAGCCACTCGCGTGCGTCGAACTTGTCGGGGTTCTCGGCCAGGAACTTGCGCACGGCGCCGGTCATCGCCAGCCGGATGTCGGTGTCGATGTTGATCTTGCGCACGCCGTACTTGATGGCCTCCTGGATCTCGGACACCGGCACACCGTAGGTCTCCTTCATCTTGCCGCCGAATTGGCGAATCTGCTCGAGCAGGTCCTGCGGCACGCTGGAGCTGCCATGCATCACCAGGTGGGTGTTGGGGATCCTCTTGTTGATCTCCTTGATCCGGCTGATGGCCAGGATGTCGCCGGTCGGCTTGCGGCTGAACTTGTAGGCGCCGTGGCTGGTGCCGATGGCGATGGCCAGCGCGTCGAGCTGGGTCTTCTTCACGAAGTCGGCGGCCTGTTCGGGGTCGGTGAGCAGCTGCTCGCGCGTCATCGTGCCCTCGGCGCCGTGGCCGTCTTCCTTGTCGCCCTTCATCGTCTCCAGCGACCCCAGGCAGCCGAGCTCGCCCTCGACGGTGATGCCCTGGCGGTGCGCCATGTCGACCACCTTCTTCGTCACGTCGACGTTGTAGTCGTAGCTGGCGATGCTCTTGCCGTCGGCCTGCAGCGAGCCGTCCATCATCACCGAGCTGAAGCCGAGGTCGATCGCGCCCTTGCAGATCTCCGGGCTCTGGCCATGGTCCTGGTGCATCACCAGCGGCACATTCGGGTAGGCCTCGGTGGCGGCCAGGATCAGGTGCTTGATGAAGGCTTCGCCCGCGTACTTGCGCGCGCCGGCACTGGCCTGCAGGATGACGGGCGCGCCAACCTCAGCCGCGGCGGTCATCACCGCCTGCACCTGCTCGAGGTTGTTCACGTTGAAGGCCGGAATGCCATAGCCGTGTTCGGCGGCGTGGTCCAGTAGTTGTCGCATCGACACGAGTGCCATGGTGGAGGTCCTTGCTGAGGGGGATTCGATTCGCCCGCACAATGGCGCGCGACCATGCGGCGATTCTACGAGTCGCCATCGGGGCCGACGACGCCGTGGACAAGGGGGAACACGCTCGAAGAAGCGACTTTGCAGCCATCAGCGTCCCCGAGCGACCTCTTTCCGGCACGGCCGTTTGAGCGGCCTCAAGAGAGGGTCACTCGGGCGGCGCGCAGGCCTCCAGGCACCAGCTCGCGTTCCGGCAAGTCCTGCAGCACCACGCGTGCCAGGTCGGCTTGGCCCTGCAATTGCGACGGTCACCTGGCGCTGGGCCACTTCGGCGCCGCGCCGGCCGCCGTCGCTGCCCGAAGGCTGCTTGCCCACCGCCGTTGACCACCGTGTCCGGGCGGAACTCGATCGGGCCCGTGCCGAACAGCATCGAGCGGGTGCTGCCGCCCAGCAGGTTTTCCAACTGGCCGGCCAGGCCAGCGCCATTGGCTGCGCCTGCACCGGGCAGCGCCCAGCGACCGAGCCGCGGGTTCTTGCTGGCGGGCAGCGCCGGCCGCCGTTCGTTGCCGGTGTGCATCGCAGACTCCTCCGCTACTTCGGTGCCGAGTAGGCTTCGAGCAGCAGATTGCGTTCCGGCATGTCCTGGACGATGAGGCGCCCCAACGAGGTGTCGGCCTGCAGTCGTCCCGGTGTCTGCGGTGGCGGCAGCGAGTGGAAGCGCGACAGCTGGGCCACGCGTTCCTGGAAGATCGGCGCCGGCGCGGGCCCGGCCGGTCGATCCCAGACGTAGGTGATCGACTGCAGCATCCCGTTGGCGTCGAAGTCGTACAACGTCGCCTTGACGCGCGGGTCGTCGCAGGCGCTGCCGCGCAGGTCGATGCGCAGGTTGTTCGTGTTCGGCACCTTGCCTTCGATCGCCATTTCCTTGAAGCGCACGTCGGACATCGCCCGCACCTGATTGACGCCGACGACACCGAGCTGGTCGAGCAGCGTGTTGCGGCAGACCTCGGGCGACGGGCGCGAAAGCGTGGACCGCGGCGGCGCAGGCGCAACGGCGGCCAATTGCGGCATCTGCCCTGCTGCTGGCGGCACCGATGAGTTCGCGGCCGATGTGCGCGCATTGCCCGGCGCAGTCGTGGCATTCGTCGCGGCCCGGGTCTCAGGCGCACCGACCCGCACCAGTGCGCAGCCGCCGATCTTTGACACGATGCGATCCGGGCCTACGATTTCGAAGAACATCGGGTTCGCGCGGCTATCGCCGGGTATGGCCACAATGATTTGTTTTTTTCGACTGCGGTAGGCGACGGGTCCACCTGCGATGCCGGCGGCCCCACCGCTCGAGAATGTTGTAGGCGTAAAGGTCATGCCGCGCCCGAATGACATGTCGCAGGCCAACTGTCCGGATTCGATACTCTTCATGTATCCCATCAGCTCGCCCATCCCAGGGGTAGCGCCCTTCCCAGTGAGGCCAAACTCGAGGACCTTGCTTTGCTGGCCACCGCCTTCCAGGCGCCAGCTGCCCAGCAGCACGTTGCGTTCGACCGGCAGCGGCGGCTCGCGCAGCATCGTCTGTCCTAGCGCCCTGAGATCGGTACCGCCGGCTCCAGTGCCCGCGCTGTTGCCGCCCGGCGCAGCTTGCGCCTGCCGCTTGCGATGATCGTCTATGTTTTTCGTCGTTTCGTCGTACGACTGCTGCTGCCGCTTGCTCGCGTCTTCTGCTGACTTTTGCTGCCGTTGCATCTCCTCCTGCGCCCGGCGCTGCTGCTCCTGGCGTTGTTCGTCCTGCTGGCGGTCGTATTCGCGCCGGCGATCCTGTTCAGGTGTCTGCGCCATCGCGCACGGCACCAGCAGTGCAACCAACAGCCATCGGACACACCGTCGGGCGTTTGCATTCATGTTGAGACCTCCAAATCGGCTGTGGCCGCCCCTGATTTGCGTCAGCGCACGAAGACGGGCTTGTCGTTGGCGCCGTAGCGAATGCCGCCGGCTTCACAGCCCTTGACCCGCGCGGCGATGTCCGCGCGGCGCACCGGCTTGCCCATCTGCAGGCCCGGCAGGTGCATCTCGGTGAGCTTGCAGGTGGCGTCGTCCGCGTTGCCCTGGCATTGGCTCACGTGCAGCAAGCTGCCGTCGCCGCAGCGAAAGGCCGCCCCGTCGACCACGACACCCACGGCGCCAGCGACCTGCAAGGCCGTCGAGGACTTCGGCGCCGCGCCTGCCGCCGGGGGTACCGATGAATTTGCGGCTCCAGAGTGCGCGCTGCTTGGCGCAGCCGTCGCGTTCGCCGCGGTATTGGCCGCAGGCGAACCGACCCGCACCAGCGTGCAGCCATCTTCCGCCACGATGCGATCCGGGCTCGCCGATGCGAAGACCATCATGACCTGCGGCTGTCGCCGGGTATCGCAGCAATGGCCGGCTTGCCGCCGAGGACGGCGGAGCGGTACGCGATGGGACCTCCCGCAGAGCCAGCGCTCCCGCGTACCGAATAGGTATAGGTTGACGGCGTAAAGCTCACGTCTCCACTGTAGGAAGCAGCGCAGGCGATCTCTTTGAGACCCGCAATGGAGAGCGCACCTATCAACTCTCTGGCGGCCCTTTCGCGACTGGACCACCCTTGGCCGGGCCCGCCCACAGTGGATCGCTCGCCGGCGTCGAGGCGCCAGCTGCCCAGCAGCGCGTTGCGCTCAGCCGGAAGCCGCGGCGCCTTGAGCAGAGCGCGCCGTCGCTCCTGCTCGGCTTTCTCCCTCTTCTGCGGTCTAAGCTTCGCTGCCTCTTCGTAGGCCGCGTCATTGTCACTTTTTTGCCTCCGGGCAGAATCGCACGCGGCCGTGCCTGAGCACGTCTGTGGGTCGACGTATTGCGCTGCAGCCGGTGCGGCCACGACCAGCAGCGTCAGCGCGGCTGCACACGACATGAGGCGACTCATCATCGGTGTTCCCCTTCCACTTTCGCGTTAGCGCACGAAGACGGGCTTGTCATCGGCGGTGTAGCGAATGCCGCCGGCTTCACAACCTCTGACCCGGGCGTCGATGTCCGCGCGGCGCATCAACTTGCCCACCCGCAGGCCCGGCAGGTGCAATTCGGTGAGTTTGCAGGTGGCGTCGCCCGCGTTGCCCTGGCATAGGCTCACGTGCAGCAGGCTGCCGTCGCCGCACCGAAAGGTCGCCCCGTCGTCCACGACGCCAGCGACCTGCAAGGCCGTCGAAGACTTCGGCATCGCGCCCGCTGCTGGCGGCGCCGATGAACTGGCGACCCCCGTGCGCGCGTTGCCAGGTGCGGTCGCCGCCTTCGACGGTGACGCCGGTGGCATGCGCCATGTCGACCACCTTGCGCGTGACCTCGACGTTGTAGTCGTAGCTGGCAATCGTCTTGCCGTCGGCCTCCAGGCTGCCATCCATCATCACCGACGAGAAGCCCAGGCCGATCGCGCCGCGGCAGATTTCGGGGCTCTGGCCATGGTCCTGGTGCATCACCAGAGGCACGTTGGGGAACTGCTCGATCGCGGCCAGGATCAGGTGCTTGATGAAGGCCTCGCCGGCGTACTTGCGCGCCCCGGCGCTGGCCTGCAGGATGACGGGCGCGCCGACTTCGGCCGCGGCCTGCATCACCGCCTGCACCTGCTCGAGGTTGTCGACGTTGTAGGCCGGGATGCCGTAGGTGTGCTCGGCGGCGTGGTCGAGCAACTGGCGCATGGAAACGAGTGGCATGTCGGAGTCCTTGGCCGGCTGGAACCAGGTGATCGACTGCAGCATCTCGTTGGCGTCGAAGTCGTACAGCGTCGCCTTGGGCGTCTGCTATGGCGGGGCTGATTTCGGCAGCACCAGACTGACCGTGCCGTTCATGAACTGCAGCGGGAGGATCTTGCATGCGGTGACACGTGACAGGACTTCCGAACGTATCTCGGTCGTCACCACTTGAAAGTGAAACTCACTTCGCGGCGGCAGATGCATGTTCACCACGCCACATGTCGAATCCGATGCCTCGTCATAGCAGCTCTTCACGTAAAGCTGCCGCCCATCGGGACAGAGATAGCCGCCTGCGTCAGGTCCAACCGCCAGCTTCGCGTTCGTCGCATTCGCCGCGGCGGCCACTTGCGGCGCCATGCCTGCTGCCGGCGACGCCGATGGGCTTGGCGCCGCCGTTCGCGGATAGCCCGGCGCAGTCGTCGCATTCGCCGCGGCATTCGCCGCAGGCGCAGCGACCCGCACCAGTACGCAGCCCTTGTCGTCCACAATGGAATTCGGGCTGGCGATTTCGAAGGCCATCGCGGAGTCGTAGTCGGTTATGGCAACAGTGACCTCCTTGGCGCCGCCGCGCCCGCTGCGGTACGCGATGGGCGCTCCTTCCACCGAGCGTCCGCCGGCCTTACGCCACGAAAAGGTTGATGGCATAAAGGTAATGCCGCCTCCCCAATCCACCTGGCACACAAATTTATCGAAACTCGAGAGCGCCGCGAGCGACTCGGCGAGGCTACTGCGATTACTGGTCAGCACGTCGACCGCACCCGCCTTGGACCGCTGGTCGTCGCGCAGTCGCCAGCTGCCCAGCAGCCCGTTGCGTTCAGCCGGAAGCGGAGGCGTCTTGCGCAGGGCTTGCGCTGCCCGCATCCGCGCGGCCGTCAGGCCTGCCTCGTGCTTGGCGTCCTGCCCGGCCTTGGAAGCCTTGATGCCGTCGAGCTGCCCACGCTCTTCCGAGGAGAGGTTGCCGCTGTGTTCGCGGTTGAGGATGTCACGATCACGAATGCTGGTCTGGGCTGCAGCCGGTGCGGCCACGGCCAGCAGCGTCAGCGCGGCTGCACACGACATGAGGCGATTCATCATGGGTGTTCCTTCCGATTTGTCAGCGCACGAAGACGGGCTTGTCGTTGGCGCCGTAGCGGATGCCGCCGGCTTCACAGCCCTTGACCCGCGCGGCGATGTCCGCGCGGCGCGCGGCTTGCCCATTTGAAGGCCCGGGCAAGTGCAATTCGGTGAGCGCGCAGGTGGCGTCGTCCGCGTTGCCCTGGCAGTGGCTCACATGGAGCAGGCTGCCGTCGCCGCAGCGAAACGCCGCGCCGTCGACCACGGCGCCAGCGGCCTGCAGGCGTCGAGGACTTCAGCGCCGCGCGGTCGCCGGCGGCGCGACGACGCCCGACGTCAGTGGCGCGCGTCGGCCAGACCGCTTTGTGCCGTTGTGGCGGTGCCAGCCACACGCACCAGGGCGCAGCCCGCGATGTTGACGACCACCACGCGATTCGGAGGGGCGAGGTCGAAGCCCATCAGCTCGACTCCCCGGCCGGCAGCGCAAACACCCGCTTGCCGTCGGCGCGGTAGGCGATCGGGCCGAGCGAGTCATCGCCATGCCCATCGATGCTGGCCCAGACTTCGGCTTTGAACTCGATGACGCCATCACCGAACGTGAACTGGCAGCGGCACCGCCGGGGTTGGCCAGCATGCCCATCAACTGCCCCAGTTCGTCCTTCCGCTGGGGCTTGCCGTCACTTTCGACGCGCCAGCGCCCGAGCAGCGGATTGCGCTCGTCGGGCAACGGCGGCATGCCCAGCAGCTTGGCGCGCAAGGCCTTGAGGGCAGCACTGTTCTGGGCGTTGCCACCCGCTGACGTCGCCGGTGGCGCGCCGCCACCGGGGCTCCATCCCGTTGGGAGAGCCTAGCCCTTCTTTTCGCGGTCGGATTGCTCTTGCGAACGTCGCTGCTGGTCCGCCTGCTGCTGCGCGGCGGTTTGCCTCGGCCGCCTCCTGCGCGCGCCAGTACTCACGCTGCGCCTGTTCCTGCGCGCGCGAACTCGCGTTGTCGCGCGCCGCCTGCTCCATGTTCTGCCGGGCCCGTTCAACATCGACCTGCGCATTCGCCACGCCCAGCCCAAAGGCCATGCCGGCAAACAGCCCGCCGATCCGAAAGCGCAGTCGATGGTTCCTGTCCATAGCCACCTCCATCACGTTCGTTACCTGTCTCCGATCACAACGGCCCGCGCGCCGGCTGCAGGCAAGGCAGTTGGAACCATGCAGCGTACACCGGCACCGAGCGCGGCGCATAGGCATTGGGCTGCTGCGTCGGCACCGGCCAGGTCGGCGTCTTGCCCAGGCAGCCGCAGGTGGCGCGGACCTTGAACGGCGGGCCGGTCCACTCGATCTGGCCGCCGTTGGCCCCCTTGAGCGAGCCGCCGTCGGGCACGCCCTGGTACTTGCACATCGAGCTGATGACGTACTTGGTGTAGGGCTTGCCGTCGGGCGCGATGGCCGGGTTCCACTCCAGGACGAAGGAGCCGGTGACCGCGTCGACCGCTCGGGCCTCGCTGGTGCGAACGCTCGTCGGCGGCGGCGTGGCGGCCGACCAGGCACTGCTGCAGCAGGCGGCCATTGCGAGCAAGGTGAAAGCGACGGGTTTCATGCGGGGCTCCTTCCGGGGTCGGATCACAATTTCGGCGGCGCGGCGTTCTTGGCCGCCTTCGCCGTCTCCTGCTCGCGCCGCTGCTGGTCGGCTTGCGCCAGCGCCTGCTCTGTGCCTGTCACGAGTTGGTAGCCACCGGCCTGATCGACCACGCCGACCGTGCGGAGCTTGTCGAGCGGCGTATTGCGTCAGCGAAGAGAGTCGCCTTCGCTTCCCTCGCCGCACATCTGCAGAACGCATCCTCCCTGTGGAAACGTCTGGCCTCATTTGGAGCTTCAATTGCAATTCGCAGGCTTGCGTCCAGCCACGGTTCGCACCGCAGAGCTGGCGAGCGGCGGTGGGGTTCCCTGGACGGCCACGTAAAGCGCCACTTGCCGTAATAGGACAGGTCACGAGGATGCTGCATTTAGTGGCGCCGCCGCAGTTGACTACTTGAGATCGCCGCCGTTGGGGAGCCTGCACGGCCCTGAGCCCTTCACTGAGCCGGCCGCAATCTTGATTGTCACTTGGTAGTCCGGCCAAGGCTTGCCCGTCTTGGGATTGATGAGGAATGGCCGTTTCCTCGTCATCGGATCCGGAGCCTTCGTCGCATCGAACAGAGGCTCCCAGTTCGCGTTGAACTGCCATGTCCCCTTAAGGTTGAGCATGTCAGGTCAGCTGGGCGGCAGCGGTGTGATTTGGTGCTGTAGCGCATAGGCTGGGCTTGACACGGCAACGGCCACGAAACTTACGACCGCCAATTTCTTTTTCATGTCAGTTTTCCTTTCTGATCCGGCTACTTCGGTTGCGACCGGAACTGCTTCTTCCACAGCTTTTCGAGTTCGGCCGCGACGGCCGGCGGTGGGTTGCCGATCAAGGTCGACTTGCCGCGCTGATTCACCTTGCCGTACACGACGTCCTGCACGCCCGACCACAACAGCACGACGTTGTTGTCGTAGCAGTCGTGGTTCTTGCAGGTGTAGAGCATCACGTAGTCGGCATCGGCCACCTTCATTGCCTGGCCCTCCGAACTCGGGCCGTCGAGCTTCGCCAGCCACGGCTCCTTGGTCAGCGGGCCGAGCGCCTTGTAGTAGAGGGCTTTCGCCTTGCGGGTTGTAGAGCAGCCCGGCCGCACTCAATTCAGTCAGCGCGTAGCCCTTGAAGGTCTTCTGTGCGTTGCCGCCGCCCTTTGCCGGTGCCGCCATCGCTGCCGGTGCGGCCGCCGCCGGTGCAGCGGCCGTTTGCATGGGCTTGGCGCTGCCGTCACAACGGCGGAATTTCTGCTGGGTCAGCGGCTTGCCGATCGCCGCGGTGACCTTCTGGTCACCGTCGACCGTCAGGTACGGACCGGCCTTGTCCTGGTAGACCAGGAAGTACAACTCGCCCCCAGGCGCCTGGCTGGCGAGCGCCATCATGAAATTGGGCGGCGGACTGTTCCCGTAGAACGATGACTGCAGTTGCACCTTCGCCCCGGCGACGCGCTTGTCGCCATGCAGGAACACGAGGCTGTCGTCGAACACCGTCGCCTTGGGCGACGCGTTGTTGCCGCAATCGACCATGTAGGTGCCGCCGAAATTCTTCATCAGCTTCGGATCGAGTCTTGCCTGGGCAAGAGTCGCGCCGGCAAAGGCGAATGTGAGTACCGCGCAGCAGATCAAGCGTTTCATGTTCCCGTCCTCCTAGCGCCCAGGGCCAGCGCACTTCCTGAAGAGTTCGAGCGCGGCACTCATGGCAGCCATCTGATCGGCCTCGCCCATCTTTGCGATGACGGCCTGCGATTCCTGCTTCCTGCCCTGCATGTTCAGGATCATCGACTGCCGTGCGTCCGCCGACAAGGAGGCCGCGGCTTCCTTCGCCGCACATTGGCAGCCGGTCTCGTCGTTGAATCCCATTTCCCGGCGCAGCATCTTGTTGGCGCCCATCTCGCCTTCCTTGATGCACAGCTGCCGCGAACTCCGCTTCGCTCGGCCCGCGGCTGCAGGCGGCCATAAACGCCGTGAGGGCGATCAAAGCCGCCGAGCCGGCGACCTTCTTGAATGCGTGAGTCATACGGGCTCCTTCCCAGTTTGGACACAGCGAAGCGACTGGCGGAGTCGCGGGCGGCTTCTCCCTGGGTGTCGAACGGCCCCTAGCACCGCGTCACAGCTTCGGCGGCGCCGCGTTCTTGGCCGCCTTCGCCGTCTCCTGCTCGCGCCGCTGCTGGTCGGCCTGCGCCAGCGCCTGCTCCGTCCCGGTGATGAGCTGGTAGCCGCCGGCCTGATCGACCACGCCGACCTGCAGCGATACGGCCAGCTCGGGGTTCTCGCGCAGCGGCATCACGATGGCCGTGACGACGGTGCCGCAGTCGGGCGACAGGTTCACGCCGCCATTCGGGCTGGCATTGCCGCTGCAGCGGTTGAACAGCGGCGCGCCCTGCGTGACCAGGCGCCCCGCCAGGTCGTAGGACCAGGTGATGTAGCGCTGGCCCTGGTTGTTCTGCAGCTTGGTGGGCGGGCCGTACTTCTTCAGCAACGCCTGCTCGATGCTGGCGATGGTGGGGCTGGCGCCGACTTCGAACCGCTCTTCGCGCGCCACGTTGATGACACGCTCCTGGCCGGGCAGGCCCATGGTGCCGACGTACCACTTGGCCTGGCCCGGCTTCATGTCGTCGCGGGCCGCGTTGCCGCTGCGCGCAACGATGTCGTCCATGCTTTCGATCTTGGCGCGCTTGGCGGTCCACTCGACGCGCGGCTCGGCGAAGCGGGCGCCGAAGCCGTGACGCGGCTTCTGGCCATAGGTCTTGATGTTGAAGCCGCGCGTGATGTCGAGCTGCATCACCAGCAGATCGTGGCTGCACAGCACCTGGTTGAGCGCCTCGTCGTAGCTCATGCCCGGGCGCACGCCGATCACGTCGTCCACCGGCGCGTCGGCGGCCCGCGGGGCGGATTTGTTCTTTGCCGGGCAGCTCACATCGGCGCGGGCTTCCTTGGCCACCTGTTCGGCCGTCGCGGCGCCCTGGCCGGCGGGCTTGGCCTTCGCAGCCGGCGCGGCCGGGCGCGACTCGTTCGGCTTGTCGCAGGCGACCAAGGCGAATGCCATCAACTGCAATGACCCAAGGCACGACTCGCATGGACTCACCCCCTTCGCGTGGAAACGGAATTGAAACGCCTGATCGTGGCCGCCGCGCGCTATCTCGCGCCGGGCGCGCACTTGCCGAAGACTTGGAGCGCTGCCGCCATCAGGCCCTGTTGCTCCTTGTCGCTCAGCTTGGCTTGCAGCGCCTGTGCCTCCTGCTTCTTGTTTTCCATGTTGAACATCATCCAGCGGCGGCCCTCTGGCGAAACTGTCGCCTGCACCTCCTTGGCGGCGCACTTGCAGTAAGCGTCCCGATCGACGCCCATCTGTTTCGTGATGGCCTGGTTGACGCGGGTCTGCCCTTCCTTCAGGCACACCGCGAGGTACTCCGATTCACTCGGCCCGCTGTCGCAGGCCGCGAGCAGGGTGGCCGCAATCAACGCAGCCGTCAGACGGGAGGTCGTGAACATGCTTGTGCTCCTTCAAGGCCGCTCGGCCAACTTCTGCGTGTGCTCGTTGATCTTGAACAGCACCATCAGCAGCTCGCACCAGATGCGAGCGCCCAGCGCGCCGCCTGCGATGATGGCCAGCCCGGTGGCGAAACCGCTGAACGACAGGCGCCCGAAGCTGAACATGGCACCGACCCCACCGACCAGCGCCACGAACAGCAGCAGCCAGTAGACGAAGGTGATGATGCGCGGCGTGATCATGGCGTCGAAGAAGAAGAGCGACTTCATGTGGAGCTCCTGCGGTTGGGGATGACGACGTGGGTGGTGTGAGCGTGACCGACTCAGTTCGGTTTGCCGAACTGCACGTTCTTGGGCTGCGTGAAGCGATCGCGGTGGCCCGAGTTGACCTGCGTGATCCAGTCCTTGACGCAGACCATCAGGAACTCATAGGTTTGATCCTTGGCGAATACCGTGATCCGTCCCTTGGACAGCATCGCGGCCTGCACCAGGCCGCCGCCGGGGTCGACGCAGATCACGCCTTCCTCTTCGCCGCCTTTGTGCGGCGCGTTGCCGGAGATCTCGATCGCACCGTGGGCCAGCCCCATGTCGCCTGTGACATTGATGCTGCGCATCAGCGCCGGAAGTTGCTTGCCGACCAGCGCCTGCAGCTGGCTCTGCAAGGCCGGCTCCTTCAGCAGCGCCGGGTAGTCGGGCGAGCCGACGTACTTGAACAAGGGGCGCTTTGCTGCCCTGCGCCTGCGCCGCACTGCACGTGAGCCAGGCGAGCAGCGCAGCGCCGGGCGAGAGTCCGGCCACTGCGCCGAGCGGCCTGGCCGAGAGATGACGTGATGGCCCATGCCGATGCCTTGGCGCACGACTTACTGGTGTGGTTGACTGCGGTCGACCGTCGGCGGTGGGTGCCGCCGCCGGATGAGATGGGCGGTCCAGGGCGAGCCGCCCTTGCGTCGCTGGCGTCGTCGGCGGCCTTGGTGCCGCCGCCGCGCGCCAGCGTGCCGAGCGCCTTGATCAGGCCGTTGGGACCCCGGCCTGCGGGCCGGGGGCTTGCGGCGAGGCGCCTGCCATCGGGTCGCCGGCTGGCTGGGGCATCCCTGCTGGCGCCGGCACGGCGGCGATCGAGACGGCGTCCAGCATGACGCCCGCGTTGCCCGCGTTGAGTGAGGTGAAGCGGCAAGGTCGCGCTCGCGCCATCGGCGCGGAAGGCGCCGCGGTACTGTTGATAGGCGTTGAACGGCAGGCGCGGTGACTCATGCTGCACTTCGCCCTGCAACAGCGGCGCCGCGCCCATCACCTCGACTCGGGCCCGCGCCGGCACCGCACCGATGCCGTTGTTGCGTGCGTAGTGGAAGGTCAGCAGGTAGTTCTGACCCGGGTTCGTGGCAAAGCGTGTCGACAACACGCCCGCGCCCGGCGAGCCGGCGAGGTCGATCGCCTGGTTCCGTCGAAGGCGGCCGCTTCGGTGCGCACGCGCGCATTGACGATGTCGATGCTGCCGGCCTCGACGCTCCAGGTGCGGGCTGCGTCGCGAACGATTGACCCGCGCGCACGACGATGTAGTTGCCGCTCGACGGTGCCTCGAAGTTCTCCGACAGCACGACCTGCGCGGTGCGCCGCGCCGGGCATCGGCGGTGCCGCGGGAGTCGGGCGTTGCGCCAGATCCTGATCGGCCACCACCACCGTCAGCTTGCCGGCACTGAGGCCGAACAGACCCGGGCCCTGGCGGTTGTTGGCCTTGCGCATGTTGAAGCCGACATGGCGGATGCCCGCGGGCACCGACAGCTGCCGCACGATCGCGTGACGTCGATCGGCTGGTTGAACGCCGGGTTGGTGGCGCAGTCGGCGCTGCATCTGCGCCACGCGCGTGCCGGCGGTGGCGTCGGCCACCTCGCTGCCGCCGTTGCCGGGGTAGGCGTAGACGTCGATCACCACCGGCTCGCCGCCGCTGCATTGCGACTGCTTGCCGCTGAACTGGAAGGTGGCCGAGCGGACGCGCGAGGGCGGCGTTTCGGGCAGCTGGTATTCCATCGCCCCCACGAAGACCGAGCCCACGCCCGGCTTGGCGCCCGCAGGAACGCTGCCAGAAGCCGACGGCGGGGTTGCGGTGGGGCTCCACCGCGGTGCCCGGGTGCGAACCCCAGGACATCGAGACCACCGGCGACAGCGTGATCGCGCGATCGGCGGCCGCGCCGCGCCGGTCGCCGACAGTGCCACCCAGGAGCGAGCAATCGAATGCCGCGTCTTGAGCATGACGATCGTGCCTTTCGGGTCGTCTGCCGGACCGGGGCGTTCTCGTCGCGGCACGGCGCAAAGGTAAGGCGCCCCTGTGTTACCGGTTCGTTACCGCGCGAGTCGGCGATCCGCGGCGGCGAGCAGCGCGCGATTCACCGGGTTGCGCGTCAGGAAGCTGTCGCGGAACTCCTGCGGCACGCTTGGCAGCGCGACGCGGCGCACCCATTGCGCGCCTCGCGCCAGGGCCAGCAACGAGTCGTCGCCGTCGCCGTTGGCGTCGAACACCTGGGCCGCGATCCACCAGGCCTCGCCGAGGTACAGATCCGCCGGCTGCACCTGCGCCATCTGTTCGACCAGTTCGCGCATCGCCAGCGCTGCGTCCTGCGGTCAGGCCCGAGCGCGACAGCGCCTGCGCGCGTCGCAGCCGCGCCTTCATCGCCACGCCAGCGAACTCGAGCTGAAGCGCGAGTTGCAGGGCACTCGTCGCAGCACTGCAGCGAGCCGTGCGGATCCTGGTCCTGGGCGGTGTCGAGCATCAATTGCATGCGCACGTGCGGGTCGTCGCCTGCGCCCATGCGTGTCGAGTGCGGCCTGCAGCTTGCTGCCCGCGGAGTGTCCCAACGCTCGGTCGATGCGCGCGGCCACTTGGGCTCCGCGAGCCTGCACCCACTTGACCGACGGGCGCTCGTACTCCAACGCCTGGCGCGCGCGGGCGAACTGGCCCAGGTCAATCAGGAACTGCGCCTTGTGGTTGGCGGCCACCGCGGTCCACACGACTTGCCTGTCGCGCGCAAAGCACGCCATCGCGGCATCGAGCTGTTCCAGCGCCTCGCCGTAGCGGCCGCTCATGCCGCAGTACAAGCCGACGTAGGCATGCACCACGCCGCCCTCGGGGCCATCGGTGGCGCCGAGCTCGGCCCGGATCGCGAGCGCACGCTGCGCCAGCGACAGCGCCTCGTCCATATGGCCAAGATTGCCCTTCACGGTGGCCAAGTTGGAAGTCAGGGTCGCCAGCTCGGCCAGGTCGCCCAGCGCCTGTGCGTTGTCGATCGCCTGCTGCAGCGCGAAGGCGGTGTCGCGCAGGCGGCGAACGCCATTCAGCGCATAGGCATAGTCGGCCCAGAAGCGACCACGCTGCTTGGCATCGGCTTCGCGCTCGACCAACTCGCGGTATGGCTCGATGATGGCCAGCGCTTCCACCGCACGCCCGGCCTGCGACAGCCCCACCGCCTGCAGGCACCCGGCTTCGAGGTCAAGCCAGGTGGCACCAAGGTGTCGCGCTAGCTTGCCGGCGCGCTGCGCGGCGTCGATGCCCGCACTGTGGTCGACCGCCATCAAGGCAGCCATCGACTTGGCGATCAGCGCGGAGGCGCGTTCGTTGTCGGTCTGCGCCGCCGCGAGCAGCCCTTCGACCATCGTGCGTGCCGGCGCGACACCCTGCACCACGATCAGTGCCGGCACGCTGTCGCAGCGTGACCGAAAGGCGCGCTCGCGCAGCGCCGGCGCGATCGAAGCACGCTGCAGCCTGGTTCCAGCATTCCACTTCGTGCGTACGTTGCGAGGCGCTCTGCGCTTGCTCGGCCGCCGCCGCATAGGCCTCACCAGCCTGCAGCCACAGCGCGGCACCGGCCCAGTGCGGCGCGACGCTCGCGCTCGGGCCGCCACGCGATTGCAGGTGGCGTGCGATGCGCTCGTGCAGCAGCTGGCCGATCGGCACCGGCACCGACGCCCGTGCGGCGTCGAGGATCAGGTCGTGGGCGAAGCCGCCGTCGCGGATGACCTGCGCGGTTTCGAGTTCGCGCCATGGTTCGGCGATGTCGAGCGGATGCAGGCTCGAGCACGGCGGCCGCCAGCTCGGCGCTGAAGTTCGTGCCCGCCAGCGCGGCCACGCGCGCGAGCTTGAGCGCCGCCGGTGACAGCTGCATCAGCCGACGCTCGACCAGCGCGCTGACGCTGGGCGGCTGCGGCAGCCGCCCGCCATCATCGAGCGCGGCAGCCGTACCCGAGAGCACCAGGTCGCGCAGCGTCTCCAACGCAAACAACGGGTTGCCACCGCTGTGGCGCAACAGGGCGGGGGCGACGCGCGTTGCGTCGAGCTCCGGCAGACCCAGTGACTCCACCAATTCGGTCAGCTGGGCGGTGTCCAGCGGGCCGAGCGAAACCACCTCGAGGCGCTGGCCCTCTTCGAGTGTGCGGTGCAGCTGCAGAGTCGCGCCACCGGCCTCGGCAGGACGCTGCGCCAGGCCCCAGCGCAGCCCAGCCAGGCCGCCGCCGTCGGCCTCGATCAGCGCCAGCAGCGCGTCGATGCTGGCGTCGTCGGCGAAGTGCAGGTCATCGACCACCAGTGCCTGCAGCCCGATCGACATGGCCTCGGCGAGGCTGGACTCGATGGTCCGCTGCAGCAGCAGGCGCTGCGCCGCGCCTGACAGCGCCACCGGCGTGCCCAGCTCTGGCAGCAGCAGCGCCAGTTCCTGTGTGCGCGATGGGGACAAGGCCATCGCATGCTGGGCCAGCACCGCGCGCAACAGACGCGCCAGCACGGCATAGGCCACGCCACCATCACCGGGGCGCGCCTTGATCGTCACTGCGCCGGATTCGCCGGCGGCGAAGTCGTGGAGCAGTCGACTCTTGCCGATGCCCGCCTCGCCCTGCAGCAGGAAGACGTGCGCCCCGGACCAGGCTCGCTGCAGTGCGTGCAACTCCCGGGTGCGGCCGATCAGCCGCGGCGGGCGCAGCAGGCTGGCCGGGGCCACCGCGCGCCGCGCCGGCAGCGTGGTTGCACCGCGTTCGATGGTGGCCATCAGTTCGATCGTCTCGGCCGACGGCCTGGTGCCCAGGTCATCCTTCAGGCGTTGCTCGAAGCGCTCGAATGCGGCGATGGCGGCGGCGCGATCGCCGCGCAGGTAGTGCAGCCGCATCAAGCGGCGCTGCGAGTGTTCAGCCAGCGGGTCGCTTTCAATCAGACGCTGCGTGTAGGCCAGACCCTTGGCGATCGCGCCGTCGCGTTCGCAGCGGGACGCCGCGGCAGCCAGTGCGGCATCGCGCTGTTCGCGCCAGCGGCGCCGCTCGGCCCGCACCCATTGGGCCAGCTCGGGCAGGTCTTCGAACTCATGGTTGCCCAGCAACTCCAGTGCGCCGGCCTTCTCGTCGCTGTCGATGCGCTGCAACGTCGACGTCAGATCGGTGTGCACGCCGTCGGCCAGACGCAACAACGGTCCGGTTTCGACCAGGGGCCGGTCGGCACGTCGACGCAGGCGAAAGAGCCGCTGCCGCAGGCTGGTGTCGGCCTGCTTGGCGCTCGCGGCGGGCCAGAGCATCGCGGCCAGCTGGTCGGCCTTTACCGGGCCCGACAGCGCGATCACCGCCAACAGGGCTGCATCCTTCGGTGGCAGGACGATCGGCTCGTCGCCGGTCGACGGCACGAGCCCGGGCTGCCCCAGCAGGCGCAGCTGCCAGGTCGCTGAGGGGGGGTCGCTGGAGGGCCCGGCGGATGGGTCGCGCGGCATGGCAGACAGTGTCGTGCATTCGCCGCAGCGGCGACGCCGCGAATCCACTCGGTCATCCATGACCGCAACACTAGCGCCGGGCGCGTTACCGGCGGGTTACTGCAGCCCTCTCAGCCGACCCGACACACCTTGAGCATGTTGGTGCCGCCCGGGTAACCCATCGGCTCGCCGCAGGTGATGGCATAGGTGTCGCCAGGCTTGAGCACGTCGCGCTGCACCAGCAGGCGCTCGGCCTCGTGCAGCGCCTGGTCGCGGTCGGTGTACGACGGCATCAGGATCGGCTGCACGTTGCGATACAGCGCCATGCGGCGCTCCGATCCGGCCTTCGAGGTGAGGCCGAATATCGGCACATGGATCAGGCGCCGGCTCATCCACAGCGCGGTCGAACCGCTCTCGGTCAGCGCGATGATCGCCTTGCAGCCGAGGTGGTGCGCGGTGAACAGCGCGCCCATCGCGATGCTTTGGTCGATGCGGCCGAAGTGCTTGTTGGTGAAATCGGCGTCGAGCTGGATGTCCTCGGCACGCTCGGCCTCGAGCGCGATCAGCGCCATGTGTTCGACCGTTTCCACCGGGTACATGCCGGCCGCGGTCTCGGCGCTCAGCATCACGGCGTCGGTGCCGTCGAGCACGGCGTTGGCGACGTCGCTGACCTCTGCGCGCGTGGGCACTGGCGCGTTGATCATGCTTTCCATCATCTGCGTGGCGGTGATGGTCAGCTTGTCCATCTCGCGGGCCATGCGGATCATGCGTTTCTGCAGCGCCGGCACCGCGGCATTGCCGACTTCGACGGCCAGGTCGCCTCGCGCGACCATGATCCCGTCGCTGGCCCGCAGGATCGCCTCGAGCTGAGGAATGGCCTCGCTGCGTTCGATCTTGGCGATCATCGCCGGCTTGTGCCGGTAGGACTCGCCGGCGACGTTGGCCAACTGCCGCGCCATTTCCATGTCGGTGGCGCTCTTCGGAAAGCTCACCGCCAGGAAGTCGCACTGGAAGCTC